>NZ_JBEYXM010000028.1:0-105604 GCF_040704595.1 Streptomyces sp. NPDC046870
TCGTTGCCGACGGTGGCGGCGGTGGAGCCGGTGAGGATGACGGAGGCGCCGTCGTTCAGCAGGGGCAGTGCCTTTTGGACGGTGAACAGGGTGCCTTTGACGTTGGTGTCGAAGGTGGTGTCGAAGTGTTCCTCGGTGACCTGCTCCAGGGTGGCGAACTCGCCGCCGCCGGCGTTGGCGAAGAGGACGTCGATGTGGTGGCCGGCGTCGGCGATGGTGGCGTAGAGGCGGTCCAGGCTGGTGAGGTCGGCGCTGTCGGCCTGGATGCCGGTGACGTCGCCGCCGATCTCGGCGACGGCCTTGTCGAGGGTGTCCTTGCGGCGGCCGGTGATGTAGACGCGGGCGCCTTCCTCGCGGAAGCGGCGGGCGGTTGCCAGACCGATGCCGCTGGTGCCGCCGGTGACGACCGCTGTCTTGCCGGTGAGCTGTCCCATGATCTGCTCCTGAACTCCCGGGGTGGCCCGGCCTCTGCAGCCGGGCGCGTTCGTTTAGCTTTCAATGAACATAGAACCGAGAAGGTGACGTGTCAACTAGTTGCGGGTGTTCATCTGGCGGGAGAGGCGAGTGCGCTCTCGTGGTGGCCGAGTTGCCAGCGGTCGGCGGCCTGACACGGCTCCGTGCCGCCGACCCCGGTGCGGTCGTCATCTCACACCCTCGTGCGGTCCACCACCGGCTGCGTCGTTGGGCACCGTGAGCAGCGGGGTGCCGGCGGCGGAGGGCAGGCACGGCCCCCGTGCGGTAAGGGCGGGGACGGTCTACGCATCGGCTTAAGTAAATAGGTCAAATCACCGATGGTTTTCCGTCAACCAGCGCTCCAGCATAGGAAGTGCCGCAGCGCAGTCACACAGCGCGGCGGCCGCCTCCGCAGGGCCGTCCGCGTCGTGCACCGCACGGCAGGGACGATGACACTCGAGGAGGAGCCGGACACGCCGGAGTGTGCAGGGCCCGACCGGAACGGCCCCGCACACTCCGGCGTGGAGCCATCCGTCCAGACGGACCGGGCGGACAGCCGAAGCCGGGTATTCCGTCGGCGCCGCCAGGTCGCCCTTGAGTGAAGTCAGCAGGAGGATCGGACCGAATCGCCGACGAGGCAGGCGCCGTGCGCGCGGACGCGGATGTGAGCGCCGCGCCTCACCGTGTCACTGACTGGTTTCGTTCTTCGCGATGACCGCGTCGGTGATCTCCGCGAGCAGGGCGGTCTGGCCGTGGGTGAGGTGGTCGAGGAAGAGACGGCGGACGTCCTCCACATGCCGTGGCGCGGCGGCCTCGATGGCCTCACGGCCCGCCTGCGTGACGAGCACATACGCGCCGCGTCCGTCGTCGGCGCATTCCTCGCGGCCGACGAGGCCGCGCCTGGTCATGCGCGCGAGGTGGTGTGAGACCCGGCTCTTCTCCCACCCGAGCACCTTCGCGAGGTCCTGGATGCGCAATCGGTCCGCGGGGGCACGGGTCAGCTCGGCCAGTACCGAGTAGTCGGTCGCCGACAGGCCGAAGTCGCGCTGCAGGGTCCGGCCGGTCTGGTTGACCAGCAGGTCGTGCATGCGCAGCATGCCGCGCCAGGCCCGGCTTTCGACCGGGTCCAGCCAGTGAGGTGCTTCATCCATGCGTCCACCATATGAGAAGGTTGACGCTTCCAGTATCTGCCTGCCCGTTCTTTCTCCCGCTCTTTCCGTTCCGCTTCGGTCCCAGGCCGTTTCGGCTCCGGCCGGCCGTGGGCGAGGTCGTCCTCGGTGAAGCGGGATGGGTGCCGGCGCTGCGCCGGCCGGCGAGTTCGGTGAGCTGGGGCCCATCGCGGCGACGAGGCGCTCGTCGGCGGGGACGGGTTCGGCGTGCCGGTCCAGGGCGCCGAGGTAGGTGTCGAGCGCGGCCAGGGGACGGTAGGAGCCTCCGGCGCGTTGGGCGGCGGCGCTGGCGCCGAGGCCGAGCAGGAGACGGTGTCCGTACTCCGGGCGGAGGCGTGCGTGGCCTACGGGCATGTCCGCAGAGGTGTGCCGCCAGATGTTCAGCACCTCGATGACGACGGCGGCGTACTCGCCGGCGCGCAGGAGCCGTTCGGCGTCGCCGAGGCCGGGGATGCACAGCGCGCCCCAGCCCTGCAGGGCCGGATCGGGCCGGGCGCGGCCGGTGTCCGCTGCGGACGGCGGCGACATGGCCCGGTCCGACCGGCTTGTTCACCGGTGAGGGCGGCGACGGCGGGCGTGTCCAGCCCTGCCGTCGCCGCCCTCACCGCGGCCCATGCCCCGGGTGTGCGCGGGGGATTGCGCTCACTTCACCAGCCGGGCGAACTTCCTGACCTCTTGGGCGAACAGCCGGGGCTGCTCGAAGGCTGCGAAGTGGCCGCCGTAGGGGATCTGGTCGTTGAAGTAGACGAGGTTGCTGTAGGCGCGCTCGGCCCAGATCCTCGGGCTGCGCACCAGTTCGTGGGGGAAGACGCTCAGGCCGACCGGCAGGTCGAGCCTGGTCAGGTCCGAGGCGCCGTAGTTCTGCCAGTACAGGCGGGCGGAGGAGGCGGCGGTGTCGGTGAGCCAGTACAGGGTGATGTTGTCCAGCATGTCGTCGAGGGAGAGGACACCCTCGGGCCGGCCGGTGTTGTCGGTCCAGTCGAGCAGCTTCTCGTAGATCCAGGCAGCCTGGCCGGAAGGGGAGTCGGCGAGGGCGTAGCCGAGGGTCTGCGGGCGGGTGGACTGCTCCTGGAAGTATCCGGAGAGCTGGCTGGAGAAGGTCTGTATCTGGGCGAGCGCCGTCTGCTCGGCGGCGGTGACGGTGTCGGTGACCGGCGGGCTGAAGGTGTACTCGGGGAAGTTCAGCTGGACGCCCAGCAGGCCCTTGGGGCGCAGCTTGCCCAACTGGGTCGTGACGCCGCCGCCCCAGTCGCCGCCCTGGGCGATGTAGCGGGTGTAGCCGAGGCGTTCCATCAGGGTGGCCCAGGCCGCAGCGATGCGGGCGGTGGTCCAGCCGGTGGTGCTCGGCCGGTCGGAGAAGCCGAAGCCGGGCAGCGAGGGGACGACCACGTGGAAGGCGTCCTGCGCGCTGCCGCCGTGAGCGGTGGGGTCGGTCAAGGGGCCGATCGCCTTCACGAACTCCACAAAGGAGCCCGGCCAGCCGTGGGTGAGGATGAGCGGGGTGGCGTTGGTGTGCCGGGAGCGTACGTGCAGGAAGTGGATGCCCAGGCCGTCGATCTGCGTGCGGTACTGGCCCAGCGTGTTGATCTGGCGCTCGAAACGGCGCCAGTCGTACTGGGTGCGCCAGTACCGCAGCAGGCTGGTCAGCTTGGCGAGCTGGACGCCCTGGGAGTTGTCGGTGACGGTCTCCTGCTCGGGCAGCCGGACGTGCGCGAGCCGCTGACGCAGATCCTGGAGCAGGGCTTCCGGGACACGCAGGTTCAGCGGGGTGATCCGGCTGGTGGCTGCGGGCAGGTCCAGCGGGCCGACGGCACCGGCGGAGGTGGTGGCGGAGGCGAGGTCCGTGCCCAGGACGGCCGGTACGGCGGTTGCCAGGCCGGCGACGGTGGCGGTGCGCAGCAGGTTGCGCCGGGACGGGTTGAAGGAGGCCTGGTCCGCGGCCGGGCCGGAATGAACTGGTGAACGCATGGATGTGCTCCGACTTCCAGGAGGGGCGCCGACAGGGACGGACGGCGCGAGGGGACGTCTGCAAGGGGGCGGGAAAGCGGTGTGCTGGTCCGTCTCTGCGGGCCGGCGGACGCGGGCGGGAGGCCGCCACGCCTGGCGCACACGCCCGCGTCCGGCGCGAAGAAAGGTGCTCTGCCCGCTGCCTGTGCCGGCTTGTCTGTGCTGTGCGGGGCTGTGCGGGCGCGCTGCCCGGAGGGAGGGGGGCGGTCACGCACGTGAGCGGGTGACCGCCCGCCCGGGTGTCAGGCGGAGGTGTTCAGGGCTTCCCGGAGGCTGGCGACCGCGAGCAGGATGGCGTGCTTGGCCGCCTCGGTCTCGTGCAGCGAGTTGACCATGACGAAGTCGTGGACGATGCCGCCGAAGCGGGCGTTGGTCGCCGCCACGCCGGCCCGGCGCAGCTTGGCCGCGAAGGCCTCGCCCTCGTCGCGCAGCACGTCGGCCTCGGCGGTGATGATCAGCGCCGGCGGCAGGTCCTTGAGCTCCTCCAGGCCGGCCCGCAGCGGGGAGACGGTGCTCCGGCCGCGCTCCTCCTCGCTGGTGGTGTACTGGTCCCAGAACCACTTCATGCCCTCGCGGGCGAGGAAGTAGCCCTCGGCGAACTCGTGGTAGGAGTCGGTGTCGAAGGCGGCGTCGGTGACCGGGTAGAACAGCACCTGCTTGACGAAGCGGACGTCGCGGCGCTCCTTGGCCAGCAGCGTCAGGGCGATCGCCATGTTGCCGCCGACGGAGTCGCCCGCCACCGCCAGGCGCCGTGCGTCCAGGTCGCGGTCGGCGCCGTTGGCCGTCACCCACTGCGCCACCGCGTAGCTCTGCTCCAGGGCGACGGGGTAGCCGACCTCCGGCGAGCGGTCGTACTCGGGGAAGACCACGGCGGCGCCGACACCGACGGCGAGGTCGCGTACGAGCCGGTCATGGGTGTGGGCGTCGCCGAAGACCCAGCCGGCGCCGTGTGTGTAGAGGATGACGGGCAGGGCCGTGCCGGTCGTGCCCTTGGGACGCACGATGCGGGCCTTGACGCTCCCGGTGGGGCCGCCCAGGACGTCGACCCACTCCTCGTCGACCTCGGGCTTGAAGATTTCGGCGTCCTGGACCTGGTCCACCGCCTTGCGGCCTTCGGCCGGGGGGAGTTGGTAGAGGAAGGGCGGCTCGGACGTGGCGTCGACGAAGGCCTGCGCGGCAGGCTCCAGAGCGATGTTGCGGGGGTTCCCGGCCATGGTGGTGCTCCTTGTTGATGTGATGGGGGACAGCCATGAAACTGCCGTGCGGTGCCGGCGAAGATCCCTCGGACCAGGGGAAGCCCACAGGTCGGGCTGCGTGAGGAGGACTTCGCACGGGTGCGCGGGGCGGGGGCCCGCCCTGCGCAGGCCGGGCGGGTCACTGGTCGAGCACGGCCTCCAGGTTGGTCAGCACGCCCAGCTGACCGAACAGAACAGTGCCGGAGGGGTAGCAGTTGAACGACTCGATCTTGCCGTCGCGCACCCGGAACACGTCACAGCAGGGCACCTTGATGGCCTTTCCGGTGGGTGCGATGACACCCATCGGCGTGTTCAGCGGGCCCCGGTGAGTGCCGTTCAGGGACAGCTCCACGATGACGATGTCGCCCTGGACATAGACGTCGTACAGCTCACGGTGCATGTCGGGGAAGGCCTGGGCGTAGTTCTTCACCGGGTCGCCGATCTCCTGGCCGCGGTAGGTGATGCCGACCGACTGGTCCGTGAAGGTGCCGTCCTCGGTGAAGGAGGCGATCCAGCCGGGGATGTCCTGGACCTCGGCCACCTGGTAGGCGTCCCTGATGATCTTTTCGTTGACGTCCACGGGTCCTCATCTCCTGCTGAAAGCGCGGCAATCGCCCGGTGCGAGCGCGGGAATCGCCCGGTGCGCGTGGGCGGCGGCGCGGCCGGTGACGGCCCGTACCCGGCACACCCTAGGAAGCATTTATATGACGTGTCAACTGCTTTCGGATGCGCCTGTAATGATTGACATGTCACTTAAGGGGATTACGATCATGGCATGGACGGCTTGAACCCGGATGCGGCCACACATCGCGGGATCGGCATGCTCGTGGTGGACGGGGCGTCACTGATCGACGTCGCCGCCCTGTCCGAACGGCCCGCGGACCGAGGCCGCGACACCTGCGTCTGCGACCTCCTCGTCTGCTCCACGGGCGGGATACCGGCGTACCGCCTGGGTGCGATGGCCCGGCGTTCGCGCGGCAGTCCGGTGGCGCCGAGGACGAAGAGGCCGGATCCGGGTCCGGCCAGCCGACAGGCCCGTGCGGCGAGGTGGCTGGCGGCAACGACCGGACGCGGACGGGGTTGTGGCACAGCAGGTGGTTCCCTCCGAGGGCGATCACCGCGTCGATCGGGCCCGCATCGTGTGCGTCGGCTGCGACGCGGAGGGGGCCAGCCGCGGGGAACCGCACCCGTCGCGGCCTCCGTCCACCCCGGCGCAAAGGTCTTCGCGGGGTCGCCTTCTCGGATCGGCAAGCCCGGAACGCCGTTGCCGCTCGACTCAGGTGTCGAGGAGTTCCGGCACGAAGATGTCCTCGGACGTCAGCTTGCGCTTCGACAGGCCCTGCTCGTGGTGGTAGCGCAAGAAGGTGTCGATGGCCTTGCGGTTCGCGGCGACGCCGTAGGGCCACCAGTCGTCGCCGAGCAGTCGGCGGTTCTCCTCGAACAGCGCGCTGAACCACGGCGTGATGACGCTCATATGCTGCTTCATGGCGTCGTCGAGGTACTTGCGCTCGGCGAGTTCCTTGGCTTGCGTGAAGGCGTCGTACACGGCCCGTGCGAGGCCCGGCCGATGGGCAAGCTCCCTGCGGATCGCGATGATGTGCATAGGGGGGAAGATCCCGGTGCGGCGGTGGTAGTCGCGCTCCACGGCCTCGTAGTCGGGGAACAGGCGGGCGACCTTCGGGGAGCCGTCCAGCACCGCCTGCGGCACGTCGACGGAGATCAGTGCGTCGATCTCGCCGGATTCGAGCATCGCGCCCAGGGTCTGGCCGTGCTCCGCGTGGCGCACGTCGACGCCGTCCGGGACCGGCTGCGGGACCCAGTCGAAGGCGGGGATGGGGTGGTTGGTGCCGCCGACGACCCAGCGGCACTGGTCGGGGGTCACGCCGTACTCGTCGGCCAGGATGCCCTTCGACCAGATCCCGGCGTCGTGGCCGTAGAGAGCGAACTCGCCGACGGTCCTGCCAGCCAGGTCCCGCGGCTTCACGATCCCGCTGGTGGTGTTCACGAAGATCGCCGAGTGGCGGAAGTTGCGGTTGGGCAGGATCGGCAGCGCCAGGAACGGAGCGTCGTCGAGGTCGACGGTTCGCAGGAAGTAGGTGAGACCGAACTCGGCGAGGTCGTAACGTCCCTCGACGGCGCGGCGGAAGATGTCCGACACGAGCGGTGCCGTCTCGAATGTCGCGTCCACCCCGTCGACCGTGACCCGGCCGTCGAACAGTGCCTCGGTGTGTTCGTAGGCGTAGACGCCGATGCTCAGCTCGGTGCTCATCAGTGGATCTCCTCTCCGGGAGTCCGTGGAGTGGCCCGCTTCCGTGAATGATCGTTCACTTTCAGGGTGTTCCCGGAACGGCAGAGCTGTCAAGATGAATGCTCATTCACGATGAAGGAGGTGACCATGCCGCGCATCACAGCCGAGCGCCGCGAGGCGAAGCGCGCGGAGATCGTGGCTGCGGCCCGACGTTGCTTCGCCCGCGACGGGTTCCACCAGACCTCCATGCCGGACATCGCCGCGGAGGCAGGCGTCTCGGCCGGCGCGCCTTACCGCTACTTCACCAGCAAGGAGGAGATCATCCTCGCTATCACGGGCGACGCGTTCCGGCTGATCTTCGAACCGGTCGAGCGGCTGGCCGAGAGCGCGGACGCCCCGTCCGTCGCGGAACTGGTGGCCGCCGCGCTCGACACGATCAGCGGCGAGACGGTGCAGGACGCGACGGGGCACGAGGTCGCAGTGGAGGAGCTGCTGCGCTGCGTCGTGCAGACGTGGGCGGAGGTGCTCCGTAACGACGAGGTACGCGGCCCGGCCGCGGAGGGCTTCGAAAAGGTCCGCGCCACCATCGCCGACGCTCTGCGCCGCGGCCGGGCCGCGGGCACGGTGCCCGCCGCCACGGACCCGGACCGCGCGGCCCGCGTGGTGATGGGGCTGCTGCACGGATTCCTGCTCCAGCGCGTGGCCTTCGGACTCACGGACACGGCCGGCTTCGCGGACGACCTGCACGGCGGGCGGATCCTGTGACGGGTGTCTCGCGGTAGTTCACCGGGAAGTGCAGGAGCGCTGGTCATAGCTGCTCGTTGACGGCTGCGAGCGGTTCGCGTAGGAGCGGACGGCGAGGTCGTCGTACCGTGTGGCGACCGCGCGATGGCGCCTGAGCCGACTGGTCCCGCACTCCACCGCGTGTCGCGCCTTGTGATCGTCCTTGTCCCGGAGCCAGGCCCGGCGGACGTGCCTGAAGGGGACGGGAAGGCCGGTGCGACATGGACGGAAGCCGCGGCGAGCCGGCGCTGCCGTGGTGCCGCCGCCCAGCAGGCATGGGTGAGACCTGGCAGGGCATCCGGGGTGGGGAGCCGGGGTGGCCGCCCGTCGACGTCACTGGCTTTGAAGGGGTGAAAAGGTGAAGGGCTTCCGCAGCTTCATCCTGCGCGGCAATGTGGTCGACCTGGCGGTCGGCATCGTCATCGGAGCGGCGTTCACCGCCGTCGTCAACGGTTTCGTCAGCGCCTTCTTGACCCCGCTCGTGGGACTGGCCACCGGCGCCACCGGCGACATGGCCCGCAAGACCTTCACAGTAGGCGGCACCAAGTTCCCCTACGGAACCTTCATCAACGCGGCCATCAGCTTCCTCCTCCTCGCCGGCGCGCTGTACTTCCTCGTCGTACTCCCGATCAACAAGCTGCACGAGCGCCTCGCCCCCCACCACGACGTCCAAGCCCCCAAGCGGGACTGCCCCGAGTGCCTCAGCCCCGTCCCGGCCCAGGCTCGACGCTGCGCCTCCTGCACCGTCCCCCTGCCCGCGGTACCCGCCCAGGCCGGGGAGACAACCCAGCGGGCCGGGTGACCGGCCCCCTGACCGGTCGGTGACGACCGGACGACTCGGTGCTCAGCGCTTGGCCGGGTTCCCCGAGCGGGTCGCCCACTGGCGGCACCGGGCGATCGCGGCCCCCGACCTCAGCACGCTCGACAACCTGCTGGTCACCGCACAGGCCGCCGCTCTCCACCGGCCCGCCCTCACGGGACTCGACATCGCCCGGCGGCCAAGGAGGAACTCACCGCGGTGACCCAGCGGTGCACGACGTTCCGCCGCCGTCACGTGCCGGCCGAGGAGATCACCGACCGGGTTCTCGCCCACGGCGACGGCCTGGACAACACCCCGCCGAAACGACCCCCGGGCCCCTACCTGGCACACACTCTGCCGAGTCCGGCCGGCGGTGGCTCTCCAGCGTGACGGGCCGGCGCCGAGCCACAGATGTCCCCGCGTTGGGGGTATTGGGCTCGTCGCACCGGCGTCGACCCGAAGGTCTGGCTCCGCCAAGTGCTGCGGGCGGGATGGGTGCGGCTGTGGGCGGCCAGCGTGGCGGTCAGGTGGGCCGGGGTCTCGTCTTCGGTGCACAGGCCCACTGGCACCAAGCGTCGATCGCTGCCGGTGAGAGCGGCGGTGCGGCCGTGCGGGCTGACTGGCGGTCACTGGTCGCGCAGTCTGCGGGGTCGGAAAGGTCGTCCCGCACGACGAGTCACCGGTGCCGGCCGCTGCCGGGGGTCGGCCGCAGACAGGCCGGGAACGCCGCTGCGGCCCGCTCCGGGTCGGCCGGGGCGGCGTCGAGAAGATCGGTGGCCGCTTGGGCATAGGCGGAGACGACTGCGGTGCGGGTGGCTGCGGTGATCCGCACCAGCAGATCGACTTCGTCTCCGTACCTTGTCGCGCGGGCGTGGTTGGCAGCCGGCTGTGTCGCGGCACCCCGCCCATGCCGGCCGATACCTGGCCCAGCCGTGCTGCCCCCGGGCGCGACGACGGCACGGTCCTGGAAGCAGTCACCTGTCGAGGCGGACCGTGGTTGTCGGCCTGGTCAGCTGAACGTGTCGCAGCTGGCGACGCGGCCGGTGCGGTAGCCGGTGGAGAACCATTGCTGACGCTGGCTCGCTGATCCGTGGGTCCAGGTGTCGGGTGTGACCTTGCCCTGGTAGCGCTGCTGGATACGGTCGTCTCCGACGGCGGCGGCAGCGTCCAGCCCGCGGTTGATGTCGTCCTTCGTCAAGTCGGTTATCAGTGGCTTACCGCTCTTGGGGTCGGGGGTGGTGGTGGCGTGGTGGGCCCACACTCCGGCGTAGCAGTCCGCCTGCAACTCGAGTTTCACCGAGCCGCTGTTCTGGCCCTTTCCGCTGCCGCGGGAGATCGTTCCGCTGAGGTCCTGGAGGTGGTGGCCGTACTCGTGCGCGATGACGTAGGCCTCGGCGAACGGACCGCCTTCGGCGCCGAACTTGCTGCTCAGGTCGTTGAAGAAGCCGAGGTCGAGATAGACCTTGTCATCGGCCGAGCAGTAGAAGGGGCCGACGTCGGAAGTCGCGTTCCCGCAACCGGTGTTCACGCTGCCGGTGAACAGGAACGTCGGGGCCTGCTGGTAGGGCTTGCCGGCGGCTGTCTCCGTCTGCTTCCAGAATGCCTGCACGCTGTCGACCACGGCGACGATCCGGCACTCCTCCTTGCGGTTGGCGTCGGCACCGGTCCGGCAGTCCGCCGCGAGGTCCGCGGCTGACTTGCCGGACGAGGACGTGTCGCCGCTGCCCGAGCCGAACATGCCCGGGTCGACACCCAAGAGCACGGACGCGACCAGCACCACGAGCCCGACCAGCCCGCCCCCGATGGTCTTCCCGCCGCCCGGTATCCCGCCCAGCGCACCTCCCCGGCCGTCCTCGACCTCGGACGTGTCCAGAGCAGCATCGTCGTCGAATTGCATACGTTGACCTCCCTCAAGCAGCGCGCCGGCCGCCCCGCGTCGTCCCGCTCGCCTACCCCGTACGAGGACATCCCCATCCCGTCCTCTTTCCGCTCCGCCTCTTGAAGGAGCCGACGGGCGATCCGCGACGCCGCTCCGAACGGCGGACTGCGCTGCGCGGTGACGGCCCCCCATGCCGTCGACCGCGCGGCGCGCGGGCCCCGCGGGCCACCGTGGCCCTGGAAGGGGATGGCACGGTCATCGGCCAGGTCCGTCACCCGGCCGCCGACTTCCACACCCGCGTGCAGGCCGACCACGGCCCGCCGGTCTCTCAGCGCGCCCTGGACCTGACCCAGCTGGTGGTCAGCGGGCTGGTCACCAACGCCGGCAGGTACGCTCCCGGCCCGAGCCTGCTGGACCTGCGCATCACCGGGGACACGGTCGAGGTCGTGGTCCGGGACTCCAATCCGGTGCTCCTCTAGCCCGGGCCGCGGACGCCGGCCGGGTCGGGCGGCACGGCCTGGAGATCGTCACGGCCGTCGCGCAGGCTTTCGCAGTGCAGTGCAGTGCAGCGCGAGCCGGTCGGCAGGCGCATCACCGTCCGCATAGCCCTGCTGGACGATCCTCGCGGCGAGGTCGCCCGTCACCTGCGGGGTCACGGTGAGCGGCGGGTGGCCGTGCCCGGGCTGAAGCTGGAGGTGACCGTCGGCCACCCGGAGCAGCCCGTGCCCAACGCCCCCCGACCGCCCCCGACCACGCCCCGGCTCGGCACCCCTCTTGCGAGCCGCGCGCTCGGGGCCGCCCGGGACGCCTACGCGGTCGGGTGACTCGAATCGCAGGATCGGGGAATCGTAAGAGATGCCCTGACCCTCGAGGAGAGGCCGGATGCCCGGACACCCGGCTCCCTCACCGGAAGAAGGACCATGATGGCGCACGAAGACGACGGCGGGCAGGCCGTGCCGAACACCCCGGGCACGCGCTCCGACGGCGACGGCGTCACACGCCGCCGTCCGCTGCGCGAGCGGCACGTCGAGGAGACGGTCGAGATCGCGGTACCGGTCCGCACGGCCTACAACCAGTGGACGCAGTTCAAGACGTTCCCGCGCTTCTCGACCGTGGTGCGCGACGTCGAGCAGATCAGGCCCACCGTCACCGCGTGGACCATCGGCTACGGCCCCCTGCGTCACCGTTTCTCGGTCGAGATCGTGGAACAGGACCCTGACGCCTACCTGGCCTGGCGTGGCCTGGAGCAGCACCCCACCCACCAGGGCGAGGTCGAGTTCAGGCCGACGGAGTCCGGTGGCACCGCGATCACGGTCCGGGTGCTCCTCCAGCCGCACGGGGCCGCGAAGTACCTCACCCGCTCGTCCAGGGTCGCGGGGCTGACCGCCCGACTGGTGCGCGCCGAACTGGTGAACTTCAAGCACTTCATCGAAGGGCTCGGCCAGGAGGGCGGCGCCTGGCGCGGCACCATCCGCAACGGCCGGGTCCAGCACGACACCCCGGAACCGCCCAGGAGCCGTGTCGCCCAGTGGCCCGTCGGCTGACCCGCGTACCGCACACGGCAAGAGAAAGGCCAAGCGATGCAGAACCCGCCCGGTGAGGAGCCGGAGACCTCCCTCTCCGTGACACCGCCGAAGAAGTGGGCGGCCGGGGTCCCCGCCGTCGTGCACGCGCTGGAGTACTCCCTGGAGCAGACCTCCCCGCGCAAGACCGGGGTCGACCTGCTCACCATGAACCAGGTGGGCGGGGTCGACTGCCCCGGCTGCGCGTGGGCGGACCCCGCCCCGGGCCGGCGCCACCGCAACGAGTACTGCGAGAACGGCGCCAAGCACATCAACGACGAGGCCACCACGCGCCGGATCACCGCCGACTTCTTCCGCGAGCACAGCGTGTCCGATCTGGCGGCCCGTTCCGACATGTGGCTCAACCAGCAGGGGCGGCTCACCGAGCCGATGATCAAACGGCCCGGATCGGACCACTACGAGCCCATCGGCTGGAACGACGCCCTGGGCGTCCTCGCGCAGGAACTCAAGGGGCTGGACTCGCCCGACGAGGCGGTCTTCTACACCTCCGGGCGGGCCAGCAACGAAGCCGCCTTCGTCTTCCAGCTCTTCGCCCGCGCCTACGGCACCAACAACCTGCCCGACTGCAGCAACATGTGCCACGAGTCCAGCGGCTTCGCCCTGAACGAGACGCTCGGCGTCGGCAAGGGCACCGTGAGCCTCGACGACCTCCACCACGCGGACCTGATCTTCCTGGTGGGGCAGAACCCGGGCAGCAACCACCCGCGGCAGCTGTCGGCCCTGGAGGAGGCCAAGCGCAACGGCGGCCGCATCGTGGCGGTGAACCCGTTGCCGGAGGCGGGGCTGCGACGCTTCAAGAACCCGCAGAAGCCGCGTGGTGTCGTAGGGCGGGGCACCCAGATCGCCGACCGCTTCCTGCACATCAAGCCGGGCGGAGACCTCGCCCTGTTCCAGGCACTTAACCGGCTGTTGCTGGAGGCGGAGGACGCGCGTCCCGGCACCGTCCTGGACCACGACTTCATCAACGCCCACACCTCCGGTTTCGAGGAGTTCGCCCGGCACGCCCGCACCGTCGACTGGGACGACGTGCGCGCGGCGACGGGACTGACCCGCGAGGAGATCGAGAAGGTCCGCGACGAGGTCCTGCGCAGCGAACGCGTCATCGTGTGCTGGGCGATGGGCATCACCCAGCACAAGCACGGCGTGCCCACCATCCGGGAGATCGTCAACTTCCTGATGCTGCGCGGCAATCTGGGGCGCGCCGGCACGGGCGCCTGCCCGGTGCGCGGCCACAGCAACGTACAGGGCGACCGCACCATGGGCATCTGGGAGCAGATGCCGGACACCTTCCTGGACGCCCTGCAGAAGGAGTTCGGCTTCGATCCGCCGCGCCCGCACGGCCTGGACTCGGTGAACTCGATCAAGGCGATGCTGGAGGGCCGCGTCAAGGTCTTCCTCGCGCTGGCCGGGAACTTCGTGCGCGCGGCGCCCGACAGCGAGGTCACCGAGAAGGCGATGCGTTCATGCCGGCTGACCGCCCACATCTCCACCAAGCTCAACCGCTCGCACACCGTCTGCGGCGACACTGCCCTGATCCTGCCGACGCTGGGGCGCACCGAGCGTGATGTCCAGGCCGACGGCGAGCAGTTCGTCACCGTCGAGAACTCCATGAGCGAGGTGCACACCTCCCGGGGACGACTCGAACCGGCCTCGAACATGCTGCTGAGCGAGGTCGCCATCCTGTGCCGGCTCGCCCGGCTGACCCTCGGCGGCGAGGGGGACATCCCCTGGGCCAAGTTCGAGGGCGACTACAACACCATCCGCGACAGCATCTCCCGGATCGTGCCGGGCTTCCACGACTTCAACGCCCGCGTGACCCGCCCGGGAGGCTTCCAGCTACCCAACCCGGTCAACGAGGGCGTGTTCAGGACCGAGACCGGCAAGGCCCGGTTCACCTGCAACGAGCGGGTGGTCCCCCGGGCCCCCGAGGGCCACCTGCTGCTGCAGACCTTGCGCTCGCACGACCAGTGGAACACCGTCCCGTACACCAACAACGACCGCTACCGCGGCATCCACGGCAGCCGCCACGTGGTCCTCGTCAACCCGGCCGACCTGTCCGAACTCGGCCTCGCCCAGGGCGATCGCGTGGACCTGGTCAGCGTATGGCAGGACGGCACCGAGCGCCGGGTCGAGAACTTCGAGGTCGTGTCCTACCCGGCGGCCAGGGGTTCGGCCGCCGCCTACTACCCGGAGACGAACGTCCTGGTGCCGCTCGACAGCGTCGCCGACGCAAGCAACCAGCCCACGTCGAAGGGCATCGTCGTCCGCCTCGAACCCACGGGCGACCGATCCCGGCCGGCACCCGTCTGACCTTCACCGATGACGCCGCACCCCGGCGGGGCCCAGCTGACGGCAGCGGGGCCCCGCCGTCCGTCTCGGGGTTGAGGAAGATGCCTGCGGGGCGCACCCACGACGCGCGGGCGTGGTAGGACACACCCTGCAAGAGGCCCCGGAGCCGGTTCGGCCCGCGCGTGGAAGGCTGCACCTGGCAGCAACTGCCGTCCGCCTCGCCCGGGCCGTCGGGACCGACAGCTCACCGGCGCTTCACGGAGTGGTCGAAGGCCAAGGTGTGGGCGAAGCTCCACCGTCTGGTCCTCGACGAGCTTGGCTCTCGCGTCGAGCTGGACCGGTCCCGCTGCGCAGTCGACTCCGTGAACGTGCGAGCCCTGCAAAGGGAGAGCTGACAGGACCGAATTTTGTGGACCGGGGCACGTACGGCTCGAAGTTCCGTTTGATCACCGACGGACCGGCTGACCCTGTCCGTCGGTGTCTCGGGTGCCGGGAAATGACGAACGACCGAACTCGTGTGGTCCGGGCCCGTTGTGGGTATGTCCGCAACGCCGACCGTGCGCACCGGGGAGGGACAGATGCCGCCCGATGGTTCCGTCGACCCTCCCGTTCCCGCGGGTGCACCCGTGCCGCAGCGTCAGATCGACCGTGAGATAGCGGCGCTGTTCGAGGAGTACCGCGCCCTGCGCGAGGAGGTGACGCAGCGCGTGGCCTCACGGATGCAGATGATCGGGTTCGCCGGAGTCGTCTCCGCCTTGCTGGCCGCGTCCGACAGGATCGCTCCGAGCGGTCCCGCGTTGTACATCGCCCTCCTGGTCCTCGTGCTGGCGCTGTTATGGCTGCGCGGGTTCAACCGGGCGATCCAACGGATCGGCCGGCACCTCCGGGACGTGGAGGGGCGCATCAACGCCCTCGCCGCACAGGCGTGGGGGACGCCCGACGCGCTGCTCACGTGGGAAACCCGCGCCCAGGACAGCAGGATGCGGGTCCGAGGACTGCCGGGCCGGGTCGGACGGCTGGGCGGCTGGTATCTGCCGTAACACCTGGCCGACCGAACGCTCCGCAGCGGGCTGATGGTGCAGGATGTCGTCATGGCAACGGTTGTGGCCTTTCACGCCCACCCCGACGACGAGGTGCTGATGACGGGCGGCACGCTGGCCCGTGCCGCCGCCGAAGGACACCGCGTGGTGATCGTGGTCGCCACGGACGGCGCGATGGGCGCCGTCGGGCCAGGCGGGTCGCCGCGCATGGGGGAACTGCGCGCGAGCGCCGCCGTACTGGGCGCGGCGCGGGTGGTGCACCTGGGTTACGCGGACAGCGGCAACGGACCGCTGCTGTACCCGGATCCACCGGACCGTGTCCGCTTCGCGCGGGCCGCACCGGAGGAGGCCGCCGGGCGGCTCGCCGCGATCCTCCGGGAAGAGCGCGCCGAGGTTCTGCTCAGCTATGACGCCAATGGCGGCTACGGGCACCGGGATCACGTCAAAGTGCACGAGATCGGCCGGCACGCCGCGGCCCTGGCCGGTGTCGGACAGGTACTCGAAGCCACCATCCCGCGCCAGGTGGTGGCCCGGACGCTGAAGGTGGTGGACCGGCTGAAACTGCCGGTGCGGCACGACGCCGTGACCCCGGGCACCGCCTACAGCGCCGGCTCCGCCATCACCCACCGGGTGAACGTCCGCGCCTACGCCCGCCAGAAGCAGGCGGCGCTCGCCGCCCACCGGTCCCAGGTCAACGGCCCCGGACGGCTGGCACCCGTCATGCGGGCCCTGATCCGCCTCCCGGCCCCCGTGTTCGGCTGTGTCCTCGGGCGGGAATGGTTCATCGACGCCACCGGGACGGCGCCCTCCACGGTGCTGGGCGTCTTCGAGCCGGCACGGTGAACAGCCGTCAGCCGTTCGGGAACCCAGCGGACCTGCACAGTCTCGCCGCCAGCGGCACCTACGCGCCGCCCCCGCCGCCAGCCGGCGCCTGGCCGGTCGTTCAGCAGACCTACAGCGGCCGGTCGCGGCCGGAAAGTGCGCGAAGTGCCGTTGGCCCTCGACAACAACCAGCACTGCACCGCTATGACCGCCACGGTCCTGTACTGCGTGAGTCCGAACGGCGACGTCTCCGCGATCGACGCCGCGACGGGCCGCGAACTGTGGAGACGTGCCACGTTGCTGGCGGACCTCACCGAGCCCCTGATCCCCGCCGGGCCGGACGCGCCGCTGTACTTCGCCGCACCCGGCGGAGGCGTCCTCTCACTCGAGCGGGCCAGCGGCCGTGTCCGTTGGAGGACCGAGCCCCGTGGCGGCTTCGGCGGGCCGCCGCCCGAGCTGGCGCTCATCGGGGACGCCCTCTACGAACGGTACGGATACGACCGCCTCGTCACCCTCGACGTCCAGAACCCGCCTACGGCGGCGTGACGCCGGCCCGCGTCGCCGTCCCGGAGCAGCCCTCGGCGGCCCGCAGGGCGAGTTCCGCCGCCTCGGCCGCTGATCGGGTCATCGCTGTCACCCGAGCCGCACTGGGGAACCCGGCCCCGAGCGGACGGTTGGCGCCGCCCGCTCGGTGCCGGGGACAGATGCCGCGCGATCCGGGAGCAGGCCGACACCCATCCCCGCGCGCTCCGCGTCGGCACGGCCGGCACGGTCGGCAATGGCCGGGCACTTCGAAGTCGCGCATGGCCGCTTCCCGCGCGCGCCACCCCTGGGGTTTCGGTGCGGCAGGTGGAAGTCGTACTCGCGCTGCCACTGGCGTTGGTGATGGCGACCTTCACTGCTCGGCACCGGACGACGCTGCGTCTGCTCGGATTGCTCAAGGAGGCACATTACGACACATCCTCAGCACGGTCGGCGCCGTCTACCGGTTTTCAGACACGCCACGCTGCAAAACCGCCTCGTCGACCATCCATAGCCGACGTCACCCGCGCGGAAATAGTCCACGGCGACACCGTTGGACGAAAGCAGAATTTCCTGTCCGCCGCCGTTAACCGTATCGCCGGGATGGGTACACCGGATCAATGACGTATTCCTCGGTCGGTGGGGCGCGGGCGGCTTTCGGCCTGGCGGTGGTCTGTGCCGCGCACCTGCTTGTCGGAGCCGACGGGCTGGCCGTGGCGATCGCCCTGCCGAACCTGCAGAAGGAACTGGGTGTCACGGCGATCGACGCACAGTGGACACTGACCGCCTACGGCCTGGCCTTCGGCGGGGTGCTGCTCCTCGGCGGCCGCCTCGGGGACCTGTACGGGCGGCGGCGCCTGCTTGTGAGCGGGATGATGCTCTTTGCCGGCGGCTCGTTGGTGGCGGGACTGGCGCCGACCCTGGTACTGCTGGCCGTCGCGCGGGTGGTGCAAGGGCTGGGGGCCGCCGCCGCGGTCCCGGCCGCGCTCGCACTCATCGGCTCCCTATATCCGCCCGGCCCGGCCCGCACCCGAGCCCTTTCGCTGCTGGCCGCCATGGCGGCGCTGGGAATCATGAGCGGTCTCCTGCTCGGAGGGCTCATCACGGACGTCCTGGGCTGGCGCTGGGTCTTCCTGCTGATGGCCGGGCCTGCGGCGGCCGCGGCCGTCACCGGCCGGGTGCTGCTTCCCGAGGCCCGGGCCGAAGGGCTCGCGGTCGAACTCGACGGCGGCGGGGCCGTCCTGCTGAGTCTCGGGCTGATGGCGGTGCTGTTCGGCCTGACCCGAGTGGAGCACGACGGGATCACCGCGATTCCCACCGTGCTCTCCCTGCTCGCCGGGGTGGTGCTGCTCGGGTCGTTCGTGTTCTGGGAGGGGCGCGCACCCGCGCCGCTGGTACGGCTCCAGATCCTGCGCATCCGCAGCCTGCGTGCCGCGTCGCTGGCGGTGGGTGCCAACGCTCTCGCGTTCATCTCGATCGTGTACACCGGCACGCTGTACCTGCGGAACACGCTCGGGTACGGACCGCTGGAGGCCGGGGTGGCGCTGCTGCCCGTCGACGTCGTCGCGCTGCTCGTCTCGCTGGCGGCAGGCGGGCTGCTCGCCCGGCGCTCGCCGCGCGCGGTCCTGTCGGTCGCCTTCGGCTGCGTCGTGCTGGCCTTGCTCTGGCTTGCCCGGGCACCGGTGCCCGCCGACTACCTGACCGACCTGATGGCCCCGCTGGTCGTGCTGGGCGTCGCGCTCCCCACCATCTTCATCGTCGTCACGCACGAGGCGGTCGCTGACGTGGAACCGGACGAGAGGGGACTGGCGTCGGGCATCTTCGAAACGGCCAACCACCTGGTCGGAGGCGCGATCGGTGTCGCCGTCTACGCGACGGTCGTCGCGATGACGAGCGACGACGCACGTGACGCGGCCGGCTACCGCACGGCCTTCCTGGCCGCGACCGCCCTGGTCCTCGTCCTCGGCGCGGCCGGGGTGCTCCAGGCGCGCCGGGGCGCGCCGCCGGCTCTCTGACCATGCGCCGCGCCTGCACAGTCCCTGTGAACACGTTCCACGAATCGCTTTTCAGACATTCTTTTCCGCCGGAACCACCGCGTAATTTCTTCCAAGATCTATTGTCTGAGGAACGTGACACGGCCGGTTCGATCAAGCCGGTGAGAATGGCGCGGAGCATGCGCCGCCGGGCGATTGACCGGACGGGGGATAATCGGTCACCTCGCGCACCCGGCGACAGTGAAAACGCGGACACTCGACTGAAGGAGCCGTCCGGTTTTCGACGGGAGAACCCCTTGCAGCCTGTTTTGCCCGGTGCTAGCTTCGGCGCGGTGGGGATAGCCGGGGAATGGCGACCCCGGCCAAGTGGTACCAGATCTCTCGCACATGATTTCCAAGTGGTGGGGGTTCGCTCGTGAGGGCTCTGCATGGATGGCTTATCCGGTGACGGCGAGGTTGTGCTGGCGGGCCACGCCGAGCACAGCCTGATGGACGCCGTCGCCGCGCAGCCGGCAGTCACCCAGGATGTTCCAGCACTTCATCCGTGCCAAGACGTGCTCGATGCGAGCGCGAACCCTGCCTCCGGACCGCTCCCAGGCGCACCAGTCGTTGCGGTTCCCCGGCAGCGGCCGCCCCACCACCTCGGACGGGTTTCCGTGTCGATACCGGCTCCCGCCATCGCCGGGGAAGCCCGCATGCTGCCGCACCGGTACGTCGGCGCGCAACCCACCACAGGGAGGTGACCCCCGTGCCCGACACCGCACTCCGCCGCAAGACCCGCCGGCTGACTGTCGGCTACCTTGGAGCGGGCAGCGAACACCCCGTCCCGGCACAGTCGATGACGACCACCGTCACCACGGACATCGACCGCACGTTCCGGCAGATCGCCGAACCGGCCGACGCAGGCTGCGAGAACGTCCGCACCCTGTGCCCATCGGCCGACCACGCCCAGGCACTGCCGGCGATCGCGAAGAAGTCACGGATCCCGGTGAGCGCGGACATCGACGACCAGCCGAAGCACGTCTTGGTGGCGACCGGGGCCGGCCGCGCCGGCGTGCGCGTCGAGCCCGGCAACATCCACGACATCGGGCACACGATCCGCGTCTCGTCGTCCGCGCCGCCGGTCGAACAGGTGGAGGTCGGCAGCGAGATGCCGCAGTCGCTTGACCTGCGGCCGGGCAAGCTCGAAATGTGTGCGTACCCCTCGCGCGGGCGGACCCAGGTGGACGTGTCCCAGCTCGCCGACGAGGTGGTCCTCGCGCTGCGGGGCAGGCTGGCCGTCGCGGCCGAACAACGCCGTGCCGGTTGCGATGTCGCGTACCGCCAGTCTGCCGGCTCACGCCGAACCCTGTTCGCCGCCGGTTCCCACCAGCATCGTACCGCCGAGGGCGGAGAAGGCGGTCGCCGCCGCGATCGTAGCGTGGTCGTCCGCGCACGCCGACCGGACCGTCCTGCCGGCCGCGCCCCGGTCCGCGTGCGCGGGTGCGGACCCGACGGTCGAGATCGCCGAACTGGCCCACGACCGCCCGGGACCGCTGGTCCACGGACGCAAGCAGATCCTGCACAACAAGCGCATCGCCGCCGAGCTGATCACCCGGGGCGCGGTGTTCGTCGACGAGGTTGACGAAGTGCTCGGAGCGGCAACGGTGTTCTCCGCACACGGAGTGTCCCCGGCCGTGCGCCGGGCGGCCGGACGGCGGCTCGTCACGATCGACGCGACCTGCCAGTCGATCCCCACGGTGCGCTCCGAGGTGCGGCGGCACGTGTGGGTCGGGCGAACCATCGCCCACATCGGTCACGGCGGGCACGAGGAAACCGAGGAGACGCTCGGAGAGGCGCCGGAGTCGATGCACCTGGTCGAGACGCCGGAAGACGCCGACCGCCTCCAGGCCGGCGAACCGTACGAGATCGCGTTCACGCCGGCCGCCGACGGGGTCGGCGAGATCGTCATCGCGCTGCACCGCGGTTCCCCGGCGCAGCAGGCCTCTCCGCGTCGAGGACACCTGCCGGGCGACGCCCCATCGCCGGAACGCCGTCCGCGGCTTCGCCGGCCGGGCCGATCTCGCGCTCGTCGTCGGTTCCCGCACCTCGCCGAACGCCAGCCGGCACGTGGAGGTCGCCACTCGGCCGAGTGCACAGGCCGTGTCCGTCGAGGAGGCGACCGAGCTCACCCCCGGTCTGCTGCGCGGCGCGCCCCGGATCGGTGTCACCGCGGCGGCGTCGACACCGGAACAGCTCGTCGCCGAAGTCCCCGCGGTCCTGGGCGTGTCGGGCCGCATCGAGGTCGAGAAACCGCGGGTGGCGCCCGAAGACATCACGTTCACCCTGCCCGATCTCACTGCGCCCGGAAGGAGCACGACGATGAACGGCACGGCCGATGTGGTGGTGGTCGGCGGCGGGATCGCCGGTTCGGCGCTGGCCGCCGTGCTGGCCCGATCGGGCCACGAGGTCGCGGTCCTCGAACGCCAGACCGTCTACCGGGACAAGGTCCGCGGCGAGGTGATGGCCTGCTGGGGCGTCGCCGAGCTGCAGCGCCTCGGGTTGGAAAGGCCGCTGCTCGCCGCAGGTGGCTGCTACGCCTCTCGTGCGGTGCCGTACGACGAGGTGAACGACCCCACGCAGGCCGAAGCCGGCGCCATGGCGCTGGACCAGCTGCTGCCCGGCGTCCCGGGCACGTTGAACGTCGGCCACCCGGAGGCGTGCGAAGCGCTGGCTCAGGCCGCCGCGACCGCCGGCGCGACGGTGGTCCGGGGCGCCGGCGACGTCCAGGTCGAGCCCGGACCGGCCCCGGCCGTCCGGTACACGCACGACGGCACGACGCGGCGGCTGCGCTGCCGGCTCGTGGTCGGCGCTGACGGGCGGCGGTCGACGGTACGCCGTCAGGGGCGGATCCCGCTGCACGAGACCACTCCGCGCACCATGTGCGGCGGGCTCCTCGTCGACGGCCTGCACGCGTGGCCGGCCGGGCAGCTCGCCGAAGGCACGGAAGGCGACCTGCACTTCTACGTCCTGCCCCGGACGGACGGCCGGGCCCGGCTGTACCTCCTGCACGACATCGCTCAGAAGGGTCGGTTCGCCGGTGCCGGCCGGGACGAGCGTTTCCTCCAGGCCTTCGGCTTCCGGTGCATCCCCGGCAGTGAGATGTTCGGTGCGGCGCAGCCGGTCCGGCAGTGCGCGTTCCACCCGCTGAACGACAGCTGGACCGACGTGCCCTTCGCGCCCGGCGTGGTCCTGATCGGCGATGCCGCGGGCTGGAACGACCCGATCATCGGCCAGGGCCTGGCCATCGCGATGCGGGACGTGCGGTGGGTGAGCGACATCCTGGCCACGAGCGCCGTCTGGTCGCCGGAAGAGTTTCGCCCGTACGGGGAGGAACGCCGTGAGCGCCTGCGCCGGTTGCGCGTGACGGCCCGGGTGAAGACCGACCTGGCCGCCACCTTCACCCCTGCGGGGGCCGCCCGCCGCCGGGCCTACAGCGCTGTCTGGGAGTCCGATCCCGTGCTGGCCGGTCCGCAGCTCGCGCCGCTGCTCGGCCCGGACTCCCTGCCCGCGGAGGCGTTCGCTCCGACCACGATCGACCGAATCCTCGCCCTGACCTGACCACCCCGACGTTCGGGAGGTGTCCGATGGAACACAACTTCTACCGCGGAAGCGCCAGGCGCACCGAAGTCGATGCGCGCCGCCGCGTCCATGCCGTGCTCGCCCTGGACGAGCCGGTGCGTTGGCACCACACGGCGATCGACCTGCGCCACCAGCTCAAGGGGAGCCGCGCGGCGATCTGGTGCCTGCGCATCCTGCGGCGTGCGGGCGTGCGGCCACACGTGCTCGACTTCCTGTCGCCCGTGCTGTTCCACATCGAGGGTCTCGTCTACCGGGGCGACATCGAGTACGAGACGGCGCAGCAGGAAGGCACCCCGGTGGGCCCGGAGTGGCGCACCGGCATCGAAGAGATCCTCCGCGCCTACCGCATCGAGGAACCTGGCATCCTGGCCGCGCTCGCCGAGCTGGAGGACTACTTCCACCTGGAGAGCGACATCCTGGCCGGCCGCACGCCGCTGCGCGCCGAACTGATCGCCGAGACCTGCTATTCCCGGTGCTCGGGCGCCACGCTGCTCCTGCGCATCGGCTGCCGCCTGGCCGGCCTTGATCCGGACGAACGGTTCTTCACCCTCGTCCGACACCTGAGCGCTCACGACGAGATCAGCACCGACCTGCCCAGCTACACCGAAGACCGGGACGAAGGAATGTTCAACGTCTTCCGGCTGGCAACATGGGTGTACGACCCGCCGGAAGCGGGGCACCACCTCAAGCGCCACGGCGACGAGATGCTCCGCGCCCTGCGCCACGATGTCCGGCACACGGATCACGCCACACTGACGTTGTTCGCCGCCGTGATCCCGCCGGTGCTGCCGTTGAACCCCCGGTTCCGTTCGATGACGCCGAAACTGCTGCCCCGGCCGCTTCTCGCGGCGCTGGTGAACCTGCGTATCCACTTCCACAGCATCAGCAAGGCGCCCCGGTTTCCGCAGCCGTTACCGGACCCGCGGCCGGAGCTGTGAAGGTGCGCCCCGGCGTGTGAGGTGGGCTAGGCGAGGACGTGGTCGTCCGGTACGAGACCACCCGCGCGACGGTGCCTCAGGGACGCCGGCTCCGTGGAGCCCCGAACGTGAGCGAGCCGGTGGGGCGGGGGTCGTTTGGCCCCGCCCCACCGGCCACTCGGGGGCCACGGCCCCCGGGGGATTACCGCGTCACTCCCAGGAGTCCTGGTTCGTGGACACCAACTGACCCGGGATCACCTGACCCTTGGTGCTCAGTTCGGTGTACGCCCAGTACTCGACGTCAGGCTTCAGCGGAGCGTTCGGCCGCAGTTTGTACGGCGGTGTCGTGCCGCGCTCCACCGCGGTCGGCAGTTCCAGCGTCGCGGGCAGGTAGTGACCGTTGCGGCTGAGGACGACATGGCCGAGCCGGTAGTCGACGACCGGGCCACGGGCGTCCTGTGCGAAGACGTACGCCGTGTACGTGCCCGCTTCCGGCATGAAGACCCAGGCCCGCTCGGAGCTGCTCCAACTGGCGGCGCTCCGGTAGACCAGCTTGTCGCCCTTGTACAGCCAGAGGTCGAGGTTGGTGTCCGGGTCGTCGGTCGAGGTATCCACGACGATCCCGGCGCTGCCCGCCGGCACCTTGAAGGAGTGCGCCTGCACGCCGAGGGCGTTCCGGTCGAAGACCCCGCCGCTGACCCCGGTCCGCATCGAGTACGACTCCCGCTGCATGGGGGCGTAGCCGGTCGACCGGCCGGAGACCGGGCCGGTGAAGCCCGGCTCGAACATGCCGTAGGTGCCGTCGGCGAGCCGGCCGAACTCTTCCAGGTTGTCGTCGTACTGCCGGGGCGAGATGCCCCACGGGCGCGCGGCGACCGGAATCCTCACCTGGTGGGCGGTGCCACGCCAGGTGATCGCGCCGGTGACGTAGCGGTCCCACGGTGCGCTGCCGCGCCGCAGCGTGATGGTGACCGAGACGGTCTCACCCGGTGCCACCGTCACCGTTGCCGGTGCGACGCTCACCCGCATGCCCTTCAGCCCGCTCGTCGAGGCGTGGTACGTCTCCCGCTTGCCGCCGACGTTGGTCAGCTTGCGGGTCAGCACCACCGGCTTGGTGCCGTCGTAATCGCGCAGCCCGATCGACGGCAGGTTCAGCTCGCGGCCGTCGGGCTGAGCCTCTTCACTGAAGGCGGTCAGACTCCTGGCGTCCGGCTCGATGACCAGTCCCGGATCGGCGGCCCGCTTCAGCGACGGCAGTCCGCTGCCCTGGGCCAGCGGGCTGGTGTCGCCCAGGGTGCCGGCCGTCGTGTGCAACGCCGAGGCGACCGCGCCGGGCGACCAGCCGGGATGCTCGGCCCGCAGGATCGCGGCCTCGCCGGCCACGTGCGGGGTTGCCATCGAGGTACCCGAGTACGCGTCGTACTGCCGGCCGAAGTTTCCCGGCGGGGAGACGGCCGCGATGATGTCGCTGCCGGGGGCGACCAGGTCGGGCTTCATCAGCCCGGGGTGCGTCTTGTCGGGCCCCGTCGAAGAGTAGTCCGCGACGGTCGGCGCGCCTGGGGCACCGGAGCCGTGGCTGCTCGAAGTGAGCCGCGCGGTGCCGTCGGTCGGGTGCCTCATCAGGTAGTTGAAGATCTTGCCGGCCTGGTCCCTGGTGTTCAGATAGAGCACCGGGAAGTCGTAGATGCTGTTGACCCGGAAGTTGCCATTGGGGTCGAAGAGGACCATTGCCGCCGCGTGCTTGGCTTTGAGCTCCTCCACCGCGCCGTAGGGGCTGTCCAGGGCGCAGGCGACCACCTTGCCCTTCACCTTCGCCGGGTCCAGGCTGCCGGGCTCGCAGTAGGCCGAGCCCTCCTCCAGTGTGCCGGCCTGCTCGCCGAAGACCAGCGGCAGGGATCGGCCGCCGGGGAGCACGTCCAGCGAGGCGCCGGTGATCGAGGTGCCGTCGCCGAGCCGGACGGTTCCCTCGTTCACGTGGGTCACCGCGGCGCCGACTGTGGTGACCCACGGCTGGGTGTTGCTGACCGCGCTGCTGAAGCCGGAGTTGCCGGCCGCGGCCGTGACGAAGACTCCGGCCAGCGTGGCGTTGAGGAAGGCCTGGCCGATCGGGGTGTTGGGCTCGCTGTCCCCGAACTGCGTTCCGATCGAGTAGTTGAGCACCTGTACGCCGTCGGCGACCGCAGCGTCGATGCCCGCGATGATGTCGGCGTCGTATCCCGAGCCGCCCCAGAGGACCTTGTAGACGGCGATCTGCGCGTCCGGGGCCACGCCGGAGACAGAACCGAAGTTCCGCCCCGAGATGGTGACGTTGTCGACGGGCAGGCCGGCCGCGGTGGACGCCGTGTGCGTACCGTGCCCGACCATGTCCCGGGGGGAGAGCACCTCACCCTCGGGCAGCGTGCCGCCCGACGCCGCGAGGAAGGTGTCGGCGAAGTACCGGGCGCCGACGATCTTGCCGTTGCAGTGCTCGGCGGCGAAGGTGTAGCCGGTCTGGCAGGTGCCGTGCCAGCCCGCCGGGGCCGTCGGTATCCGCTGGGCGAACGACGGGCTCTCCGGCCAGATCCCGGTGTCCAGGACGCCGATCACGACGCCGGCGCCGGTGCTTCTGCCCGGCTTCCGCGCGGCGGACTGCCGCGCGCTGGTCGCCGGCGAGCCGGTCGCCCGGGCGCCGGTGGCGGACGCCCCGGACCTCGCTGTTCCGGCGGTGCCCGCCGCCGTGCCGGTCGTCGGCTGCTGCGTGGTGTCACCCAGGGACGCCTGGCTGGTACCGACCACCTGGGACTTGGTGACCGAGCGGACCCGCTTGTCCGCCTTCAGCTCGTCGACCTGAGCGGCGGTCAGCGTGGCGGAGAATCCGTTGAAGGCCGTGGTGTACACCTCGTTGACCGTGATGCCGGCTGCCTCGGCCACGGCCGTCCGCTGGGTACCGAGGTGCTTCCGGTACGCCTTCGCCGCACCCGACTGCGGTTCCAGCGGCTCGCCCGGTGCAGGGCGGGTCCGGGCCAGCCCCGAGAGCCGGCCCGTGTACGTCGCCACAGGTTCCTCGGCGAGCTGCACGATGTACGGAGTGCGGCCGGAGGGCTTCTGCTTGTGTTTCGCATCGGACTTGCCGGTCTGGCGCGGTCTGAACCGGCCGGCGCCCCCGGTCAGGTCGACCCGATCTCCGCCGGGTCGCAGTCCAGAGCCGACACCGATTCCCGCCGAGGTGTCCGGCTCGGCGGCTGCCGCCGTCGCCGTACCCCCGGTGGCGACCGTGCCGCCGCCGGCCAGGACGAAGGCCAGCAGGGGTATGACCAGCCTCCGTCGCTGGGTTCGTCTGCTCGTAGCCACGAGACTCCTTCCAGTAGCTCCCTGATGGGAGCGATCCCATGGACGTTGATGCTCTCCCCCGGGAGGTGAGAGGGGAGCGCGATCTACCTAACTTGACGTCAGTTAACGACGTGTTACTGGTTGTTTCAGACGCTTGTGTGGCCACAGTGGCCGCACTTCCGCGGGAAGCGGGGGCCCCGTCGGGGGCGCTCCGGCCCGTTGCGGTCACACGTACCGGACGCCGGATCTCCAGACGGCCGTGGTGGCCGCCGGCCGACGGCCGCCTCGACCTGGTCGGCGGAGGCTCGTGGCGGCGAACGGACGGGCAGCGCCTTCCGCGTGCGCAGGCGCGGCGCCTTGGCGGCGCACTGCTGGTAGTGGGTGAACACAGAGACGCCCTCGACGTCCGCCGGCGGGCGCTGCGCCTCGTAGAACCGGTCCGGGTGCCAGGAAGCGGATCACACTGGATCGGAGTCCGGTCCCCGAACCGTGCAACCGACGTCAACGCCCGTGCCGCGTGGTTCTTCAGGGGGCGATCCCGGGTTGCCGAGCGGTGGCCGTTACGCGTTCCGCCGGGCGGACGTGCCGGTTGCCACCGTGGGGCCGGCGCCGGAGAAGTCCAGGTTCCAGCGCTGGAGATGACCCGGAGCCGGGGGGTGCTGTCGGTCACGCGCAGCTTCCAGGTGCCAACCCTGGTGACCGCCGAGGCGTCGACCGTGTAGGTCTCGTGGAGTTCGGGCGTGAGCACCCAGGGTCCCCAGGGCTTGACGTGGATGGCGCTGCCGTCGGGGGCGATCAGGTCGATCACCATGGCGTTGCTGAACCCGTGGTCGAGGTCGACCGTGACTTTGAGGTCGGCTCGTGTGGGGCGAGCCGTACGGCAAGACGTCGAACACTATGCACGGCGGCGTCGCCGACACGGCCCCGGCCGCGGCCACTACCGCAGGCTCCTGGCCGCGGCCCGGCGGTTGCTGGTGCCGCTGCCCGGCCGCGCCGCGCGGGTCCGCGCGCCGGCCTGAGGGAGCCGGGCGAAGGCGAGCGCGGGAACTGGCCGGCCGGGCGGACCCGCGCGCCACCGCGTTCTTCTTCCGCCATGGCCCGGCCGCCACCACCTGGCTCCCGCTCCTTCACACGAGCACACCCTGCACCTGCTCGCGGCCGACGAGACAGCCGGCGTGTGGCCGGCCGCCCCGTTCCTCGTGGCTGGTCGGAGACGCCGTCCAGTTCGCCGCCGTCGGCCCGTTGGTGCTGGGCCCGCCGCTGCGCCTGGCCGACGCCGGCGCCCTTGCCCCCGCCGAGACCCGGCGGCGGCCCCCGCACGTCACCGCCCGGCTCCCCACCGGGATGCCGGCCGAGGAGGCGAGCCCGGACCGCCGGCTCGCGGCCAGATGGGCGGGCACCCTCGCGGCGCCCGCACGCGACGGTGACCGGCTCCTGGTCGTCGAGGCCCTGCTGAAGGACACCGTCGACCTCGGGCACGCGGGCTGCCTGGCCTACCGCGCCGCGTGCCGGCGCACGCCGGCATCTGGGTGGGCAGCGCGGTGAAGACCTTCTCTGGGGCGTCGTCGGTCGCCGGCCCTCCATATAAGAGAACGGCGTTCTCTTGATAATGGAACGTCGTTCTCTTAGGCTGGATGTGCCGACCCGAGGAGGAAGTCATGCTCACCCCATTCGCCGAGGTCACCGACCCGGCGGGCCTGCCCGTCGACGACCCTGAGCGCATCAGCGCTGTCTTCGCCGCTCAGCGTGCCGCCTACTCACCGGCCGACCCTCCCAGTGCCGAGGAGCGCATCGACCGCATCGAGCGCCTGGAGCGCCTCCTGCAGCACCACTACCGGGAGCTGACCGCGACGCTGGAGGCGGACTTCGGCTACCGCAGCCCGGACCAGATCCTCGCCGCGGACATGTACCCGGGGATGGCTCACGCGGCCCACGTGCGCCGCCACCTGCGTCGGTGGATGCGGCCGCGGCGCAGGTCCAGCGGTGCGCTCGGCCTGGTCGGTGTCCGCACCCGGGAGTACGTCGAGCCGCTGGGTGTGGTGGGCATCATGTCGCCGTTCAACGCCCCCGTCAGCCTCGCCGTCGATCCCGCCATCGACGCCCTGGCCGCCGGGAACCGGGTCGTCATGAAGCCCAGCGAACTGACACCGCGCACCGCGGCCTTGTTCCGGCAGCTGGTCCGGGATGCCTTCGACGAGCGCGAGCTCGCCGTGGTCACCGGTGGCGTCGAGGCGTCGGCGCACTTCGCGGCCCTGCCGTGGGACAAGTTCCTGTTCACCGGCGGTACGGCCACGGGCAGGCGCATCCTGGAGGCGGCCGCGCCCAACCTCACCCCGGTCATCCTCGAACTGGGCGGGAAATGCCCCGCGATCGTCCTTCCCGACGCCGACATCCGCGCCATGGCCGGTCAGATCGTCCAGGGCCGGCTCGGCAACTCCGGGCAGATCTGCCTGTCGGTGGACTACGCGCTCGTGCCCGACGACCGCCTGGAGGACTTCCTCGACGCGGCGCTCGACGCCGCCGTCCGCGTGTTCCCCACGGTCCAGGGCAACCGCGACTACTCGGCCATGATCAACGTGCCGGCGTACGACCGGATCCTCGCCCTCGTCGACGACGCCCGTGCCTCGGGGGCCCGCGTCCTGCAACCGGCCGCCCACGCCGCCGAGGAGCCCAGCCCCGAGCGCCGCCAGCTCCCCCTGACCATCGTCGTGAACCCCAGGCCGGGCTCCCGGGTCGACCAGGAGGAGGTCTTCGGCCCGATCCTGTCCGTCTACACGTACCGCTCCGTCGACGAGGCCGTCGAGCTGGTCAACTCCAAGCCGAAGGCGCTCGCTCTCTACGTCCTGGGCTGGAACCGGCGGTCCATCGAACGCATCGTCACCTCCACGTCCACCGGCGGCGTCACCGTCAACGCTGCGGCGCTGCACGCCATGTCGGGCAGCATCGGGTTCGGGGGAGTCGGCCCGAGCGGGATGGGCCGCTACAAGGGCGGCCGCGTCGGCTTCGACGCCTTCTCCAACACCAAGGCCGTCGTCCGTGCCAGCCGGCTCCTGCTGCGCGTGGCGGGTGACAACGCCGCCCCGCCGTTCCGCTCGGACCGCGCGCGCAACAACCTCCTGCGCATGGCCCGCCTGCCTCGTCCTGCCGAAGGGGCGTGAGCGGTGGGAGGTCTAGAGCGTGTCTCTTTGGTCGGTGGGTCAGTTGATCGGATGTGTCCGTCCGATGAGTGATCGCTGATGCGATGTGGGACCGGGTCGAGCCGCTGATGCCAGGCGATCCGGTCCGCGGTCGGCGGTGGGCCAATCACCGTCGAACCCACGAAAGTCCACCTCGCCAGCGACAGCCGTGCACGGCCGCTGTCCCCCCGCGTCACCAGAGGCCGGGCGGGTGACGCGCCGGCCTTCGAGGCCGTCATGGCAGGCATCCGTGTTCCGCGTAGTGGTCCCGGAAGACCGAGGACTCGGCCGGAGGCCGTCCTGGCAGACCGCGCGTATTCGTCCCGCGCGATCCGAAAGCATCTCCGCCGCCGCGGGATCCGAGCTGTCATCCCCCAGCCCTCCGACCAGGTCGGTCACCGTCTGCGCCGAGGGCGCGCCGGTGGCCACCCGCCCGGATTCGACGCCGAGGCATACAAGCAGCGCAACACGGTCGCGCGATGCATCAACCGGCTCAAGCAGTGGCGAGGCCTGGCCATGCGAACCGACAAGCTCGCCATCGTCTGCCAGGCAGCACTCCACCTCGCCGCCCTCCTCATATGGGCCCGGGAACGGGTCGCGTAATGGGAGAGGCACACCCTCAGCCCAGCGTGACAGCATGCGGCAATGGCTTTCCGACACCCCGACGGCGACTACACGATCACCGCGATGTACTCCGTGCCCGATGAAGCCTGGTACTTGGAACTGGACCTTGTGGCCGGGCAACGGAACCTCGTGACCGCAATCGTCCCCGACGAGGATCCGGCCCGGGAGCCGACGGTGTGCTTCAACCCGCATGAGCCACACGTGGAAGTTCCCTACGAGGTCATGCGCTGGTTCATGCACCAGGTCGACGAAGAGATCCGCACCTCCCGTGCCTGGATGCGGCTGAGGCCCGAACTCGTTGAGATCATTTACCAACTCCGTCAGGAGCACATGGGCGCCGTAGACGATGACACCTTCCCTCATGTCCTGGCGGAGGTGCGTGCCACGGTCCCCGCGGCAGACCTCCCCGCTGTTCTAGAGGCCGCCTTCGGGCGGAATCCTGACGGCACCACCATGGACCACCCGCAAGCGCCCCGGCCGGCAGACAGTCAAGGAGACAGGGCCTAGGCTTCGCTCCATGAGCAGTACCGCCAGATTCCAGCGGGCGCGCCGGCCCGAGCAGGTCGCGGCGCGGCGGGAAGCCATCCTCGACGCCGCTCGTGACCTGCTCGCGGACGGCCGATCGGCGGACGTCAGCCTCGGCGACATCGGCTCACGCACCGGTCTGGCCAAGTCCGCGCTCCTGCGGTACTTCGGAACCAGGGAAGCGATCTTCCTGGAGATCCTCGACCGTGAGTGGAGGCAGTGGCTCGACATACTCGACGCGTCCCCTCTGCCCCTATGCGGCGGACCGTGGGCCACCGAGCGCGCTCTCGCGGCCGCCGTCGCCGACACCTTGGCGCAGCGCCCGGTCCTGTGCGACCTGATCAGCGTCATGGCCGGCGTTCTCGAGCGCAACATCGACATGGCCTTCGCCCGCGACTTCAAGCAGCGTGCCGCCGCCAACACCGACCGGCTCGCGGATCTCACCGTTGCGACGCTCCCGGCACTGTCAGCCGCCGCGGCGCAGCAGTTCGCGGGAGCCGCTTTCATCATCACCGCCGGCCTGTGGCCCTACGCCCGGCCCACCGACGTCGTTGCGGCGGTGAGCGCACAGATGGGCCTTCCCGACCCCGAGGAGGCATTCCGAGCCAACCTCCGCGCCGGTCTGGTGGCCCAGCTCATCGGCCTGTCCGCACAGGCCGGCGCCTGACGCGGCACGGTTCGGGCGCCCAGGCGGTTGATGTCCGGGCCGAACACGACGCGGTCGTCCACCCAGTGGCGCGTGACGGCGAGCATGGCGCGGCCGAGGTGCCCGGTGGTCGTGGTGTGCTTCGGGGCGATGCGGTGCAGCAGGCGATACAGCCAGGCGGTGAGCCGGTAACGGCGCCGGCGGCACCAATCCGTGGGTCAGGATCGACGGCTCTGCCATCGACATCGGCGCGGGGGCTGACGGCACGGTGTGGCATGTCAACGGCGCCAACCAGGTGTACCGGTACATCGGGGACCAGAGCGGTTCGGCTCCGTGGCTGAGTGTCTCCGGCAGTCTCAAGCGCATCGCGGTGGGTTCCCGGACGAACGTGTGGGGCGTGGACCCGGCCGGCAGCATCTACCGCTACACCAACAACGACGCCGGCGGCACCAATCCGTGGGTCAGGATCGACGGTGAGGCCGTCGACATCGCCGCCGGAGCCGACGGCACCGTGTGGCACGTCAACAGCGCCAACGAGATCTACCGGTACACCGGAGACCAGCCGAGCTGACCGCCGGTGGTGACGCGGGCCCGACGGGACGGGCGAGGGCAGAGTCCGCAGATGCCGGGCGCCCCACCCCGCTCCGACGTTCCGGATCGCGGAAATTGTCAAGGATATGCCCACTAACGGATGGTCGTCCGTTCCGTCCGGGCGTGTCGGTGGCGATTGCCACAAGCATGTGACACAGCCGGAATCGGTCGGCACCTGTGCCCAACAGCGCCTTTCCGGCTGGACGTTCAGGGTGAAAGGACTCAGCGCATGGCGAACGAGCTGCACTACGGGGACCGGATCCACCTGCTCAACCTCTACCAGGGGGACGGGGGCTACCTCGACGTCAACGGCGGGGCGGGCACCGCGGGAGGGCAGTACGGGGTGTCCACCGCCACGGTCGCCAACCGTGACGGGCCAGTGGCACCTGGGAGATCGTCTCCGGGGCCTGCGCGGCCCCGGGCACGGCGGTCAAGAGCGGCGACATCATCTACCTGCGCAACCTCTACGGCGGCAACGGCGGCTACCTCGACGTCAGCGGCGGCGCCGGCGGCGCCCAGCAGCAGGCCGGCGGCATCTACGACGTCACCACCGCCTACGGCAAGGACCGCGACGGCAACAGCAGTCGCTGGCAGATCTTCGACACCACCTCGTCTCCCGGCGACGGCCTGGTCCGCTTCAACGACACCGTCCAGCTGTGGAACACCTACGCCAACCGCGGCGGCTTCCTGGAAACCAACGGAGGCAGCAGTGCGTCCGGCGCCCGCTACGACGTCGACACCAACGCCTACTCCAACCGCTCCAACTCCAACGTCACCTTCTGGAAGATCCTGCCCGCCACCTGACCCCTCTGTCGCACGCACCGTGCCCCGTGCCCGGTGACCCGCCCGCGGTCGTGTTCGTGCGGGCGACGAGGTCCCCAGGTACGTGTCCGTGGTCCCTCGCGCCGTCGATGTGGCGACGCGGAGGACCACGGGCGAGCCGCCGGCGCAGGCTGTGAGTGTCCTGTGTCGGCGGCTCGCGTTGCGGGGTCAGGTGGGGCTCACCCAGTGTGCCGCGACGGTCGTGCGTCCGTGGTCGTTGCTGATGAGGTTGGCGGAGCTGCCGCTGCCCCCTGCGATGGTGTACGCGTGGAGCGTCACGCGGTCCCCGGCGTCGAAGCGCTCCAGGACCGTCTGACCCCAGGTGCTCTGCAAGCCCACGCTCGAACCCTGGATGCCGGCCAGTGCCTCACTGCCGCGCAGGAGCGTGCCGTTCTTGAACAGTGATGTGGTGACCCACAGGGCCCCCGACCCGGGGTAGATCGACGCGCGGGCGTTGTAGGAGATCTGCCACACGCCGGGAAAGGGGATCTCGAGTTCCGGGACATCGGGGATCTGCTGGTCGACGCTGGTGAGGGGGCGGTCGAAGCTGAGCGGGTCGATCTGGACCCATTGCGGTCCTCCCCGCTGGGAGACCGCGGTGTTCGGAGAAGTCATGTCTGTCACGTTGCGCATGACAGTGGCATGTTAAGCAGCATTAAGGCTTGTTTGTCGGGATATCGCTGTCTGCGTGGCTGGAAGGCCGCGGAGAAACGTCACTACATTCGGCGCCGCTCCGAGCGCTACAGGCGTCCCGCCGAGAGCTTCGGGCCGCGGGACATACCCCGCAGCGAACCCGGCGCCGCCGCGCGCCGCGAGGCCCGACGGCCCGGACCGGCGGGTACGGCAGCAGGGCCCGAGGATGAGACTCCCTCTGCGACTGTCGTGAGCCCTCCTCGCAGGGGTTCGCCTTCGGGCTCATCAACCCTCGTAAGGGGGCGCCCAGCATGAACATCACCACCGCCACCGGCACGTCCGCACGCATCACACCGCGCGGGGACATAGATCACGACACCCTGCCCTCGCTACGCGCCGCCGACGCGCTGCCGGCTCACGTGACCGACTTGACGGGGAACCTGCAGCACACGCCCTTCATGGACGTCGCCGGCCTCCACCTGCTCTTCGGCTCCGCCGCCCCCGACGGACCGAACCGCCGGACAACCGTGACGGGCCGGCGCCGGCGGTTGCGAGTGACCTGACAGCCGACGGTCACGCGACCGGATCGCTGAGGAACCCACGGGCGCTCGCGCCAACGAATTCGGTCCAGGACGAGTCGGGTTGGGACATCAGCCCGACGGGCTGAGCGGTGGCTCCCTGTTCGCCTCACGGCTTCCGTGCGTGGAACGGTCACAGTGACCCTTCCACGTACCGTTCCCGAGCCCAACTGATGGGGCGTTCGCTCCAGGCGGCGACTGCCCTTTGACACCTATGGGGAAGACGAGGACAAGGCCGAGGACGTGGCCGCACTCGGCTCGCCGGGCACGGCACGCTCCCACGCGTGTGCGGATGGCCGAACAAACCCCGGCCCCGCCCAGGCCACACCCCCGGGTCAACCCGTGCCGTGTTAACACCAGCTATCCAAGTGCTTTACATGCCTGCCGGAAGATGGTCGGATTCGACGGATCACGATCATGGAGGACATGTGCCCGTCCCTTTTTCACGAATATGTGTAACATCAGCCGCTGCGTTGCTCGTTGCCGCGCTCGGGGTTCCGACAGCAGCCCACGGCGCCGATCCCCCAGCCCCTGCCGCCGTCTCCCCGACGGAACACAGCCAGCCGCATGGCACGCCTCTCACCCTCACGCTGATCACCGGCGACCAGGTCACGGTGACCCGAGGACCGGGCAACGCCGTGTCGGTGCAAGGCGTCCAGCGCCCACCGGGAGCCGCCGGCTCGGTGCGGGTCACCGTGGAGAACGGTGACACGTATGTGTACCCGGACGAAGCCATGGCCTACATCGCGACCGGCGGACTCGACCGGCAGCTCTTCAACGTCACCCAGCTGATCGCCCAGGGCTACGACGACGCACACACCAGCGCCCTCCCCCTGATCATGACCCGCGCGCAGGGCACCGCCACGGCCAGGACCGGGACCGACCTGCCGGGCGCCCGGACCACCGCGCAACTCCCCGCCATCCGGGCGCAGGCCGTCCGCACCCAGCACACGAAGGCCGCCGCCTTCTGGACGGCCCTCACCGCCATCGCGAACCCCCACACCCGGCGGTCCGCCGACGGCGCCGCCACCACTCCGTCGTTCACCGCCGGCGTCGGCAAGGTGTGGCTCGATGCCAAGGCCCACGCCGACCTGGCCGACACCACCGCGCAGATCGGCGCCCCCCGGGCCTGGACCGCCGGCGGCACCGGCGCCGGGGTGCGGGTCGCCGTACTGGACTCCGGCGTCGACACCACCCACCCCGACCTCGCCCCGCGCGTCATCGGCACCCGGAGCTTCGTCCCGGGTGAGGACGTCATCGACCACAACGGCCACGGCACCCACACCGCCTCCACCGTCGTGGGCACCGGCGCCGCGTCCGGCGGCAAGGAACGAGGCGTCGCCCCCGGCGCCGACCTGCTCGTCGGCAAGGTGCTCGACGACTCCGGCTCCGGCGCGATGTCACAGATCATCGCGGGCATGGAGTGGGCGGCCCGCACCGAGCACGCCAAGGTGATCAACATGAGCCTGGGCACACCGGTCTGGCACACCCAGGACGACCCCCTGAGCCAGGCGGTCAACCAGCTCAGCGCGGAGACCGGGGCACTCTTCGTCATCGCCGCGGGCAACGCCGGCAACAACCCGTACAGCGTGAGCTCACCGGGTACCGCCGACGCCGCCCTCACCGTCGGCGCGGTCGACGCCTCCGACCAGCTCGCCGGGTTCTCCAGCACCGGCCCGCGGCAGAACGACGACGGCCTCAAACCCGACATCACCGCACCCGGCGTCGACGTACTGGCCGCGCGGTCGCAGTACTCGCAAGGCGGCGAAGGCTACTACCGCACCGACAGCGGCACCTCCATGGCAGCCCCGCACGTCGCCGGCGCGGCCGTCCTGCTCGCCCAGAAACACCCGCAGTGGACCGGTGCGGACATCAAGAACGCGCTGATGAGCACCAGTGCGCCGACCCCCGCCTACAGCCCCTACCAGGCAGGTTCCGGCCGTGTCGACGTCGCCGCCGCCTACCTGGACGACCAGATCATCGCCAGCGGCTCGGTGGACGCCGGACTCGTCCGCTGGTCGGCGGACCACCAGCACGCGCCGGTCGAGCGGCACCTCACCTACCGCAACACCACCGACCACGCCGTCACGCTCGCCCTCTCCGTCGACCCCGGCACCGCGCCGGCCGGAGTGTTCACACCGGCCGCCTCGCGCCTCACCGTGCCGGCCCACGGCACCTCCACGGTCCGTCTCCTCGCCGACCCGAACGGGCTGGCGCCGGGACAGTACGGCGCACAGGTCGTCGCCCGCTCCGCGACGGGTGCCGTCCACACGGTCGTGGGGATGTCCGTCGAGTCCGAGAAGTACGACCTGACGGTCCACCTCAAGGACCGGCACGGCAAGCCCGTGGACAACGATGTCGAGATCACCGGCGCGGACGGACGGACCACCATCATGTGGGTACCGAACGGAACGCTCACCACCCGCCTCGCCCCCGGCTCGTACACGATCGTCTCCACCCTGGACGTCGAGGGACGCCACGGCCCCGACTCCCTCGGCTACGCCGTACTGACCGACCCCGAACTCGACCTGACCGGCGACCAGGACGTCGTCCTCGACGCCTCCCGCATCCGCCGGATCAAGGTGGACACCCCCAAGCCCGCATCCGTCACCACCAGCAGGATCGACCTGTTCCGCTCCTTCACCTCGAACACCCCGTCCCCCAGCGACGGACAGGCCCTGCACGAGATCCTCATGCCCTCGGCCGCCTACGACAGCCTGTGGGCGCTGCCCACCAAGGGACGGGTGAAGAAGGGCAGCTTCGTCTTCACCACCCGCATCCGCGCCGAGCAGACCCCCCTGATGATCACCTACCGCGGCGGGCACACCCTCGACGACACCCTGCTGACACAACCCGGAAGCCACCCCTTCCCGGACGGCACCACCCACGTCGACGCCGTCTTCGCCGGCACGGGCACGACCGCCGAGTACGCAAACCTCGACGCCCGCGGCAAGGCCGTCGTCGTCCGGCACAGCACCGAGGTGACCGCCACCGACCAGGCCGCCGCGGCACACACCGCGGGCGCGGCGATGCTCCTCGTCGTCAACGACGGCGACGGCCGCGGACTCGACTGGTACGGCGACCCGGACGGCAGGACGGCCGGACAACTCCCCGTCACCTCCCTCACCCAGGACGAGGGCGAGGATCTGATCAGCAGCATCCACGACGCGAGCCGCGACCGGCTGAAGCTGGCAGTCCAGGCACACCCCTCGCCCGCCTACCTGTACGACCTGGCCGACTACCACCAGGGAGGCGTGCCGGACGACCCGTCCGCGAAGACCGATCCCGGCCATCTCGCGCGCATCGACAACACCTTCGCCCCGCCGGCCGGCAAGCAGGTCACCGAGAGCCGCGAGGACAGCCCGCCGTACGAGTACTGGCCGGCCGCCTACCCCTACGCCGGGTTCGGCATGACGCGCGTGCCGCCCTTCCCGCGTGAGCCGGTCGCCGCGGGCCACCGCACCGACTGGGTGTCCACCGGGAACGGCGTCAAGTGGCAGCAGTACGCGGCCGTCGACGGCTGGTCGACCTTCACCGACGTCGTCGGCTACCGCCCGGGCAGCGTCCACGACGAGCACTGGTTCGGCCCCGTCGTCCGGCCACGCATGGTCGGTTTCGAGGTGCCCCACCGCGTCGGCAACGCCATGGGCGGCACGCTCGCGGGCTTCGGCGACGGAGGATCCGCCCACAGCGGCGACGGCAACCTCATGACACGCAGCTTCGCGCTCTACCAGGGAGACACCCTGCTGGTACGGAACGGAGCCCGACCGGACTTCGGCGTGGGCGACCTGCCGCCGCAGACACTTCCGTACCGGCTCGTCGCCGACACCCGGTCCGACAGCGACGTCCTGCCGTACTCCAGGACCACCCACACCGAGTGGACCTTCCACTCCGGCACCGCCGACGACCAGGCCCTCCCACTCGTCCAGCTCGACTACGGCACGGACGTGGACCTCGCCGGGCGCGCCAAGCGCACCTCGCCGTTCTCCGTCCAGCCCGTCGTCCTCGGCAGCACCGCCACCGACGACACCGTCACCACGGTCCGCCTCGACATCTCCTACGACGACGGGGCGACCTGGCACCGGCAGGACCTGAGGCGAGACGAGGACACCTGGCGGACTCTGCTGCACGCCCCCTCCCGGGCCGGCTACGTGTCCTTCCGCGTCACCGCCAGGCAGCGCAACGGCGACGGCGTCACCCAGACCGTCACCCGTGCCCTCGGCCTGCGCTGACCCCCACGCCACGGCCGGTGCCCCACGTCCCCCGGCGTGGGGCACCAGCGGAACGCGACCGGGGCTGCGCCCGGGGCCCTCCGGCTCCTCGTGCGGCCTCGCGTGTCAGTGGAACCGTGGCCGGCGCTGAGAGTGGTCGGCCGCGCGAGGTGCCACGCCTTCGTCGTCCGCAGACGGACGCGGAGGAAACGTGCCTGGTGGGGCTGCCGGACCGGGGCCCAACGGGAGGGCGGCGCTGCGGGTCGACACCGGTGGTGATCCTGTGAAGAGCCACCCCGATGGCCTTCGCACACGCGTTCCGCATAGGCTTGCCGCCGGCCCGAGTCGCGCCCAGTGGCTGCGGGACGTCAAGGAGGTGGAAGGCCGATGCCCGAGCAGGCTTCGGCATCCGAGGACGGCGCTACTGACACGCGCCTGCATCTGGTGCCCGACGAGGCCGTCGAGGTGGGCCGGATGGAGGCGGTGCGCCGCTACGACATCCTCGACACCCCGCCCGACGGAGCGTTCGACCGGGTGGCTGCGCTGGCAGCCCGGCTGTTCGACGTCCCCGTGGCGACGGTGACGATCGTGGACGAGGACCGGATCTGGTTCAAGGCCGCGCACGGCCTGGACGGGGTCAGCGAGATCGGCCGGGACCCGGGCCTGTGCGGTTCCGCGGTGCTGCGCGACGATGCGCTGGTGATTCCCGACACCCTGCTCGACGACGTCGCCTGCGGCAACCCGCTGGTCACCGGTCCGCTGGGGGTTCGGTTCTACGCCGCCGCGCCGATCACCACCGCGGACGGGCACAAGCTGGGCACGGTCAACGTCCTGGACACCAAGCCCCGCTCCATCACCTCCGAACAGACTGCCACGCTGACCGATCTGGCGGCGATCGTGTTGGACGAGATGGAGCTGCGCCTGTCCGCGCTGCGCACCGTGCGCCAGGAGCAGCGGGCCGCCGAGGCCGAGCGGTCGGCCCGGGAGCAGGCGGAGAGGGACAAGGCGGCGATCGCCTCCTTCGCCTCCACCTTGCAGCGCACTCTGTTGCCGCCGGCACTGCCGGTGGTGCCCGGCCTGGAGCTGGCCTGTCACTATCACACCGCTTCCGCGCACGACGTGGGCGGCGACTTCTACGACGTCTTCCCGCTGCCCGCCGGGAAGTGGGGACTGTTCCTGGGGGACGTGTGCGGCAAGGGCGCCGAGGCGGCCACCATCACCTCCCTGGCCCGCTACACCCTGCGGGCCTCCGCCCAGCACACGGACGATCCCGTTGCGGTACTCGAGGCCCTGAACAGCGCCCTGCTGGCCGATGTGTGGGCGGGCAGCCGGTTCTGCACCGCTTTCTTCGCCACCCTCACCCCCGACGCGGCCGGGGGCTTCAGCGTGGAGCTCGCCACCGGTGGGCACCCCCCGGCCTACCACCTCAGCCCCGCCCCGCCCGAAGCCGGGTCCGCCACCCACACGCGGGTGGAAGCGGTCCATCCCAAGGGCGGCATGCTCATCGGGGCCTTCCCCGGCGCCCGCTTCGCCTCCACCACCCTCCACCTCGCCCCGGGCCAGGCCCTGCTCCTCTACACCGACGGCCTGACCGAGGCACACACCAGCACCGGCACCATGCTCGGTGACGAGGGCCTGACGGCCTTCCTCACCGCGCGTCCCGCCTCGTGCGGGGCGGCGCAGTTGATCCAGGACACCGTCGGTCTGCTGGACGCCCTGCCCGAGGGCGCGAGTGACGACGTCGCCCTGCTGGCTCTGTCGGTTCCCACTCCCGACCAGGCCGCCGCCGCGACGGGGGCCGGATCCACCGCACACACCGCCGCCGCGCCCGCCGGCGAGGAGCACTGACCACCATGACCGACGACATCGAGCTGACCCTGACCGCCACCCCCGGTCCCGCAACGGTCGCCAGCGTCACCGGCGAGATCGACCTGCACACCGCACCCGGCTTGCGTACCCGCGCGCTGGAGCTGATCGACCAGGGCCACCGCCAATTGATCCTGGACATGTCCGGTGTGGGCTATTGCGACTCCGCCGGCCTCAGCGCACTGATCGGCATCTGGCACGGCGCCCAGGACGCCGGCGGCTCCCTGACCCTGGCGGCCATCCCCGACCGGCTGATGCGCATGCTCACCCTCACCGGAGTGGACAGCCTCCTGCCCCACTACCCGAGCACCGCCGACGCGCTCAACGCCCACCAGGGCGCCCACAACGCCGTCTGAACGGCTTCGTCGACCGAAGGCCGACAGGCAGCACCCCACTTGGTGACGGACGCGGCACGAAAACTCCCTGGACCCTCCCAACCGGCTCGGTCATCATCCTCACGTGACCACCTACCTCGAGTCCGAGCGCCTGACTCTGCGCCCCTTCCTCGCCGCCGACGCGGACCTACTGGTCGAGTTGGACAGCGACCCGGCGGTGATGCGCTACCTGACCGGCGGCGCTCCGACCCCGCCTGAGGAGGTCCGCGACCTCGTCATCCCCAGCATCCTCGCCGGTTACGAGCGCTGGGATCACGACCTCGGCCTCTTCGCCGCGTACGAGAAGGACGGCGGCGCGTTCGCCGGCTGGTTCTGCCTGCGTCCACTGCGCAACGGCCCGCGTGAGCAGGCCGAGCTCGGCTACCGCCTGCGCCAGGCGGCCTGGGGACGGGGCTACGCCACGGAGGTCTCGCGGGCGCTGCTGGCGAAGGGGTTCGCCGAGCTCGGCATCCGTATGGTCTGGGCCGAGACGATGACCGTGAATCGCCCTTCGCGCAACGTCATGGAGAAGCTCGGGATGACGCTCGCGGAGAGCATCCCCACGCCGGACGACATGATCGCGGTCGAGGGTTCCGAGTACGGGGGTGTGCGGTACGAGATCACGAAGGCGCAGTGGGAGCGGGTTCACCCGGCCCTGACCGGGTGACGGCAGGGTGGGTGGGCGCGGTCCGCCTGGTGGGGCGGTGGTCACGTCAAGAGATCCAGCAGGGTTCGCGCTTCTGATCTGGCGATGGTCACGGCGGGCTCGGGGAGGCCGCACAGGCGCAGGCAGGAGGAGGCGATGGCGTCGGCGTCGGCCGGTTCCGGCTCACGGGAGCGCCGTATCTGGATGACGACCTCCACCAGCTGGATCAGCAGGTCGCCGAGGTGCTCGGTGCTCATGCCGCGGGTGACGGCCTCGGCCGCCGCCAGGGTGCCGAGGGCGCCGTAACTCGCCTGGAGCCGGCCTCGTTCGGCGCGGAAGGCGTCGAACCGCCCGGCCCGCACCTCCGGCAGGAGATAGAGCGTGCCGATGTTGTGCGGGGTGCGGGAGAGGGTGCGTACGTCCATCGCGGCCACCGCGTAGAGCGCCGCGGCCGGATGCGCCCGCTCGGGCACCAGCGCCCGGATCTGCTCCACCATCCGCAGGCTGGGCCGCACGGACGTGGCCAGCAGCTCGGCGAGGATCTCCTCCTTGGTGGCGAAGTGGTAGTAGAGCGAGGCCTGTCTGATGCCCACCCGTTCGGCGATCATCCGGGTGCTGGTACCGGCGATCCCGCGTTCGACGAACAGCGCTCCGGCGGCGTCGAGGATCTGTTCCCGGGCGGAAGTGCCCGGGTCGGACGGGGGCGTGTGCCGGGGCCTGCCTTGGCGGGGACGCGTCACGGTCATGGTTCCATGCTGCCATCCCGCCGCGTCCCCTCCCCTTGGGCGGTCCGGTCGCAGGGTGCCGTCATGCGGACTCCGTGTAGGCCCGCCAGCCGCCGAAGCGGGTGATGTCGGGCGCGCCCCGGACGGCGTACGGCTCCACCAGGAAGCCGCTGACCCGCCGTCCGTCGGCCAGTTCGACGCTGCCGATGGCCATCGGTGCGGGAACGGCCGCGACGAACGCTGCGAACCCGGCGGCCGGCAGACGCCAGATCTCGCCCTCGGTGCCCCCTCCGGGACCCTGGCCCGTCCCGCCGTCGACGACCCGGACCAGGCCGGGCTTGGGCGGGTCGGTGGGCAGGACGTACAGGCGGTAGCCGGTGGCGGTGCGGGCGGGGCCCGCCAGGGTGCCGCCCGCCTGCACCAGTTGCACGTTGAGCGGCTGTCCCGTCAGGTGGGCGCCGGCCACGAAGAGGTCGAGGTGCGGGGCGGCGAGACGTTCGGCCAAGGCGGCCAGGGCGCGGTCGGAGAACGCCGGGCCGGTGAGCATCACGCCGAAGGGGAGACCGTCCACGCATCCGGCGGGGACGGCGAGCGAGGCGTAGTCCAGCAGGTTGGCGAAGTTGGTGAAGCGGCCCATCCGGGCGTTGGCGGCGACGGGGTCGGCCGCCACCTGCTCCAGGGTGGGGTGCCAGGTGGTCGTAGGGGTGAGCAGCGCCGCGCAGCCGTCGAGGGCCGCGCGTCCGGCGGCGCCGAGCGCGGCGAGCCGGGCGGTGTCGGCGGCCCAGTCGGCGGCGGTCTTCTCCCGGCCGGCCAGCACGATGGAGGCGACGGTGGCATCGAGATCCGTACCGATCAGGTCCCGGTGCTTGTCCACGTGTCCGCCGACGGCGGCGTACCGTTCGGCGACGAACGCACCGCCGTACAGCAGTTCCGCGGCCCGGAGCAGCGGGGTGACGTCGGTTTCCACGATGTCCGCGCCGGTGGCCGCCAGGCGGGCGACCGTGGTGTCGAAGGCCTCGCGCCACCCGTCGGCCATGCCGTCCAGGTGCTCCGGGGCCGGGACGGCGATCCTGGGACGCGCGGGCGGCGGCGGGAGCTGGGTGCCGGTGCGGGAGAGCGGGTCGGCCGGGTCGGGGCCCTCGACGATCTCGGCGGCGGTGCGGGCGAGCCGCAGGTCGCGGGCGAAGACGGTGACGCAGTCGAGGGTGTAGCAGGCGGGGACCACGCCGGTCACCGGCACCAGGCCCTTGGTGGGCTTGACCCCGACGATGCCGTTGAGGGCGGCGGGCACCCGCCCGGAGCCGGCCGTGTCGGTGCCGAGCGCGAGGTCGGCGATGCCGAGGGCGACCGCGACGGCCGAACCGGAGGACGACCCGCCGGAGATGCGGGTGGTGTCCCAGGCGTTGCGTACGGCGCCGTAGGGACTGCGGGTGCCGACCAGGCCGGTGGCGAACTGGTCCAGGTTGGTCTTGCCGAGGACGACCGCGCCGGCCGTGCGCAGCCGCGCCACCGCGGGCGCGTCGGCCGCGGGCCGGTAGGCGTACGACGGGGCCCCCGCGGTCGTGGGCAGGCCGGCGACGTCGATGTTGTCCTTGACGGCCGCGACCAGGCCGGCCAGCGGCAGCGCCGGATCGATCCCGGCGGCCTCGGCGAGCACCTCGTCGCGGGGTCTGAGGTGGATCCAGATCTCGGGCCGGCCGGCGCTGCGGATGCGGTCGTAGGCGGCCTCGACGCGTGCGGCCGGTGTCATGGCGCTCATGCCCGCACCGCCGCCAGGACCTGGCCGGGGGCGACCTGCTGACCGGGCTTCACGTAGATCTCCAGCAGCCTTCCGGTGGCGGGGGCGCTGACCTTGGACTCCATCTTCATCGCCTCCAGGGAGAGGATCGGGTCGCCCTCGGCGACGGTGGCGCCGGGCTCGGCGACGGTCTGCCAGACGGTGGCGGTGAACGGCGCGGTGACCGGGACGGCGCCGTCCGGGACGGTGACGGCGCCGTCCTCGCCGGTGGCCGTGGCGAGTCCGGGATCGTCGTCCCGGTCGAACTCGCCGGCGGCCCGCCAGCGTTGCCGCTCGGCCTCGAACGCGGCGCTCTGCCGGGCGCGGAAGGCGGCGATCGAGCCGGCGTTGGCGGCCAGGAAGGCGTTGTACTCGGCGATCGAGAAGGTGCCCTCCTCGGTCGGGAAGGCGCCGCGGCCGGCGTCCGTCTCGGCGCGCAGTTCGAGCAGTTCCTCCGCTGTGACGGGGTACCACTCGATGCGGTCGAAGAAGCGCAGCGCCCACGGGGAGTCCTGGAAGAGGCCGCCGGTGCGGAAGCGGTTCCAGATCTGTACGGTGCGGCCGACGAACTGGTAGCCGCCGGGGCCCTCCATGCCGTAGACGCACAGGTAGGCGCCGCCGATGCCGACGGAGTTCTCCGCGGTCCAGGTGCGCGCCGGGTTGTACTTGGTGGTCACCAGGCGGTGCCGCGGGTCGAGGGGGGTGGCGACGGGGGCGCCGAGGTAGACGTCGCCGAGGCCGAGGACGAGGTAGGAGGCGTCGAAGACGGTGCGGTAGACGTCGTCGGCACTCTCCAGGCCGTTGACCCGGCGGATGAACTCGATGTTCCACGGGCACCACGGGGCGTCGTCGCGCACGCCCGCCATGTACCGCTCGATGGCCAGCCGGGTCGCCGGATCGTCCCAGCTGAGCGGCAGCCGGACCGTGCGGGAGGGAACCACCAGCTCGTTGCTGGGCGGGACCTCGTCCTCCAGCTCGCGCAGCAGGACGGCGAGGTCGCGGGCCTTCAGCCGGCGGGCGTCGGTGTGGATCTGCAGGGAGCGGATGCCCGGGGTGACGTCGAGGACGCCGGCGGGCGCGTGCGCGACGAGGGTCTCCTGGAGGGCGTGCACCCGCATGCGCAGGCCGAGGTCGAGCTCCATGGGGCCGTACTCGACGAGGACGTTGTCGTCGCCGTCCCGGCGGTAGGTGACGCTCGGGCGGGCGTCGGTGGCCGCCAGGCGGCCGAGTATGCCGTCGTCGCCGTCCCCGCCGCCGCTGATCAGCGTGGGTGAGGCACGGCGGGCGTCGAGGGCGGCGGCCTCGGCCTCCTTGACCGGTACGAAGCGGACGGTGTCGCCGGGGCGGAGCTGGCCCAGCTTCCACAGCTCGCCGCTGGCGACCACCGCGGGGCAGACGAATCCGCCGAGGGACGGCCCGTCGGGGCCCAGGATGATCGGCGTGTCACCGGTGAAGTCCAGGGCGCCCACCGCGTAGGGCGTGTCGTGGATGTTGGACGGGTGCAGTCCGGCCTCACCGCCGTCCTGACGCGCCCACCGGGGCTTGGGCCCGATCAGCCGGATTCCGGTGCGGGCCGAGTTGTGGTGCACCGTGTAGTCGGTGGCGTAGAGGGTGTCGATGTCCTCGCGGGTGAAGAACTCGGGTGCGGCGTGGGGTCCTTCGGTGACACCGATCCGCCAGTGGGGGGTGATCGCGGGGCGGCGGTGGGGTGGGGTGGGGGCACCGGTGGTGGTGTCCGCGTCCGCGTCGGCCCTGGGCCGTAGGACGTCTCCGGCGAGCAGGGCCCGGCCGCCGTGGCCGCCGAAGCCGCCGAGGGTGAAGGTCGAGGCGCTGCCCAGGTATTCGGGTACGTCGATACCGCCCCGGACGGCTACATAGCTGCGCAGGCCGGGACCGTGGCAGGCGCCGAGGACGAGCGTGGCGCCGGCCGGGACCGGCACCGGCTCCCACAGGGCCGCCGCGGTGCCGTCCACGCTGACCGGGACGGGCGCCCCGGTGACGGCGACCACGGTGGCGTCCGAGAAGCGCAGGGTCAGCCCGCCCGCGGTGACCTCCAGTGCGGGCGCCTCGGCCGGGTTGCCGACGGCCAGGTTGGCCTCGGCGAAGGAGACGGGGTCGAAGGGGCCGCTCGGCGGTACGCCCACGTGCCAGTAGCCGAGCCGGCCGGGAAGGTCCTGGACGGTGGTCATCGCTCCCGGCACCAGGACGTCGATGCGCGGATCGGGATCGGCGGTGGTGGCGAGGGTGCTGGTGCTGTGCACGGCCTCGCGCACCTCCCCCCGTACGGTCAGCGCCCGCAGCAGGCCCAGGTTGGTGACGACGCCGTTGACCCGGCTGGCGGCCAGGGCCGAGCCCAGGACGTCGAACGCGGCGTCGCGGGTGGGGCCCTGGGCGATGACCTTGGCGAGCATGGGGTCGTAGTACGGAGAGACCTCCAGGCCGGTCTCGGCGAAGCCGTCGACGCGGACGCCGGGCATGCCGTCGGCGCCCTGGCCGGGGAAGGCCGCCCGGGTGATCAGGCCCGAGGAGGGCTGGGAGTCCCGGCCGGGGTCCTCCGCGTAGACACGCGCTTCCACGGCGTGCCCGGTGGGCGTCCACTCCCTCGTGAACACCGCGTCGTCCACCGCGCCGTCCCGGGCCAGGGTGAGCATGAGTTCGACGAGGTCGACACCGTACGCCTGCTCGGTTACCGGGTGTTCGACCTGAAGCCGGGTGTTGACCTCCAGGAACGCGGCCTCCTCGCGCAGGGGGTCGTAGACGAACTCCACGGTGCCCGCGCCGCGGTAGCCGACCGAGGCGAGCAGCCGCCGCGAGGAGTCGTGCAGCAGCGCGCGGACACGGGCGGGCAGGGCGGGGGCCGGGGCCTCCTCGATCACCTTCTGGTTACGGCGTTGCAGCGAGCAGTCGCGGTCGCCGATGACGGCGATCCGGCCGGTGCCGTCGCCGAAGACCTGCACCTCGACGTGGCGGGCGGGGCGTACCAGGCGCTCCAGGAAGACCCCGGCCGACCCGAAGTTGGACTCGGCGAGGGCGGCGACGCGGGCGAAGGCCTCGCGCACCTCGTCCGCGGTGGCGCAGGCCTGCATGCCGATGCCGCCGCCACCGCCGGTGGCCTTGACCATCACGGGCAGCCCGATCGACCCGGCCGCGGTGACGGCCTCCTCCGCGGTCGCGAGCAGCTCGGTGCCGGCCAGCAGCGGGACTCCGGCCGCCTTGGCCAGGGCGCGGGCGGTGTGCTTCTCGCCGAAGGCGGTGATCTGGTCGGCGGTCGGTCCCGCGAAACGCAGTCCGGTCTCCTCCACGGCACGGGCGAAGGCGGTGTTCTCGGAGAGGAAGCCGTAGCCGGGGTGGATGATGCCGGCGCCGTGCGCGAGCGCGGCCTCGATGATCGCGTCGCCGCGCAGATACGACTCCCGGGCCGGCGCCGGCCCCAGACGGACCGCATGGTCGGCCTCGCGCACGTGCGGGGCGGCCCGGTCGGCGTCGGAGAACACGGCGACGGTGCCCAGGCCCATCTTCCGGGCGGTACGGATGACACGTCGGGCGATCTCACCGCGGTTGGCGACGAGAACGACGGTGGGGCGGGTCACGCGGCCTCCTCCGAGGTGGTGCGCGCGGTGTGCGGGCACGGTGGGGCGAACACGCCGAGGCCAGCGGGGGCCGCCGGGTCAGGGCCCCCGGCCACCGGCCCTTCCCTGCCCGGACCACCCCCTTCCGGGCCTGCCTCACCCGGCCCACCCCCATCCCGGCCGCCCGGCTCCTCGCCCTCCGTCGGGTCCGTGACGATCATGCGCAGCGGGGTCGGGTTGAAGTCGTTGCACGGGTTGTTCATCTGGGGGCAGTTGGAGACGATCACCAGGACGTCCATGTCGGCGCGCACCGCGACCCGGCGGCCCGGTGCGGACATGCCGTCCACGATGCCCAGCGCGCCGTCCGCCTCGACGGGCACGTTCATGAACCAGTTGAGATTGGAGACGAGGTCGCGCACCCCCAGGCCGCGCCGGCCTGCCTCGGCGAGGAAGTTCTCGCGGCAGCCGTGCTGGAACATCACGTGGTGGCCGTAGCGCAGGGTGTTGGACTCCTTGCCGCAGGCGCCGCCGATGGTGTCCTGGCGGTCGATCTCGTTGGCCACGACGGTCATCAGCGGGCGCCCCTCGTTGCTGCGCAGCACGGTCCCCGTGCGCACGTAGGCGTTGCCCTGCCAGGCCAGGGTGTCGGGGACGCTGTAGCGCTCCGCTGGATCGGCGGCGTTGTAGAGCAGACAGTCGGCCGACTGGTTCCCGCCCACGTCGACGATGGTCAGGACGTGGCCCTTCGCCACCACCGCCGACCACGGCGCGTTGGGGGCCACCACCTCGTCCAGGACGACGGCGCCCCCGACCAGGCTCGTTCCCCAGTCCAGGGCGGAGCCCTCCGCGTACACGGCGCCCACCGGCACGGTGGAGGCGAGGGTGCCGCCCGCGGCGGTCGGACGGGTGGTCGGTGCGTTCTCGGTCCGAGTCGTGGTCGCCATGTCACAGCCCCCTGGCTTCGCAGTAGTCGGCGGTGTTGAGGTACGCCCGGTGCAGTTCCGGCGTGGTGGTGAACCGCCGTTCCTCCGGGCCGGTCGGTTCGCCGCGCCAGGCGTGCACCCGCAGCGGCCCGACGACATAGCCGGGCCGCGGGTCCAGCGGGTGGGCGACATTGGCGACCAGCACCAACAGGGGCAGTTCCGCGACGAGTTCGACATACGTGCCCGGACCGGCGCTGCCCTGCCAGGCGAGGGTGCCGTCCGCCTCGACGCGTACGCCCTGGAAGAAGGAGACGCCGGGCGGCAGATCGCGGCCGCTCAGACCGTGCTTGGCGGCGGCCTTGAGGAAGAGTCCGCGGCCGGACGGCGACGGACCCTCCGGGCGGGCGTCACCGTACTTGCGCGCGTTCCACGCGTCGGTGCTCGTACCGCAGAAGGCGTCGTGCCGGCCGGAGGAGTCACCGCTGACCACGGCCAGGACCCGGCCGTCGCCGGAGAGCAACGGATGGTTCTCGCCCAGGTACGCCTGCCACGGGATCTTCTGGGTGTCGGCGACGTTGAGCCGCTCGACGGGCTCCAGCGCGTTGAAGAGCAGCAGGTGGGCACAGGCGTCACCGGTCGGGTCGTCGAAGCGCAGCCGGGTGCCGCGGGCGAGGACCTTGTGGGTGTAGCCGCCGGGTGCCACCGTCTCCGCCCACACGAGGGCGGCCGGGTCCACCCCCGGAGGGCGGTACGGGCTGCCGGACGCGGGCAGGTACGGCATCCACGTGCCGGCCTGCCCGCCCTGCGCGCGGGCGTCGACGCGGGCACTGCGGACACTGTCGGTCAGGTGCAGATCCCGGACCCGGGCGGCGGCCCGCCCCTCGGTCGGCTGCCCGGAGAACGGTGCGGTGAGCGGTGCGGTGGGGTGCTGGTCGTACGGCGGCGCGCCGGCCGTCGACCCTTCGGCCGTGTTCATGGATGTCCCGTCATCCTCTCGTCGGTGATTCGTCTGTACGTCGGGCGATCAGGCGGTCGGCGGGCGGACGGCGTCACGCCGGCTCGGTGACAACCCGGGCCTCGGCCGGCGGCTCGACGTGCGTGTGGGGTACGTGCCTCAGCTCGATACGGCGGTGCAGCCGGCGGACGAGGAAGTAGCCGGCACCGGCGGCCAGGCTCAACCCGATGAACAGCGGGGCGCTCCACCGCAGCCACCACGTCCCGCCGGTGAGGTCGTAGATCTCCGGGCGCGGCCAGGCCAGGTTGACCGTCATGCCCGTCTGGTAGAGCACGGCGAGCGTGGTGACCGCGATCCCCCGGCGGCCCAGCGAGAACAGCGGCCGGCCGGTCTCGTCGACGCCGCCGGGGAGGCCGCCGGTGCGCCGGTGCCGGATCCGGGCGATGAGCAGCGGCAGCGTCACGCCCAGGTAGGCCAGGTACAGCATGGCGATGCAGAGGCTGGAGAGGGCGGTGAAGATCGCCGACTGGCGGACGTTGACCAGCAGGGCGATCGCGGCGCCCACGCCCACGACGACCGACGCGACGACCGGTGTGCCGGTACGTGCGGAGACCTTGCCGAGGTGCCGGTGGAACGGCAGGGCGCCCTCGCGCGCCATGGAGTACATCATCCGGGCGCCGGAACTCTGCACGGCCAGGGTGCAGGCGAACACGGCCACCGCGACGCAGCACAGCAGCAGTCGGCCCAGGACGCCGCCGAGCCGGTCGGTGAGCACCCAGGACAGGCCGCCGGCGGCGAGCTTGCCGTCGGTCAGGCTGGGCGCCGCCAGCAGCCCCGCGAGGATCAGCAGCGCCCCGCCGACACCCGAGGTGATCAGCGCCCGCAGGATGGTCCGGGGAGTGGTCCGGCGCGGGCTGTGGGTCTCCTCCGCCAGTTCGCCCGCCGAGTCGAAGCCGACCATGACGTACGCGGCCATCAGCGAGGAGGCGAGGAAGGCACCGGCGTAGCCGCCGTGGCCGGACCAGCCGGTGTGGTGCAGCACGGCCTGCGGACCCCGCTCGGGCAGGAAGAAGAGCACCAGCACCAGCACGACCACGCCGATGATCTCGACGGTGACGCCGAAGCTGGTGGCGGCGGCCGTCTGGCGGATGCCGAGGATGTTCACCACGGTGGTGACCACCAGCAGCAGGCAGCCCAGCAGGACCGCGTTCCGCGCGCCGGTCGGGGAACCGAGCGAGGGATCGGCGCCCGGCCCGCCGACGAGCTGGAAGCCGGACCAGATGCCCGGCAGCACCGCCTGCGCCGCGATCGCTGCCGCCGCGACCGTCAGGATCTGCCCGATGATCATGATCCAGCCGGTGAACCAGCCCGCCGTGGTGCCGGCGAGCCGGCTCGACCACTGGTAGATCGCCCCGGATATGGGCCAGCGCGCCGCCAGCTCGGCGAAGCAGAGCGCGACCAGCAACTGGCCCGCGAAGACCAGCGGCCAGGTCCAGAAGAAGGCCGCGCCGCCGAGGCCGTAGCCGAGACCGAAGAGCTGGAAGACGGTGGTGAGGATGGACACGAAGGAGAAGCCCGCGGCGAAGGACGCGAAGCCGCCGACTCCGCGGCGAAGTTCCTGCTGGTAGCCGACGTCGGCGGGACTGGTCGTGACGTCACCGTCAGGGCGCTGCCGAGAGACGAATTCGGGCCGGCTCATTCGCCGCACCTCCGATCGGTTGCGGTTACCTGTCGTCTGACAGGTATGGCGATGCTCGACCGCACCGGTCTCGCGCCCGAGTCCCGGGCGTTAACTTCGTGTATCCGGTGCCGGGTGCGGCGTGACCCGGTCAGCCCGCCTCGAACCCGGCGCACATGCCACTGCGCGTACCGCGCGCCGGCTGAGGCAGGCCATGACCACGCCCGCGTGACCTTGCCACCGGTAGGGGCTACGACCTTCCGACCGGCCTCGTCCGTGCAGCGCATCGCCGCGCCGGAACCGGACTACCTGCACCTGCCCGTCGACGCGCCCACCACGAGACCTCTCTCGTGCTGTGCGGCGCGGGCGCCGAGCGCACCCTCAACGCCGACTTCCTGCACGGAGCAGGGCCGCGAGGCGTGAGAGGTGATCTTCGCCAGGTGCAACGGGCTCGCGTTCCCCGCTGGTTCGGCCAGGGCGCGCTGGCGGGTCCGCGCTCCCGGGACTGCCGCAGCGGTCGTGACCTGTGCCGTCAGCCGCTCTCGGCCGGTGCCGGTGTCGCGCGCAGACGGAAGCCGACGCCTCGTTCCGTCGTCAGCAGAACCGCGGCACGCGGGCCGAGTTTGCGGCGGATGCGGTGGATGTGCAGGTCGACGGAGCGACTGCGGCTGCCCGCCCATTCGCCCAGCCCCGAGCGCAGGTCCTCCCGGGTGACGACCCGGCCGTTGCCGCGCAGGAGGGCGGTCAGCAGCCGGAACTCCAGCGGGGTCAGAGCGACCGGAGCTCCGTCCACCAGCATGCGCTGGCCGCCCGGGTCGAGGCTGATCGGGGACGGCGCGGCGGCCACGTAGGAGCCTGGCAGCGTGCCGCCCGGCACCACCGGCAGACCCGCGGCGCGCCAGGCCTCGTAGCCGCCGGCGACGTCGGTGGCCCGCACCAGTCCGAGATCGTGCAGGCCCGCGGCGGCCATGCTCGACATGTACCCCTGCGAGCACATGATGATCGCGCGCAGGGAGTGGTCGGTGGCCTCCTCGATGCGCCAGGTGCTGCAGGGGTCCAGCCGCCACTCCAGCACGTTCCGGTCCATGACGAGGGAGCCGGGGATCTCGCCCTCGGCGCGCCGCACCAGGTCCGCGCGGACGTCCACCAGCAGAGCGCCGTCCGCGAGTTCGGCGGCCGCGTCCTCGGGAGCCAGCCGCCGCAGGCGGGTGCGGGCGCGGGCCAGCAACTCGTCGATCGACGAGTGATGGATGTCAGGTGTGCCGCCCGAAGGGCCATCGGGCCGTGTGTACGCCGGTGACTGCATTGCGAGCAACTCCCTCGTCGCGCCTCGGAGACGGCCGGTGGTCGTCACAACCGTGGCGACGACAGTCAGCGGCGAGACGCGAGGGCGCGCGGCGGGAGTCGGTCATGCCGGGAAGTCTACGGGCGGAGTTTTGCGGCAGAGTTTCTCGATTCTGAAACAGATCCCGCATTGTCTCCCGCCGAGCCGCGCTGTTATCAATGAGTCGTGACCGCGAACACGCTGCTGACCAGGAGGATCCACGTGGATCTGGTGCGCGTCGGCACGTGCGCCTGTCCGCAGCGCTGAGGCGTCCGACCGAGCGCACCGCGCCGGCCTTCTGACGTCCCTGGACCCCGCGCTTCTTCACGTTCCGCCTTTCGTCACCCGTCACTTTTCTGCCTGTACCGCACACGCCCGTGTACAGCTCCCCAGGTTGTGCCGTGCCGTCGGTCGTTCCCTGGAGAACCCATGCCTGCATCCGATGCCGACGCACCGCCCCAGAGCCGGCAGGACGTCCTGCCGGCCGGCCCCTCTCGCCGCGGCTTCCTCACTCTGACCGGCGGCGCCCTGGCCGCCCTGCTCTCGGCCTGCGCGCCGGGCGCAGGGGACGACGCGTCGGCCCGGGCGACGGCGCCGGCCACGGGCCCGGCCCGGCGCGGGGGCACCCTGCGCGTGGGCGCCCCGCCGCCGCCCACCGCCCTCGACCCGGTCACGGCGTACGACGGAACCGCCATCGCCCTCTACCAACTGGTCGCCGAATACCTGATCTGGCTCGACAAGGACTTCAAGCTGGTACCGCGGCTGGCCACCAAGTGGGCTTCGGACACGTCCGCCCGGAAGTGGACCTTCACCCTGCGCGAGGGCGTCACCTTCTCCGACGGCACGAAGCTCGACGCCGCGACGGTGAAGGGTTCGTTCGACCGGCTGCTCGACCCGAAGAACAAGTCGGCGGCCCTGTCCGCGTTCGACACCGTACTCAAGGCAGGCGGCGTGAGCACCCAAGGCGACTCCACCGTCGTCTTCACCCTCGAACGACCCTTCTCCGACTTCCCGTACCTGGTGTCGGCCGGCAACTACAACGCGGTGATCCTCAAGACGGACTACGCCGGCGACTTCGCCAAGGACGGCATCGGCACGGGCCCCTTCACCCTCACGTCGTACGACGTCTCCACCGGCGCCTCCTTCGTCCGCAACCCTACGTACTGGGACAACCCCAGGCCCTACCTCGACGGGGTGGACGTGAAGTTCTACGCCGACGACCAGGCCGACCTCGTCGCCCTGCAGTCCGGCGACATCGACGCCCAGTTCCTCAGCCAGCCGGCGCTGGTCGAACCCCTGGGAAACAGCGGGGGCATCACCGTCGACAAGGTCAGGGGGACCGGAGCCACCGTCCTCACCCTCCGCGTCGACAAGGCGCCCTTCGACCGGAAGGAGGTCCGCCAGGCCGTCGCCTACGCCCTCGACCGGCCCGCCGTCCGCCAGGCCGCCGGCAGCGGACTCGGCGACCTCGGCAACGATCACCTCTTCGCTCCGTTGTTCCCGGCCGCGCCCACCGACATCGAGCAGCGTGCCAAGGACAAGGCGAAGGTCGCCGAACTGCTCAGGGCGGCCGGCCTGAAGAGCCTGCGTTTCACGCTCACCTTCGACCCGCCCAACAAGGACTACGCGGTCACCGTCCAGAGCCAGTTGAAGGAGGTCGGCATCACCGTCGACCTCGACCAGCGGTCCTCGAAGGAGTTCTACGGCGGTGACCAGGCCAAGGACACGCCCTGGCTGTTCACCACCGCCAACCTGGTCGGCTGGGCGGGCAGAGCCGTGCCCAGCCAGTTCATCATCCCGATGGTGAAGAGCAACGGCGTCTGGAACGGCTCGAAGTACGCCAACAAGGCCCTCGACGCGGCCGCCGAGGCCTATGACACCGCCACCAGCGACGCCGAACGACGCCGGCAGGCGGAGATCATCGCCAAGGCCCTCCACGAGGACGTGCCGATCGTCATCGCGTACTGGAGCGGCGCGGCGCGCGCCTACAACAGCGACGAATTCCGGGGCGTCGAGGCCCACCCCAGCCAGTACGTCGACTTCACCACCGTCTCCCGGGTCTGAGACATGACCAGGTTCCTGCTGCGGCGGCTCGCCGCGATACCGCTGACGCTGCTGGGGGTCTCGCTCCTGGTTTTCCTCGCCACCCAGGTGCTGCCCGGCGACGTGGCCCGCACCGTCCTCGGCCGCGAGGCGTCCGACGACTCCGTGCGCGCCCTCGATCACGAACTCGGCCTCGACCAGCCGCTCGTCATGCAGTACGGCAGCTGGCTCGGACACTTCGTCACCGGCGACTGGGGCACGTCGTACACCCTGCACGTGCCCGTGCGCGGATTGCTCCTGGAGCGGCTGGGTCACTCGCTGTTCCTGGCGCTGTTCGCGTTCGCGCTGCTGGTACCCGTCGCGCTCACGCTCGGCCTGGTCGCGGGGCTGTACCACGGCCGGGTGCTGGACCGGACGATCACCGCCACGACCCTGGCGCTGGGCGCCACACCGGAGTTCGTCACCGGGGTCGTCCTGCTCGTGGTGTTCTCGGTGCAACTGAACTGGCTGCCCGCGTCCGCGCAGACCCGGCCCGGGGCCGACGGCCTGGGCCAGACCCTGTGGCACCTGCTCCTGCCGGCGATCTCGCTGGTGCTCGTGTGCACCGGCTACGTCACCCGGCACGTGCGCGCCAGCACCATCGCCGTCGTCGACGGCCCCTACGTGCGCGCGGCCCGGCTGCGCGGGGCCGGATCAGCCCGGATCGTCGTCCGGCACGTCCTGCGCAACGCCACGGTGCCGGCCACGAGCGCCCTCGGGGTCCAGTTGCAGTACCTGCTCGGCGGCGTCGTCGTGGTGGAGCTGCTCTTCAACTACCCGGGTGCCGGTGCTCTGTTGCTCAGTTCCGCGCAGGACAAGGACCTGCCGACGCTGCAGGCGAGCGCGATGATGCTGGGGGTCCTGTACATGCTGGTGGTGCTGTTGGCCGACGTGGTCTACCGGCTGCTCGATCCGCGGATACGCCTCGGGGGTGCCGCTTGACCACCGTGACCGTCGCTCTGCGGCCGCTGGGACGGGTGGGGCGGCTGCCTCTCGCCTCCGTTGTCGGCGCCACCCTGATCGTGCTGTGGACCGCCGTCGCGCTGTCGTGGCCGCACCTGGTGCCGTACGACCCGGACGTCCAGCGCCCCCAGGACCGGTTCCAGGGGCCGAGCGGGGAACACCTGCTCGGCACCGACCAGTTCGGTCGCGACGTCTTCTCCCGCATGCTGGCCGGAGCACGCCCCGTCCTGGAGGTGGCGCCCGCCGCGACCGCGCTGGCCGTCCTCGCCGGCACCGTGATCGGGCTGCTCGCCGGGGGCGTGGGCGGCTGGCTGGACGAGGTGATGATGCGGATCGTCGACGCGCTGGTCGTCTTCCCCGCCGTGATCGCCGCCGTCCTGTTCGCGGCGCTGCTCGGCCGCTCCACCGGGGTGCTGGTCCTCGTCGTCGCGGCCGCGCTGACGACGCTGGTCACGCGCAGCGTACGGGCGGCGACCCTCGCCGAGCGTGAGAAGCCGTACGTCGAGGCCGCCTTGCTCCGCGGTGAGCCGTTGTGGTCGCTGCTCGGCCGCGAGATCCTGCCCAACGTCCGCCGCACCGTGTACGTCGAGACCACCTCCCGGCTCGGCGACGCCGTGTTCGCCGCCGCGACCCTCTCCTTCCTCGGCCTCGGCCGGCCTCCGGGCTCACCGGAATGGGGCGCCGCCGTCGCCGACAACCGGGTCTGGCTCGGCAACGCACCCTGGACTGTCCTCGCGCCCGCCCTCGCGATCGTCTCGCTGGTGGTCGGGGTCGCGCTGGTCGCGGACACCTCACGACGGGCCGCAGGGGGCGAGACATGAGTACGGCCGAACGGGGTCTTGTCGTCGAGGAGTTGAGCACGGCCTACGGCCCCGATCAGGTGCTGCACGACGTGTCCTTCACAGTGGCTCCTGGCGAGATCTTCGGCCTGGTCGGCGAGTCGGGCTGCGGCAAGTCGACCCTGGCGTACGCGCTCGCCCGGCACTTCGAACCCGGAGGCAGGGCGCTGGGCGGTGCCGTACGGCTGGACGGCACCGACGTACTGGACCTCGGCGGGCGGCAGCTGAGGCAATGGCGGGCCTCCCGGCTCGCCTTCGTCCACCAGGACGCCGCGGGCTCGCTGGACCCGACGATGCGGATCGGCACCCAACTGGCCGAAGTCCTGCGCGGCAGCGGTCTGTCGCGTGCCGAGACCGCCGAGCGCGTCGTCGACCTCCTGCGCACGGTGAGGCTGCCCGACCCGCAGCGGCTCGCCCGCCGCTACCCGCACCAGCTCTCCGGCGGCCAGCAGCAGCGTGTCGTCATCGCCGCCGCTCTCGCCGCACAGCCCCGCCTGCTGATCCTCGACGAGCCGACGACGGGCCTCGACGCCTCGGTCGAGCACGAAGTGCTGGGCCTGCTGAAGGAGCTGCGGAGCCGGCTCGACGCCGCCGTGGTGTTCGTCAGCCACGACCTCGGTCTGATCGGCCGGATGTGCGACCGGGTGGGCGTGCTGTATGCGGGGCGGCTGGTGGAGGTGGGGCCGGTGAGCGAGGTCCTGGCAGCCCCGGCCCACCCGTACACCGCCGGCCTCCTGGCGGCCGTGCCGGTGCTCGGCGCGACACGCGCCGAACGCCCGCTGCGGCCCGTCCCCGGCCGGCTGCCGCTACCCGGTGAGGCCACGACGGGCTGCGCCTTCGCGCCGCGCTGCGCGCTCGCGGAGGACGCCTGCAGGGCCGCGGAACCCGCGCTGGAGGCGAAGGCGGTACCGGGCCGGGCGGTGCGCTGCCTGCATCCGGGGGAGGCCGGCACGGGGGCGCGTCCGGCAGTGCGCGGCGCACAACCGAGCGAGTCCGCCGCCGTCCTCGTCGAAGTGCGGGACCTGGTGCGGCGGTTCGGGAGCACCGTCGCCGTCGACCATGTCGATCTCACGATCCGCGAGGGTGAGGTTCTCGGTCTGGTGGGGGAGTCGGGCAGCGGCAAGACCACCCTTGCCCGGGCCGTCGCCGGGCTCGGCCCCGACGGCGAGGGTGAACTGCGCCTACGCGGCGAACCGCTCCCCGCGCGCCTGAGCCGGCGTGATGCCGAGGTACGCCCGCGCATCCAGATGGTCTTCCAGAACCCGCACGCCTCCCTCAATCCCAGCCACACCGTGCGCACCGTCCTGAGGAGATCGCTCGCCACGCTCGCGGATCCCTCCGCCGCGTCCCTCGAGACCCTGTTGGACCGCACCGGCATCGACCCCGACCTCCTGGACCGCCGCCCCGCGCAGCTGTCCGGCGGGCAGAAGCAGCGCGTCTCCATCGCCCGGAGTTTCGCGGGCCGGCCCGATCTGGTGATCTGCGACGAGCCCGTGTCCGCCCTGGACGTCAGCGTGCAGGCGGCCGTGCTCGAAGTGCTGGCCGATCAGCGGGACCGTACAGGGACGTCGTACCTCTTCATCTCCCACGATCTCGCGGTCGTCGGCCATCTGGCCGACCGGATCGCCGTCATGTACCGCGGGGTGGTCGTCGAGCAGGGGCCCGCGACCGACGTGCTGCGCGGTCCCTCGCACCCGTACACCGCCCTGCTGGTCGAGGCGGCCTCCCGCCCGGTGGCCGCCGGCCCGCCCGCCGCCGTGGCGAACGCCCCGGCACGACCGGGCGGCTGCCGGTTCGCCGGCCGCTGTACGCGCCGCATCACCGGGCTGTGCGAGGACGTGCCGCCCCCGGAGCACGACCTCGGCGGCGGCCACGTGGTGCGCTGCCACCTGGACGTCTCCGACCTGCCCGCCGGGATCCCCGCCGACGCCGCGCCAGGCGTGACCGCCGACCTCCTGTGACCCCATGCCCCCTCCGCCCACCGGGAGCCCTGATGACCACGACCACGACTACGCCCCCGACCACGAGCACTGCCGCCGAGGAGTTCGCCGGGCTGATGAACGCCCCTGTCATCCAGCGTCGTTGGGTGACCGTCGCCACCGGCGGTCACGTCGGCGGCGTCTTCTGGCACACGCAGAAGCCCACCGTCGTCCTCCTCCACGACGCCGGACGGAGCGCCCGTTCCTGGGACGACGTGCTGCTGGCACTGGACCGGCCGGCCGTCGCCCTCGACCTGCCCGGACACGGCCGCTCCAGCCGGCGCGGCCGGGGCGACTACCGCCCGCGCCGGCTGGCGGCCGCGCTGGAGGAGACGGTCCGCTCCTTCGCGCCGGGTGGCGTGCCCGTCGTGGGCGCCGGGTTCGGCGGGCTGGTCGCGATCGCGCTGAAGGCGAAGTTCCCGCGCGGCGCCGGACGTCTCGTCCTCGTCGACGCACTGCCCGGTGCCCCGTCACCCGGCCTGCGGCTGTGGCCCGAACCCAGCCCGGAGTTCGCCACCCGGGAGCAGGCGGCGACCTGGCTGGAGGAGCGTGGTGCGACCGACCCGGCACGCACCGCCGAACTGGAGACCGAGCAGGCGGCGGACGGCACCTGGTCCTGGCGCCACCACCTCGGCAGCCTGCCCGCCGACGCGCCCACCGCCCTCGACGACGAGACGCTCTGGGATCAACTCGCCACCGTGCAGGCCCCGTTGCTCATCCGGATCGAGGGGGGACCGCTCGACGCGGTGTCCCTCGACCGGTTCCGCGCCCAGGTACCGGACGGAGACATCGTCACCGTCCACGCCGACCCCCAGTCCCTCGCGGACGCCCTGCGCCCCCTGACCCACTGAATCCCGAAGGAGCCTGAGCAATGTCGGACGACATCCCCGTCATCGATCTCGCCGCCGCCCTCGCCACCGACGCCCCCGACGACCTGCTCGCCACCGTGCGCACCGCCGCCGAGACCATCGGCATCATCCAGGTGGTCAACCACGGCGTGCCCACCGAGGTGATCGCCGGCTTCGACGACGGCTTCCGCCGCGTCCTCGACCTGCCGCGCGCGGAGAAGGAGCGACTCGCCAGCCCGACCGGCCATCCCTACCGCGGCTGGCGGCAGTGGCCGGACGACTTCGGACGCCTGGAGCTCGAACGGTTCAGCATCGCCCAGTACGACGACACGGAGGCGGCCAGGGCCGCCGGGCTGTCCGCCGAACACGCCACCCTCTACGAACACGCGAACGTGTGGCCGCCGCAGGAGCCCGGGCTGCGCGCGGCCACCCAGCGCTATCACGACGCCTTCGTGGACGTCGCCCGCCGCGTCCTCGGCCTGTACGCGCGCGTGCTGGACGTCCCCGCGCAGGCCTTCCCGCTCGGCGAGGACGTCTACACGACGGTGGTCGTCAACAACTACCCGCAGTGGCCGCACGAGGGCGCATCGGACGAGGAGAAGCTCCTCCTCCTGGAACACGCCGACAGCTCTGTGCTCACGGTGCTCCACCAGGCGGGTGACTACGCGGGCCTGCAGGGGCAGCGTCCCGACGGCACCTGGACCCCCGTACCGATCCGGCCGGACGCCCTCCAGGTGTTCACCGGCACCCTGCTGACGAACTGGACGGAGGGCCGGCTGCGCCCCGGACGGCACCGCGTGGTGGCCGGTGGCTCGGTGACCCGGCGCTCCTCCGCGGTGTTCGTCCACCCGAGCCTGGACACGGTCGTCGCGCCGCTGCCCGAGTTCGCCGACCCGGACGGCTCCGACTTCGAACCCGTCTCGGTGTGGGAACGGGCCAGCGGTAACGTAGAGGAGTACCTGCGCGTGTTCGGCCGCCCCGAGCAGCTCGCGGCCTGGCGCGAAAACCGCCCCTACGCCGCGGAAGTCACCGCGTGAGCCGGTCGGAGGAGAGCAGCTCATGACCACGTTCCCCACCGCACAGGCCGTGCGGACCACCCCCGAAGGCCTCCTTTGGGAGCCCGGCGAGCGCTGGGTACGCGGCCGCAAGGGCGAGGTGACGGTCGTCGACAGCCGGCATCCCGTCCTGGTCTGGGAGCCGGGTGTCCCCGTCCCGCTGTACGCCTTCCCGCGCACCGAGGTCCGTGAGGACCTGCTCCGCCCCGCGAAGAACCCCCCGATCGGTACGCACACCGGCTCACGGATCTTCTACGACCTCGACATCGACGGTGACCTGCTGGAGAACGCCGCCTGGACCTTCCCGGCCGCCGACCTCGCCGACCACATCGCCTTCGAGTGGTTCCGGCGCACCGGCCGGGGCCTCGACCACTGGTACGAGGAGGAGGAAGAGATCTTCATCCACCCCCGCGACCCGCACAAACGTGTGGACGCCATCCCGAGCAGCCGCCACCTCGTGGTCCAGATCGACGGCACGGTCGTCGCGGACACCCGCCGGCCGGTACTGGTCTTCGAGACCGGCCTGCCCACGCGTTACTACATCCCGCGCGAGGACGTCCGCCTCGACCTGCTCGAACCCACCGGCCACCACACCGGCTGCCCCTACAAGGGCACGGCGGAGTACTGGTCCTGGCGCGGCGAGTCCGAGATCCCGCCGAACGTCGTCTGGTCCTACCCGGACCCGCTGCCCGCGGTCGGCCCGATCAAGGGACTCCTCGCCTTCTACAACGAGGCCGTAGACATCACCGTCGACGGCGAACCCCAGGAACGCCCCGTCACACACTTCACCGGGACGCTCTCGGAGAGACCGCACGCATGACGGAATCGGACCGCCGCATCCGTCCCGACGGACCGCGCCGGTCCACGTCCGGCACACCACGCCGGGACTGGGGCGCAGCCGGCAGCCAGGCCCGCTCCGGCTCGGTCGCCCCGCTGCCCCCGCGGGCTCGTGGACATGACCGCGCCGGAACTCGAGTGCTCCGGCACACGCGTCACAACGAGACCAGGCCGCTGTGCGCAACCTTGACCGGAATTCCCCGGCCGAGCCTCCAGCTCGGTCCGGGACCAGCCGCGGTCGGCGAGTTCGCGCGGCAGCACCGGGTGGCCGCAGACGTCGGCGAGGCCGGTCGGCCGGTGGTCCACGCCGTCGTAGTCGCCGCCGAGACCGATGTGGGCCACGCCGGCCGGCTCGCGGGCGTGCTCCACGTGGTCGGCGACCTGGGTCGGGTCCTCGTCGGGGCGGGGTTGCACGCGGCCAGTTCCAGGGCACCGGCAAGCCGAGATCCTGACCGTGTCTGGGTGCGCAGCACCTGATCTTTGTCTGCACAGCGCTCCCTCGGCACCGGCACAGCGTCGGCCGGGCCGCATGCGTGCCCATGCGCGCCGTGCCTCGTACGGCACCCCGTGCGTCAATGCCGCAACCGGGACGAGCCGTGCCTGGGCTGTGCTCAGCCGCGTTCCTGCACGAGCTTCACGCGGTGGCCCTCGGGATCGTGCAGCCAGGCAAACCGAAGCCGCCCGTCCGGAGAGTCCGTCGGACTCGTCAGGGGCTTGCCGCCCGCTTCGAGGGCCGCCCGATGCAGGCCGTCGACGTCGTCACACCACAACACGACCTCGGTGTTCTCGCCGGGCGTCGTGGCGATGCCGAAGAGTTCGCCGCCCGTGCGGGCCGAGCTGAACCCGATCCGCACACCGGCAGCCTCTACTTCGACCTGGTGCGGCTCACCGTCCGGCGGAAAGCGGAACCGTTCGGGCATGCCGAGGCGACGGAAGAACGCCGCGCAGCGCTCCACGTCGTCGCACCACAGGTTCACCTGGACAGCCTTGAACTCCGCCATCCTCACAGGCTACTGCGCGGCGGGTCGCCGAACTCCCGCCTCCGCGGGGGCTGTCCGCGGGAGACGCCGTGCGCGTAAAAGGGCCGGCGCCGGATTGACGGGCGGTCAGTGAGCGGCGGCGCGACAGAGTGCGTCCGCGACACGTAACAGATCGACGCAGCGGCGGCCGCAACTGGACCGCGCGGCCGAGGCCCTATGCGGCAACGGGTTTGTCGTGCACGTCGTGGACGCCGTGACCGACGCACGTTGAACTCGTCCTTTCGCTCGTCCCGGACAGGGCGTCGCTGTTCACCGCGTCGAGCGAGACGCTGCGACTAGCCGGGATCACGGAGGCCGTCGACGACTCCGGCCGCTTCGCCTCCGTACGGGCCGCCGCGGGCGACCTGGGCGACGACGTGACCGCCCGCATCCGGCTGGGCGCGACGCCCGATGTCGTGGTGGGCAGTGTGCACGCGGTCTCCGAGGACGGCGTTCTGCTGGTGGGCTCCGCGAGCGGCAGTCAGCTCGCCCCATACGCATCGGGTGCCCGCAAGGCGATCCGGGTGGTCGGCGCCCGGAAACTCGTCCCCGACGTGGCGACGGGACTGCGCTGCATCCGGGAGTACAGCCTGCCCAGGGAGTGGCGACGGCGGCAGGAGAACTACGGCCAGACCGCGTTCATCGGCAAGATCCTCATCCTGGAGCGCCAAGCCCTCCCCGAGCGGGGCGTGGCCGTCCTGATCCGCGACAGCGTGGGCTTCTGAGCCCCTTCCCGCCGGGCGACCCGACCGGCCCCGACGGAATTTTCATGCAGCTGCAACGATCCGACCCTCAACTGCCTGCTACACATGGTGAGGTGACCTCCTCAGCGCTCTACCGCAGGTTGTACGTGGATCTGGCGCGCGTCGACGCCTCAGCGTGTCGACGCTTCTGACGTCGCCTTCACCCGTCCCGTGTGCGGGCGACCACTCGCGTGTCATTCCTGTACGGCAGCACCGAGAGGGGAAAGCCATGACCACCACTGTCGCGAGCTACGAGATTCGGCGGGCCGGTCCGCGGTTCGGTGCCGAGGTGACCGGCATCGACCTGACGACCGGCGTCGACGAGGCAACCGCCGAAGAACTGCGCCGGGCGTTCCGGGAACACAAGGTGCTGGTGTTCCGCGGCCAGCACCTCACACCGGAGCAGCACGTCGAGGCCGTACGCATCTTCGCGGAACCCTTCGACCACCCGACCGCGAAGAAGGACGCCGCACATCCGCTGGTCTACCCGTACAACGTCCAGCAGACCGGCAAGGCCAGCACCTGGCACATCGGCGGACTGTGGCGGCAGCCGGTCTTCGCGATCGAGTCGCTGACCTACGAGGTCGTGCCCGCGCTGGGCGGCCACACCTTGTGGGCCGATCTCCAGGCGGCATATGACGACCTGTCCGAGCCGTTCAAGGAACTCCTCGAATCGGTCGGCGCGGTCTACGACGCCAACGCGGGAAACTACGCCCAGGGCAGCAAGCGAGAAGCGGTCGAGGAGACCGTCGAGCATCCGGTCGTGCTGACCCACCCCGAGACAGGCCGGAAGGGACTGTTCATCAGCGCCTCGGCGCTCGGCCTCACGGGCGTCACGCCACAGGAGGGTAAGGTGCTGCTCGACCACCTGCTCAGGCATGCGTCATCGCCCGACTACACCATCCGTTTCGGCTGGAACGCCGGTGACTTCGTGCTCTGGGACAACCGGGCGACCTGGCACTACGCCGTGGACGACTACGGAGACGGCGCCCGCGTCTACCGCAAGGTCATCGGGGTGGAGCCGGTGCGTCAGCCCGTGACGTGAGCACGTCCGGCCTCCCGAACGCCTGCTTCGCCGCACGCGGCGAGATGGGAGTGCCCCCGGCCGAAGGGTGGGGGAGGGGGGGTCGGGCAGCCCGGTACCCGGCCGACGTCCACGCCTTCGCCGCCGCCTGCTCGGATTCGGCCCGGACGCCCAGGTGCTCGAACCCCCGGACGTCAGAGGCGAGTTGCCCGAGACCGTGCGTCGAACCGCAGCCAGGTACCCTTCAGCCCGACCGGAGGCGAGCGAGCAGCGCGGCCAGTGACTCGCGCGGTTCCTGCCCAGCCGTGTCGACGACCACGCGCTCGCGGTCCCATGGCTCATATTCCCGGTCGACGATCTGCTGCCAGTCCGGCAGCGGCAGGTCCGGAATGTCGACGGATCGCGAGGTCACGCGGAGCCGGTGTTCAGCCGGGTCGGAGCAGATCACCTCCACCTCGAGGACGGGCACACCCGCCCCGACGGCCGTGGCCCGCCAGGCGTCACGCGTCACGCTCAGCGGGTTCACCGACTCCGCGATCACGGTCAGGCCCTGCCGCAGATGCTCCTCGGCCAGGGCGTATCCGACCACGTAACCCACCGGGCCGACGGGGTGCTGTGCCAGTCCGGAGCGGACGATCGCCTGCTCGATGGTGTCCACCCTCAGGTGGACCGCACCGATCCGGGCCGCCAGGAGACGGGCGAGGGTGGTCTTGCCGCTACCGGGCAGGCCGCCCATGACGATGAGCACGGTTCATCCTTCCGCGAGTCGCCGCAGGAGACGCTTGCCGTCGGTGCCGGCGAACCACTCCGCGTTGCCGACGTGGTACTCGTAGGCCAGGCGGGCGTTGTGCGCCGAGCGTACGACGCCGTGGGAACAGCCGAGCTCGGAAAACGCGAATTCCGCATGCACCAGCGGCGGCAGCGCGGGGAGTGCGGCCGTCTCGTCTGCTGTCAGTGGTCGCACCGAGCGGTAGCCCTCCAGGAGAGCCACGGCGTCCTCCTCGCCTATCGCGTAGCCAGGTTGCAGCCACTGGACCGCGTTGCGTTCGATGGCCGTGGCCAGGTCGTCGGCATGAGCGACCGCACGACCGCCGTGCACGGGTCCACAGCGGGGCGAGGCCGTCGAGGTGTGGGGACAGCCGCTCGTGCACAGGTCGGCGGCGTGCTGGGTGTTCCGGAACACGAACGACGTCGTCTGGTGGATCGGCGTCGCCCGCGCCCCGGTCGTCGGGTCCGGCGCGGCACCCGCATGGAGCTGTGCGGTCTCGAAGGACCACGCGGAGGTGTCAGGCCCGGCGGAGGTATGCAGCCAGACAGCCACAGCGGCGGCGGTATTCACCAGCACAACGAGCGTGTCTCACGTTGCGGGATGCGTGGTGGACACACCTTCCCGGGTGTGCTTTGATCCGGTCATGGAGACCACTGGCCCGGCACACACGGTGCTGCTCGACCCGTTCTGGGTGAGCCGCCGCGCCGACCAGTTCGACCAGGTCTGTTGCTGATCGCCGTTCCACGGCTCGCGACCCGCACCCTCTCTCTTCCTCTTTCCGCCTGATCCCGCTTCTGCCACTCAACCAGCCACACGTTTGGGCAGTTGTGATGCGCAGTCGGCCTGCCGTGCCGCGAAGGAATCCCCATGGCCCAGCCCACAGCCCTGCCCGTCATCGACCTCTCCCGCTTCCGCGCCCCGGACACCGACCGCGCCGCCTTTCTCGCCGAGCTCCGCTCCGCCGCCCACGAGGTGGGCTTCTTCTACGTCACCGGGCACGGCGTCCCCGCATCCCTGCGGGAGGAGGTGCTGAGCGCGGCTCGCGCCTTCTTCGCGCTGCCCGAGGAGCAGCGGCTGGAGATCGAGAACATCAACTCGCCCCAGTTCCGCGGCTACACGCGCACCGGCACCGAGTACACGGCGGGCAGCGCCGACTGGCGGGAGCAGATCGACATCGGTCCGGAGCGCGCCGCGGTGGCCACCGCCCCGGACGACCCCCTCTACCTGCGCCTGATCGGCCCCAACCAATGGCCCACCGCGCTGCCGGAGCTGAAGGACATCGTGCTGCGCTGGCAGGCGGAGGCACTGCGGGTGAGCCGGGAAGTGCTGCGGGCCCTGGCGGCCGCGCTCGGACAGCACGAGGGCTACTTCGACCAGTGGTTCGATGACGAGGCCGCCGTCCACGTGAAGATCGTGCACTACCCGCCGCGTGCCTCGAAGGACGCCGACCAGGGAGTGGGCGTGCACAAGGACTACGGCTATCTCGCGCTGCTCCAGCAGGACGAGGTCGGCGGGCTCCAGGTGCAGCGCGAGGACGGCGGCTGGATCGACGCGGTGCCCGTGCCCGACGCCTTCGTTTTCAACATCGGCGAGATGCTGGAGATCGCCACCCAGGGCTATCTGAAAGCCACCCGGCACCGCGTCGTCAGCCCCCGGCCGGGCGTCCACCGCTATTCCGTCCCCTTCTTCCTCGGGCCACGCCTCGACGCGGTCGTCGAGCCGCTCGTCCTCCCTCCCGAACTGGCCGCGTTGAGCCGGGGCGTCACCGACGACCCGGACAATCCGCTGCTCGCGGCCTTCGGCGAGAACGCGGTGATCGGCTGGCTCCGCTCCCATCCACGGGTCGCCGAACGCTGGTGGTCCGACGTACTGGAGAAGCGAGAGAATCGATGAGCGACTGGGCCTTCGAGACCCGCCAGGTGCACGCCGGCACGGTCCCCGACCCGGTCACCGGTGCGCGGGCGGTGCCGATCCACGCGACCGCCGGTTACGTCTTCCGGGACACCGCGCACGCGGCAGCGGCCTTCGAACTGTCCGACCTCGCCACCCACGCCTACACCCGGCTGTCGAATCCGACCACCGCGGTGGCGGAGGAGCGGATCGCCGCCTTGGAGGGCGGTTCGGCGGCGGTCGCCGTGGCCAGCGGTCAGGCCGCGACCAGCCTCGCCCTGCTCAACCTCGCCCGCACGGGCGACCACATCGTCGCCTCCTCGTCCCTGTACGGCGGCACCCGCACCCTGTTGGAGCACACGTTCGCCGACTTCGGCATCGACGTCACGTTCGTCGACGACCCGGACGACCCAGGCGCGTGGCACACGGCCGTACGCCCCACCACCAAGGCGTTCTTCGGCGAGACCCTCGGCAACCCGCGCGGCAACGTCCTCGACGTCGAGGCGGTGGCCGGCGTCGCCCACGAGGCCGGTGTGCCGCTCGTCGTCGACAACACCGTGCTCACCCCCTACCTGCTACGTCCCTTCGAGCACGGCGCCGACATCGTCGTGCACTCCACCACCAAGTTCCTGTCCGGCCACGGCACCGGCATCGGCGGAGTCGTCGTGGACGGGGGACGCTTCGACTTCGGCGCGGAGCCCGACCGCTGGCCGGGGCTGACCGGCCCGGACCCGACGTACGACGGGCTGTCCTTCTGGGACTCCTTCGCCGGCCTCGGCCTCGCCTACGCGCTGCGTCTGCGCACCCGGCTGGTGCGGGACCTGGGCCCGTCCGTCTCGCCCTTCAACAGCTTCCTGCTCCTGCACGGGCTGGAGACGCTCAGCCTGCGCATCGAACGGCACGTCTCCAACGCCCACGCGCTCGCCGAGTGGCTGGAGCAGCAGCCGCAGGTCTCGCAGGTGCACTACCCCGGACTGCCCTCCAGTCCCTGGCACGTGCCGGCCAAACGGTACCTGCCGCGCGGCGCCGGGGCGGTCCTCGCCTTCGAACTCGCCGGCGGCCTGGAGGCGGGCCGGCGGTTCGTCGAAGGGGTCCGGCTGTTCAGCCATCTCGCCAACATCGGCGACGTCCGCAGCCTCGTCATCCACCCCGCCTCCACCACCCACGCCCAACTGGACGCCCGTCAGCAGACCGCGGCCGGGGTCACGCCCGGCCTGGTGCGGCTGTCGGCCGGCATCGAAGGCGTCGACGACCTGATCGCCGACCTCGAAGCAGGGCTGAGAGCAGCCGCCGTATGAACTCCGCCGCACGCACCCAGGGAGCAAGATCCGCCATGCGCCGCACCACCGCCCTCCGGCTCGCCGCCACCGCAGTCCTCGCCGGCCTGGCCGCGACGGCGTGCGGCACCGGGTCGGCAGACGACCCCGCGAACGCCGGACAGACCAGCCAGGCCGCCGAGCCCGCCGCCATCGACACCGGCGCCACGGTCGACGTACGCCTCGTCCTGGAGCCGACCAGCCTCGACATCGCCTCCACGGCAGGGGCGGCCCTCGACCAGATCCTGCTCGACAACATCTACCAGGGCCTGCTCACCCGCGACGAGAACAACAAGATCGAGCCGAGCCTGGCAACCTCGTACGACACGTCGCCGGACGGGCTCACCTACACCTTCCGCCTCGCGAAGAGCGCCACCTTCCACGACGGAACCAAGGTCACCGCGGCCGACGCCGTCTGGTCCCTGCAACAAGTCACCGCGAAAGGCTCGAAGAACCCGGACGCGGCGGCGCTCGCCTCGGTCAAGAGCGTCTCCGCCTCGGACGACCACACCGTCGTCGTCACGCTCAAACACCGTGACACCGGCTTCACCTGGGGTCTGACGGGCCGGGCGGGCGTCGTCTTCAAGAAGGGGACGGACTTCTCCTCCCTCGCCGGTGACGAGAACGGCACCGGGCCCTTCAAGCTGTCCGGCTGGAAGCGCGGTTCGTCCATCACCTTCGTCCGCAACGACGCCTACTGGGGGAAGAAGGCCAAGGTCGCCAAGGTCGTCTTCCACTACATCAAGGACGACAACGCCGCCGGCAACGCCCAGCAGACGGGGCAGACCGACATCGAGACCGCCGCGGACGCGACCCTGCTCCAACCGTTCTCCGACAAGAGCAAGTACACCGTGCTACGCGGAGACACCACCGACAAGTTCACGCTCGCGTTCAACAACGCCTCCGGGCCGACCAAGGACGTGCGGGTACGGCGCGCCATCCGCCGGGCCATCGACAACGCCGGTCTCATCAAGGCCCTCGGCGGTGCGGCCAAGCCGGTCGGCGGCCCCGTCCCGGCCACCGACCCCGGCTACGAGGACCTCACCGCGATCGACGCCTACGACCCGGCGGGCGCCAAGAAGCTGCTCCGGCAGGCCGGTTACGGCGGCGGCCTGAAGCTCACCGTCCAGATCCCCAACATCTACCCGGCGGAGATCGGCGACTACCTCGCCTCCGAGCTCAAGCGGGTAGGCGTCCAACTCACGGTGCGCCAAGTTGAGTTCCAGACCTGGCTCGACAGCGTCTACACCAAGCACGACTACCAGCTCAGCCTCGTCGACCACGCAGAAGCCCGCGACCTGAACAACTTCGCCAACCCGGACTACTACTTCGGCTACGACAACGCGAACGTACAGAAGTGGTACGCCGCCGCCCAGACCGCCGCCGGCGACGCCGAGCGGGACGCTCTCCTGAAGAAGGCGGCCCGGCAGGTGGCCGAGGACGCCGCCGCGGACTGGCTGTTCGTCAACCAGACGCTCACCGTCGTGCGCAGCGGCGTCACAGGCGTGCCGCACAACTTCACCAGCAACCGCTACGACCTCGCGTCCCTCGCCGTGGCGAAGAAGAAGTGAGGCCCGCGTGACCCTGTACGTGCTGCGCCGGGCCGCACTGCTGGTGGTGTCCCTGCTCGCCGCCAGCGTGCTGATCTTCCTGGTGCTACGGCTGCTGCCCGGCGACATCGCCCAGACCATCGGCGGCATCAAGGCCACACCGGCCCAGGTCGCGGCCGTACGCCATGACCTGGGCCTGGACCGGCCGCTCGCCGCGCAGTACGCCGGCTGGATCGGCGGAGTCGTCACCGGCGACTTCGGGCGGTCCGTCCTCGACGGTACGTCGGTGTCGGGGCAGCTCGCCGAGAAGTTCGCGGTGACCGGGCCGCTGGCCGCCGGTGCGGTCGTTCTCGCGCTCGCCTTCGCGGTGCCGTCGGGCATCGCCGCCGCCGTGCACCGGGACTCGCGGCTCGGTGGCGCGGTGAACGCCTGCGGGCAGCTCGGCATCGCGTTGCCGACACTGTGGGTGGGGCTGCTGCTCGTCGTCGTCTTCGCCGTCCAGGTCCGCTGGCTGCCCGCGCAGGGGTTCCCCGTGGACGGCTGGGCCGAGCCGGGGCAGGCCCTGCGCAGCCTGGTCCTGCCCTGGCTGACCCTGGCCCTCTCCGAGGGCGCCGTCCTGCTGCGGTTCGTGCGCTCCGCCGTATTGGAGGTCCTGCACCAGGACTGGCTGCGCACCGCCCGGGCCAAGGGCCACACGCGCACCGGCGCGCTGGTGCGGCACGGGCTGCGCAACGCGGCGGTGCCCGTGGTGTCGGTGCTCGGCCTGCAGATCGCGGCGCTGGTCGCGGGGGCGGTCGTGGTGGAGCAGGTCTTCGTGCTGCCCGGCGTCGGCCAGATGCTGATCACGGATGTCGGTAACCGTGATCTGGACAAGGTGCAGGGCGAGATCCTGCTGCTCACGGGGGCGGTTCTGGTCATCGGGTTCCTCGTGGACCTCGCGCACCGGCTGATCGACCCTCGGCTGCGGAGCGCCGTATGACCGTCTCCAGAGCGCTCCTCAAGAGCCGCAGCGGCTCGGTCGGGCTGGTCCTCGTCGGCCTTCTCGTCCTGTCCGCCCTGGTCTCCCTCGTCTGGACGCCGTACGACCCCACCCTCGCGCGTCCGCGGGACGGCTGGCTGCTGCCGTTCTCCGGCGGACATGTCCTCGGCACCGACCGGCTGGGCCGCGACGAGCTGAGCCAGCTGCTGGCCGGAGCGCGCGGCACTCTGCTGACCGCCCTGCTCGCGGCGGCGATCGCGGCTGTCGTGGGGCTCGCCCTGGCGCTGGCGGCGGTGCTCGTGCCGCGCTGGATCGGCGCCGCCGTCGTCCAGCTCACGGACGTGCTGATCGCGTTCCCCGTCCTGCTGATCGCGATGATCCTCACTGCGGTGTACGGCGGCTCCACCTGGACGGTGGTCACCGCGGTCGGTGCCGGCGCGGGCGTCAACCTCGCCCGGGTCGCCCGCGCCGAGGCGGGGCGGGTGCTGAACACCGACTACGTGCTGGCCGCGCTCGCCGCCGGGTCCGGCACCTGGCGCACCGTCCGCAAGCACCTGTTGCCGAACATCGCGCCCACCCTCGTCGTGCAGCTCTCGCTTGTGCTGTCCGTGGCGGTGCTCGCCGAGGCGGCCCTGTCGTTTCTCGGGTTCGGCGCGCCGGCGCCCGCCGTCTCCTGGGGGCGCATGCTGCACGAGCAGCAGCAGTACATCGCGGCCCGCCCGCTGCTCGTCATCTGGCCGGGGCTCGCCGTGGCCGCCTCCGTTCTCGGGTTCAACCTGCTCGGGGACGGGCTGCGCGAGGCGGCCGACGCACGCCTGCGCGTCCGGGAGGCGTCATGAGCCTGCTGACGATCACCGATCTGAGTGTGCGGATCGGTGGTGCCACCGTCGTCGACGAGGTCGGCCTGGAACTCGCCCCCGGCGAACGGCTCGCCCTGATCGGTGAGTCCGGCTCCGGCAAGTCGCTCACCGCACTCGCCGTGATGGGACTGCTGCCGGACGGCGCCCGGGCCACCGGCAGCATCCGGCTCGGCGGCCAGGAACTGCTGGGCCTCGGCGACAGGGAGCTGTCCCGGCTGCGCGGCGAGCGCATGGCCATGGTCTTCCAGGAACCCATGAGCGCCCTCAACCCCCTCATGCGCATCGGGAAGCAGCTCGCCGAGCCCCTGCGGCTGCACCGCGGGCTCAACCGGCGCCAAGCCGCGACCGCCGCCGTCGAACTCGCCGCGCAGGTGGGCCTGCCGGACCCGCACCGTATGATCCGTTCCTGGCCGCACCAGCTCTCCGGCGGCCAGCGCCAGCGCGTCGGCCTGGCCATGGCCCTCGCCACCCGCCCGGCCCTGCTCATCGCCGACGAACCCACCACCGCCCTCGACGTCACCGTCCAGGCAGACATGCTGAACCTCCTCGACGACCTCGTCCGCGAGCACGGCACCTCCCTGCTCTTCATCAGCCACGACCTCGCCGTCGTCGCCCAGCTGTGCTCACGAGCCGCCGTGCTGAAGGACGGACGGCTCGTCGAGGAAGGTGCCACCGACACCCTCGTACGAACTCCCCGACACCCCTACACGCAGCGGCTGGTGGCGGCCGCCCGTGCCACGGGATCCGAGGAGGTCACGCGATGACACAGCTCCTGAAGGGCACCGGCCTCGGCCGCACCTTCCGGTTGCCGCGCACCTCGCTGTTCGCGCCTGCCGTTCACCGCCACGCCGTCCGGGACGTGTCGCTGGAGCTCCGGGAAGGCGACAGCCTCGGCATCGTGGGGGAGTCCGGCTCCGGCAAGTCGACCCTGGCCCGGCTCCTGCTCGCCCTGGACCGGCCCGACTCCGGAACAGTGCACTACCGCGGGCGCGAGGTGAAGCCGGGCAGGCTGCCCTGGTTCCGGCGCGAGGTGCAGGTCGTGCTGCAGGATCCGATGGGCTCCCTCGACCCGCGCGCCACCGTCCGCGACATCGTCGCCGAGCCGCTGGAGTGCCTGCGGATCCCCGGCGACCACGACGACCGGGTGGACGAACTCCTGCGCGCCGTCGGCCTGGACCCGTCCGTGCGCGGCCGGTATCCGCACGAGTTCTCCGGCGGGCAGCGGCAACGCATCGCCATCGCACGCGCCCTCGCCCCCGGTCCGAAGGTCCTCGTCGGCGACGAACCGCTCAGCGCCCTCGACGTGTCGGTACGCGCCCAGATCCTCGCCCTCCTCGAAGACCTCGCCGATGCGTACGGGCTGACACTGCTGCTCGTCTCCCACGACATCGGCGTCGTACGGCGTCTGTGTACCGACGTGCTGGTGATGAAGGACGGCCGCGCCGTCGAACAGGGTCCGGCCACATCCGTCCTGGCCGACCCCCAACACCCCTACACACGCCGTCTTCTGGCCGCCGTGCCCCGGCTGCCCGCATGACCGGGAGGACCGCATGACCGAACCCACCGCACGTCGGCTCACCCTGGGGGCTCTCGTCCACGGCTCCGGCGGCCACATCGCCGGCTGGCGGCACCCGGACGCCCGCCCCGACGGACAGCTCGACTTCGCCTTCCACACCGACCTGGCCCGAACCCTCGAACGCGGCCGGTTCGACGCGCTGTTGGCCGCCGACGACGTCGCCGTCCGGGGCCACCAGCTCGACTCGCTGTCCCGCACCGGCCGCGCCGAGCACTTCGAACCGCTGACGCTGCTGGCCGCGCTGTCGCTGGTGACCGAGCACATCGGCCTGGCGGCGACGGCGACCACGACCTACGACCACCCCTTCCACGTCGCCCGCAAGTTCGCCTCCCTGGACCACATTTCCGGCGGCCGCGCGGGCTGGAACGTGGTCACCTCCGCCGTACCCCTGGAGGCGGCGGACTTCGGCTACGACAGCCACCTCGAACACGAGCTGCGCTATCACCGCGCGGACGAGTTCGTACAGGTCGTCAAGGCGCTCTGGGACAGCTTCGACGACGAGGCGGTCGTACGGGACAAGGCGACCGGCCGCTACTACGACCCGGCCGGATTGCACACCCCGCACCACCGCGGCGAGTACTTCGCCGTCCGTGGCCCCCTGAACATCTCCCGGCCGCCACAGGGCCATCCGGTGGTCTTCCAGGCCGGATCCTCCGAGAACGGACGGGAGTTCGCCGCCCGGCACGGCGAGGTCCTCTTCACGACCCAGCACGAACTGGACGCCGCCCAGGCCTTCTACGCCGACATCAAGGCCCGGGCGGCCGCTCAAGGGCGCGACCCCGCCCACGTACTGGTCTGGCCGGGCCTCTCCCCGCTGGTCGCGTCCACCGAGACGGAGGCGCGGCGGCGACTCGCCGAGCTTCAGGACCTCATCCACGACGACGTCGCCCGCCGTCTCGTCCAGGACAGCATCGGTGACCTGGACCTGACCGACCACCCGGTGGACGGCCCGCTGCCGGACATCCCCGAGACCAGCCGCAGCAAGTCGCGCCGCGATCTGCTGCTGAACCTAGCCCGTGACAGTCGGTTGACGATACGTCAGCTCGCACACCGTTTCGCCGCGGGCTCCGCCGTCGCCGGTACGCCCGAGCAGATCGCCGACCACATCGAGACCTGGTTCCGCTCCTTCGCGGCCGACGGATTCCACATCTCCTTCCCCTATCTTCCCGGCCCCGCCGAGGACTTCGTGGACCATGTCGTACCGCTGCTCCGGCAACGCGGGCTGCTGCGCACCGAGTACGAGGGCGGCACCCTGCGCGAGAACCTCGGGCTGCCGCGGCCCGCCGTCCGTGACCGACACCTCCAGGAGACCGGACGATGAGCCGCCGCACCGGACAACTGCACCTCAACGCCTTCCTCAAGCCGCCGGGGGAGTACCTGGCCGCATGGCGGCACCCGGACACCGCGGCGGACGCGGGGGTGAACATCCGGGAGGTCCTGTCCTTCGCGCGGACCGCCGAACGGGCCGCCTTCGACGCGGTGTTTCTCGCCGACCTCGTCGGCGTGCCGTTCGCGAGCGAGGACGTCCTGAGCCGGGTCAGCGTGGTCAACGACTCCTTCGAGCCGACGACGCTGCTGGCCGCGCTCGCCGCCGGCACCTCCCGCATCGGCCTCATCGCCACCGCCTCGACCAGCTACAACGAGCCCTACCACGTGGCCCGCACCTTCGCCTCCCTCGACCACATTTCCGGCGGCCGGGCCGGCTGGAACGTGGTGACCTCCCTCAATGACGGAGAGGCCCAGAACTTCGGCCTCGCGGCCCACCTCGACCACGCCACCCGCTACGACCGCGCCGAGGAGTTCCACGACGTGGTGACGGGGCTGTGGGACTCCTTCGAGGACGACGCCTTCCGCCACGACCAGGCGAGCGGCGTCTACTTCGACCCCGCCAAGCTGCACGCGCTGAACCACGAGGGCACACACCTGAAGGTCGCCGGGCCGCTCGGCATCGCCCGACCTCCGCAGGGTCACCCGGTCATCGTGCAGGCCGGCGCCTCCGAGGCGGGCAAGAACCTCGCCGCCCGCATCGCCGACGTGATCTTCTCCGGTATCAAGGACCTCGGCCGGGCCCAGGAGTTCTACGCGGAGATCAAGGAGCGCGCCGCCGCCCACGGCCGCGACCCGGACCACCTCAAGGTCCTCCCGGCCCTGTCCGTCGTCACCGCCCCCACCGAGTCCGAGGCCCGCGACAAGCTGGCCCGACTCACCGAACTCCTGCCATCACAGGTCGCCTTGGCCGACCTGTCGTACTGGCTCGGCGGCTTCGACCTCAGCCCCTACCCGCTCGACGGCCCGCTGCCCGAACTCCCCGTCTCCAACCAGTCGCACACCGCCCAGCAGCAGATCTACGAGGACGCCCGTCGCGACAACCTCACCATCCGCGACCTCGTCCGCCGCGTCGCGAACGACGACCGCACCCTCACCGGCACACCCCGGCAGATCGCCGACCACATCGAGGAGTGGTTCCACGGCCGCGCCGCCGACGGCTTCAACGTCATCTTCCCGTACCTGCCGGGCACCCTGGACGACTTCGCCGAGCTCGTGATCCCCGAGCTGCGCCGCCGCGGCCTGTTCCGCACCCACTACACGGGCCGTACGCTGCGCGACCACTTGGGCCTGCCGCGGCCGTCCCGGCGGGCGTAGTGCTCCCGGGAGACGACCGCGCCGCACGACGCGTGCTGCTCGTGTGCATGGCCGCCGGCGCAACGACCCTGCTGGACCAGGCCGTTCTGAACATCGCGGTGCCGAGCATGCGGCAGTCGCTCGGGGCCGGTGGGGCGGACGTCCAGTGGATCGTCGCCGGATACTCGCTGGCCTTCGGCCTCGCCCTTGTCCCCGGCGGCAGCCTCGGTGACCTGCACGGGCGCAAGCGGCTCTTCCTGGCCGGGGTGGCGCTCTTCCTCCTGGCCGGGGTGACGGCCGCGACCGGCGGAAGCCCGGGGACCCTGATCGGGGCCCGGCTGGTGCAGGGCGCCGCTGCCGGGCTCGTCAACTCGCAGGTGATCGGCACCATTCAGGACGTCTTCCACGGTGTGACCCGCGGCCGTGCACTGGGCCTCTACGCGGTCACCGGCGGCGTGGCCACGGCCCTCGGCCCGCCGCTCGGCGGTGCCCTCGTCGCCGGGCTCGGCCCCGGGACGGGCTGGCGGTGCTGTCTGCTGCTGAGTGGACCGTGCGCCGTGCTCACCTTGGCCCTCGCGGCCCGCTGGCTGCCCCCGCCGCGGCGCACCGCCCGCCACTCCCGGCTGGACCTCCTCGGCCTCGGTCTGCTCTGCGGCTGCACGCTGGCGCTGATGGTGCCCTTCATCCGCACCCCGGACAGCGGGGGAGGGGCGCTCCTGTGGGGCATCGCGGTGTGCGCGCTGGCGGCCGCCCTTGCCGCGCATCAGCGTCTGCGGGTGCGACGGGGGCGTCAGCCGCTGGTGCACCCGACGCTGGCCTCCTCGAAGCCGTATGCGCTGGGTACGGCCGTCGCGATGGCCCAGTTCGGCTCCTCACTGGCCGCGTTCCTCGTGCTCACCGTCTTCCTCCAGGACGGGCTCGGCCTGTCCGCTCTCCTCACGGCGGCGGTCACTCTCCCCGGGGCAGTCGGGATGGGTATCTCCTCGGCCCTCGCCTGGCGGCTGGTCCGGCGGATCGGACCGCGCACGGTGAGCGTCGGCCTGACGATGGGCATCGGCGCCGCGCTGGCGGGGGCGGCGGTCGCCCTCCGGGCGCCGACGTCGGTGCTGCCCGTGGCCCTGGCCGGAACACAGCTGATGTCCGGTGTCGCCGGAGGGCTCACCGTCTCGCCCAATCAGACCCAGGTGCTCCAGCACGCTCCGGCAGAGGCGGCGGGAGTGGGTGGCGCCATCCTGCAGATGGCCCAGCGCATCGCCGCGGCCGTCTGCCTCAGCGCCGTGCCCGCGGTGTACCTGCACGTCGCGTCCGGTTCGTCGGGAGGCAGTCACGCCCGGGCCGGGTACGCACTGGCTTCCTGTGTCTGCGCCGGCCTGCTCGCCGCGGCTCTGCTGCTGTCCCAGCTGCGCCACGCCGCAACACCACCCGGCCCGTCAGGCGGATCACCCTCGCTGAGGATGCCGACGGACCCCGCGGGCCTCCGTCTCGCCGCCGCCGGAGTTCCGCTTCGACGCCGACCAGGACGACGCCGAAGTGGGTCGCGCTGAGCGCCCGAGTCCTTGAGGCCGTGTCTCATGGCGTGATCGCTCACTGAACCGCGAAGCTCATGGCGGCGGGGTCCCGGGCGACCGCCGGTGCGGGCACGGAGCGGGTCGGTCGTCAGTTCGGTGCTACGGGGCCGCGGTAGGGGAGGGTCTGGCGGTAGACGACGCTCGTGGTGGTGCTGCCGAAGCCGGCGAGTTCGTCCATGAGGGTCTCCAGGTGTTCCATGGAGGTCGCGGCCACCTTCAGGGTGTAGCAGTCGTTGCCGGTGGTGCGCAGGCACTCCAGGATCTCGCGGCGCTCGGCGAGGAGGCGGCGCAGCGGTTCGTGACGGTTGCCCGGGTACTTGAGGCGGACGATGGCGAGCACGGGGTAGCCGACCTTGGCCAGGTCGATTTCGGCACGGTAGCCCGTGATGACGCCCGAGGCCTCCAGATTGCGGACGCGTTCGGTGGTGGCCGAGGGACTGAGGTTCACGCGGCGGCCGAGTTCGCTGAGGGAGATGCGCGCTTCTCGCTGGAGCTGTTCGATGATTGCCCAGTCGACGTGATCAAGGTTCCCGGCCATGCGGCGAAAGTACCAGCAAAATCACGGAGAAGCAGCGGCTATGCAGGGAGGTTTCGCTTCCCTGAGTCATGAACGCCAGAATAGCCTCGGACCATGCAACTCGGCGTCAACATACCGAATTTCGGCCCGGGTACCGATCCCGGCATCCTGCGTGAATGGGCACGGATCGCGGAGGGCCTCCGCTTCGGCGCCCTCATGGTGTCGGACCATGTGGCGGTCACCCCGGACGTGGCCGAGCGGTACCCGGAGCCGTTCCACGAGCCGTTCACCACCCTGTCATGGCTGGCCGGTCTCACCACCACGGTGCGGCTGGGCACGACCGTGCTCGTCCTGCCGTACCGGCATCCCTTGCTGGTTGCCCGCATGGCTGCCGGCCTCCACCGGATGAGCGGCGGTCGCTTCGTCCTCGGGGTGGGCGTCGGCTGGGCCCGGCAGGAATTCGAGGCGCTGCGCGTGCCGTTCACCGCGCGTGGCCGGCTGACGGACGAGTGTCTTGGCATCCTTCGGGAAGCCAGGGAGGCGGGGCGCCAGGAGGGCGACGTTCCCGTCTGGGTGGGTGGCCATAGCGAGGCGGCCCTGCGGCGCGCCGTGAGGTTCGGTGACGCCTGGCACCCGCTGCGGCTCCCCCTTCCCCATATGCGCGCGGTGGTGCGACGGCACGCGCTGCCGGGGTTCGCGCCCCGCATCGCCCTGCGGGTCAGCAGCGCACCGGTCGACGCCTCCGACCGGCCCGCCGGCGTCGGCACCGTCGAACAGATCCTCGACGATCTCGAACAGTTACGCCTGCTGGGCGCGGACACCGTCGTACTCGACCCTTACCACGGAGACCCGGAAGAGACGCGCCGGCCCGAGGCGGCATGGCGGGCACTCACCCTCGTGGCCACCCACTGGAGCACTCGATCATGATCACCTCGGCCGACGAGGCCCTTCTGCGGCGTGCCATCCGCATCGCCGCCCACGCGGTCACCCTGGGTGATGCGCCGTACGGTTCCCTTCTCGCCGGACCGGACGGCACCGTGCTTGCGGAAGCCCACAACACGGTCCGGCGGGACCACGACATCACCGCCCACCCGGAACTGAAGCTCGCTCGCTGGGCGGCCCGCGAACTCGACCCGGACACGGCTGCCGGTACCACCCTGTACACGAGCTGCCAGCCGTGCGGTATGTGCGAGGGCGGCATCGTCCGTTCCGGCATCGGCCGGGTCGTCTACGCGCTGTCGACCGAGCAACTCGTCGCGCTCAACCCGCCGTCGGGTGCCTGGCCGACGGTGCCGCACGACGGTCCGGCCCTTCACGACGAGGCGCACGACCCCGTGGCGGCCTACTACCGGCCCGCCCGATGACCACGACCGGCAGTCCGTAAGGCACGCCCGGCACTCTCATGGACGTGACGCGCCTCGGTGGCCGCTCACGGGTGGCACATCGTCACCCCGGGCACGTGAAGGCACCGACCCTCGCGCACGAGGCCGGCTCACCGGCTGTGGTCCGCGCTACCGCAGGCCAGAAGCGGCAGCGCTCCGCCCGATGAGCCTTGTTCGTTCAGCGAGCCGTTATGACGATGACCAGCATGCCGGGGGCAGGTATCAAGCAGAACACTGCGTGGCCTGGTCACCCGGCCGAACCGGATGCGAGTACGCACCGGCCCCGCAGACAGGAGGAGCAGGGTTCCACTGCTGAGTCCGTGGGGCCGGTGCATGATTCACGTACCCTGCGGTGCGTCCGATACGCCCGATCCCTCCTGACCGCCGCGAGGAAGCTTCTCTTTCACGCCAGTGGGCCCGGCCGTGTCGGCCGGGCCCACTGATGCTCCCGCGTGGCGCGCTCCTCGCGCCGGGTGTCTTTCGTCTACCAGCGATACCAACGGCCCTTGCGGCCGCCACTGTCCGCGGAGCGGACGACGAAGCCGAGCAGCCACACGATGAGCACGATCACCGCGATCCACCACAGTGCCTTGAGAGCGAATCCCGCACCGAAGAGGATCAGGGCCAGCAGAAGAACCAGAAGCAGGGGAACCATCGTTATCAACCTCCTGGCCACCGAATGCCCTTACTTCAGTCCTACAAGCACACAAAATCAGAGTTACTTCCGAGGAATCACGGGCATACGTCCCCGCGCACGATCGACGGTTCCCCCTTTCTCCCACGTCACGCACCGCAGACGCGCAGCCGGTCACGGCAGGCTCGGCGCATCAGGGCGACACCCCGGTATGAACGGCGCATGAAACCCTTCCCCCGCGCCCGCGCTCTGTGTTGACGCCCACCGCCCGCCCTGGCAGCGTGCATGATCATGAGGCTCTCCGTTGTCCGCACAGGGATGTGCGTCGTGCTCGTGGCGCGGCGCCATGTCGACCTGTGCCGGCAGACCAGCGCGATCTGTAGCTGAAGCCCAGCCTCTTCCTTCTCCTCTTCTTCCCTCCCTCGCCGTACCCGTCCTGGGGCACGGCCGCCTCCGAGGACCCCATATGTCTGGAATATCTCGTCGTGCCTTCACCGGCCTGATCGGCGGCGGCGCCGCGACGGCCGTCGCGGGCACGGCCGCGACCGCCGAAGCGGCCGCCCCCGCCGAGCGCCCCTTCCACGCCCGTGCACACGCCGGCCGGGGCCGGCGGCCGAACATCCTCTTCGTCTTCGCCGACGACCTCGGCTGGGCCGACCTGTCCGTCTACGGCGCCCCGCACATCAAAACCCCGAACCTGGACCGGCTCGCCGCACAGGGCGTGCGGTTCACCGACGCCTACTCCGGCTCGGCGACCTGCTCCCCGACCCGGTTCAGCCTGTACACCGGCCGCTTCCCGGGCCGCACCAAGGGCGGACTCGCCGAGCCCATCGCCAACCGCAGCCAGGGACTGGACCCCAGCCATCCGACTCTCGCCTCGCTGCTGAAGAAGGCGGGGTACTCCACCGCGCTGATCGGCAAGTGGCACTGCGGCTGGCTGCCCGACTACAGCCCGACCAAGTCCGGCTGGGACGAGTTCTTCGGCAACTTCGGCGGGGCCCTCGAGTACTTCTCCAAGCTGGGCCAGCTCGGCGACTACGACCTGTACGAGGGCGACGCCGAGTACAAGGACCTGCGCTACTACACGACCGTACTGACCGAGCGGGCCGTGGAGTACGTGAGCCGGCGGCACGAGCGGCCGTGGCTGCTGAACCTCAACTTCACCACCCCGCACTGGCCGTGGCTCACCGAGGACGACGAGGAGACCGGCGCGGAGATCGCCGCGAAGGTCCGCGACGGCAACGTGCTCGGCGCGCTGCTGCACAACGACGGCGGATCGGTGACGAAGTACACGGAGATGGTGGAGAGCCTGGACCGGGCCGTCGGCCAGGTGCTGGCCGCGCTGCGCCGCTCCGGGCAGGAGGAGAACACGATCGTGGTGTTCTCCTCCGACAACGGCGGTGAGCGCTTCTCCTACCAGTGGCCGCTCAGCGGTGAGAAGGCCTCGCTGCTGGAAGGCGGGATCCGGGTGCCGACGATCCTGCGCTGGCCGGACCGGGTCGACGGTCGGCAGGTCAGCCATGTCCCGGTGTACACGCCGGACTGGACCGCGACCCTGCTGGAGGTGGCCGGCGCCCGCCCCGACCCGGCGTACCCGCTGGACGGCCACAGCCTGGCCGGCTATCTGCTGCGCGGCGAACAGGTGCCGGAACGCGACCTGTTCTGGCGGGTGCGCGGCAACCGGGCGCTCAGACGGGGCGACCTCAAGTACTACCGGGACGCCGACGGCAGGGACCACCTCTTCGACCTCGCGGCCGACGCCCGCGAACAGGCCGACCTGGCCCCGGACCGCCCGCAGCTGCTGGCCGAGCTGAGGGCGGCCTGGGAGACGGTGAACGCCACCCTGCTGCCGTATCCCGGCTAGGGTCTGTGGCGAAAGTGGATCTTGTTCGTTGACGATCACCTGTCGCGGGACGCGGGGATCTGACGAACGACCAGCGGGCCCGAGCTTGAGCCGTTGCTGCCGCGAGGCATCAAGCCGGGTCGTCCGCAGGGGTGGACGCGTCGGCAGCTGATAGACGGCATACGGTGGCGGACCCGGACCTCAACGAGTGGCTTTGACCAGCACTTTCACAACTCGCCTGACCGCTGCGGCCCCTGTGGTGTCACGGGCAGATCGCGCCCCCAAGGCCTACGACTGCGCCGGCCGTACCACCGCTTGGGCGACGATGACCCTTTCACCGTCGAAAGTGACCGCAGGGCCTTCGTGTAGCTCGTAGCCGAGAGCTGTCGCTTCGCTCACACGAGGGCAGAACGCGGCGTCGCCCGGGCCGGTCAGGACTCGGTAGACAGGCGATCGGGGGCGCTCACGAGGCTGCGGGCCTGAGGTCGGCCGGGGGTACGTCGGGCAGGAGACGACAGAGGTCGAAGACGGTGGGATTCACGTCGGCCGCCAGGAGCAGCAGCGACAGCGGCTGTGCGCGCAGTCCGGTCACGGTCGCACGGCGCTCCGGGCCGGTGGTGGTGGGGGTGAAGAGGAGGTGGAGGCCGGCGACGTCCATGAAGGATGTGTGGGTCAAGTCCCACTGCAGGTCGGTCACCTGCGGTGGCAGCGCGTCGACTGCGGCGCGCAGCGGGGGCAGGGTGTGGAAGTCGATCTCTCCGCAGAGGGAGATGCGTGCGAAGGTGCCGTCGGTCGTGGTGGTGATGTTCATGCGGGCGTGCCCCCTTCCGGGGGTTGGTGAGCCCAAAGACGAAGCACCCCCCTTTGAGGGGTGTACGACGATGGCGGGGGTCGGGTGCCCGGGGTGGGGGCAACGCCCGAACTCCCCAAAGACCGGCACCCAGAGATGCCGACCGGTCTCGTTGTCTTCCCCCACCGTCACACAGAAACCCACGCTCCCACGACTGCCTGCACGAGAATTTCCTGTGAAGCCCGCCACCGCCCAGGCCGACAGAACCGGCCCCGGCACAGCAGAGCACCAGCTCAGAGCCGTTGCCCGCCGGGCAGACGGTCGGCACCTGCTACCGTGCGCACACACGCACCGGGGCTCACCACCTGCGTGTCTCTGTCTCGGCCGTCTGCTGGAACGACCGGGTCAGTCCTGACGCATTCGGGCCACGACTCCCCGGATGCGGCCGCCTCCAGGACAACCGCCGGCGTGGCCCGGCCTCGTCCAGGCGGGAGCCAAACAGCGCCCTCACCGAGCCCGGCAACGCGGGACAACCACCCTGTCGAGCGGCGCCGCACCACCTGTCGGGCGGCCCGTGGCCGGAGGCTCAGGAGCGGCGGGCGCCGGCTGGGGACCACCGTGGCGCGGACGACCACAGGCCCGACCGCGCTCGCCGCACCCCGCCCCCGCGACACCGCCGCGCCACCGCCTGCTGCTCCTGTCCGTACGGCTGTGATGGCACCCCCTACTGGGAGACCGTCCCTTCGGTGCCGGCGGCACGCGCCGAGCTGCGCCGGCTGGCCCGCGCCCGGCGATCCGTCCGGGCCGCGTGACCGCGCGAATCGGGCGACCAGGAGCACGAGTCCTCGTTCTCGTACGCGATGTCGGCGAGACCGGCACACATCGACCTCCAGGGCGCGCAGGCTGCCGTAGTGCCGGTTCACCTCGGCGGACACGAGTGGATACAGCTGTCGCCGCACTCCGGCGTGGCCGCATCCGCGGAGACTGCTCCCGCGGCAGTGCAGCCGCCGACGAGAGCGGTCACCGCCGCAGCGGCCAGCGCCTTCTCCCTGCCAGACGTGATCATGAAGATTCCTGTGTTCTCGGGAAGGCTCGCAGTCGCGCCGGTGGACACGGCGGGTCGCCGGGCCGTGCGCGGAGAGTGAGGTCGCAACGTCGGGACCGCTGCGGTAGCTGACGGCAGACCCCGCCACTATCGTGGCCGTATGGTCGGGCGCGGTTCCCTCAGGCGTAGGCGTCGACGACCGAGGTGGCCCGCTCACCCGTGATGGTGGTGGGTGAACTCCCACGCCGGTTCGGGCAGTCGTTCCTCTCCGATCGGAGACATCTCGTGGACCTCAGACTCGAAGCCATCGTGCTGCCCGTGTCCGACGTCGACCGGGCCAAGGATTTCTATGACAGGCTCGGGTTCCGCCTCGACGTCGACCAGACGTTCAGCGACGACTACCGGTTGGTGCACTTCACACCCCCCGGCTCCGGATGCTCGATCCTCTTCGGCAACGGAATGACCTCCGCGGAACCCGGCTCGGCCCAAGGCCTTTACCTGATCGTTCCCGACATCGAGCAGGCCCGCGCCGAGATCGGCAGCCGGGGTGTCGAGGTGAGCGACGCGTTCCACGATGAGGGGGGCGTGTTGTTCCACGGTCATGAGGGCGGAACCGTCACACACCGGGGCGCAGGACAGAAGCGTCTGGACGGCCCGCATCCCGAGCGCGCCACCTACTGCTCCTACGCCTCGTTCAGCGACCCGGACGGTAACGGGTGGGTGCTCCAGGAGATCACGGAGCGGTTTCCTGGACGCTGACGGGAGCACGTTGCGCGAGTGGCCTGGCCAATGTGTCGCCGGGCGCCAACCGCGCCGGCCGGGGGAGCCGGCCTGCATGACCGGTCCAGCCGCCTCCGCACGACGCCGCACCGGACTCCGGCAGCGCTGGAGACCCGGGTTTGCCGCCTGCGCCAGGCTTCGACCACGTCGACTCCGCGGTCGACGACCACAGCCGTCTCGCCTACAGCGAGGTCCACGGCGACGAGAAGGCCGCCACCTGCCCGGCCTTCCTCACACGGGCCGCAGCCTTCTTCACCACCTGCGGCATCGACCGGATCGAACGTGTTCTGACGGACAACGCCTGGCCCACCCGGCCGAGGACGTGACGACACTACGCCGGCCTCCGGCATGGCCTGCCGGAGGCCGGCGCCGCGTCACTGCCTCCTCGCTGCCCGGCAACCTCATCTCCAGCCGAGGCTGGAGATGCCCGGGTACGGCGGGAACCCGGTCAGCGGACTTCCGTGAGCCTGCCGGTGGCCACGTCGAAGACGAAACCGCGCACGCGGTCCTTGTGGACGACGAACGGGTCGGCCTTGATGCGCGCGACGGACTGCCGTACGTCCTCCTCCAGGTCGGGGAACGCCTCCGCCGCCCAGGGCGGACGGATCCCGGTGTCCTTCTGGACCGCGTCCTTGAACCCGTCGTCGGTGAAGGTCAGCATGCCGCAGTCGGTGTGGTGGATGAGGATGATCTCCTCGGTGCCAAGAAGGCGTTGGCTGATGGCGAGCGAGCGGATCTCGTCCTGGGTCACCACCCCGCCGGCGTTGCGGATGACGTGCGCCTCGCCGTCGTTCAGACCGAGGATCGCGTAGACGTTCAGCCGGGCGTCCATGCAGGCCACGACGGCCAGTTGGCGGGAGGGCGGCAGCGGGAGCGGACCGGAGAAGGTCTCGGCGTAGCGGGCGTTGTTGGCGAGCAGTTCATCGGTGAAGGACATGACGGACCTCGGTTCTCTCGTACGGGGAAGGGCACGGACGGGGTGATGGCGCGGAGCGGGATCACGAGGCCCGGCTACAGAAACCGTCGAAGAGATACACACGACGCGAGGGCCAGAAGCCCGTCAACGTCGCGACCAAGGTCGGCATCACACCAGTGAACTCCTCGACGCCGGGCCAGGCAAGAGAATGAATGTTCGGCGCCGGGGCCGCGACGGCCATGGGACCGTCGTCGGATTCGACAGATTCACCCCGCGGCGGGGAGCCTCTCCGTACGGCCGCCCAGCCCAGCGGAGAACTGGTCAGTGACCCGCTCCAACGCCAGTGCGACGGCCGGTGCGACGGACGACATGCCGCCCTCTGCGGCGATATCCCGGTCGAGGCTGAACATGCCCTGCACGATGTCAGCCGCGCCCATGGACCTCACCACAGGGCGCAGGGCATGGTCGATGGCAGCGCCGGCGCCGAGCAGCGCCTCGGGTGGCAGGGCGCGCCCCTCCAACGCAGTCACGTCGTGCCAGCCGCCGAAGCCGGTTTTCGTCCAGGTGACGCAACAGCCGGGCGGTGCGGGAGGCGGGGGAGGGGCTTCCGGACACGGACAGGATGGCAGCCATGAGAGATCTTCCGGGTGACGGGGTTCAGACGTGCGCACAGGGCGGATACGTGCTGTGGTTGCTCACCAAGCGTTCGACCGCACCGTGACGAGGGGGGCTCAGGTCGTTGCGGAGAGTTTCGAGGAACGTGACGACTTCGGCCGCCGCAGAACGGCGCTGCAGGTCGTTGTGGACGTCGTGATGAGCGCCGTGCACGACCGAGAGGCGGGCGTGGACGAGGAGCAGGACCAGAACGGCCACGTCGCCGCCGTCCCGGCCGCCGCAGCCGGAGCACTGCTGTTCTCCACCGGGCCGCTGCCCGCCCCCACCCGTCTCATCGGCGTGTTCCTCCTGATCACGGTCATCTGACGGCGATGGAAGCCGCACACGGCCCGGCTCGACGACCGCGCGTTCGCCGCCGTCGGCGCCGCTTCCGGCTTCCGCTCCGCGCTGGTCGGCTCGGCCGGCCCGATGGTCGCCCCGTCGTACGTCGACTACACGAAGGTCGGCTGGCTGCAGGAGTGACCCGCCGTACCGGTCATGGATATCCACTGACGCTGCTGACGTGCTCGCAGGGGCAGGCCCCGCGCTCGGTGGTGAGCGGCGGGGCCTGCTGTCCGGGTGCTTCGGACGGAAGAGCCGAACTCGGTTACGGAACGAGCTTGAGGAGCTTGTTGGGCGAGCCGGTGCCGATGCCCGTGAGGACGTCGCTGGTCGCTCCGTTCACCAGTGCGGCGGCCACGGTCGCCGGGGAGGCGCCCGGGTGAGCGGTCAGGTAGAGCGCCGCCGCACCGGAGACATGCGGAGCGGCGAAGGACGTGCCACTGCCGGTGTAGGTGGCGGTGTCGGAGGTGTTCCAGCCGGCGGTGATGCTGCTGCCGGGGGCGAAGATGTCCACGGTCGAACCGTAGTTGGAGTAGCTGGCCCGCGCGTCGGTGCTGGTGGTGGCGCCTACCGTGATGGCGGCGGCGACACGTGCCGGCGAGTAGTTGGCCGCGTTGGCGCCCGAGTTCCCGGCCGCGATGGAGTAGGTGACGCCCGAAGCGATCGAGTTGTTCACCGCGGTGTCGAGTGAGGTGCTGGCGCTGCCGCCGAGAGAGACGTTGGCGACGGAGTTGGCGACGTGGTGGGAGGTGATCCAGTCCACGCCCGCGATGACGCCCGCGGTCGTACCGGAGCCGTCGTTGCCCAGCACACGCACCGCGACGATCTTCGTCTGCTTGGCCACGCCGTAGGTGCTCCCGGCGACGTTCGTCGCGACGAAGGTGCCGTGGCCGTAGCCGTCCTGCGCTGTGGCGTCGTTGTCGACGAAGTCGTAGCCGTAGGAGGCCCGGCCGCCGAACTCCTGGTGGGTGATGCGTACACCGGTGTCCAGGACGTAGACCGTCGCGCCGCTGCCACCGGTGTCCGGATAGGTGTACGTGCCGCTCAGCGGGAGGCGGGACTGATCGATACGGTCCAGACCCCAGGGCGCGTTGGTCTGCGTCCCGAGTGCGTGCACCACCTGGTCCTGCTCCACCGAGGCGACTTCGGGGTCGGCCGCCAGACGCCTGGCCTCGGTGCTGGTCAGTGTCGCGGAGTAGCCGTTCAGCGCAGAGGTGTAGGTCCGCTTGACCGTGCCGCCGTATTCGGCGACAAGGTTCCTGCCCTGCCGGGCAGTGGCCTTGAATCCGACGCTGTCCTTCAGCGTGACGATGTAGCTTCCGGACACGGCGTGGGCACTGTCGGCGTTCAATACCGTGCCTAAGGTCGGTGCGGCCTCGGCGGGGAGTGCCGTGACGCTGGCGAAGAGCGCCACCAGGCCGGCCGTGGTGGCGCTCGCCGCGACGATGCGCCTCTTGATGATGTGTCTCGATGCCATGGGGGAGTGTCCTTACAGGTCGGCACGCGACGGCGGGGGTGCGGCCGCGTGCTCGGGCGGACGCGGCACACGGAGTCCGTGCCGCACAATGACGGTGCGGCGACTCGCTGTAGCAGAGCAACAGTGAGGTCTGATCTGTCATGTACAAGTCGTAATCGGGCAATGAACCGCATCATTTGCAACGCGCCGGCAATGTGATGCACAGAAAGGACCCGGCGCCGGCCGAACATCCGGCGCCGGGCCTCATGTCGTGGGTGACCGCGACCCGGAGAAGCGGATGCGGTGGTCGTTGCCCGGCAGGTGCGCTGCTGCTCCGCGAGCGCCTTGGGGAAGTGGGTGACGGGGCGCCTCACCCGCTCATCGTGGAGGCTGATGTCGACGGCCTCGTGGAGAAGGCGAGCAGCCCCAGGGCGTGCGTCCCGTCTTCAGCGCGGCGACGAAGGAGCAGGGCCCGCCGGGGATGAAATGATCCGTGCTGCGGCCTCGCCCGTAGACGTGGCAGAACAGCAGCTCCGGGCTGGTGGGGGCGTCGTGACGCAGCCAGTTGCTCACGTCCACCGCGAGCACGGTCCGCCCGTCGGCGGCCCCGCGAACGCGACGTCGCCGTCCTGGTCACGGTCCACCCGATTTCCGCCTCTGAGACGGCCGAGGCCGATCCCCCCGTTCTTTCGGACAGCGATCCGGACCTGGCTCCGCCGGCGCGGCATCCCGCACACGATCCCGGAGCGGGCCGACCAGGTCCGCAATCCGGCCCGGCGCGGCACCCGGGGTGACCGCCCGCCGGCCCTCGACCGCCTACGTCAACCAAGGCGGAGGGTCCGACGTAGGCGTGTGCGGTGCGGCCGAGTTTGCTGCCGTCGGCGGCGGCGATGACGCGACGTGCCCCCCCATCATGATCAGAACAGCGGGGGGCGCCCTGCCGGCACGGATGAGCCGGACTTCTCCCGAGGAGCCGTAGACGGGCCGACAGACCGCGCTCGGGTGAGGTGGTCACCGGGGCGGCCGGGTGACGAACGGGTCCGGGAACGGGGCCGTCGGGGCCGTACGGTGCCGGTCGACCCTCTCGCGGCGGTCGGACTCCTCGTCGCGGTGGACCCAGATGCTCACAGCGCCACTGGCCAGGACCGTCAGCACGATCGACAGCACCGTCAGCAGGGCCGTTCGGGAGCGGGCGGGGGTGCTCACAGTCCCCCCAGCACTGTTCTCGCCACGGCCACGGAAACCTCGCGGGCACGCTCCGGGCTGCTCGGCTCGGCGGTGTAGTCGACGGTGAGGACGTCCTTACCGAGCAGGACGGTCAGCTGGGCCCTGGCTCGGACCCCGCGCTGCCCGGGCGGGGAGGCCGGCTCGGAGCGGGTCTCCTCGTATGCCTTCTCGCCCAGGCCGGGGACCTCGCGGGGCGTTCCGCCGTCGCCACGGTCGTACTCCTCGGACCAGTTGAAGGCCTTTCGGGCTTCGTCCCAGCCGTCGTCGCGGCGGGTGGTGCCGTGGCGGTCCAGCTGGACACGCAGCCGGCCGTAACGGCCGCCGTCCTTCATCCACGCGTCACCGCTCGTCATCTCGCACTCGGCCTCGTTGCGCACGTCGCTCCGGGGGAGGGTCCGATGCGTCGTACGGCGCAGCGGAACGATCCTGCTCGCGTCCTCGGCCGGGATCAGGGAGCACAGATCGCGCGGGGCCGCGTCGGCGGCACCGGTCCCGCTCAGGAACGCGCCCGCCATGATCCAGCCGAAGATCGCGGCGCCGACGACGCCCACGGCGACCCCGCCCCTGCTCACCCAGCGCGAATACGTCTGCAGCCGTTCCTGCTCGTCCCGTTCCGGGCTCACTATCGCCCACCCCCGCCCGGGATTGTGGCACAGAGGGCCTTCGCGTGCCACGGATCACCAGCAGCGGCCGGGTCGAACGCAGAAGGAGGGCCCATGATCCGGCAGGCACAAGCACCACGCAGGAAACGTGCAGGTCATCGCAGCCCCGGCCGGCTGACCTCTCTGGGTTTCCCCGGTGCGCCCCGGCCGCGAGCACGACACCACCTGCGCACGCCTCCACGGACTGGTCGATGCCCGGAACCGGCTCGTCCCCACCCTGGGCGTCCCCTCTCTGACCGACCTCGGCCATGAGAACGTCGGGCCCGGCTTCCGTCACCCGGTCAAGAAGGCAAAGGGCGGCGAACTCGCCGAGCCGGAGCAGGCGTTCAGCGCCGTGATCCGGGGCGTCCCCTGCGGGCGCCGAACGTGCCAACGCCTTGGTGAAGGTGACTTTCAAGGCCCTGCGCAGCGTCAGCCGCGACCCCGCAGCCCTCACCCGTGTCGTCCGAGCCGCCCTCGTGATACTTCAGCTTGAGCACGGTCGCACAGCCTGAACGAAGACCACGAAACGTCACGCGACGTCACCCACGAAGGTCCAATCGCTGGGCGGCGAACAGCTCCAGGTGCGCGCAGTTCGGGCAGCGAAACGCATCGATCCGCCATTGCGGCAGGCCCCGCGTCTTGGCTATGCCCAGGATGCCCCGCTCAAGGAGGCTTCCGAACCATCGCGCGTACCCGCGGGCCCCTTGGCCACTGTCACTGACAAAGCCCTGCTCAAGCCCGGCCTGACCGCATTGGGTGCACCGCACGTTGTCCATCCGAGGAGTGTAAGCGCAGCCGGGAGTGTTGATACCTGCGAGTTCTGTATTCGCCTGTCGCGCCCTCCTTAAGTCCCAGCGTTCTGACCTGCAGAGAGTGACGTTCGCTCATGGTCGGCGGGGGCGTCGGCGACGGATGAACGTGCGCGAGCTCCCCAGCCCCCGTAGTGGTGGGACGCTCGGCTCGACGAGTTCCCCGGCAGAGATGTGGGGCAGGATCGGGAGACGGGGCGGTCCCCTGGAGGGCGTCCTGCTCAGGCTGCGAGGGGGTACTCACGCTGCTCGCCCGATACCCTCCGGCACCGGCCCCCGCGCTTGCCGGAACGCGGGAGTTCCGCCCAACCGCCGCTCCAGGGTGTGTCGTTCGGACCGTCGGTTTCCTGCGCCCTGATCCGACCGACAGTGCCTAGACACCCCCGACGCGGCGCTGCGCCGCCGGCACCACTTTGCCGATCGTGGTGGCGAGCGTGGCTCCGAGGACGCTGACACCGGCCAGGGTCAGCCAGATGGCGCCGGCCCCCGTGGACAGCAACCCGGACAGCGCGGCCGGAGCGAGCGCTCCCGCGACGCTCACGGCGAGTTGGTTCAGGGCCAAGTACCGTCCGCGGAGCTCGTCCGGGGCGCTCTCCGCCGCCACGGTCGACGTGATGGGGCCGCCGACGATCTCACCGAAGGTGTAACTGATCGCACCGAGCAGTACAACACCGACCGCCAGGGCGAGCGCGGCCACGTGGTCGGCGGCGAGGAACAGGAGGTAGCCGGTCGCGAAACATGCGTGTGCGGCGACGAGGACGCGGCTGCGGATCCGCCCGCTGAGCCGTCCGACGATGACGCCCTGGGCAAAGCCGACCAACAGGGTGTTGAGCGTGAAGACGGCGCCGGCAGTCCAGCCGGGCAGCCCCAGTACGTCCACGGCGTAGACCGGTATCGCGATGTTGAGGGCGAACAAGGAAACCGCGAAGCACAGTTGATGCGCGACCACGGGCAGGAACCGCAGGTCCCGGAGTACACGCCCCCACCCTCCGGCAGCGCCCTGCCCCACCTCGGGGCGCATGTTCGGCACGGCCCGCATCAGACCGAAGGCGGTGAGATAGGACAAGACGTTGACGAGCACGATCGCGACGTAGACGTCGTGAGTTCCGAAGCCGACTGCGACGGTGCTGAGGAGGCCGCCCAGTGCGTAACCGACGTTGCGTACCGACCCCAGAAGACCGAACCAGCGCTCGCGCTGGCCGGGCGCGGCCAGCGCCGTGACGGTAGCGCCGTAGCAGCTGAAGAACACCGCCCGGCCGGCACCGTTCAACCAGGCGCAGACGGCGATCTGCCACGCCTCCCCCACGACGAGATACCCGGCGAAGCCGAGGGCCTGGGCCAGGTTCGCCGCCTGCAGGACCGGCTTGGCGCCGTACCTGTCGGCCAGCCCCCCGACCAGGGGGCCCACGGGGAGCGCCAGCAGCCCGGCCGTCGTCAGCGCCGCGCCCACCTGCACCAGCGTCAGCGACGTCGTGGCCAGGAAGTACAGCATCGAAACAGGCACGAAGACACCTGTGCCGATCGAGTCGATCACGATCGCTGCGACGAAACGGCGGTGCCGGGCCATCGGGGGACGGACCGTGCAGTCAGGAGCAGTCACGGTTCGGACGGTATAGTTTTGATACCGGTATCCTCAACGCTACCGGGAGTCTGCATGGGCAACGCCTACAACGTCATGGCCGCGACCTGCCCCAGTCGCACCGTTCTGCATCGGATTGGGGCGCGCTGGACGGTGTTCGTCGTCAACGCGCTTGACAACAGCCCGATGCGATTCACCGAGCTCAAGGCGCACATCCGGGGGATCACGTCCAAGGCGCTCACCGAGACGCTGCGCGCGATGGAGTACGACGGTCTGATCTCACGCACGGAGATTCCCGCGCATCCCCCGCATGTCGAGTACGCCCTCACCGACCTCGGGCGGTCACTGCTCATACCCCTGCGTGCCGTCCGGGAATGGGCCGAGAACCACGTCCCCGACATCGAACGCTCCCGCGCACAGGCCGATGCGCAACGGTGACGTCTCTCGGACGGCTTCGGTGCACGCCTCCTCGCCGACGGCCGGCAGATGCACGGCGTCCCCGACGACTCGAGCGAAGGCACGCGGTCCACACGACGCCGCACGCGCCGCCGGTCAGGGGCACGTGAGTGACTCCGTGCCCGGCCCGTGTCCGACCGGGCACGGATCCACCGGACACCGCGTCAGGCACTCACTGACGGGGCGTGGCTCACTCGGTGACCGGACCGAACTCCCATACGGCAGAGGCATGGTCCGCGCGGCTCCTGACGGTCACCCGGCCGTGCAACGCGCCCCCCGTGAGGTAGATGGGCTGGTCTCCCTCCGCCGGGCCCGTGTGATTGGCGATACGTCCAGGGCGAGGTCCTGACCGACGGCTGGCCGTACACGACGGCCGGACTCCTGGCCTCGTACGGCCTGCCCGGGCTGCCGCCCCTGCTCCGGCCTGTCCGGGGTTTCGGCTGCGGCGCCGGGCGACGGGCCGCGGCCCCGGGGGTATGGCGCAGCGGCTCGCGGCCGACCTCGCGGAGCGGACCGGGACGCCGTTGCCGGGGGATCTGCCTCCCGCCGCCTCCCTGGCGGCCGTGGTGCACGAGCGGCAGTCCCGTGAGGCCCGGCAGGCGTTCGGGGCGGGCGGAGGCATGCCGTCCGACGGCTTGGCTCCGTCGATGGCGGCGCCCGCGGTACAGCCGGTGGCAGCGCCCGCAGCCCGGCCGGTGGCGCACGGAAGCACACCTCAACCGCCGCGGGCCCCCTCGCCCCCGAGCCGCAGGCCGCCGACCGGCCGGTCACGGGCGGCACGGGACCGCCGCCTCCGTACTGGCGGGCCGGGGCTGCCGTTCGGTGCGACTCAGCGCCCCGCCACGACACCGACACCGTTGGCTTAAAGGCAGTTGTGTCCACGGGACCTGCGGGGGCATGAGGAAGGCTGTGTCGGTTCAGCACTCGTCGGCAGACGGGGCCGGCTTGCACAGCCTGTTGGCCCGGTGCTCCTCGGGTGCGAGTACGGGTTTGTCCCGGGCCGATAGGTGCCGTTGCGGTGTCAGCGAGAGCGGGAGGTTCGGGCCTTGTTCGAGGGCTTTGAGACCAGGCGGGTTCAGGTCGATGAAGCATCGATTCTCGTTCGCTACGGCGGGGAAGGGCCGCCGGTGGTGCTGCTGCACGGCCACCCCCGGACATCTGCGACCTGGCATCGCGTCGCCCCGCTCCTCGTCCGACGCGGTTTCACCGTGGTCTGTCCCGATCTCCGCGGGTACGGCCGGTCCACCGGTCCGGCACCTACCGCAGACCACGCGGGCTACTCCAAGCGGGCCGTCGCTGGTGACGTGGTGGAGGTGATGCGCTCCCTCGGCCATGCCCGGTTCGCACTCGCCGGGCACGACCGCGGAGGCAGCGTCGCGCTGCGTCTCGTACTCGATCATCCCGACGCCGTCTCGCGGGTGGCGCTGATCGACTGTCTGCCCCTGACCGAGCACCTGTCCCGCATCACGACCGAGTTCGCCACGCAGTGGTGGCACTGGTTCTTCTTCGCCCAGCCGGACATCCCCGAGCGGGTCATCAACGCCGACCCGGACAGCTGGTACCGCGGTGACCCCCAGAGCATGGGGCAGGAGAACTATGAGGAGTGGCGCGCGGCCACGAGGAACCCCGACGTGGTGCGGGCGATGCTGGAGGACTACCGGGCCGGTCTCACCATCGACCGGCGGCACGAGGAGGACGACCGCGCGGCCGGGACACGGATCCAGTGCCCGGCGCTGATCCTCTGGTCGCTCCGGGACGACCTGGAGGATCTGTACGGTGACCCGGTGAAGATCTGGCGGCAGTGGGCACCGGACGTACGCGGCCACGGCATCGACTCCGGGCATCACGTGGCCGAAGAGGCTCCGGAAGCGCTCGCATCTTCCCTTGCGGACTTCTTCGCCGGACGACCTCGGTGAGAAACCTCTGCGCCGCCTCCCGCAAGGCACCGTAGGGAAGCTGGGTTCGCCAACGGTGTCCCACACCCGGCGGAGCTGGATCGCCGAACACCGCCACCGCGCTGCCAAGAGCGAACCGGCCACCGCCTGCGAGGACAGCCTGACCGCGCTCGCCCCCGACTGGCGCCTGCCCACGGCGCGGGAAATGCCCGCCACCAAGCCTTGTGCAACACCTTCTAGTCGCTCCGGTGCGCCGGGTCGAGCCGCCCGGGCCGCCCGACCCGCGGACCGCCGCTCGCGTGCGATCGCGCCATCACACCGCCGGCGTGGATCTCCAGCGAAACTCCGTACGCCGACATCGCCGGCCTGGCTGATTGATACGTGCCGCGCGCTGAAGGCGGCATGACGCGATATCAAGTGCGAGGGGAACCGTGCGGTCTCGTCGGATTGTGGTTCGGATCATTGTGGCAGCATTGGGCGCAGCCGCCGTCGTCTTCCTGGTTGCAGTGCCCGGGAGCGGAAAATGGCTCGTCTCAGCAGGCCTTGCCTCCATCATTAGTCGAGTTGTTGTCAAGAACTGTGGATCGGTGGGCGGAGGTGAGGACGAGGTGCCCTCGTTCTTCGCGGATCCATCGATAGTTCGGTGAATGCCGAACCGTCCGGCCTGTAGCGTGCGGAGTCCCGTGCGGGAGATGCCCGCGCTGATGACGCCGGAGGCCCCCTATGCCGGAGACGGACCTGAAGCAGCAGCTCGTCGAGCGGTTCCAGGAGGTCAACGGCGACCATCCGATGACCGACGCGGATGACGTATATGTCAGCGCGCAGTTCGTTGCCCTGGAGGAACTGTGCGCAGTCCACGGCCGCGAAGCCGATGCGGTCCGCCGGCTGATGCTGAGGCAGCGTCTGCCGCTTCCGGGATATCTGCGCTCCGACGGTGCTGAGATGGTGCCGGCCGACCTGTTCGCTCTCGCCGACGAGGCCGGCGGCGTAGACCTGCTCGAAGCGTGGTTCACCGCTCACTGGGCCGACCCGATCACCGGGAAGGCGGAGTGGAATGCGTATCTCAGCGGACAGTACGTGTGTCTGCACTCGGTGACCCCGGCCACCATTCAGCGTAAGGATTACCTGACGACCGCGATCGGTGCCGCAGCGAACGAGCCGGACGCCGGTTCAGCGCAATGGTCTGAGCGGCTGCACGCTCTGGTCGACGAACTCGACACCCTGGAGCCGGCGTTCACGGCCTATGACCGCCTTCGATTTGGCGGACCCACTTCCCGGGACACCTGCATCGACGCCATGCGCGCCCGCTTCCCGCGCCCGTGACTCGGAGCCGTGGGTGGCATTCTGCGGATCGGTTGGGTCGTTCATGCCACGCGGACCTCGGGACGTTCGACGAGGTGGCCGCGTTCGAAGCGGGCTCCGGCGCTAACGAGGGCGATGAGGTGGGGAGCGTTCACAGCCGCTGCACGGACCGGCTTCCGAACCAGGCTCGGCCGGCCGGGCACCCAAGAACCGCACGGACGCCGGGCACCGGCAGCGCCCGCCCTGAGAGCCCGGCTTTGCCGGGCCGACCCCGCCAGTTCGCGGAAGGCGGGGTCGGGTGGCGGCGACATACGGCACCGCCACCTCGTTGATCTTGCGGGTACCGTTCAACTCAGCGATGCCCGCACCCCGCTGGTATCGCCGGCACGCACGCCGTGGGCATGCTGCCCACCTGACCCGGAAGGACCTGCGACTGTGGAATTCCCCAGCATCGACGTGCCTGGAAGCGGACAGCTCCATGCCCGCATGACCACCTCTCTCGGCGAGATCGTGGTCCGCCTCGAGGAATACCGGGCCCCCAGCACGGTCAAGAACTTCGTCGGCCTGGCGACGGGCACCATCGACTGGAACGATCCTGTCTCGGGTGAGTCGATGAAGGGCACGCCGCTGTACGACGGCACGCTTTTCCACCGGGTCATCCCCGGCTTCATGATCCAGGGCGGAGACCCCCTCACCCGCACGAAGGACACGGCCTCACGCTGGGGAACAGGCGGTCCCGGCTACACGTTCCCCGACGAGTTCCACCCCGAACTGCACCACAGGAGCGCCGGCGTGCTGGCCATGGCCAACTCCGGCCCCGCAACCAACGGGTCCCAGTGGTACATCACCGAGGGACCGGCCCCCCACCTGAACCGCAAGCACACCATCTTCGGCCAGGTCGTCAGCGGCCAGGACGTCGTCCACGCGATCGCCAACGTTCCCACCACACAGGACCGCCCCAACTCGGACGTCGAGCTGCAGCGGGTGGAAGTCTTCCGGCAGTAGACCAGGCCGCCGTGCTGCTTGGCGCCCCAGCGCGTCAGGTGGCTTCGCTGCGGCAGACACCGGTCCTCGTAGAGATCGGTGTCGCTCCCGTGCAGCCCGCCGGGTTGATCAGCCCCCTCCTCGGGCGGGCCACCGGCACGGGGCGCTCACGCCCGCGTCCCCGAAGCGCGTTCTTGGGGCTTCACCGTGGCCGGGTCTGCCCCGTGGGCACGCCCGCTGGCGCTGTTCAGGGCACCTGCGAGGGGCAGGTGGCGGCGATGACGTGGTCGACGACGTCGGGCAGGTGGAGCGGTGGCGGTAGGCGGCACGCTGCCGCTCGGCTCCGCCCCTCGAGTGCGCAGGCGCTCCCACTGGGTGCGTACGGGGCCAAGGAGTCGAGACGACCGCCTGGGCCACAACCCGACCGTGGTACGCCGCGCACGACCGAGGGCTGGGGAGAGCGTCCGCATCCGCCACGGCGCCGTCGGCCCGGAATGAGCCATGCGTCGGGCACGCTGCCGTACCCGCAAACGCGGCGAGCACCACACGACGGGGACGGCGTGGTCCGCCCTGCCCGCAGGGTCTGTCGCCGCGTCCGGGTCGGCAAATGGTCAGCATCGGGCCGGACGGCGTCCGGCTTGCCGACCTGCACCGCAGCAGGGGTCTGCTGCCCCGCCCGGCGTCCCGCTCGTAAGGCTCGGTGAGCGGCTCGACAGCTCGCCCGTGGGCTGGGGCCGTTCTTCAGGGGAACGGTTGCTCCAGGTCGACCCGCTGCCAGCAGCCGTACACAGGGACGATCGGTATCAGCGGCGCGAGGTCATGCCGTGTGTTAGTGTCATGCGTTTGCGTGGTCGTCACGGTGGGCGATTCTGTCTGTTCCGTTCGGCTTGTGCGTGGGCTGTCCAAACCTGCCGGGCCTTCCTCGGTACGTTCCCCTGCGGAAGGCTGTTTATGAAGCATCCCAGTGACTCCGGTATCGCTCACGGCAGTCCCGCCCAGCCTGGGGCGACGACCCCGACGCTGCTCCCGGCCGTCACCTTCGCCGGTCTGGAACTGCCGACGGAGGTGCTGCGGACACTGAGCGAACTCGGGGTGCGCGAACCCTTTCCGATCCAGACCGCCACACTGCCCGATGCCCTGGAGGGGCGCGACATCCTGGGACGCGGGCGCACCGGATCAGGCAAGACGCTCGCTTTCGGCCTGCCGCTGCTCGCACGGACGGCCGGGCGGCGTGCCGAACCGAAGCAGCCCCTTGCGCTGATCCTGGTGCCTACCCGGGAGCTGGCCCAACAGGTCACCCAGGCGCTGGCGCCGTACGCCCAGGCACTGCGGCTGCGGATCGCCACGGTCGTCGGCGGAACGCCGATCGGCCGGCAGGTCGCCGCGCTGCGCCAGGGAGCCGAGGTGGTCGTCGCCACCCCCGGACGCCTGCACGACCTGATCGAGCGCAACGCCTGCCGCCTGGGACGGGTGAGAATCACCGTGCTGGACGAGGCCGACCAGATGTGCGACCTGGGATTCCTGCCGCAGGTCGCCGACGTGCTCGACCAGGTGCACCCCGACGGTCAGCGGATGCTCTTCTCGGCCACCCTCGATCGCGACGTCGATCAGTTGGTCAGCCGCTACCTCCACGACCCCGTCGTCCACTCGGTCGACCCGGCCGCGGGCACGGTCACGACGATGGAGCACCACGTTCTGGTCGTCCACGGCCCTGACCGCTACGCCGTCATCACGGAAATCGCCGCCCGCGACGGCCGCGTACTGCTGTTCCTCGACACCAAGCACGCCGTCGACCAGCTCACCCGGCATCTGCGGGCCAGCGGTGTGCACGCCGGGGCCCTGCACAGCGGCAAGTCCCAGCCACAGCGCACACGGACCCTGGCGCAGTTCAAGAACGGCCAGATCACTGTTCTGGTGGCGACCAATGTCGCGGCCCGTGGCCTGCACGTCGACGACCTCGATCTCGTGGTCAACGTCGATCCGCCCACCGATGCCAAGGACTATGTGCACCGGGCCGGCCGCACCGCCCGCGCCGGTGAGTCCGGCAGGGTGGTCACGCTCGTGCTGGCGGGCCAGCGCCGTGAGACGAGCCGCATGATGGCCGGGGCCGGCATCGAGCCGACCGTCACCAAGGTGCGCTCGGGCGAGGCGGAGCTGAGCCGGATCACCGGCGCCAAGACTCCTTCCGGGACCCCGCTCGACGGCGGGCCCGCCGTCCCCCGACCCAAGAACACCAACGCTCCCTTCCGCGGCCTCGGCACCAGCAAGGGCACCTCCCACGGCGCCGGCGGCAAGTCCCGAAAGGCGGGCGAGGCCCGCAAGCTCGCCGAGGCCCGCAGGGCCGCCCTCGTGCGTCGCAACGGCTGAGAGCCGTTGCCCTGGCAGCCTGGCCACGGGATCGGCAACCCTCGGCCCGGCCCGGAGCCGTCCTGTGTGCCTCACCTGTGATGTCAACGCCTTTGGTGCGCCCGGCATGACAAGCTGTGCTTGCTCACCCCCCGAACCCAGGAGGCCACCATGACCGCAGAGCCCGTGTCTACGGAAGGTTCGGAGCCGGCTGCCCCCGAGACGTCCCCTCTGGAGCCGGACAGCGACGGCAACTACGACCTCAAGCGCAAGTTCCGCGAAGCCCTGGCGCGCAAGCGCGGTGCGCAGGCGGACGCCGCTGATGCTGCCGCCAAGTCCGATACGTCGAAGGTGCGTTCAGCGCACGGCCCGGCTGCGAGCCAGCGGTCGTTCAGGCGCAAGAGCGGCGGCTGAGTCGATGAGTCCCGCGATCTGACCGCTTCACCGGCACGCGCGCTGTCCACCCGCGCGTCCCGTGCAGTGGCCCGCGACGTGCGCATGCCCGTGCGCGCGTTGTGGGCGGGGCGTAGCCGGGGACTCGCCTGGGGGGATGGCCCAGATGCGCGGCCGATGTTGCGCGCCTTGCGTGCCCCTGTACCACTGTGAAAATCGACTGCGGTTGTCCGGGGTGACGGTGGACATCCGCAGGTGCCGGCCTGCCCCGAGTGGACGCTGTCCGATCTTGTGCAACATCTGAGCGGGGTGCACCGCCGCGATGTCACCGGTTCCTCCCGTGGCTTCGGCCGCGAGTTTGCGCAGGCGGCCCTGGAGCGCGGCGACAGGGCCGTCGACCGCAACACCGACTCCCTCGCGGACCCGCCGGCCGCCCACGGCGAGGCGATCGGCCTCGTCGAGCCCGGCGGATTCGGCACCGTTCGGTCCGGGCGTGCCCGACCTCGATGCTCGCGGGCCCGCCGCCGGAACCGCGGACCGTGCTGCCGGGCCGAGGCTCAGGCTTCGATGATGTCGGGCTGATGAGCGGAGGCCATGCCTCGCCGCAGCCTCGTGCAGAAGAAGGGCGCGAAGCTGCTTGATCACCGTCGGCCGAGCCTCACCGGGCGATCCAGCCCTTCGTTCCGAGCCGGATACTGGCGTGTTTTCGCTAGCGGCTTCCGTCATGCCGTTATAGCGTTGTGATCAGCAGTCGTGGTTCCGAAGTTCCGTTCGCCCGTGATCGCCTCACGGGCGTTCTTGCTGTTCAGCGCCTCTCCGGACCAGGGCGATCACCTCCCGGTCGCGCAGCGTGCGTGCCCGGTTTCCCTCAAAGGAGACAGTCATGGCCAAGGGCACAGTGAAGTGGTTCAACAGCGAGAAGGGCTTCGGCTTCATCGAGCAGGAGGGCGGCGGCCCCGACGTCTTCGCCCACTACTCCAACATCGCCAGTCAGGGCTACCGCGAGCTGCAGGAGGGCCAGAAGGTCGAGTTCGACGTCACGCAGGGCCAGAAGGGCCCGCAGGCTGAGAACATCCGCCCCGCCTGATCGCGCCCCGGTAAGGGGGCCCGGCATCCCGGCTTCGGGACGCCGGGCCCTTACCGTCGCACGACGGTTCATCTGACTACGGGGTGCGGCGGGGTGCCCGCCGAAGCACAAGCCCCCTCCAGCACGCAGGCCAGCCCACGTTCTCGCGGGGGTAGCTCAGCGTATGCGTTCGACCGCAACGGGAGGCGCGGGCGTGCGCGGCTCATGGTCGTCCCCGCGCCTGCGGGAGTGGCTCGGTCGTCTGGGCGGGCATGACGCTGGCCGTCTGGTTGTCCTCGCGCCCGCGGGGCAGCTCCGCGGACAAGAGGCACGAGCAGCCCGAGAAGCCGTCGTCCGGGCGCCTGCGGGGGTAGCTCGTCGACCAGCCACAGCTCACCTTGTGGAGCGGTGTCGTCCCCGCGCCCGCGAGGGTGTTCCGCCGAGCAAGATCTCCCCACCGTGGAGGCGGTGTCCTCCCTGCCGACGCGGGGGTGTTCCGACCGTCGACGCCGGCGGCACCTTCACCGCCCCCGACCCGTACGTCCGACCCAGGTACAGCACACCCTGCTTCCCCCAGCTCGACACCGGCAGCGAGGACGAAGCCAACCTGGGCTTCGAGGGAGTCGGCTACGTGCCCGACAACTGGCTGACCGCGAACGGCTGGGTCGACCCGCTCACCTGCCCTTCAGGCGGCGGCGGGGCTGCAGGCCCGCCATCGCCGCCCAACTTTTCGGGCGTCTGGTGGAGGCTACGGCGCTGTCCCAGCGTGGCCTTCGGACCAACTTGAGGGGTCCGGGTGTGCGCCGGAGCTGCCCACCTGAGGGGAAAGCTGCGGCTTCACCGCCGCGTGGGGTTTAGGGTCCCCGGCGAGTGACGCTTTTCCAGCAGCAAAGGTTCGCCGCCGCAAGCCTTGGTTCACTCATGCCGAACCCGTCCGCTGGCCGGCACGCCGGGAAGGCGGATGCGTTCTGGCAACCTCGGCAATCCACAGGTGGAGGACTCAGTGAAGACGCGGAGTAGCCGGATGGCGGTAGGCCGATGGGCAGCAGCCACCGCAGTTGCGGTGACGCTGGCCGGGACAGCATGGGCAACGGCGGCAGCCGCTCAGGCGCAGGAGGAGCCCACCTACCGGTGCGCTGTGGTGCAGTCAACCGCAGGCGATCCCCGCGCGGTGGGAGAAGACTGTACGGCCCTCAACGGGGCGCCTGAAAGAGGTGCCGTCCACGGCGCGTTCCGCATCGAGGGCATCTTCTACGGCGGGACCGTACGCTGCCAGATTCCCCCGGGCATCCCGGATCCCTATTTCGTGACCGGCATCGCGAGCCTTCCGAATCGGGTTGAGGGACGGTTGTGCCTCCATGTGGAGTAACCGTCCTCGAAGGAACAGTGAGCGGCGCGCCGCCACAGCGTCCAGAGGCGTCGTCCGCTCGCCGCTCTGCGCGCAGGCGCAGTTCCTGGCTGGAAACGCTCGCCACGGCTCCCGTGCCCCTGAGGGCTCTCACTCTTTGCAGCATGAAAGGTGCTGTCTCTCATGGCCCTCGCACTCCGTAAGACCCTCGCTGTCGCGATCCTCGCGGTAGCGGCTCCCCTCCTGCCGTCCGTCACCGCCACAGCCTCCTGACCGGGTCACCGGGGGAGCTGCTCGGCGCCAGTCACGACGGTCACTCCGCTGCGGTCACCTCGACGGCCGCCGGATTCCACCGTGCCGGGATCGGGCACCGGCTCGGCTTCGCCACCGAGATGCCGCACCGGTTCGGCAACGGGTACGTCCAGCGGGCGGACCTGGTGGTGCGGGCGCCGACGGCCGGGGTGCCGGTGCTGCTGCTGGAGATAGACCGTCGCACTGAGGACGCGCACGACCTGGTGCAAAAGCTGCGCCGGTACTGGCAGTGGGGTCGGCTGCTGGCACCGGCCGGGCGCGCAGCTCGGCGGTGCGCCCGGCCGGGGGCGTCAGGACGGCTACCTCGCGCGGCCCGTGCGTTCTGCCGTCGCCGGGCATGAGCACGCAGGCCCTCGAGGGTTGCTCTCGTTTGCCGCTGTTCCATGCGATCGAGCAGGCCCGCGGTGAGCGCGTCTACTGGCAGCTGCCCGCACCCGCCCCGGCCGGCAGCGAAGAGGCTGTAGGCGTCGGCGTACAAGCGCTGTTCGGCTGGGCGGACGCCGCAGGCGGTCAGGAACGTCACGGTCGGTAGCTGTGTCAGCCGGACCAAGCTGGGGGCAGAAGGAGACTGGTCGGTATGGACGATCTACGCGACGGAACCAGACCCGACGGTGCTGTACCGCGGGCTTGCCTGAAGTCGACCGTGCCGCTGGAGAACACTGCTTCCGTGCCCGGCGAGCCGTCCGGGCCGCATGATCCTGCGCCCGGCTACCAGCGCTTCCCGAGCCGGTCCAGCTGGGCTTTGTCGCATCCGGTCCGCTTCCCGTGGTCCCGCGCCGGTCCACGCCGGGGACCGTCGCCCCCCGCCGCCCCGCGACTTCGCCCCGGCCACGCCCTACTCCGGGCAGCCGGTCCTGGACCGCGCCGATGTGCCCCGCCGCCGAGTCCACCGCCGTCCCGCGCCGGCCCCGCCACCACGCCCCCGGATCCGCTCTCGTTCCGCGCGAGCCCAGGCCGGCCCCGGCCGTGCCGTCGGCGCGGCCGACGACGGCTACGCCGATCGAGAATGTTGCGAGCACATCCCGCCCGGCCGCGCTGAGCACGAGCGGCGCTACCGTTCTCGCCGATCTCCTCGGCATCAGCTCCGTACTGCAGTGGACCCGCCGCGCGGGCGGAGAATGGAACGCCTACCTGGCCGGCCGACTCTGAGCGCGGGCCTCCGGCTGGTGTGTCAGCGGACGTGGATCGACTGTGCCGCCTTGTACTGCTCTGGCCGCTTCCCGTGCGGCTGGATCAGTTCGTCGTGAGGGCGGGGCAGCGTAAGGTGCTCATCCATGTCGGTTGCTGAGCGGCGTCCCCCTTCACTGCTGCGTAACGCCGGTTTCGTGCGGCTCGCGCTTGCCCGGATCATTTCGGTTCTCGGTAACGGTTTCGCCCGGGTCGCGTTGGCCTTCGCGGTGCTTTCGCTGCCCGGCGCCACTCCGGGAGAGCTCTCCCTCGTGGTCGCCTGTCAGGCGATTCCGCAGCTCGCGCTGGTCCTGGTGGGTGGCGTGGTTGCCGACCGCGTCTCGCGTTCATGGCTGATGGCGGTCTCGGACGTCGTGGGCGCTCTGTCCTATGGCGGCCTCGCTGCGCTCGTGCTCAGTGGGCACGCCCCTGTTGGCGCGTTGTGTGCGCTGGCTGTCGCGGCGGGCACCGCCTCGGCCCTGTTCGGGCCCGCGATGGACGGGGTGATCCCGCAACTGGTGGCCGCCGACACCCTGCAGCGGGCCAACGGTCTCTTGCGGGTCGGCACCAATACGTCGCTGCTGCTGGGACTGGCGCTGTCGGGTGTGACCGTCGCCTGGGTCGGCGCGGGCTGGGCCTTGGCCCTCAACGGCTTGTCCTTCATCATCAGCGCCGCACTCACTTCTTCGTTGCGGCTGGGCCGCCGTCCGCGCAAGGCCAGTTCCGGCTGGCGTGACCTGCGTGAAGGCTGGCGCGAGTTCGCCTCACGCCAGTGGCTGTGGGTAGTCGTCGTCCAATTCTCCTTCGTGGTCGCGGCCATGAACGCCAACGCCGGGGTCCTGGGACCACTGGCAACACGTGCGCACTTCGGGGGAGCCCGGGCCTGGTCGGTGGTGGTCGCGGCCCAAGCTCTGGGATCCGTGGCCGGTGCCGGCATCGCGGCCCGTGCGCGCGTCAGCCGGCCCATCCTGGCCGCGGTCCTGTTCACCCTGCCCACTGCCGCGCCCCTGGCTCTGCTCGGGGCGGGCGCACCGGTGTGGGGTGTCGCTGCGGGAGCCTTCGCCGCCGGCATCAGCCTGGACTTCTTCGGGGTGCTCTGGGCCACCACGATCCAGCGAGAAGTGCCTGAGGAAGCCCTGTCCCGCGTCAGCTCCTACGACTGGTTCGGATCGCTCGCTCTCGCCCCGCTCGGCCTCGCCCTGGCCGGACCCGCAGCCGACCACTTCGGCACCGACCACATGCTGCTGGCGTTCGCCGGCGTGATCATCATCGCCAGCCTCGCCGCGCTCGCGTCCCCCGGCGTGCGGACTCTGCGAGCACCCGACCCGGACCCGCCAGTGCCCTCTGGAACCGGAGCCTCAACCGCGGCGCCGCCGGAGACCAGGACACCGTTGCCCGAGACAGACTCAGGCAACGCCGCCGCCTCCTGAACGAGATTCCACTACGCGGGGCAGCTTCGTGTTTCGTGCGCGGGCCGGGGCACGTCGCGGTGTCCAGCCGCTGCCGCCCCACCCTGACCGGCACCGAGGCCAAGGCGGCATAGGGCTGCTGATGCCAGGACTGAACTGGCGCCCAGCGCCTCCGCCCAAGCGCCCTGTTGGCCTAGGAATACCGCAGCCTTGGAATACGTGCCTGGTACCAGCTGTACGCGACGACCTGAGCCGTCAGCAGTTGCTGCCCACAGGTCCGTAGCCCGGCGCCACGCCCTCGCCGCCGACTGAGCGCGGGCTCCTCGCCGTCGGCGACGAAGATCAGGTCCTGCTGCCCGCCAACACCGGGCATCGGCGGCCGGCGACAGCTCGGCCACTGGCGACCGAACAACACTTTGCATCTAGAGGGAGCGCCTACGGGCTCAGGTGGTGCAGTTCGTTGTCGTAGAGCTCGGCAGGGTCGAGGTCCATGCCGGTGAAGTGGCCTGCCAGTTCCAGGGAGAGGATGCCGTGCAGGCGGGTCCAGAAGTGCAGGGCGCGGCGTAGGGCGGTGGGCTGCGCGGGGTGGCCGGCGGCCCATTGCCGGTGCTGGGCGAGGTGGGTCTCCAGACGGGTGTCGGGGTGGTCGTGGTCCGGGCCGGGCGCGGAACCGCCGGTGGGCTGGGCGGCGTTGAGGAGGGCTTCCATGATCTCGGAGGCGATCGCGGTGATGTCCTGGGGTGCCTGGTAGCCGGGGACCGGTGTGCCGTAGATGAGGAAGTAGCGCTGGGGGTCGTCCAGTGCCCAGGTGCGCAGGGTGTGTCCGAGTCCGGCCAGATCGGTGCCTGACGCGGCGGCGGTGCGGATGGTGTCGGCGAGGCTGCGGTAGGCGTCCCGGATCAGTTCGGTGATCAGGTCGTCCCGGCTGGCGAAGTACCGGTACAGCGCGGTTCCTTCCCTCTTGGATCACGGGCCGCCCGGCGGCCGGGCGTGCCGGTCGACGGACGCTGTGGGTTAGAGCTTATTACGGAAGTTCTTGACCATCGCTCACGCAGTCAGTTATAACTTCTAACGGAAGCGCCAGCCACTAACAGTGCTGGCCGAGATCGATGGAGGTCGCCATGAACGCTGCGGAGATGATCGAGGTCGTGCTGCCGGGCAAGGTCGAACCGGAGGGGCTCCAGATGCGCCGGACAGCCGTGCCGGCCGCAGGCCCGGGCCAGGTCGTCGTCCGGATGGAGGCGACCGGGATCTCCTTCGCCGAGCAGCAGATGCGCCGCGGCCGCTACTACGACCAGCCGCCCTTCCCGTTCGTCCCCGGCTACGACCTGGTCGGCACGGTGGCAGCGATCGGCGACGGCGTCGATGCGGGTCTGCTCGACACCCGGGTGGCCGCACTGCTGAAGGTCGGGGGATGGGCCACTCACGTGGTCGTCGACGCCGCCGACCTGGTGCCGGTCCCCGACGGGATCGGCG
>NZ_JBEYXM010000029.1:0-97434 GCF_040704595.1 Streptomyces sp. NPDC046870
GAGGAGCCGCACCCTTTCCGGGCACACACCCACACTCCGCCACCCCACCCCCGCACGGAAGAGACAAGAACCTGCCCGGGAAAGAACCTTCCCCCCTTCCCGCCCGCCCGGGAGTGCCCCTCACACGTGTTGCCGGATCGACGTCGTCATCCGCCGTGCGCGAGACCGTCAGGAGCGGACCGCGAGGATCCAGCGGTTGGCGGCCAGCGCGTCGTCCGGCGCCGGGCGCAGGGCGACGCCGTGGCGGCCCGCGAAGTCGAACGGCGTGTGCACGGCCGTGTCCCAGCCCCGCGCTTCGAGATCGGCGACGGAGTCCGGGCGGGGTCCGGTGCTGAACAGGGCGAGCAGGTCGATGCCGAGCCGGTCCCGGACCGCCGCGTAGACGGGGTAGTCGCGTTGCCCGGCCGGGTTCACCCCGCGTTTGACCTCGTAGCCGAGCGCACTGCCCGGCGCGCTGTGCGCGTTGACGGTCGCGAGCAGTTCCTGTTCCGCGGCCGGCGGCAGATACGGCACCAGCCCCTCGGCGAGCCAGGCCGTCGGGCGCGTCGGATCGAAACCGGCCGTGATCAGGGCGTCGGTCCAGTCCTGGCGCAGGTCGGCGGCGAGGGCGACGCGGGTGGCCCGCGGCACGGCCCCGAGCGTGTCCAGGACGGACCGCTTGAAGGCGAGTACCTCCTCCTGGTCGATCTCGAAGACCGTGGTGCCCTCCGGCCACGGCAGCCGGTGGGCGCGGGTGTCCAGACCGGCGCCCAGCACGACCGCCTGCCGGCAGCCGCCGGCCGCGGCGCTGAGCAGGAAGTCGTCGAAGAAGCGGGTGCGCAGTCCGAAGAACCGGGCCAGCCGTCCCCACAGCGGATCGGCGTCGCCGTCGGGCACCTCGTCGAACCGGCGCGGCCAGTCGGCGCAGCCGGGCGCCGCGCGGACGAAGTGCTCCGCGTACTCGTCCCGCGCCGGTGCGTCGGGCCGGGAGGTCTCGATCGCGCGGGCCGCGGCGACCAGTAAGGCGGTCACGCCCACCCCCGCGACTCCGGTGCTGCTTCCTCGGGCGGTATCGGTCATGTTCCTCTCCGCGGTGCCGTGTCGTGCGCGGTCTCATTGCCTGAAACGTCCCCGGGGGGACCGGGGTTCACTCGACACGTGTGCGCGGGTGCCGGATCCGGCGTCCGGTGGCGGCCCGCGCCGAAGGCCGGCCATGACCGCCCCCGCCACTCGTCGCCGTACCCCGGACGGCATGATGGTGGTTCCCGCACCCGCCTCCGGAGGGGAAGACATGTCCGCCGCACCGGCACCGGAAGGCCGCCCGGTCTCCGTCTCGATCCTGCTCGTCGAGGACGACGAGGTGATCCGCAGATCCGTCGCGCTCGCCCTGGAGCGCTACGGCTACCGGGTCACCACGGCCGGGGACGGGCTGACCGGACTGGAGCGGTTCCGCGAGGGCGGGCACGACGTGCTGCTGCTGGACGTGATGCTGCCGCACCTGGACGGTGTCGGACTGTGCCGGCGCGTCCGGGAGACCAGCACGACGCCCGTGCTGATGATGTCCGCGCGCGGCGACGCCCTGGACGTGGTCTCGGGGCTGGAGGCCGGCGCCGACGACTACGTCGTCAAACCCGTGGACACCGCCGTACTGGTGGCCCGGATCCGCTCACTGCTGCGCCGTGCCACCTTCGTCGCGGCCGACGCCTCGCCCGTCGAGGCCGCGCGGAAGGACACCGTGCTGGTCTTCGGCGACCTGGCCGTCGACACGGCCGGGCTGGAGGTGTCACGGGGAGGCGAGCCGGTCGCGCTGGCCCCCACCGAGCTGCGGCTGCTGCTGGAGTTCGCCGCCAGCCCCGGCATCGTCCTCGACCGGCAGACGCTCCTTCGCAGAGTGTGGGACTACGGCTGGGACGGCGACACCCGGGTGGTCGACCTGTGTGTGCAGCGGCTGCGGAAGAAGATCGGCGCCGAGCGGATCGAGACCGTACGAGGCTTCGGCTACAAGCTGCGGCGGACCTGACGTGGACACCGTCCGCTCCGTGCTCAACTGGCGTTCGCTGCGCTGGAGGATCGCCCTGCTGGTGGCCGTGGCCTGCTGCGCCGTCGCGCTCACCGTCGGACTGCTGGTCCACCGCAGCACCCTGGACCGCTCCATGAACGACGGCGCCGCCAAGGCGGTGACCGCCCTGTCCCACTCGGTGGAGCGCTACGCGCGCGAGGGGACGCCCGCCCCCGGCGACGAGTTGGACCCCGCGGCCATGCCCGAGGAGCTGCTGCGCCGCCTCCACGACCGGAAGGACCCGGTCCACAACCCCGTCACCTGGTATGACGGCGATTCCCAGGATCCCGACATGTGGGCGGCGACCAGCTACCGGGGTGCGCCCTTCGCGGTGTACGTGGACATGACCCCCGATCTGCTCACCCGGCAGGCGCTGGACCGGCACATGTGGAAGTACTCGCTGGTGGTGCTCGGGATCGTCGTGCCGGTGTCGGCGCTCGCCGCCGAGCTGCCCCACCGCAGACTGCGACGGGTGGCCCGGACCGCGCGCCGCATCTCGGACGGCGACCTGGCCGCACGGACCGGGGCCGGTGGCGGGGACGAGATCAGCGCCATCTCCGCCACCGTGGACGCGATGGCCGACAGCCTGCACGAACGGCTGCTCGCCGAGCAGAGGTTCACCGCCGACGTCGCCCACGAACTGCGCACCCCGCTGATGGGGCTCGTCACGGCGAGCGGCCTGCTGCCCGAGGGCGAGGCCACCGATCTGGTCCGGGACCGGGTGGCGGTGCTGCGGAACCTCGTGGAGGAGCTGCTGGAGATCTCCCGGCTCGACGCGGGTGCCGAGACGGCCGATCCGCGCCCGGTGCCGCTGGCCGCCGTGATCCGCGACTCGCTGGCCCGCACCGGCCTCGGGGCACGGTTCACGGCGCACGGGGAGCCGTGGGCGGACACCGATCCGCGCCGGCTGGACCGGATCGTCGCCAACCTGGTCACCAACGCACACCGGCACGGCCGCGCGCCGGTCGAGGTCGAGGTGACGGGCACGACGGTCACCGTACGCGACCACGGCCCCGGTTATCCCGCCCACCTGCTGGCCCACGGACCGCAGCGGTTCCGCACCGGGGCGGCCGAACGCGGCCACGGCCACGGCCTGGGTCTGACCATCGCGCTGGGCCAGGCACGGGTCATCGGGGCCCGGCTGGAGCTGGCCAACTCCCCCGACGGCGGGGCGGTGGCCGTGCTCCGGCTGCCCGCCGCGCCCTGACCGCACCGCCGTATCCGGGCCCCGATACACGACGGATGCACAGCCGAGCGGTGCCGGCGCGCCGGCCACCGCCGCCCGGACACACCTGCCCCGCAAGGTGACCGGGGTGCGTGGACGTCACGCACCTGCCCTCAGGAGGTGCGTTCCCATGTGCCCGGCCACCGTTCCCGGCGAGTCCGAGCTGTGCCCCGACCAGGTGCCGCCGACCACCGGCCGGCGACGCACGCCCCGGCGGCGGCGCCCGCTCCGGTCGCGTCTGTTCGTCTCCGGTACCGCCGGCGTCGGCGCGCTGACCGCCCTGGTGGTGCTCGGCACCGTCGTGCACCCCGGCGGTGACCGTCCGGCGGTCCCCGGGTCGCCGACGTCCCTGTCCTGGCCGGCGGAGGGACAGACCAGCATCTACGTCGAGGGCCCGGGCTCCCGGGGCGCACTCGGCTCCCGGGGCGCGCAGAAGCCCGTTCCGCTGGCCAGCGTGACCAAGGTGATGACCGCGTACGTCATCCTGCGCGACCATCCGATCCCTCCCGGCGGCAGTGGCGTCCTCCTCACCGTCGACGCGCGGGCCGCCCAGGAGTCCAGTCTGGGCGCGGAGTCGACGGTGGCGGTCGAGGCGGGACGCCGGCTGAGCGAACGGCAGGTGCTGGAACTGATGCTGCTTCCCTCCGCCGGCAACGTCGCCCGGATGCTGGCCCGTTGGGACGCCGGTTCGGAGGAGGCGTTCGTCGGGAAGATGAACCGCGCCGCCCACGGTCTGGGCATGACGAACACCACGTACACCGACCCCAGTGGCATCGCCCCGACGACGGTCAGCACCTCCGAGGACCAACTGAAGCTGGCCCGGCAGGTGATGCGCGACCCGGTGTTCCGGTCCGTCGTCGCCGAGCGCGAGGCCCGCGTGCCCGGGGTGTCCGGCACGGTCCGCAACACCAACACCCTGGTCGGCGAGGGCGGGGTGATCGGCGTCAAGACCGGGTCCAGCACCCCCGCGGGCGGCAACCTGATGTGGGCGGCCACCGCACCGGACCGCGACGGGCACCAGCGGCTGGTGCTGGGCGTCATACTGCACCAGCAGGCCGGCACCGGCTCCGAGCAGGGCCTCGACGCCGCGCTCACGGCCGGCCGTTCGCTGATCGCGAGCGCGCGGCGGTGGGTGGCGGCGCCCGGGTCGGCCACGCGGTGACGGGCGGCGCCCGGCGGTGGGGTGCTCTCGGCGGGTGGGTGGGGCGCGGATCGGCTGTCCGGTGGTGGGTCCTCGGCGTGGGCCGTCCGCGCATGCCGCGGTGCACGGATCGGCTGTCCGGTGACGGGTCCTCGGCGTGGGCCGTCCGCGCATGCCGCGGTGCGCGGATCGGCCGTCCGGTGGTGGGTCCTCGGCGTGGCCGCCCGGGCGTGCCGCTGTGCGGGCCACCGCGTTGCCCGCCGTGTCGGAGGCGCTCACCCGCGGGGACCCGAAGCCGGCTCCGCGCGGTGCGTCGAGGACGCCGCGCCCGTCACGCCCACGCCGCGGCCGCTGCCGGGGGTGCCCGTCGCCGTAGGACACCCCGTCGGCCGGCCGACGCGGCCCCTCAGTCCTGGATGCGCAGGACGATCGGGTTGGTCAGCGCCGCCATCGCGCCCCACTGGAGGTCCGGGCCCATCGTGTTGCCCTTGCCGGGGGTGCCGTCCGCCTTCGGGTGGCGGACCTCGGCGCGCACGTACGCGGCGAGCGAGGCGGTGGTGCGCCAGACGACCGTGCCGGTGCCGGCGGCGCCCAGCGACTCCTGGTGCAGCTGGCCCTCGTCGGTGATGAACCGCACCGTGCCGTTCGGCACCCCCGACACCTCAAGGCGCACGTCGACGGGTGTGTCGGCGGGCACCCGGAGCGTCTCGCCGATGCCGGCCTGACGGCCGCCGCCGGTCGCGGTGAAGGCGACGGTGACGGCCGAGGATTCGGCGACGTAGCTACGGCCCCCGCGGATGCCCTCCAGGATCGCCGGCCGGCTCAGGTCGTCGGCGTACACGACCGTCTGCGGCAGGCCGATGACCTGCGGCACGCTGTGCGCGTCGCTGTTGGCCATGGCGGGCAGCCAGTCCTCGCCGGTGCGCATCGCCGTGCCGAGCATCGCGTCCCAGGTGTCGACGGCGGACTCGTCGTCGTAGGTCCAGGGGCCGTTCCACACCTCCACGGCGTCGGCGTCCTCGTAGCCGAACTTCCACTGGCACGCCACGTACGGGCAGTAGGGGTGCGCCGGGACGACCAGGCCGCCCTGGCGGCGCACCTGGCGGGCGAAGCGCGGGAACGCGTCGTCGCGCGAGCGGTAGCGCCAGTCGATCCACGAGCCGTTGTCCAGGCCGAGCGCCAGCCAGTGGCCGTTGCGGGTGGTGATCTCCTCGCCGTTGACGATCAGCAGGTCGGGGCCGGCGTACTCGCCCCAGACCGCGTGCGCGGAGGAGGTGTTGTGGTCCGTGGAGACGATGAAGTCCAGGCCGGCCTCGCGCGCGCCGGCGGCGACCTCCGACGGCAGGCGCTTGCCGTCGGAGTGCACGGTGTGCAGGTGGCAGTCGCCGCGGTACCAGGCCCGGCCGCGGCCCTTGGCGCGCTCGCGCGGGTAGTTCGGCTTGAACGGGGAGCCCGCGGGGCCGTAGCGCAGGGTGACGGTCACCGAGTAGTCCATGCCCTGCGGGGCCACCTGGTAGGGGCCGAGGACGACGTGCCAGGTGCCGGGGTTGACCGGGCCGGGCAGGTAACCCGGGGTCGCCGCTTCGCTGTTGACGACGAAGGAGGTGCGGGCGCCGCCGGACCAGCCGCGGAAGCCCTTGCCGCCGAGCGCGGTGCCGCGCTCGTCGAAGAGGCCGGTGTCGCACGCGTTGCCCGGCGTGCCGCTCGGCACGGACGGCTTGTCGTACGTGTAGGACACGGCGATCTGGTTCACGCCCCGGGGCACTTCCACCGGCAGGTGGACGAAGTCGGCGGCGCCCGTGGCGAGATGGCCGGTGATGGTGCGCGTCACCTCCGTGCCGTCGGCGGGCACGCCCACCGGTGCGGCCTCGTCGGCCTCGGCGAAGCGGACGGGCGCGAGGGTCAGCGCGCCGGCCGCGCCGAGCACCCCGCCCGCCATGAGCAGGCCCCTGCGGCCCATGCCGGCCGTGCTCTCCATGGCCGGGCTCGATCCGTGCTCACATGTTCCGTTCTGGCACATGCGGTCCCCTCCTGAGTGTGTGCGGTGTCCGGTGACCCCGGCACATTCGTCGGCCGAAGTGAAACACCACGCACTCTTCGGCGAAACCCTCACCACGGTTGGTTGAAGCCGGGACGACGCTCGCCGGCCGGCGGGAGCGCGGCGTGCGCGTGGCGGTTCTCGCCGCCCCGCGCCGGACTCGACAAGAGACCACTGGACCTTTATCGTGGGGTCAGTAAAGTTCCACTGGCCTCTTACGGGTCAGCAATTGCCCCTGCCACCGGGCCGCACGGCGCCGCCCGCACAGAAACCGAGGCAACAACCATGAGCAAGACCTGGCTGATCACCGGAAGCTCCCGCGGACTGGGCCGTACCCTCGCCGAGTCCGTCCTGGAAGCCGGGCACAACGTGGTGGCCACCGCCCGGCGTACCGAGGCGCTCGGCGCCCTCGCCGAGAAGTACGGCGACAAGGTCCGCCTCGTCACGCTGGACGTCACCGACGCCGCCGCCGCGCGGAGGGCCGTGCGGGCGGCCGTCGAGGCGTTCGGCGGTCTGGACGTGGTGGTGAACAACGCCGGCTACGCCGACATGGCCGCCATCGAGGACATGACCGACGAGGCCTTCCGCGCGCAGATCGACGCCAACCTCTTCGGCGTCGTCAACGTCACCCGCGCCGCCCTGCCGGTCCTGCGCGAGCAGGGCTCCGGGCACGTCATCCAGATCTCCTCCGTCGGCGGACGCGTGGGCGTCCCGGGCCTGGGCGCCTACCAGGCGGCCAAGTGGGCGGTCGGCGGCTTCTCCGAGGTGCTGGCCAAGGAAGTGGCCCCCCTCGGCATCAAGGTGACCGTCGCCGAGCCGGGCGGCATGCGCACCGACTGGGCCGGCTCCTCCATGGCCACCCCGCCCGTCAGCGCACCCTACGAGCACGTCGTCGGCGGTGCCGTCGCTGCCATCCGCGGGCAGGACGGCAAGCAGCCGGGCGACCCGGCCCGCATCGCCCGGGTCCTGCTGGACATCACGGAGACCGCGGAGCCGCCGCTGCGCCTGCTGCTCGGCAAGGACGCCGTGGCTGTCGCGCAGGACATGGCCGGCCGGCTCGCCGCCCAGGACGCCGAGTGGCGCCATGTGAGCGAGTCCGTGTGACGGTCGCCGTGCGGCGAGCAGGTTCGCACACCCCCGTCGGGGCCGTCCTCCGGGACCGTCCCGGCGGAGCGTAGGGTTGCGGCGGGCGGCACCGGGTGCGGGCCGTGGAGGAGTTCCCTGGGGAAGCGACGATGACAGACGACCGGCCGACGGACTTCCAGCGCGCGCGCAGCGCCGAGCAGCGTGAGGTCCGCAAGCGGGCCATCCTCGAAGCCGCGACACAGCTGCTGACGGAGATGCCGGTCAGCGAGATCAGCCTGCGGGAGCTGAGCCGGCGGGTGGGGCTGTCGAAGACCAACGTCGTACGGTACTTCGAGACTCGGGAGGCGGTGTTCTTCGCACTGCTCAACCGGTCCCTCGCCGAGTGGGTCGAGGAACTGCCCGCCGACCTGCCGACCGCCGGTGCCGGCTCGCCGGAGACCGTGACGGGTGCCCTGGCCCGGTCCCTGGCCCGCCGGTCCCTGCTGTGCGACCTGCTGAGCGCGCTGGGTTCCGAACTCGAACGGAACATCTCCGCCGAGTCCGCGCGCGCCTTCAAGCTCGCCCACGTCCGGCTGCTGGGCACGCTGGCGGATCTGCTGCGCCGGCACATCACCGCGCTGACCCCGGCCGCCGCCCGCGAACTGGTCTCCCTGACCGTCGTGTGCACGGCCGGGCTCTGGCCCTTCGCCCACCCCTCACCGGCTGTCGCCGAGGCCCAGGAGGACCCGGAACTCGCCGGTACGAAGGTGGACTTCGCCGAGCGGCTGGGCCGTACCCTGCACGTCACCGTCGCCGGGCTGCTGAGCCTGGGCTGACGCGAGCGGCCGGCCCGGCCCGGACTCCTGCCGGAGCGGCGGGTCCCGGCGGCACGCGCCGGGCCGTACGACGCCGGGCCACAGTGATTGGCGACGTTGAAGCCGTCGCCGTCCAGGCCGCTCCTGCCGACCTGTCACGTGAGGCTTGGTCACATCTGAACAGGTGACGGGATCGGTGATCCGCCACGCTGATATCGTCGATCCATGACCACGCAGACGGCACCGCAGCAGGCAGGACCGACACTGCGGCAGAAGATCGTCCTGGCCGCCGCCCGGCTCCTGGAGGAGGGCGGCCTGGACGCGGTGTCGACCCGTGCCGTCGCCGCCCGCGCCGGCGTGCCGACCCCGTCGATCTTCCGGATCTTCGGGGACAAGGAGGGGCTGCTCGAAGAGGTCGCGGAGCACGGTTTCCGGCGCTACCTCGAGGTGAAGGCCGAACTGCTCACCGACGACGACCCGGTGCAGGCGCTGCGCGAGGCGTGGGACCTGCACATCCGCTTCGGACTCGAGCACCCGGCCTACTACTCGCTCGTCTACGGCCAGGTCCGCCCCGGCCACATCCCGCAGGCCGGACGGCGGGCCGCCGCCGCCCTGCGGCACATGATCACCCGAGTGGCCGCGGCGGGGCGGCTGCGGATGAGCGTCGAACGCGCCACCGAGGTCATGCATTCCGCCGGCGTGGGCACGATCCTCACGCTGATGAGCCTGCCCGAGGACGCCCGCGACCCGCGGACCGCCGACACGGCACGCGAGATGGTGATCAGCACCCTGACGCTTCCGCCCGCGCAGCACGGCGCCGGCGACGACGGAGTTCCCCGGGCCACCGTGGCCGGCAATGCCATGGCGCTGCTCGCCGCCCTCGACCGGGAGGGCACCGTGGCGCTCAGTCCCGCCGAGTCGAGTCTGCTGCGCGAGTGGCTGAACCGGCTGGCCGACGCGACGGGCGGCTGACACGGTCACACACTCCGCCCGGCAAGGATCACCCTTCGCCCGGCACGGACGGTCAGCCGTCATGGCGCACACGGTCACACTTCGTCCGGCGCGGCGGAGCATCGTGGGGCGCATGACCCGTGACGACGTCCCCCTCAGTGCCATGATGCTGCTCGCCGCCCTCGACCGGGAGGGCACCGTGGCGCTCAGTCCCGCCGAGCTGGGTCTGCTGCGCGAGTGGCTGAACCGGCTGGCCGACGCGGCGGGGCCACGCGCGGATGACGTCGGCACGGATGGTCAGCCGTCGTGGCACATACGGTCGTAACCCGTCCCGTCTGGCGGAGCATCGTGGGGACATGACCAGTAACGACCCGTCCGTCTTCGGTGGACGCCTGCTCATCGGCGCCACCGGCTCCGCCGCGATCGCCATGCTCCCGATGTACGTCAACGCGCTGCGCACCACGTTCACCGGGACCGTCACCGTCCTGATGACGCACACCGCCGCCACGTTCCTCCCGCCGCACACCGTCGGCCTGTTCGCGGACCGGGTGGTCACGGGCGCCGCGCCGGACGGCTGGGCCCGCGAGAACCAGGCGACCCTCGCGGCGGAGCACGACATGATGGCCGTCCTGCCGGCCACCGCCAACATGCTCTCCGCCACCGCCACGGGCGCCGTGCCGAACATGCTGACCGCGACGATCGCCGCCGCCGACTTCCCCGTGGTGTTCTTCCCGGTGATGACCGGCGAGATGTGGCTCAAGCCCGCCGTCCAGCGCAACGTCGACCAGCTCCGCCAGGACGGCTACCACGTCGTCGACCCGCAGTGGGGACAGCGCTACGACGTCGGTCTGAAGCAGCTCGTCAAGGCTCCCATGCCGCCGGCCCCGCCCCGGTTCGTCGAGACCGTCCGGGAGTTCATGCCCCCGCGCCGGCCCGAGGACGGCTGAGCGCGGCACCGGGGGGGCCGGGAATCCGCCGCGTCCCCCTCGGCGCCGCATCACCGGACCGTCACCGCGCGCCCGGCCGCCCGGCACGGTAGGCGCCGGGCGTCATGCCCGTGACCGTCCGGAACGCCCGGTGCAGTTGCGCCTCGCCGCCGAATCCGCACGCGTGGGCCACGGCGGCGAGAGGGCGCTCGGGGTGCGACCGCACCAGCCGCTGGGCGTGTGACACCCGGAGCCGGCGGATCAGCTCGGTGAGCGATTCGCCGTACGCGGCCAGCGCGCGGTACATCGTGCGCCGGGAGATTCCGCAGCCCGCGGCCACCCCGGCGGCGTCGAGGCTGGGGTCGGTGGCGTGCCGGCGCACGAACCGGTGGATCCGTTCGCGGGTCAGCGCCGCGGCGGACGCCTCCGGCGGCGCGCTGCCCGCGGCCCAGGCCAGACCGGTGTCCAGCAGGTCGACGGCGTGCGGCAGCAGCGCGGCCGCCGCCCCGGCATCCCGGCCCTGCAACCGGTTGAGGCCGACGAGGAAGTCCGCGATGACCCGGCCGGGGCCCGAGGCGCCCAGCTCGACGCCGGCCGCCCCGGCCGGCGAGCGGTGCGCCAGCCTGGATACGGGCACCTTGACCACCAGCTGGGAGAAGTCGTCGTCGAAGTCCAGCGCGTAGGGACGGGTGCTGTCGACGAAGGCGATCGTCCCCGGCGCGAGCAGGGCCACCCGACCGCTCTGCTCCAGCCTGCCCCGGCCGCGCAGCTGGATGTTGGCGAGGAGGACGTCCTCGTGGTCGCGTCCGATCAGCCGGGGTGTCCGGGCCACTTGCTGGGGGCCCGCGGTCAGCTCGGCGAAGCCGATCCCGTCCAGGACGGAGTGTTCGATCCGCCCCTCGAAGGCCGCGCCCGGCGCGGGGCGCACCGCCACCCCGACGAACGTGTCACAGATGACGTCGGCCCAGTACGCGAACGCGTCGGAGGTGTCGACGTCCGCGCTGGACCACACGGTGCGCGCGACGGGCCGTGGGCAGGTGTTCATGTTCTCCATGATGGCTGGCCGCACGGGGTGCTCAGGACGTGGACCACTTCTGGTTGGGGCTGCCGGAGCAGGACCACAGCTGGAGCCGGGTGCCGTTGTCCGTGCCGTTGTCCCGGACGTCGGTGCACTTGTCGGCGAGGGTGCTGACCACGTCGTGCCGGACGTTCAGCGTGAACCGCTGCGCCGGGCTCCCGTCGCACGGGGCGAGTTCTAGGTCCGTCCCGTCGGCGGTCGAGCCGTTAGCGAGCCGCACGCACATGCCGAGCGCCCGCATGGTCCCGCCCGTGAACGCCCAGTGCTGCGCGGCGGATTGCGAGCAGTCCCAGATCATCAGGCCCGCGCCCGGCACGGCCTTGCCGCCCACGACGGCTATGCAGCGCTGCGAGGCGTGGCTGAACACGTTCACCCCGGGCGCCGCGGCCGGAGCGGGCGTCCCGGTCCCGTGTGTGGCCTTCGCCGTGGTGGTGGGACGCCGTACGGGGGACGCCGGGTCCTTGCCGGGCGCACTGCTGCCGGGCGAGGCGGACGCGGGCTCCCGGGAAGCGCCGGTCTTCTCGCCGGGGCCGGTCGCGGACGCCTTCACCGGGGGCGCCGACACGTCGCCGAGCCCGTCGATGACGTCCGCGCCGCGACCACGGGAGTCGACCGTTACCGAGGCCCCGCCGCGCCTGCCGTCGCCGTGACCGTTGACCAGGGCCAGGGTCAGCAGGACACCGCCCGCCGCCAGCAGCCCGACGACGCCCACGACACCGAGGGCACCGCGCAGCCCCTCACGCCGGGTCCTGGCGCCCGCGCCCCGCCGGGCCGGTCCGAGGGAGACCACCGGGTCCGGGGCGGGACCGCCGTCCGTGTCGGCGCGGCGTGCGAAGGCGTCGCCGGGTTCGTCCCCGGCGGAGCCGCCCACCGTGCCGTCGGCCGCCGGGGGCGGCGTCCCGCCGGCGCGGCCGGCGTTCCTGCGCGATCCCAGCGAGGAGATCCGGGTGAGCCGGGGCAGGGAGGTGCCGCTCCCGGCCGCGTCGGGCGCCCGGTCACCGCCGTCCGGTGCGGACCGCGCCGCGCCGGCCGCAGTGCCGTCCTGGCCGGGCCCGGAGCCGGGACCGACGGGTCTGGCGCTGCCGGGGACTCTCCTGGGGAGATCCCCCGCCGGCCGGGGCGTGTGTGGAGGCTGCATGGGTTCCTTTCCAGCGGAGCCGGAGCGTGGGTGGCAGTGTCGCGGGGGGTGCCCGACGCGTCTGCGGCGCGGTCCGGCCCTGCCACACATGGAGCGGATCCGCCGCCGCTCGGGGTTCACGCCCGGGAGGTGTGACATGCGACTCATACGGGTCCGCGCATGGGGACTCGAACCGGCGCGGACGCCACCGCGTACACGAACGCCGCCGCGCACACACGAACGCCACCCGACCTCACGGCCGGGCGGCGCCTGGTGCCCGGCACCCGCTCGCCTCGCCGAAAACCTCAGGCCCAGCAGCCGTTCACGGTCGCGGCCAGACCGTCCATCGCGTCCTTGATGTCGTTCGGAGCGGCCGTGGAGCCGTTCTCGACGAAGGAGAAGACCCGCCACTCGCCGTCGTCGGTCCGGGTCAGACCGCTCAGGGCGACGGCCCCGGTGAGGGTGCCGGTCTTGGCCTGCACCTTGCCGACCGCGCAGCGGGAGTCCGGGTCGTCGAACCGGCCCCACTCCGGGCCGAGGATGGAGCCGGCCTCACCGGCGACCGGCAGGCCGTCCAGGACGGAGCCCAGGATGTGCGCGTAGCGGGGCTCCGTGACCAATTCGAGGATCTGCGCGAGGGTGGCCGCCGGGATGCGGTCGCTGCGGGACAGGCCGCTGCCGTCGTGGACGACGAAGTTGTCGAGGGACACGCCGTAGCGGTGGCTGAGCACCTGGCGTACGACCTCGGTGCCGCCCTCGAAGGTGGCGGGGCGTCCCGCGCCCAGGGCGGTCATCCGCAGCAGGGTCTCGGCGATGTCGTTGTCGCTGGTCTTGAGCATCTTCTTGACGATGTCCGCCAGCGGGGCCGACCGGTGGCGCGCGACCGGTACGTCGCCGCGGTGCGCCGTGCCGCGCGTGACCTCGCCGTCGACGGTGACGCCGGCCTGGGCGAGCAGCCCGGCGAAGGTCCGCCCCGCGTCGAGGGAGGTGTCCTGGACGCCGCGGCCGTCGACGACGAGGGCGCGGACCGGGGCGACGGAGTCCGGGTAGTAGCCGTCGTTCCAGCCGTCGGCGAGGGTCGGTGCGGGGAACAGACTGTCGTCCACGGCGACCTTCACCGTGGTCAGGCCCGCCTTCCTCAGCCCGGCGACCGCGGTCGTCGCGAGTTCCGCGAGGTCGGCGCTGCCGAGGGTGCGGTCACCGCCGCCGACGAGGGTGAGGGTGCCGTGGCCGTAGACGACCTTGGTGGTGAACCGGTGCTCGGGGCCCAGCACGGTCAGGGCGGCGGTCGACGTGGCCAGCTTGACGTTGGAGGCCGGCATCAGCGCGGTGGCGCCGTTGTGGTCCCACAGGGTTTCGTCGGAGTCCGCGTCCAGGACCACGCCGCTCACGTCGGAGCCCAGCCGCTGGTCGAGCACGCGGGAGTCCAGGTTGGCGGCCATCTGCCGGTCGCCGGGGCCGGCCAGGTCCGCGTGCCCGGACGTGCCGCCGCCCGTGGCCGTGGTGCCGTCGCCGGCGGCGAAGGCCGAGGGACCGGCCAGCGCGGCCGAGGCGACGGGCACCGCCAACGCCAGCACGACGGTGCGCCGCAGACCCGCGCCGCCCCGCCTCGTCCTGCGGTGCCGGCGCCGGCCGCCCGGCACGAAGGAATCGGTCGGTGTCTCCGCTGGTGATTCCGCTGAGGAGTGGTTCATGGATTCCAGGGTTCGATCGGGATACGTGTGAAGTGGACCGGCGCGCACGCTACTCCGTCGCCCCCCGGCATCCGCACTGCTTCCGTGCCTCGCCACCACTTCTTCACACCGAGGTAACCCGTGCGTGTGCCTAGACTGAGACAGATGTCTCGGGGCGGGAAGGCGGCACACCGTGCCGGTCCTTCGCGTGCCACCGGGCCGGTGTGACACGGGGAGGGTACCGTCCGATGAAGTCCGCACGCCGGGAGAACGCCCGGTGGCCCGCGACGGGTGCGTGGGCCGTCATGCTGGGGCTGGCCGTGGCCGGGTGCTGGTTCGCCGGCCGGACCGGCGAGCCCCCGGACCACGCCGGTGACGTGGCCGCCGACCGTGTGACCGCGGGCCGGGTGTGCCGGTCGGCGCTCCCGCGCGGCATGGAGCTGTCCTGTGGGACGTACGGCTTCGGCGACCTGCGGTACGTCTGCGCCGACCGGCGCCACGACGGTGCGCGGTGCCGGCGGACGTCGCAGGTGACGGTCCGCAACCCGGGGCGCGCCACGGTGTACGTGTCGTACCTGGCGGGCCGGCGGCCGGGCGTGCGCGAGGAAGGCCCGCGGCAGGTGGTGGGGCCGGGAGACGAGACGACGCTGCGCCCCGGTGCGGGACGGCTGTTGTTCGACATCACCCTGCGCGGCGGGGACGCAGGACCGAGCCGCCTGGAGGTGGTCCGCGTCCGGTGAACCCTTACGGGGGCGCTCCGCGTGTGAGGGCGCGGACCGCCTCGCCCCGTGTCAGCGCGCCCGAGGCGTCCTGCCGTACGACACAGGTGTGGCCGTTCTCGGTGAACCGCGCGAAGGCCGCTTCACGCCGCCTCGGGGCGGGAGCCTCACCGGTGATCGCGACGGTGCTGCCGGTGCGCCGGGTCGCCGCCGCGCTGTCCTGGGGTGCAGGCACACGCCGGGGGTCGAGGGGCCCCACGTATGCTCCTCCCCATGAGCGCCGCACATCCCGCCCGTAAACGCGACGGCGCCGCGACGCGCGAGGCTATCCTCGCTGCCGCGGTCGTCGAATTCACCGAGCACGGCTACGCCCGGGCCGGGGTGCGGCAGATCGCCGAGCGGGCGGGTGTCACGGCGATGATGATCAACCGCTACTTCGGCTCCAAGGAGGGCCTGTTCGCCCAGGCCGTCGACCGCGCCTTCGGCCCACCGACCATCGTCGGCGACGAACTCCCCGGTCTGGCGGACTCCATCGCCCGCACGCTCGCCGAGCGGACGACACCCGGCGCCGAGCGGCTCGACCCGTTCCTGCTGTTGCTGCGCTCGGCATCGGACCCGGAGGCGGCGGGCATCGTCCGGCGCGGCGTCGAGACCCACGTGGGTGCCCGGCTCGCCGGGCTGCTCGGCGGGTCCGACGCGGACGTCCGCGCTCAGCTGGGACTCGCGCTGGTCGCCGGTACGTGGTTGCTGCGCAGCGTCGTCGGCATCACCGCGCTCGCGGCGGCCGACAACGAACGCCTCGCGGAGATCCTCGCCGACATGCTCCGCCCGGTCACCGGCGAGACCGACGCCCCACCCGGGCCCACGCCCGACGCCGGCCCGGACGGCACGCAGGGGTAGCGCACCGGCGTCAGGAGGTCACGTCGTACGGTCCGACGCCGACGCCGTCCCGTCCGCGTCCCGCCCGGAGTGCGTCGGCGGGCGTGCCGCCCACTCGCGCTCAGAACGCGGACCGGATGAGCCCGCCGTCCACGCGGATCGTCGCTCCGCTGACGTACTGGGCGTAGCCGCTGCACAGGTACGCCACCGCCGCCGCGATCTCGTCCGGCTCGCCGAACCGCTCCTGGTCGTTGGGGATGAGTGCCTCGACGGCGTTGGGCTGGATCTCCTCCCAGGTGTGGCCCCAGCCGCGGGCGGGCCCGATCCCGGTGACGAGTTCCCTGGTGGCCTCCACCAGGATCGCGCCGGGTGACACCACGTTGGAGGTGACGCCGGTGCCCTTCAGCTCACGGGCCAGGGACACGGCCAGGTTGTGCCGGGCCGCCAGGGTGGCGTTGTACTGCGGGTGGGTGTTCATCGGCTGGGAGGCGAGCCCGCCGCCGATCGTCACGACCCGTCCCCAGCCACGCTCCCGCATCGCCGGGACCAGGTGCTGGATCATCCGGACACCCGAGACGACGTTGACGTTGTAGGTGTCCCGCCACTCGTCGGGGCTCGCCTGCGCCCACGACAGGTGCCGGTAGAAGCCGGCGTTGTTGACGAGGATGTCGACGGGACCGTCGGCGGTGGCCGCACGGGCGACCCCGGCGGCGGCCTCGTCGTCGGACAGGTCGCCGAGGACCGCGATGGCGGTCCCGCCGGCCTCGCGGATCTCCCGCGCGACCTTCTCCGTGCGTTCCTTGCCCCGGCCGTGCACCACGACCGCCGCGCCTTCCGCCGCCAGCAGCTTCGCGGTGGCCTCACCGAGCCCGCTGCTCGAACCGGTGACGAGTGCGCGCTTGCCGGTCAGATTGAGGTTCATTCCTGCTCTCTCTCCTGGGATTCCATGCCGTGACGGCAGGAAACGTGTGTCACAGGAACTAAGTATACAGCCGTAGACTTCCATACTCCCGTGGTGACCCTGGAACCCGCACGACCCGAGCGGCATCCTCAGTGGCAGGCGACAGGCGAAGGAACAAGGCGACAGCAGTGCACCCACACAGCGCGACGCGTGCCCCCGGACGCATGGCAGGCCCGGGAACCGATACCCGCCGGCGTCTTGTTCCGCCCTTCCCGAAGCCGGCGGTCCGTCTGTGGGAGCGCACAGGTCTCGATCCGGCGCGTGCGCAGCGCGTCGCGAAGGCGATGGACTGGCTGGGGCCGCTGCTCGTCGCCGTCCTGGCCGGAGCGGTCCGTTTCCGGCACCTCGGCCGGCCGCGCGGCCTCGTCTTCGACGAGACCTACTACGCCAAGGACGCCTGGTCCCTGCTGCGGCTCGGCTACGAGGGCAGCTGGCCGGACCGCAGGATCACCGACCCGCAGACCCTCGCGCACCCCCGGGTGGTCCCGCTCTCCGACACCGGGGCCTTCGTCGCGCACCCGCCGACGGGCAAGTGGGTGATCGCCCTCGGCGAGTGGATGTTCGGCCTGAACCCGTTCGGCTGGCGGTTCATGACCGCGGCCCTCGGCACCCTGTCGGTGCTCATGCTGTGCCGCACAGGCCGCCGCCTGTTCCGTTCGACGCTGCTGGGCTGCCTGGCCGGCGCGCTGATGGCGCTGGACGGTCTGCACCTCGTGATGAGCCGTACCGCGCTGCTGGACCTCGTGGTGATGTTCTTCGTCCTGGCGGCGTTCGGCTGCCTGCTGATCGACCGGGACCACGCACGGGCCCGGCTCGCGGCGGCCCTGCCCGTCGGCGCGGACGGCCGGGCGCGCCCGGACGCGCGCACCGGGGACCGTGCCGGGACCGGGGTCCGCCCCTGGCGGCTCGCCGCCGGCCTCTTCCTGGGACTGGCGGCCTCCACCAAATGGAACGGGCTCTACGTCCTCGCGTTCTTCGTGGTCCTGACCGTGCTGTGGGACGTCGGTGCCCGCCGCGTCGCCGGGGCCCGCCGCCCGTACCGGGCGGTGCTGCGCAAGGACCTCGGCTGGTCGTTCCTGTCGTTGGTCCCGGTCGCCGCGGCCACGTACCTGGCGACCTGGACCGGCTGGTTCCTGTCCGGCGAGGGATACGGACGCCACTGGGCCGACGGCCGCGGCGGCACCTGGTCATGGGTTCCCGCCCCGCTGCGCAGCTGGTGGTACTACGAGTACGGGGTCTACCGGTTCAACGTGGGGCTGCACTCGCCCCACTCGTACGAGTCCAACCCCTGGAGCTGGCTGGTCCTGGGCCGGCCCGTGCTGTTCCACTACGAGGGGCCGAAAGCCGGGCAGGACGGCTGCCACACGGCGGCCGGCTGCTCGCAGACGGTCCTCGCCCTCGGCACACCGCTGCTGTGGTGGTCGGCGTGCTGCGCCCTGGTGTACCTGCTCTACCGGTGGGCGCTGCGCCGCGACTGGCGGGCCGGCGCCGTCCTGTGCGCGACGGGCGCCGGCTATCTGCCCTGGTTCCTCTACCAGGACCGCACGATCTTCTCCTTCTACGCGGTGATCCTCGTGCCCTACCTGTGCCTGGCCGTCACGATGCTGCTGGGAGCCATGGCCGGACCGCCGGGCGCCGACCGCGGACGCCGCACGGTGGGCGCGGTGGCCGCGGGTGTGCTCGTCCTGCTCATCGCCTGGAACTTCGTCCACTTCTTCCCGCTCTACACCGGGCAGACGATCCCGTACGCCGACTGGCACAGCAGGATGTGGCTCGACACGTGGGTCTGACGGCACGTATCAGGTTGCCGGTATTGCGCGAAAGGCGCATATGTGTTCCGCTCTGTGTACTGACACCTGACACCTGACAACTGACAACTCACACCAGAACCGACTCGAGGAGAACACCCCATGCTTCGCAACGGACTGGAACCCTGGCACCTGCTCATCGTCGCGGTCGTGCTCATCGCGCTGTTCGGGTCGAAGAAGCTCCCCGACGCGGCCCGCGGTCTGGGCCGCTCGATGCGCATCCTCAAGAGCGAGGCCCGGGCGATGCGGGAGGACGACGCCGTCGAGGGGTCCACCGCCTCCGCCGCTGCGCAGGACGCCCGCACCCCGGCCGCCGGGCCCGCCACGACAGGGCCCGCCACCGAACGCTGACCGCCGCCGCCCGGGCGGCCGTGGCCGTGCGAAACGGGACAGTCGTCCGACGCAGAGTCCGAAGACGCCGTCGCACCGGTGACGCAGTCATTCGACGGATGTGTGCGCAATGTCGGTTCCCCGACACTGATCAGGTGCTGCTCGCACGCGCCGACCCGCGAGCAGGCGGGCACCGGCCCGCGCGGTTTCCCCGCCGCCCCGGACGCGCTCACGACCGACGAAAGGCGACCCGTATGCCCACCTTCGCTGACCACGTCATCGCCTCCCTGAAGGCCTCCGGCGTGCGGCGCCTGTACGGCCTGCCCGGCGACTCCCTCAACGGCCTGACCGACGCCATACGCCGGGACGGCGACGTCGAGTGGGTGCACGTGCGGCACGAGGAGAGCGCCGCCTTCGCGGCGGCGGCCGAGGCCGGGCTCACCGGTGAGCTGACCGTCTGTGTCGGCAGCTGCGGTCCGGGCAACCTGCACCTGGTCAACGGCCTCTTCGACGCCCAGCGCAGCCGTGTGCCGGTCCTCGCCATCGCCGCCCAGATCCCGGGCGGTGAGATCGGCTCCGGCTACTTCCAGGAGACGCGCCCGCAGGAACTGTTCGCCGACTGCAGCGTCTACGCGGAGGCCGTCACCAGCCCCGAGCACGCGACGCGCGTCCTGGAGATGGCGATGCGGGCGGCCGTCGAGCGCAGGGGCGTAGCGGTCGTCGTCGTACCCGGTGAGATCTTCCTCGGCAGGACCGGCCGCGACCTGGCCCCCGCGGTGGTGCGCCCGGCCGGGACCGTCGTCCGCCCGGACGACGCCGCCCTGCGCGAGGCCGCCGCGCTGCTGAACGACGGGCGGAAGGTGACGATCCTGGCGGGCGCGGGGGCCGCCGGCGCCCACGACGACCTGGTCAGGCTCGCCGAGACCCTCAAGGCACCCGTGGTGCACGCCCTGCGCGGCAAGGAGTACGTCGAGTACGACAACCCGTACGACGTCGGGATGACCGGCCTGCTCGGCTTCGCCTCCGGTTACAAGGCGATCGAGGAGGCCGACACCCTGCTGATGCTGGGCACCGACTTCCCCTACCGGCAGTTCTATCCGCGGGGCGCCAAGGTCATCCAGCTCGACATCCGCGGCGAGCAGATCGGCCGGCGCACCCATGTGGACCTGCCTCTGGTCGGCAGCGTGCGCGACACCCTGCCCGCGCTGCTGCCGCTGCTGACGGTCAAGAGCGGGCGGGGGCATCTCGACGACGCCCTCGCCCACTACGCCCGCACGCGCAGGTCGCTGGACGCGCTCGCCGTCAACGACCGTGAACGCACCCCGATCCACCCCCAGTTCGTGGCCCGCACCCTGGACCGCCTCGCGGACCGGGACGCGGTCTTCACCGTCGACGTCGGCTCCCCGGTGGTGTGGGCGGCCCGCTACCTGACCTTCAACGGACACCGGCGCCTGCTGGGGTCCTTCAACCACGGGACGATGGCCTGCGCCCTGCCGCACGCCGTGGGCGCGCAGGCGGCGTACCCGGGCCGTCAGGTGGTCTCGCTGTCGGGCGACGGCGGACTCACCATGCTCCTCGGGGAGCTGTTCACCCTGCGGCAGAACCGCCTGCCGGCCAAGATCGTCGTCTTCAACAACGGCTCGCTGAACTTCGTCGAGCTGGAGATGAAGGCGGCCGGCATCGTCAACTACGCGACCGAGCTGGACAATCCGCAGCTCGCCGAGGTCGCCGCCGCCGTCGGGCTGTGGGCCCGCAGGGTGGAGCGGCCGGGGGACCTGGAGGACGCGCTCAAGGGCGCCTTCGCGCACGACGGACCCGCCCTGGTCGAGGTCATGACGGCCCGCCAGGAGCTGTCCGTGCCGCCGGCGGTCACGGTGGAGCAGGCCAAGGGTTTCACGCTCTACGCGATCCGCACCATCCTGTCCGGCCGGGGCGAGGAACTCCTCGACCTGGTCACCACCAATGTCGCCCGACCGGCATGTCGACGGCGAGCAGTTCCGCGAGCCTGCCGATGCGCATGTCGCCGTCGCGGCCGAGCAGGGCCGGCACCGTGGCGGCGACGCCGGAGCAGCCGCCCGGAACACCAGCCGCCCTGTCGCCCACCTGGCCGCCCGGGGCTGGATCGACCGCAGCCCCGATCCCGCCGACCGGCGCTCGCGCATCCTGCGCCTGACCCCCGAGGGCCGGGCCGTGCTCACCGAACCGTCCGAGCACACCGCGCGGATGCTCGCCCGGCGGCTCAGCGGTCGGAGCGACGAGGACGTCCGCCGGCTGACGTGCCTCATGGCCCGGCTCCGGGCCAGCTTCGAGGACCCCTGGACCGGACGCGACCCCTGGGCGGAACGGCCCTCCGGGACCGCACAGGACCCCGGCGCCGGACCGCCGGCGACGAACGTCCACCCCGTACACCCGCTGTCACCACGTAAGGACGGGAAACCCCATGACAACCACCCCCGAAGCAGGTGTGCGGGCCCACGCCCGTCCAGGAGGAGGTCCGCCCGACGCGCCGATGACCCACGCGCAGATCATGCGCGCCCTGTCCGGGCTGCTGCTCGGCCTGTTCGCCGCCATCCTGTCCTCCACCGTGGTCACCAACGCGCTGCCGAGGATCATCGGTGACCTCGGCGGCGGCCAGAGCGCCTACACCTGGGTCGTCACCGCCTCCCTGCTGGCGGTGACCGCGTCGACCCCGCTGTGGGGCAAGCTCGCGGACCAGTTCAGCAAGAAGGTCCTGGTCCAGTCGGCGCTGATCGTCTACTCCGTCGGCTCCCTGGTGGCCGGTCTCGCGCCCGACCCCGCGACGCTGATCACCGCCCGTGTCATCCAGGGCCTGGGCGGCGGCGGTCTGTCCGCGCTGGCCCAGGTCGTCCTGGCCGCGATGATCTCTCCGCGCGAGCGCGGCCGGTACTCCGGCTACCTGGGCGCGACCTTCGCCGTCGCCACGGTCGGCGGGCCGCTGCTCGGCGGCGTCATCACCGACACCAGCTGGCTCGGCTGGCGCTGGTGCCTGTTCGTCGGCATCCCCTTCGCGCTCGTCGCGCTGGTGGTCCTCCAGCGGACGCTGAACCTGCCCGTGGCCAGGCGTGACGTCAAGGTGGACTGGGCCGGCGCCTTCTTCGTCACCGCCGCCGTCTGCACCCTGCTGATCTGGGTCACCTTCGCCGACGACAAGTACGCCTGGCTGTCCTGGCAGACGTACACCCTGGTGGGCGCGTCGATCGTGCTCGCGCTGACCTTCCTGTTCGTCGAGACGAAGGCCGCGGAACCGATCATCCCGCTGCGGCTGTTCCGCAACCCCACCATCGCCCTCGCCTCCGCCGCCTCCCTCTTCGTCGGCATCGCGCTGTTCGCGGGCACGGTCTTCTTCAGTCAGTACTTCCAGCTGGCGCGCGGCGACTCCCCGACCAGGTCGGGCGTCATGACGATCCCGTTCATCGCGGGTCTGTTCGTCTCCTCCACGGTCTCCGGCCGGGTCATCACCCGCACCGGCAAGTGGAAGGGCTGGCTGCTGACCGGCGGTGTGCTGCTGACGGCGGGCCTGGCCCTGCTGGGCATGCTCCGCTACGACACCCCGTACCTGTTCATCGCGCTGTGCATGGCGCTGATGGGTCTCGGCGTCGGCATGACCCTCCAGAACCTCGTGCTGTGCACCCAGAACCAGGTCGCCCCGACCGACCTCGGTGCCGCGTCCTCCACGGTGACCTTCTTCCGCTCGCTCGGCGGCGCGGTGGGCGTCTCCGTGCTCGGCTCGGTCCTCACCACCCGGATCGGGCACTACGCGCGTGAGACCATCACCCGGCTCAGCCCGCCGGACCGGGCCGTGGCCGCCAAGACCTCCGGCGACGGCCGGCTGCCCGACCTCGCCCTGCTGCCCGGCCCGGTCCGCGCCTGGCTGGAAGGCGCCTACGGGCACGCGATCGGCGACATCTTCATGTACGTCGCCCCGGTCGCGCTGATCGCCTTCCTGGTGACGCTGTTCATCAAGGAGGTCCCGCTGCGCGCCTCCAGCGGCCTCGTCCAGGCGGCGCGGGCGGCCCAGGCGGCGGAGACCGCCGAGGCCGTCGCCGGGATGCCCGTACCGGCGGAGGCCGCCGACACGGGCGCGCGGGCCCCCGCGCCCGGGGGTGTCCCGGTCCGCGGCCGGGTCAGGGCCGAGGGGAGTGAGCCCGTCCCGCGGGCCGTGGTCACGCTGACCTCGCCACAGGGCCGGCAGCTGGCCCGGGCGGAGGTACGGGCCGACGGCTCCTTCAGGCTGGACGCCCCCGGCTCCGGGCGGTACGTGCTGGTCACCTCCGCCGACGGCTACCCGCCGCAGCAGTCCACGATCGTCGTCGACGACGAACCGGTCGTCCACGACGTCCTGCTGACGGCACCGGCCGGCTGACCGGTACGGTGCCGCCGTACCGGCGTCCCCGTGCACAGCGGGGCCACCGCCCCCACGGCACCGGCGCCCGCACGTGCCCGAGGGGCTGGACGCGGACGGCAGCTTCGCTCGGGTCCCCTGACGGCATGTCAGGTCGCCGCACGCGACAAGAGGGACGACGTCGGACACGTATCTGCGCGCACACCGACCGGCTGGGGCGGCCGGTCACCGGCGGGCCGGCACTCGCCGCGACGACTCGGCGGCACCGGGAAGCGGAGGCGCCCCATATGTCCGCGAGCGGCTTACGCCCGGCACCCGCTCAGCCGACCTCGCCGCCCACCGCCCGTGTCACCGGTACCGCCGCCGCCCGTACGCCCGGTCCGAGCGCGGCGAGCACGCCGACGGCGGCGGCGCCCGCGAACAGTGCCGACAGGGCCGCCCAGGGCACCGAGATCACGGCGCCGTGCTGTCCGGCCACCGCCGCCACCCCCGCCGCGCCGCCCGCGAGGATGCCCAGCCCGGCGCCCAGCGCCGACACCACCACCGCCTCCACCCGCAGCATGGACCGCACACCCGCGCGGTCGAGACCGACGGCGCGCAGCAGGCCGATCTCCCGGGCCCGCTCGAAGACCGCCATGCCCATGGTGTTCGCCACGCCCAGCGCGGCCACGGCGACCGTGACACTGAGCATCGCGTACAGCACCGACAACAGCGGGCCGAAGCCGCGCTCCGCCTCGCGTGCCGCGTCCGCCCGGTCCTGGACGAGCAGCACCGGATTGTGCAGGGCACGGCGGATCTCCTCCTTCAGCGCGACCGTGCGGCCGGGCTCGGCACGCACCAGCACCGAGAGCACCGCACCGTCCGGCGTACCGCTCCCGGCCACCGCGCTCTCCGGCAGCAGGGCCGGACCGAGGGCGTCCGGGCCGTCGTAGACCGCGACGATCCGGCGGTCCAGCGCCGGGCCGTGCGCCGTGCCCTCGGCCGACAGACGCCTGCCGGTGATCCGGTCGCCCAGGCGCCACCCGTGCTCCTCGGCCAGGTCCCGCGTCACCGCGATGCCGCCGGCCCGGCCGGCCAGCTCGTCCAGGTCGCCCGCGCGCACCGTGAGATCGGCGAGCCGGCCCCGGCCCACGGCCCGCGGATCCACCACCGCGGTCCACAGTTCGGAACCGTCGCGGAGGCGGAAGCCGGCCTCGCGGACCGCGCTGACCGCCGCCACGTGCGGCAGCCGCGCCACCCGGGCCGCCGTGTGCGCGCCGATCCGCGCGTAGTCGACCGCGGTGATCCGCAGGTCCGTCGGCATGGCGGCCTCCGCCTCCCGCCCCGCCGTGGCGCTCAGCGAGGACAGCGCCACGGTGACCGCGCTGACGAGCGCCACGCACACGGTGAGCGCCCCGGCCGTCGCCGCCGTACGCCGTGGATCGCGGCGCGCGTTGGCCAGCGCCAGGGTGCCGCGCACTCCGGTCAGCAGCCGCACCGGCGCGCGCAGCGCCCGGGTGACGGCGTCCGCCAGCCGCGGCGTGAGCAGGATCAGCCCGGCCAGCAGCACCGGAGTGGCGAGCGACAGCACCCCGAGGTCGCCCTCGCCCGCCGCCATCAGCAGCGCACCGGCGGCGGTGGCCGCGAGGCCGGCCAGGGCGCGGCGCCGCAGCGCGGCGGGCGGGGCCGGCAGGTGCGTGCGCAGGGCCGCCACGGGGGCGACGGCGGAGGCCCGCAGGGCGGGGACGTACGCGGCGGCGGCCGTGAAACCCACGCCGACGCACAGGGCCGTCAGCAGCGGAACGGGGGACAGCAGGGCCGGCGCAGCGGTGCCGGCGGGTCCGGCGGCCGGTCCGAACAGGCCGGTGAGCAGCGAGGCCGCGCCCACCCCGAGCGCGTACCCGGCGACGGCCGCCACGGCTCCGACGACGGCCGCCTCGGCGAGCACCATGCCCAGCACCCGGCGGCGGCTCGCGCCCACCGCGCGCAGCAGGGCGTGCTCACGTGCCCGCACCGCGCTGAGCATGGTGAAGGTGTTGCTCACCAGGAAGGCGGAGACGAACAGGGCGATGCCGGCGAAGAGCAGCAGCAGCGTGCCGAGCTTCTTCCGGTCGGGTGCCGCCGCGGCCTCCCTGTCCAGCTCCGCGCGGGTCACCGCGTCGAGGCCCCGCGGCAGGATGCGTGACGCCCGCTGCGCGAGGGCCCGCGCCGGGGTGCCGGGGGCGGCCGTGAGGGTCACCGACGCGTACCGGCCGGGCGCCGGCGCGAACAGGGCCCGCGCGGTGGCACCGTCGAACGCGGTGACCGTGCCGCCGGCGGCGGTGGCGGGGTCGTACACGGTGAAGACACCGGTGAGCCGAACCGTGCGGACCTCGCCGGCGACGACGACCCGGACCCGGTCACCGACCCGGTACCCGGCCCGCTCGGCCGACCACCGGTCCACGGCGACCTCCCCGGGACCCTGCGGGCCGCGCCCCCGCGTCATCGGGTAACGGGGATCGGCGCCGTGTGCGTCCGGCACGAGGTTCACCCCGACGTCGGCGGACGGCGGCCCCACCAGGGTGCCGTCGCGCGCCACCAGGAAGGCCGGGCCGCGCAGGGTGCCCCGGGCCGCCGCCGCCCCGGGCAGCGCGGCGAGCCCGCGCCGCAGCGCCTCGCCGGGTGCCGCGCCGCCGCCGATGGGACGCACCTCCACGGACACGTCCGGCCGCGAGGCCCGCTGGAGCCGCTCGGCACCCCGGGCCAGGGACTCGGTGTACAGCAGGGAGCCGCTGACGCAGGCCACGCCGATCAGCACGGCCAGGGCGGGCAGGGCGAAGCGGTGCCGGTCGCGGAGCACGGAACGCATGACGGTACGGAGCATGGGGCCTTCCAGCGCTGCGGTCGGGAGTGACGGTGCCGGGAGCCGGCGGACGGTCCGATCCTGACCGGGTCCGGGGGCCGCGCGGATCAGCCGGAGGTGCGAAGGTGCGGGGCGCGCACCGGGCGTTCCTCGGCCGAACGGACGAGGCGCGGCGGCGGGGGAGCGCCGTAACCTCCCCGGCATGAACCAGCTCTTCGACGTCCCGGCGGGAGGCAGGCGGATCGCGGCGGCCTGCGCGGCGGTCCTGCTGACCGCAGCGGTGGCCACCGAGGGCGCGGACACCGGCTCCGTTGCGCTGGCCGCCGCCTGGACGGTGTCCGGCGGCCTGCCGCTCGCCGCCGTCGCCGTGCGCCGGGGCCGCTTCGACGCGGTGGCCGCCGCCGGTGTCCTCGCCTCGTGCCTGGTGACCCTCGTGACCATCCGGGTGGCCGCCCGACCCGACACCACCTTCGGGCTCGTCGAGACCTCCGCCCTGCTGCTGGTCGTCGTCCGGGCGGCGCGCCTGCGTCCGCCGCTGCGCGCCGCGGCCCTGGCCGGCGGGGCGCTGGTCGCACTGACCGTGATCCTCCTGCGGCTGCCGCCGTCGGAGTACGAACCGCTGGTGCCGTTCGTGGTCCCGGCGCTCTGGTTCGCCGCCGCCCTGGCGACGGCACTGGGCCTGTACCTCCGGCTGCTCGACCGCTACCGGGCGCAGGAGCACCAGGCCGGGCTGCAGGCGCAGCGCCTTGAGTACGCGCGGGAACTGCACGACTTCGTCGGCCACCACGTGACGGCGATCATCGCCCAGACCAAGGCCGTGAGGTACGCGACGGCGGCCGGCCGTCCCCCGTCGCCGGAGGAACTGGACGGCATGCTGGCGGCCGTGGAGGAGGCCGGGTCGCAGGCCATGCAGTCGATGCGCGCCATGGTGGCGGTCCTGCGCGACCCCGCCGGCCCGGCGGCCACGGCGGGTCCGGGCGCGGAACTCGCCGACCTGCGCGCCCTGACCGAACGCTTCTCCGCGACCGGCCCGGCCACCGCGCTCACCCTCGACCCCCGTCTCACCGCCGGCGCGCTGCCGCCGGGTGTGGCCGCCACCGTGCACCAGGTCGTACGCGAGTCGCTGACCAATGTGCGCAAGCACGCGCGCGGGGCGGGGGCGGTCACCGTCGACGTACGGCTGGCCGGCGACACCGCCCGCCCGTTCGTGCTCGTCTCGGTGACCGACGACGGACCGGACGCGGCCGGCAGCGGCGGGGCGCCCGTCGACGCGGGCGTCGGGCCCGCCCGCACCGGGTACGGACTGGTCGGGCTGGCCGAACGCGCGGCCATGATGGGCGGCACCTTGACCGCGGGGCCGCGGCCGGGTGTCGGCTGGCTCGTCGAGGCCCGCGTCCCGCTGCCCGGCCCCCTGCCCGTCCCCGGCGACGACCGGCGTGACGGTGACGACCGTACGACTGCCACCCTGGAGCCATGACGATCAGCATCCTCATCGCCGACGACCAGCAGATGATCCGCTCGGCCTACGGCATGATCCTCGGCGCCCAGCCCGACATGGAGATCGTCGCCTCGGTGGCCGACGGCAGCACCGCGGTGCGGGAGGCCCGCCGGCTGCGTCCGGACGTGTGCCTGCTGGACATCAGGATGCCGGGCACCGACGGCCTGGAGGCGACCCGGCTGCTGGCGGGCCCGGAGGCGCCCGACCCGCTGAAGGTGCTCATCGCCACCACCTTCGACCTCGACGAGTACGTGTACCGGGCGCTGCGCAACGGCGCCCACGGGTTCCTCCTCAAGGACGGGTCCCCCGCGCTGCTCGTCGAGGCGGTGCGCGCGGTGGCCGCCGACAACGCCCTGATCTCCCCGGCGGTGACGGTCCGGCTGCTCCGGCACATGACCGACGCCGCGTCCGCGGCAGGGTCCGGAAAGCCGGCGGACCGGCGGCGCGGCTCGTCACGGACCCGCCCGGCAGCGCTCGGACTCCCGCTCACCGCCCGCGAGCTGGACGTCGTACGACTCGTCGCGCGCGGCCGTACCAACGAGGAACTGGCGGCCGAGCTGCACGTCTCCCTGTCCACCGTCAAGACGCACCTCGGCAGTGTCCAGCGCAAGCTCGCCGCCCGCAACCGGGTGGAGATCGCCGCCTGGGCCTGGGAGAACGGGGTGTGCACCGGCCAGGACACGCGGGGCGCGGCCACCGACTGAAACGGCGTCGCCGGGAGGAGCAGGGCATACGTTTCTCGCTCCGGGCGGCCGATGGGGCGCACCCCGGGTTTGCGTGACGGCGTGTGCAGGGCACTCCCCACAGGTGTGCCGGGGGAGGCCGCTCCCGTTCGGGCGGCCGGGGCGCGACCCGCCCGACGCCGCCGTCGGCTGCGGGAGGCCCCCGGGCGCGCGCGGAGTTCCCCATGCATGAGTGGTACACAAACCGTAGGGCTCCCCCTATGGCCCCGCCGTCCGACCGTTGGGCATGCTGAGGCCATGTGCATCAACATCGTCGTCGTCGACGACGACCCCGGATTCCGCCGCATCGCCACGACGCTGCTGACGGCACGGGGCCTGCGCGTCGTGGCGGAGTCCGGGGACGGCGCATCGGCCCTGGCCGCCGTGCGGGCACACCGCCCCGACGGACTCCTGCTCGACCTGCACCTGCCCGACCTGGACGGACTGAGCGTGGCCCGTCGGCTGACCGAGGAGGACGATCCGCCGCGGATCGTGCTGACCTCCACGGACAAGTCGTTCTGGTCGCAGGAGGAACTGCGGAGAGCGGGGATCGAGTCCTTCGTCGCCAAGGACAAGCTGTTCGACGCCGACCTGCGGGGCATGTTCGCCCCCTCGGCGCCATGAGCCCCCGGCGTCCCGCTTACTGTCCGAGGTAGCGCAGCACCGCCAGCACGCGCCGGTGCTGCCCGGAAGCCGACTGGCTGAGCCCCAGTTTCATGAAGATGCCGGTCACGTGCCGCTCCACGGCGGCGACGCTCACGAAGAGCTTCTCGGAGATACCGGTGTTGGAATGGCCCTCCGCCATGAGCGAGAGGACCTCCCGCTCCTTCGGCGTCAGTGCCGCCAGCGGGTCCTCCGGGCGCTTGCGCCCCAGCAGGGCCGAGATCACGTCCGGGTCGAGGGCCGAGTCGCGGGCCACGACCCGCTCGACGGCGTCTATGAGGATCTGGGGACTGGCCACCTTCTCCTTCAGCAGGTAGCCCACCCCGCTCGGATCGTCCCCGACCAGGTCGAGCGCGTAGGAGGCGTCGAGGAACTGCGAGAGGACGATCACGGCGGTCTCCGGCCGCGCCGCGCGGATCTTCCGTACGGCGTCCAGGCCGTCGGCCTCCAGGGCCGGCGGCATCCGGATGTCGGTGATCACCACGTCGGGCCGGTGCTCCTCGGCGACGCGGACGAGGTCCACCGCGTTGTCGACGGACGCGACGACGTCGATGCCCGCGTGCCGCAGGATGGTCGCGATGCCCTCGCGTACGATCGGCTGGTCTTCTCCCAGCACCGCCCGCAGTGGTTGGCTCATGGCGGAATCCTAGCCTGCGGTGTGCCGTGTCCAGTTGACGAGGGACCTCACCGGCGCCGGCCGCTCACGCGGAGACCGGGGCGGAGTCGACCTCGCGCGCGTACAGGCGGGCCAGCTGGACGCGGGAGCGGACGCCGAGCTTCTCGAAGGCGTGCCGCAGGTGTGTGTTCACGGTGTGCGGGGACAGGAACAGCCGTTCCGCCGCCTCGCGGTTGGTGGCACCGTGGGCGATCAGCCGCACCACGCCGAGCTCCGACCGGGTCAAGCCCCGCCATTCCGGGTGCGGGGCGGCCGGGACGGCGGCGCCCGTCACGCCGACGGGCCGGATGCCGAGCCGGCGGAGCCTGCCGTGCACCCGCCGCGCGTCGCGCCCCGCCCCGCACCCGGTGTAGAGCGCGAACGCCTCCTCCAAGCGCGACCGGGCCGTGCCGGCGTCGGCCGAGGCGGCGCACTCCCCGGCGTCCTCGAGGGCGCGGGCCCGCAGCAAGGGGCGCGCGGTCCCATGGAGTTCCGCCGCCTCGGCGAGCAGGTCCGCGTCCCGGGCGAACAGGCCCCGGGCGTGCGCGGCGGCGCCCGCGAACAGCGGCAGGCCGGGGTTGAGCCGGGCCCGGTCCTCGGCGAACCCCACCGCCGCGGCGGCCACGTCACGCTGCCCGGAGGCCAGCGCGGCCGCCGCCAGCAGCACCACGTCCCCGGCGTCGACGCAGGTCGCGTGGAGGAAGCCGCGGCGCAGATGGGCGGCGGCCGCGCACAACCGGTCACGGGTCAGGGCCTCGTCCCGGTACAGGGCGGTCAGGACCGCGATCCACGCGCCGGCCCTGCGCGACTGCCGGTCCCCACCCGCCAGGTAGGTCTCCGCCAGGGCCGCGCACGCCTCCAGCGCGGCGTCGTCCCCGGTGTGGAAGGCGATCCGGGCGCGGGCGCACACCACGGCGGCCTCGCTCGCCGCGGACGTCCCCGGACCGTGCGGTCCGGCCCCGGCCGCCGCCAGTTCGCGTGCCGCCTCCGGCAGCCGGCCGGCGTCCAGCAGCAGCCGGGCCCGTGCGGTGCGCCACAGCGGCAGGTACGCCCGCCGGCCCCGCTGCTCCGCGTCCGCCAGCCCTCCTTCCACCAGGTCGGCGGCGGCCGTGCCGTCGCCGGCCAGGCCCAGCAGCGCGGCCCGCCAGACCGTCGACAGGACCACTTCGGGGAGGGCGGGCCCGTACGCCGGGTCCAGCTCGGCGGCCCTCGCCGGCACCGACTCGCTGTGTGCGAGCGCCTCGGCCCACCGCTGCCGGTGGCCGGCGCTCATCGAGCGGAGGGTGCGCTGCGTCAGGTCGTCGAGCGGGTGTGTGCCCCGGGCGCGTGCCGGGGACCCGGTGAGGGCTTCGCCGGCCTCCTCGGCCTCGCCCGCCAGCAGACGGTTCAGCAGCGTCGTCGACAGCAACTGGTCCTTCACCGGCCGCGGCACGCCGCGGTGGGCCAGGGCCCGGCGCAGATGTGCCTCGGCCTGGGGCACCGGGAACGGGCCGCCCATCCGGGTCAGTTCCAGGCACACCCGCGCGTGGGTGGCCGCGTCCGGCGGCATCCGGACCACCTCACGGGCCAGGGCGCGGGCCTCCGCGGCGTCACCGGTCTCCCACAGCAGCGGAACCAGCCGCGCCGCCAGCCGCATCCGCCGGGGCGGGGTGTCCTCGCTCAGCTCCACCGCGCGGCGCAGGTGTGCCGCCGCCGTCGCGGGCGAGTGGGGTGCCAGTTCCCGGGCGGCGGTCTCCAGGACGCGGATCGCGTGCTCGTCGCCGGGCTCGGCCAGTTCGGCGATCTCCGCGGCGAGCGCCGCCGGGGGCGTGCCGTCCGCGAGCCGCAGGTCGACCGAGCGCCGGCGCACGGACAGCCGTACGGGCGGCGGCAGGGTGGCGACGACGGCGTCCCGCACCGACGGGTGCGCGAAGGCGAGGTGCTGCCGCTCCGCCCGCATCAGTCCCGCCGCCAGCACCTCGCGCAGGGGGCGCAGCAGGGCGGACTCGCCGCGGCCGAGCACCCGGGACAGGTGCCGGACGGTGAGGGTGTCGCCCAGCGCGGAGGCGATCAGCACCAGTTCCTTCGCGGGCCGCGTCAACTGGTCGAGCCTGCGGGCGGCGACGGCCCCGGCCACCGGGTCCTCGCCGGCACGGGCACCGCCGGCGGTCTCGGTCCGCGCGGTGAGCAGGCCGCACAGCTGCCGGACGGCGCCGGGCAGGCCGCCGGCGAGGGGCAGGTACGGATCGGCCTGCGCGGCCCGCGGCCCCAGCAGGTCCCGGACCAGCAGCCGTACGGCGTCCGGGTCCAGGGCCCCGACGTCGAGGGGGAGCGCCCCCTCGGCCAGCAGATCGCGCCGCAGCGACTCCACGGCCGGCACGTCGGGGTGGGACCGCGCGGCCAGCACCCACAGCAGCGGCAGCCCGGCGAGCCGCGCGGTGAGCCCGCGCACCGCGAGCAGGGTCGGCTCGTCGCAGTACTGCACGTCGTCCAGGACGACGACGAGCGGCCGGTCGCGGGCGAGGTCCCGCAGCGCCTCCTCCACCCGCCGCATCGACTGGTACGGAGAACCGGCCCCGGGGTACGACGACCCGGCCCCGGGGTACGACGACCCCGACGCGAGGGCGTCCAGCAGGGGAGCCAGCGGTGGCATGCCGTGTCCGGCGACGCCGCTGCCGGTCAGGGTCAGGGCCCCGGCGGGCGCCGCCTCCTCGGCGGCGAAGGCGAGCAGGCGGGACTTTCCGGCGCCGGCGGGCCCCTCGACCCACAGCACCCCGCCCTCGTCACGGTGGAGGAGGCGCAGCATCCGCTGAAGGAGCTGTTCGCGCTGCTCCCCGTGCCCGCGCGGGACCGCCGCGGGCACGGGGACGGCGGCGCCGTGCGTTCTCGGCGGGATGTCAGTCGCCTGGATCAAGGCAGCCTCCGGTGGTCCGTGTGCCGAGCGGCCGGTGCCCCCGGCTGTGCGGCACGGCCGCGAGTCCGGCCCGCCCGGGAGCGGCCGGCCGCGTTCCGCCTCGTCGGCGTCCCGCACACGTGATGTGTCCTCGGTTCCGACAGGATGTGCCGTCGTCACCTCCAGTGGCTGTCAAGCACACCTGAGAGGCTCCCGGGGGCGCACTCCACGGGCGATGTGGGGACAACCCGACGTTCCGCACGCGTGCCGTCCCGGAACCAGCCGGTCCGCCTCGGCCGGAGCGACCGCTGCGCCGCACGTCACACGGCCGGTGCCCGCCACGGTGTGGGGTGGGCCCTACATAGCCGTGGGGCAGCCCCTAGGAAGGCGGAGGGAGCACACGACAGACCCGGATGCGGCCCGATTCCGAGACTGACGCTTGTATCCGGGGGCTGTTCCACACCGGCCGGCCCACCGGGACCGACATGTTTCACCGAGAACAAGAAGGCCCGCAGTGCACCGGACGCCTGCGGCTGACGAACGGGAACTGGGCATGGCACAGCTGGACACCATTCGGGCCGAGGTCCGTCACCCCCTGGGCAGCACCGGCGTCCGGATGGTCGCCGGACCGGGTGGTGTCCTCACCCGGAAGGCGATGCTGGCCGGCTCACTGGTCTCGGCCGCTGTCGGGGCCGTACTGATCGTCGCGCCCGTCGGCACGGTGACACGGGCCGGGGCGCTCTTCGGGGTCCACCTGACCGTCCAGGGGCTCCTGCAACTGCTCGCGGTCCACCGGTCGAAGGCGTCGGCGGCGGTCCGCTGGATGCTGGCCGCCGGAGGGCTGGCCGCCCTGCTGCTCGGCACGGTCCTCCTCCTGGGCCGGGCCGACACCGTGTTCCTGCTCGGGCTGTGGACCGGCTGCGGCTGGCTGCTGCGGGGACTCACCATGGCCGTCTCCGCCACCTCGGCCTCGGTGAGCCACGTCTTCGTCCACGACGACGTACTGAACGCGGTGATCGTCTCGGCGGGTCTGTTCATGACCGCCTTCCCCTTCTCGTCCCTGGGGCAGCTGGCCGACGTCGGCGGCTCCGTACTGATGGCCACCGGCGCCTTCGAGGCGTTCGCCGCCGCACGGCGGCACCCCCGCACCCTGCGCGCGATCGACTGAGACGCACCCCGGCCCGGGCGGCGCACTCGCAGGCAGCCGCGCGCCGGGACCGTACGCACACGACAACCCACGTTTCCAGGCCGGTCGACCGGCCGAGCCCCGAGGAGGCGACCATGAAGAAGTGCCGGCTCTCGCTGGAGGTCACACACTGGGTGACCTCGGACCTCACCCTCACGCTGAACTCCGAGATCTCCTACGACACCCACGATCCGCTGGCCGTCACCGTGGTCCTCGACGCCGACGGCGAGCGGCCGGTGCGCTGGATCTTCGCCCGCGACCTGCTGGCCGACGGCCTGTCCGCCCGGGTGGGCGAGGGCGACGTGGCGCTCTGGCCCGTGTGCGACCTCGACGGTGAAGCGTCCTCCTTCTGCCTGCGGGTGGGAGGCGCCCGCAAGGCACTCTTCGAGATCCCCGCCGAACCGGTCAGGACCTGGCTCGCCGGGACCTACACCATGGTCCCGCGCGGGGCCGAGCTGGACGGGGTCGACTGGGACGAGCTGGTCCAGCTGGCGGAGTGAGACGCGCCCACCGCCGGCACGGCGCGCGCGAGCGGATGCCGGGACACGTGTCCCGGAGGACCTACACACACCTTTCCCGGAAGGAAGACCATGCGAAGCAACCCGCGGCCCCTCCTCAGCGACTGGCAGTGGCAGCAGAGCGCCGCCTGCCGCGGCATGAGCAGCTCCACCTTCTTCTCCCCTCCGGGAGAGCGGGGGCGGGCGCGCCGCGACCGGGAGGAGCGGGCCCGGCGCATCTGCGGCCGCTGCGAGGTCGCCGACGTCTGTGCGGCCACGGCTTTCAAGCACGGGGAGAACTACGGCATCTGGGGCGGGATGTCGGACACGGACCGCCGCCGGTTCGACACGGGCACCGCGGGCGCGGCCTAGGGTCTTTCGTTCCGATCACGCCGGGCTCGCGGGCCCTGGCACCGACGCTGCACCTGCCACCGGCCCATCACGCACACGCGGCGCCGGCGCCGACCCCGACCGCATGACCGGGCTGAGTGCCGCACACTCGGGGTGACGGGCCTGTGGAGGGTGTTCCCGCCCTGGGCGGTGGTACGGCACCCGGCACGCGCCGCCGCCGCGGACGGCGTGGTCCTCGGCCTGTCGTCCACCGTCATGGTCCGGCGGGCCGGCCGCCTCCCGTGAAGCGACCGCCGCGGCGGTACGACCACTCGCGCCGCCCCCGCAGCATCCGGACACCACCCCGGGCCTTCCGCACCGCCCCCGCACCATCCGCTTCCGCACGGCCGGGCACAGCCCCCCGCACCGCCCTGCACCGGCCCCGCACACCCCGCCCCTGCCGTCCCCGTCTGCCGACGGGCACCGCGCCGCTCCCAAGGAGAAGTCCGATGGCCGCACCCGTACCGCCCCGACACGACCCGCGGTCCCCATGGCGTTCCGAGGGAGTGCCGGGCGGGCCGCCCACGCCGGACGGCCGGCGCTCCCGCAACGGCTGCCTGGTGCAGGTCGTGATCCTCCTCGTCGTCTACCTGGGGACCGGCCTGCTCTACAACACCATGCACGGCGACGGCACCACGTCCATCGACTACACCGCCTTCACCGCGCAACTGGACGCGGGCAACGTCAAGACGGTCTACTCCCGGGGCTCGCAGATCCAGGGCACGCTCAAGAAGGAGGCCCGCACGGCGCCCGGCGGTGACGGCGGCACCACCTATCTCCGCTTCAAGACGTACAAGCCCGCCTTCGCCGACGACGACGGGCTGTGGCGGGAGATCACGCGGCAGAAGGTCTCGGTCTCCGCGTCGCCGGTGGCCCAGGGACCGGGCCTCGGCCAGTCGTTGCTGGTGTCGCTGGTGCCGACCGCGCTGCTCATCGCCGTATGGGTGTTCTTCGCCCGCAGGGCGGGGGGCGGTCTCGGCGGCGGCATGGGCGGCATCCTGGGCCGCAGGCCGCCGAAGCCGGTCGAGGCGGAGCAGGGGCGGACGACGTTCGCCGACGTGGCCGGCATCGACGAGGTCGAGGGCGAACTCAACGACGTCGTCGACTTCCTCAAGCGGCCCGAGGCCTACCGCCGCCTGGGCGCGAAGATGCCCCGCGGCGTCCTGCTCGCCGGTCCACCCGGCACCGGGAAGACGCTGCTCGCACGGGCGGTGGCCGGCGAGGCCGGGGTGCCGTTCTTCTCCGCCTCGGCCTCCGAGTTCATCGAGATGATCGTCGGCGTGGGCGCCTCCCGGGTGCGCGAGTTGTTCGCCGAGGCCCGCAAGGTGGCCCCGTCGATCGTCTTCATCGACGAGATCGACACCATCGGCCGGGCGCGCACCGGTTCGGCGGTGGGCGGACACGACGAACGCGAGCAGACGCTCAACCAGATCCTCACGGAGATGGACGGCTTCTCCGCCTCCGACGGCGTCGTCGTGGTCGCCGCGACCAACCGGGCCGAGATCCTGGACCCGGCGCTGACCCGGCCCGGCCGGTTCGACCGGGTGGTGACCGTCTCCCCGCCGGACCGCAAGGGCCGCGAGGCCATCCTGCGCATCCACACCCGGTCCATGCCGCTGGCCGGGGACGTCGACCTGGCCCAGGTCGCCCGTACGACCCCGGGCATGACCGGCGCCGAACTGGCCAACCTCGCCAACGAGGCCGCGCTGCTCGCGGTCAGGCGCGACCGGGACCAGGTGACCGGGCACGATCTGTCCGACGCCCTGGAGAAGGTGCAACTCGGTGCGCAGCGCCCGCTGGTGATGCCCGAGGAGCAGCGCCGGCGCACCGCCTACCACGAGAGCGGCCACGCCCTGCTGGGCATGCTGCAGCCCGGCGCCGACCCGGTCCGCAAGATCACCATCGTGCCGCGCGGCCGGGCGCTGGGGGTGACCCTGTCGACACCGGACGCCGACACGTACGCGTACACGGAGGAGTACCTGCGGGGCCGGATCATCGGGGCCCTCGGCGGCATGGCGGCCGAGCGGGTCGTGTTCGGGGTGATCACCACCGGCGCCGAGAACGACCTGGAACACGTCACCGGCATCGCCCGCGGGATGGTGGCGCGGTGGGGGATGAGCGACCGGGTGGGACACCTGTCGGTGCTGCGCGAGGACGGTCAGCAGCCCTACGGGATGTCCGCCGCCCCGCGCACCCTCGACCTGGTCGAGGGCGAGATGCGCCGGATCGTCGAGGAGTGCTACGCCGAGGCGTGCCGCACCCTGGAGGAGAACCGCCACCGCCTGGACGATCTGGCCGCCGCCCTGCTGGAGCACGAGACGCTGGACGAGGCGGAGGCGTACCGCGTCGCCGGCGTCACACCCGCCGCCGGCGGACGGGAGGCCTGAGCGATGCGGCCCCGCCGGCGGCACCTCGGCCGGCCTGCCGCGCGCGTCGGCGGACCGTCTCCTCCGGGACCGTGACGCGACCGGCGCCGCATCCCGCGCTGCCGGCGGGCGGCATACGACGTATCGGCACCGCGCACCCCGCACCCAGGGGCTTCCAAGTCAAATGACGGATGCGTCGACCGGGTGTCTCTGTGAGAGTCGACGCCAGCGGCGCCGGCGCAGTCAGGTGCGCGGGTCCGCCTCGCGCGGGGACGTGCGGCGGCCGCCGTCCGCGGGCGTCGCTCTGTGACGCCGCGAGGGCGGGGTGCCGAGCCCTGGGGGAAGGAACGAGCGCGATGACGTCGATCGCCGATGAGCTGGGAAGCGTCTTTGACGTCATACGGCAGCCGGTCTGGGCCGTGGGCGCCGATCACTCGGTGCGCTACGCGAACCCCGCGGCCGCCGAGGCGATGGGCTACGACCGCCCGTCCGACCTGCTGGGCACGGACGGGCGTCCGTGGGGCCTTTCGGAGGCTGGTCGTGCTCCGTCCGACCCGTTGGGTGCTGATGGCCGTCCGTCCGGGCCGTCGGGCAGCGAGCGCCGTCCGTTCGACCGGCTGGGCATCGACGGCCGGACGTCCGGCCTGCTGGGCGCGAACGGGCGTCCGTGGGGCCTTTCGGAGGCTGGTCGTGCTCCGTCCGACCCGTTGGGCGCTGATGGCCGTCCGTCCGGGCCGTCGGGCAGCGAGCGCCGTCCGTTCGACCGGCTGGGCATCGACGGCCGGACGTCCGACCTGCTGGGCACGGACGGGCGTCCGTACGACGGTTCGGGCGCCGAGCACCGTGCGTCCGGCCTGTCCGGTGCCGGTGCCGGCGCCTGCGGTGGTCCGGCCCCCGGCTCCGGGGAGCCGGAGACCGCCGGGCGGGGCGGCGGCGTGAGCGGTCGGGGCACGCTCACCCGGGCCGACGGCTCCCTTCTCCCGGTCGAGTGGACCCTGGTGCCGCTGTCCCGGCCGGGTGGCGACGCCGCCCTGTACGTCTTCCTGCCCCTCGGCGAGCCGGCCCGTGCCGGGCACGCCCCACGGAACGACGGGCCGCCGTTCCCGCTCCTCGCGCACCGGCAGGTGGAACGCCAGCGCCAGTACGCCCGGACCCTCCAGCACGCGGTCCAGGAGCGTCTGGTGCGGACCCTGCTCGGCCTGAGCCTCGCCCGGCAGGAGCTGGGCGCGGCACCCGCCCGCGCAACGGACCTGCTCCACGACGTGGTCCGCGACACGGAGGAGGCCCTGGCCGGCGTGCGGGAGGTCACCGACGCGCTGAGTCCCGGGGCCCTGCGCGCCGGCGGGCTTCCCGCGGCGCTCGCCGCCCTCGCAGGACGCTGCCCGGTGCCGATGACGGTCTCGGGCTCCCTGGCCGGACGGCTGCCCCCGCTGGTCGAGTCACACCTGTATCTCCTCGTCACGGAGGCCGTCGAGCGAGCCGTGGAGAGCGGCGGCGCCGGCCGCGTCCGGGTGTCCGCCGACCTCGGGGCGAGCCTCGTGGTCACCGTCGTGGACGACGGGGCGCCACCCGCCGGGGAGGCGGACCTGGCGGCGCTGGCCGCCCTGACGGAGCGGGCCGCGAGTGTGGACGGAACCCTGTGCGTGCGGCACACGCCCGGCGCCGGCACCACGGTCACGGCGGTCGTCCCGGTCTGACCGTGCGACCGCGCGACCGCACCCCCGACACACGTGTGCACGCGCGGAAGCCGGAACACCTGCCGGTTCAGGCCGGAATCGGTATCTGGATCAGGATGGTCGTGCCGCCACCGGGAGGGGAGTCGATGGCCAGCTTCCCGTCGAAGGCCGCCACCCGGTCCGCGAGTCCGCTCATTCCGCTGCCGGCGGTCGCCTTGCCGACGCCGCCGACCCCGTCGTCGGCGACCGTGATCCGCAGCAGGTCCCCGAACTCCAGGGTGACGTCGATCCGGGACGCCTGGGCGTGCTTGACGGCGTTCGTCACCGCCTCGGCCACGACGAAGTACGCGTTGGACTCGACGGTGGAGGAGATCCGCCGTTCGCCCGTGCTCACGACGACGGTGGGCACCGGGCACCGGGACGCCAGGTCCTTCACCGCGGCCACCAGCCCCTTCACCGTGAGCACGAGCGGGTAGATGCCCGAGGCGAGCTCCCTCAGCTCGTTGATCGCGGTCTGCGCGTTGTCGATGGACTGGTCCAGCAGGTCGATCGCGTCCGCCTGCGTCTCCGGTATCAGCTCCCGTGCCAGCCGCAGCCCGATCATCAGGCTCACCAGACGCTGCTGTGCCCCGTCGTGCAGGTCCCGGGCCGTACGCCGGTGCACGGCCTCGGTGCTCTCCATGATGCGTCGGCGGCTGTCCTGGAGGGACGCCGCCATGGAGTTGAAGGAGGTGCCCAGCGCCCCGATCTCCGCCACTCTGCTGGGCGGCATCCGCACGCCGAGGTCACCGCCCGCGAGTTCCTCCGCCGCGGCCGCCGCCCCGCGCACCGGCCGCACCACCGCACGGTGCTGGAGCACCGTGAAGACGGCCACGAGCGCGGTCGACGCCGCGAGTCCCACGGCGGCGGCGAGAACCGCCTGGCGGCTGTTGGTGCCCGCCGCGTCCGTGCGTTCCGCGAGCTGGGCCCGCTCGTCCGTCATGTACCCGTTGAACTGGTCCCGCAGGACGTCGACGCGCTGCTTGCCCTCGGCCGTCTCCTTCAGGCTGGACGCGGTGGGATCACCCCGCCGGACCATCTCGACCAGCGGGACCGAGTAGTCGTCCAGGAAGGACTTCACGCCGCGTGCGATCTGCTCGGCGGTGCGCCGCTGTCCCGGGGAGGTGGCGCTCTCGGTGAACCGCCGTTCCTCCGCCGGCAACGCCTTGCGCGCCCCCTGCCACGGCTGGAGGAACTCCTCCCGCTTGGTGATCACATAACCGCGCTGTCCGGTCTCCAGGTCGAGGAGCAACTGCTCCATGCTGCCGGCCTCCACGAGGGCCGTCCGGGACGCGCGCCGGGCCGAGGCGGAGCTGTTCGCGTCGGAGATCGCGAACAGCAGGACGGCGAACGCCACACCGATCAACAAGGCGAGCAGGCCGCTCGCCGCGACCGTGAGGCTCGTCAGCCCCAGCCGCCGGCCCGTCTTCTCCTGTCGTGCGCCCATGTTCCGCCTGCCAGCCCGTGGATGGATCGAGACACCTGAAGTGTGCAATGTATCCGCACGTGAGCAGAAGACGTGTCCACATGGCAGGCGTGGGCGCACCCACGCCCGCTAGGTATGCGAGCCGGCGCGCCCTCGCGCCGTTTCGGCCCCGGTGCCGTCAGCCTCGGGTCATCGGCCGCCGGTGTACCGGCCCGGGGGTCCGGCTCTCGCGCGACCCGCCTGGACGTCCGAGGTCGCAGTGGCGGAGCAGGGTGAGCAGGGCGAGTGTGGTCACGGCGCTGAAGCCGGCGGCCAGCGCGTGTCCGGCCGTGTAGGCGAGGCCCGGCCGGGACCAGGCGGGCACGGCATGCGACAGGGCACCCGCGGCCAGGAGCCCGCCGGTGCCGAGTCCCAGCACCGCCGCACCCACCAGCGGTACGACCACCAGCAGCGACCCCACGGGATGCCGGTGCCCCGGGGCGGGCCGGACCCGGCCGGTGCGGGCCAGGACCGCGGTGAGGCCACAGGCGACGGTGAGGACCAGCAGGTCGGCACCGATCGTGTCGCTGGGACGGTGCCACCCGGCCGCCACCGTGTAGGCGCCCACGCCGGTGGCCCACAGCGAGCAGACGCCCACGACAGCGGCGCGCAGCCGGTACGGCACGATCAGGGCCAGCCCGAACAGCACGCTCATCGCGATGGTCGTGTGCCCGCTGGGAAAGCTGTTGTGCAGCAGGTGCGGCGGGGCGCCGACGAGATCCGGCCGGCCCAGCACCTGCCGTTTGAGCACTTCGGACAGCGCGAGCGAGCCGGCCACGGTGCCGACGGCGACCGCGGTGAGGGCAGGACGCCGGCGTACCGCCCCGATCACGACGAGCACACCCACGGCGGTGCCCAGGGACATCACGGTGATGTGGTCCAGGACCCGGTCCGCCTGGTGCACGGCGGTCGGCGTCTCGTCCCGCGCCCGCCCGGCCAGCACCGCGTTCTCCCAGCGCTGGCCCGCCGCCGTGCGCACGAGCCCGGCGTAGACCAGCAGCCCCAGCCCCGCCGCGACGCCTCCGGCCGCCACCAGCCGCGCCGACACACGTACACCGAAGCTCCGGTCGGCACCATTTCCTCCGGTTCGTGACATCTTCCCGATGCTACGGGGGAGTCGCCGACCGCACACGCCAGGACGTGCCCTCCCCGACGAGCGTCCCCTCCGGGTGCCGGTTCCGCTCCGCCGCCGCGCCTGCCGCCTCGCCGAGGAGTGGACAACGGGGGCCGCTGTGTAGGGACTTCCTCACCCCGTGCGCGCCCCGATCGTGGGGTGTGCCCCATGGCGTCGCGGGCCGTGCGGCGCGAGAGTGGGGGTGTCCGGTCGAAGCACCTGACCGCGTTGGACCACGTGTGGCGCGGCGGCCCCGTCCCCCGGGGGCCGAGCGCCACCTTCCCCGCGGTGCGGGCCCGGTGTCACAGGCACCGGGCCCGCACCCACGCAGGCCGGTCCCCCGGCCGGGGGCCGGGTGGGGCCTGGTCGGAGGCCCCACCCGGCTCACACCCGGGCGGGCCGGGGCGCGCCGGTTCAGTCGACCTGGGCGGTGGCCTGGTCGGCGAGACGCTGCGCGAGTTCGCCCAGCCGGGCGGGGTCCCGCTTGAGTGCCCAGACGCCCAGGAAGTCGATGAGGTCGAAGAACGTGTCGTCGCTCTCGATCTTCCGGTCCAGCAGCATCGCGAGGGGGCCGGGCTCGTCGTACGGCAGCGTCCGCGCGGTCTGCCCGTTGGCGGCCGGGGGCGGGGTGCCGTCGGAGGGGGCGGCGGCCGTGCGCGCGGGGGCGACGGGCGGCGCCGGCCTGGACGGCACCGGGGAGGACGCGGCGGGTGACGCCTCGGGCCGGGCCGTCCCCCGGCCCGCGTCGGCGGCCGCCGCCGGTGCCGGCGGCGCCTGGACGGTGTCGGCGGTGGCCGCCTGGGCCCGGGGCGCCCGGACCGTCTCGGCGGTCCCCGCAGGTGCCGGCGGCGCCTGGACCGTCTCGGCGGCGGCCGCCTGGGGCGGCGGTGCCTGGACCGGTACCGTCGGCGGCTCGTCGCGCACCGCCGGCGCCGCGGCCCCGGCGACCTGTCCGGCGTCCGGCACGGCCGGGTAGCCGTCCGCGGCGGAGTCGGCCGCCGCCGGTTCCGCCTGGCGAGCGGCCTTGCGGGCCGCCTTCTCCGCCTCCTTGCGGGCACGTTCGGCCTTCAGCGCATCCAGTGCCGCCATCTGCTGGTCGGCCGGCTTGTTGCCGACGGCGCGCAGCAGGTCGATGGGCTCCTGGCCGATCCTCGCCTGGAGTTCGGGGGTGAGCGTGAGCAGCGCCAGCCGTTGCGACACCCAGCCCTGGGAGCGGTGCAGCCGCTTGGCCAGGGCCGTCTGGCTGCCGTGGATGGCGAGCAGCCGCTGGAGGGCCCGGGCCTCGTCGAGTTCCTCCAGGTCCTGCCGGTGGATGTTCGCGACCAGCGCGGACTCGAGCAGTTCCTCCGAGGTGCTGCCCTGTTCGTCGCTCACCATGACCTTGACGGTGGCGAGGCCGGCTTCGCGGGCGGCGGCCAGGCGGCTGCTGCCGTCGATGACGACGTGGGTGGTGTTGGGTTCCAGGTCGCCCGCACGGTCGGGGTTGGCCGCGAGGTAGGCGTCACGGTTCATGACCGTGATGGCCTGCTTCTGGCCGTGGGTCTTCAGGCTGCCCGCGAGGTCGGTCAGATCGCCCAGCTGCGAGCGGGGGTTGTCGGGGTTGGGGCTGATCTGGTGGACGGGCAGTTCACTGGGCGGGGCCACGCCCGCGGTCGGTACGCCGGTCGCGGCGGCCACGGCCTGCCGGCGTGCGCTGACGGGCCGGGCGCCGCCGAAGCGTCCGGCGCCCAGCTGGTCGGCCTTGCTCATGAGATCTCCCGGGCCAGTGCGCGCATCCCGATGGCCTGCTGCGACTTGGGGGCGTAGGACAGCAGGGGCTGCTTCATGCGGACCGCTTCCTTCTGTTCCTTCAGGTCGCCGATCAGTCCCACCACCCTCGGGTCCTTTATGTCGACCCAGCCCTGGAGGGAGGAGGTGGCGATGTAACCGCGGCGCGAGTCGTAGAGGTTGACGACGATACCGAGGTAGTCGATGTCGATCTGCAGGTCGTCGCGCAGGTCGTCGATCTGCGTGGTGAGCAGTTCGTAGGCGTCGGCCGAACTGTCCTCGGCCTGCACGACGATGAGCGCGCCGGACTGGCCGGGCTTCTCGCCGTCGCGACGCCTGCCGTAGTAGGCGGCGGCGTCCATGCTGAGGCCCAGGCTGGGCGGGCAGTCGACGATGATGACGTCGTAGTCCGCCTCCAGCGGGGCGAGGGCCCGCTCCAGCGCGGCTTCCCGGGCCCGTACGGCGGACAGCCGCACGTCGAGGAGGAAGGCGTCGTTGCACGCGGGCAGCAGGTGCAGACGGTCGCCGAAGGTCTCCGCGTCGATGGGCACGACGAGGTCGCGCAGATCGCCCTTGGGGTCGCCCGCCATGTGGTTGGTGAGGCTGTCGCCGTTCATCGGCAGGGGGGCGGCGCCGAGCTGGTTGGTGAGGTGGCACTGGGGGTCGAAGTCCACCAGCAGGACCCGCATGCCGAGGCCGGGCAGGTTCTCGATCTCCAGGGGCTCGTCCTCGCCCTCCTCGGCGTCGCTGGCCCGCAGGGCCTTGGCGAGCGCCTTCGACACGCGTACGGCGTGCAGGGTGTTGGGGGACTCGGCGAGCGCCTCGCCGACGCCGGCCGTGATGGCGGTCTTGCCCACCCCGCCCTTCTGGTTGCAGACGATGATGCGCCGGGTGACGCTGGGCCGTTCGACGTCGGGCGCCGGGTTGGAGTCCAGCCACAGCCGGACGGACTGGGCGAGTCCCTGGATGAGGGAGACGCTGCGGTCCGCCGCCACCTTGCGGAACGTCTCCCACTGCCCGGGCGGGAGGAAGGTGGAGAAGGAGTCGGCGCCCGCGGTGTCGACGGGTTCGGTGGCCGAGGCGAGGGCGCACCAGTCCCTGATGCCCTGCTCGACGGCGGCCTGGATCTCGATGCCGTGCTGGGCGGCCCTGACTTTCAGGTCCTGCCGCAGCTGGCCCGGCAGCTTGGAGACGACCTTGTCGCGGTCGCCGGAGGAGGCTGGAGAACTCATGGGGGTACCTTACTAACGCTCGTGATCGTTCGCGTCGCCGACACGTTAGTTAAGCCGACTGCCTGACGGTCCGTTCCGCCCGTCCTGGCGGTCGGGACCTTCATGTGCGCGCCATGTCCCCCCATGTGTAACGGATTTCGCCGACTCGTCGGATCAGTTCCGGTTCCGGCCGCCCGGCCGAGCCGGTCACCCGCGAGCAGCAGTCCCCGGCGGACACCGGACGCGGCGCCGGCCGCGACCCGTGTCCGGGCCGCGGCCGGCGCCGCGTCGGTCAGGCCCGCCGCAGCCGCAGCGTCACCAGCTCGAACGGCCGCAGCCGTACGGCGATCCGGTCGCCGTCCCGCTCCGGGGCGGCCGCCGTCGCGAGCGGGCGCTCCAGCAGGTCCGTCACCGTCGCCTCCGCGACCTCGAAGCCGGCCGTGAGCGTGGCCCGGGCCCGGCCGCCGTGGGCCTCGTGGAAGCGGACCACCACGTCCCCGCTGCCGTCGTCGGCGAGCTTCACGGCGGTGACCACGACCGCGTCGTCGTCCATGGTGACCAGCGGGGCGACCTCGTGGGCGCCGGTCAGGCGCCGTTCGGGCAGGTTGACGCGCCAGCCCTCGCGCACGGCGTCCCCGATCCCGGCGCCGGGCACCAGGGCGTGCCGGAAGCGGTGGACGCCCTGGTCGGTCTCGGGGTCGGGGAAGCGCGGGGCGCGCAGCAACGACACCCGGACCGTCGTGGTGGTACCGAGGTCGCCGTCGGACCGCACGGTCCGGGTCACGTCATGGCCGTACGTCGAGTCGTTGACGACGGCGACGCCCCAGCCGGGCTCCTCCAGGTGGACGAAGCGGTGGTTGCACGCCTCGAACTTGGCCGCCTCCCACGAGGTGTTGGTGTGCGTGGGCCGGTGGAAGTGCCCGAACTGCGTCTCGGAGGCGTACCGTTCGGCGTGCAGGTCGAGCGGGAAGGCCAGCTTGAGGAACTTCTCCGTCTCGTGCCAGTCGACCTCGGTGTCGATGACCAGCCGCCGCTCGTCCGCCCCGAGGGACAGCACCTGGGTGACCCGGGACCCGCCGAAGGCGCGGACGACCCGTACCGACGCCCCGTCGTCGCCCGGCAGCACCGACTCGGCGTCGGTGAGGTCGGTGACGGTGTTGCGGTAGAACTCGTCGACGTCCCAGGCGTCCCACATGTTCGGGAAGTCGGGGTGCAGCTGGAGCAGGTTGGCGGCCCGGCCCGGCGCGACCGTCTCCCGGCCCGCCGCGATGTCGTACGCCGACACCACCAGGCCCCGGGCGTCGACCTCGATCCGCAGCAGGCCGTTGTCCAGCGTGAACCCGCCGTCCTCGCGCGCCGTGAGCGTGGTGCCGCCGGTCACGGCCGGGACGGCGGCACCGCCTGCCGGCACACCGTGACGCGGGTGCGGGGCCGCGTTGAAGACCAGCTCGGTGCCGCCCTCGCCGGCCAGGGCACGCTGGGCGCCCTCGATGATCGCGGTCAGCTCACCCGCGATCCGGTCGTACGTCGCCCGCGCCTCCCGGTGCACCCAGGCGATGGACGAGCCGGGCAGGATGTCGTGGAACTGGTGCAGCAGGACCGTCTTCCAGATCCGGTCCAGCTCCTCGTACGGGTACGGGAAGCCGGTGCGCACGGCCGCGGTGGCCGCCCACAGCTCCGCCTCGCGCAGCAGGTGCTCGCTGCGCCGGTTGCCCTGCTTGGTCTTGGCCTGGCTGGTGAGGGTGGCGCGGTGCAGTTCGAGGTACAGCTCGCCCACCCAGACCGGCGGCTCGGGGTACTCGGCCTCCGCCTTCTCGAAGAACGCGCGCGGGGTCTCCCACTCGACGGTCGCCGAGCCCTCGAGGTCGCGCAGCCGGGCCGCCTTGGCGACCATCTCCCGGGTGGTGCCGCCGCCTCCGTCACCCCAGCCCGTGGGCGCGAGCGAGTGCCGGGCCCGGCCCTTGTCCTTGAAGTTCCGCGCCGCGTGCGCGATCTCACTGCCCTTCATGGAGCAGTTGTAGGTGTCGACGGGCGGGAAGTGCGTGAAGATCCGGGTACCGTCGATGCCCTCCCACTGGAAGGTGTGGTGGGGGAACTTGTTCGTCTGCGACCAGGAGATCTTCTGCGTCAGCAGCCACTTGGAGCCGGCCGCCTTGATGATCTGCGGCAGGCCCGCGGCGAAGCCGAAGGTGTCGGGCAGCCAGGCCTCCTCGTTCTCGACGCCGAACTCGTCGAGGAAGAACCTCTTGCCGTGCACGAACTGCCGGGCCATCGCCTCCGAACCGGGCATGTTGGTGTCCGACTCCACCCACATCCCGCCGGCCGGCACGAACCGCCCCTCCGCCACGGCCTTCTTCACCCGCGCCCACACCTCGGGCCGGTGCTCCTTCACCCACGCCCACTGCTGCGCCTGGGACATGGCGAAGACGAACTCCGGCTCGTCCTCGATCAGCGCGGTCATGTTGGACGTCGTACGGGCCACCTTGCGCACCGTCTCCCGCAGCGGCCACAGCCAGGCGGAGTCGATGTGCGCGTGCCCGACGGCGCTGATGCGGTGCGCGGACGGCACGGCGGGGGCCGACAGGACGCCGGTGAGCTGCTGCCGGGCCCGGTCCGCCGTGCCGTTCACGTCCTGGAGGTCGACCGCGTCGAGCGCCCGGTCCACGGCGCGCAGGATGTCCCAGCGGCGCGCGGAGTCCACCGGCAGCTCGGCCATCAGCTCGCCCAGCACCTCCAGGTCCAGCACGAGCTGCCACACGGTCTCGTCGAACACGGCGAGGTCCATGCGGGTCAGGGTGTACTGCGGCTCGCTGCCGGCGGTCTCCTTGTCGCCCAGCTGTGTCGGCAGGAAGGGGTGGTAGTCCAGGATGACCGGGTTGGAGGCGGCCTCGATGTGCAGCCGCACCTCCTCGCCGCCCGCCACGGGCGCGCCGATCCGCACCCACTGGTTGCGCGGGTTCAGGCCCTTCACCGGCGTGCCGTCGGGCCGGTAGACCAGGCCCTCGCACTGGAAACCGGGCATGTTCTCGTCGAACCCGAGGTCCAGCAGGGCCTCGACGGTCCGGCCGGCCCACTTCTCCGGGACGGTCCCCGTCACCCGGAACCAGCTGGTGCCCCACGGAGCACCCCACCGGGCGCCCACCTCGATCGGCTCGGGTGCGGCGGCCAGCCCCTCCGCGACCGGCACCGGCTCGCCGGGCGCGTGCCACACCGCGACCTGAAGCGGCACGGACTCGGGGTACACGGCGGGACGGATGCGTTCTTCGAGGACCCGCTTGAGGCGGGCTTCCACCAGGGTGCGGTCGTCATGCATGGGGGATGCTCCGTAGGTCGTACGTCGGGGAGGTGGTTACCAGGGTGGGGGAAGGGCGCGGGGATCTCACGCGGAACCGGTCGCCCGCTCCGCGCCCGCCCCCGCTGCCGGGAGCACCTGCCCGGCCGTGACCACCTCGGTGATGCCACGCGCCCGCAGATGGTCCGTGTCGTCGGCGCGGACGTCGAGGACGGTGGTGGGCCGGGCCCCGTCGGCGGTCAGCCGGAAGAAGGCGTCGTACAGGTCCCCGCCCGGGGCGAGCGCCGTACGCCCCCCGGGGTCGGCGGGCACGACGAGGGCGGTGGTGCGCGGTGCCGGCGTGCGGTGGGTGCGGCGGGCGGCGTCGGCGAGCACCCGCGCGATGTCCTTCGGCCGCCGGTCGTTGGTCAGCAGGCCGAGGCTGTACTCCAGTTCCGGGAAGTCGGCCAGGCCGCGCGAGACGTCGTGCGAGCACCACCAGGTGACACCCCACAGGCCGGGGCAGTCCAGCACGTTGGCGACGGTCGCCTCGGCGAAGGCGGCGGCGTGCTCGGCGGGCACCAGGGGCGCGGGGGCGCCGACCTCCTGCAGCCACACCGGCCGGTGCGGGTCGTCCGCCCAGGCCTTGCTCAGCTCGACCAGGTAGGCGGCGTGGTGCTCGCTGGGCACGGAGGTACGGCCGTGGCGCTGGGCGGTGCCGTTGAACACCCAGGAGTGCACGGCGGTGACGCCGCCGTACCGGGCGGCCTGCGCCGGGGTGAACGGCATGTCGTGCTGGTACCAGGTGGCGTCGTACTCGGCGTGCAGGTGCAGCCGGCCGGGGGCCCCCTCCTCGCAGGCCGCGAGCATGCGCTCCAGCCAGGCGTCGATCTGCTCGGGTGTGGCCCGGTCCGGGTCGGGGTGGGGGCCGGCGCTGAACTGGTTGACCTCGTTGCCGACGGTCATGCCGATGAAGTTGGGCCGGTCGGCGAGGGCCGCGGCAAGGGTGCGCAGGTAGGCGGCCTGACCGTCGATGACCTCGGGGTCGGTGAAGAGGTTGCGCCGGTGCCAGGTGCGCGTCCAGGCGGGCAGGAAGTCGAAGCTGGACAGGTGGCCCTGCAGCCCGTCCACGTTGACGTCGAGGCCGCGTTCGGCGGCGGCGTCGGCGAGGGCCACGAGCTGTTCCACCGCGCGCGGCCGGATGAGGGCCCGGTTCGGCTGGAAGTAGGGCCACAGCGGGAAGACCCGGACGTGGTCCAGGCCGAGCGCGGCGATCGAGTCCAGGTCGGCGCGTACGGAGTCGAGGTCGAAGTCGAGCCAGTGGTGGAACCATCCTTCGCTGGGGGTGTAGTTGACGCCGAAGCGCACGGCAGGAGGCATGGAGATCCTTCGCGGGGGGTTCGAATGCGGCGGTCAGCCCTTGACGGCGCCCTCGCCGACCCCGCGGAAGAAGTACCGCTGGAGGCAGGCGAACAGGGCGATGAGCGGGGCCACGGCGATGATCGTTCCCGCGGCGACCAGGCGCTGGTCGTTGGCGAAGGTGCCGTGCAGGTAGTTCAGGCCGACGGTGAGGGTGAACTTGGACGGGTCGCCGAGCACGATCAGCGGCCACAGGAAGTCGTCCCAGGCGCCCATGAAGGCGAAGATCGCGACGACGGCGAGGGTGCCCTTGACCGACGGCAGCGCGATCCGCAGGAACCGCTGCCAGACGTTGGCGCCGTCGACGAAGGCGGCCTCCTCGATCTCGTACGGCAGGTTGAGGAAGGCGTTGCGCATCAGCAGCACGTTCATCGCGCCGACGCAGCCGGGCAGCACCACGCCGATGAGGGTGTTGTTCAGCTCCAGCGACCGCATGGTCGTGAACTGGGCGATGATGATGCTCTCGGCGGGCACCAGCAGCGCCAGGATGAACACCAGGGTCAGCGCCCCGCGTCCCCGGTAGCGCAGCCGCGCCAGGGCGTAGCCGGCGAGGGCGGAGCCGACGCAGTTGGTGACCACGCTGGCGACGGCGACCTTGAGGGAGTTCAGGGCGTAGTCCCAGACGGGGATGACGTCGGCGACCCGGCTGTAGTTGTGCAGGGTGGGGTGCTCGGGCAGGAACGACGGCGGGGAGCTGTAGATGTCCTCCGTCGGCCCCTTCAGCGAGGTGGACAGCTGCCACAGGAACGGGCCGATCGTCAGGGCCAGCACGGCGAGCAGCAGCAGGTAGCGCAGGACGAGTTCCCAGGGCCGTACGCGCCGGCCGGTCTCGTCGGTGAGACGGGGGCGGCGGCCGGTCCGCCGGGCGGGCTCGGCCGCCGGGTGGCCGGGGCGGGCGGACCGCTCGCCCGGGGTGCGCAGGGTGTCGGTCATGCCTGGGCCTCGTCCTTCCGGTCCGCGCGCAGCACCAGCAGCATCAGCACCACGGTGATCAGGAAGACCACCACGGAGATGGCGGAGGCGTAGCCGACCCGGCCGCTGAGGCCGGTGCCGGTGCGCTGCACGAGCATGACCAGGGTGGTGTCCTCGCCGGCCGGACCGCCGGTCGGGTTCGCGATCAGGTACACCTCGGAGAACACCTTGAAGGCGGAGACCGAGGAGAGCGCGGCCACCAGCACCATCGTGGACCGCAGGGCGGGCACGGTGACGCTGAGGAAGCGGCGGACCGCGCCCGCGCCGTCCACGGCGGCGGCCTCGTGCAGTTCGCGCGGCACGTTCGCGAGCGCCGCCAAGTAGATGATCATGTAGTAGCCGAGGCCCTTCCACACCGTGACCGCCATGGCGCTGAGCAGGATCAGCCACTGGTCGCTGAGGAACCCGACCGGACCGGCGCCCAGGGTCTCCAGCAGCGCATTGATCAGACCGCGTTCGTCCAGCAGCCACACCCAGATCAGACCGACGACCACGATCGAGGCGACGACCGGGGTGTAGAAGGCGGACCGGAAGAAGGCGATGCCGGGGATGTGCTTCTGCACCAGCAGCGCGAGCAGCAGCGGCAGGATCACCAGAGCCGGGACGACTCCGACGACGTACAGCGTGCTGTTGCGCAGGGCGATCCAGAACTGGTCGTCGTGGAGCATCTCGCGGTAGTTGGCGAGACCGACGAAGTGACCCGGGATCAGGGTGCGACGGTCGGTGAAGGAGTTCACCACGGTCGACACGAACGGGTACAGCACGAACGCGGCGGTGACCAGCAACCCGGGCGCGGCGAACAGCCACGGACTGGTGGGCAGCTGGCGCCGCACCCGGGAGCCCCGGCGAGCAGGGGAGGAGAGGGCCACGGCGGATCAGCCCTGCTTGAGCAGCTGGTCGCAGGCCTTGACAGCGTTGTCGAGCGCTTGCTTGGGGCTCTCCTTGCCCTGGAGCGCCTTGGCGACCTCCTGCTGGAGCGCGGTCTTCATCTGGTCGCTGAACACCACCGGCGTGTAGTTCACGGCCGTCTTCAGCGACTTGGCGGCGGCCACCCGGACCCGGGTCTCGTCGGTGCCGTCCTCCTTGGTGAAGTACGGGTCGTTCAGGGAGCCGGCGGTGCTCGGGAAGATGGCGACCTGCTTGGCGAAGGCCATCTGGTTCTTCGCGTCGGTGACGAAGTGCGCGAAGGCCACGGCCGCGGGCTTCTGCTTGGACTGCGCGTTCACCATCACGTTCTGCACGTACATGTTGACGTGGCCGGTGCTGGTGATCTGGTCGGTGATGCCGATGTTCTTGTACAGGGTCGGCGCCTGCGTCTTGAAGTTCTTCAGGTCCAGCGCGCTGCCGGGGTTCATGGCGACGGCACCGGTGAGGAACTTGTGGCCGGCCGACTCGGGCGTGGCCGTCAGGGCCTGCGGGTCGAGGGCCTTGGCGTCGTACAGCTCCTTGTACTTGGTGAGGAGCTCGACACCCTTGGCGTCGTTGAAGGAGAAGGCGGTGCCTTCCTTGTTCACCAGCTGGACGCCGTAGCGGCCGAAGTCCTCGACGGACGGCACGTTGGCGAGGGTGGCGACCTTGCCGTCGGTCTTCTTGGAGATCTGCAGGCCGACCTCGAACAGTTCGGCGTACGTCTTCGGCGGCTGGTCGGGGTTGAGGCCGGCCTCCTTGAACAGGGCCTTGTTGTAGAACAGCGGCCCGGTGTTCAGGTACCAGGGGAACGCCCAGGTGCCCGGCAGGCCCGGGATGTCGGTGCTGCTCCACGCGCCCGGCAGGTACTCGCTCTTGTACTTCGCCGCCGCCTTGTCCTTGTCCAGGTTCAGGGCGAGCCCGGCCCTGGCGAGCGGGGCGGCCAGGTCGGGGGAGACGTTGACGACGTCGGGCAGCGTGCCGCCGGCCGCCTCCGCGCTGAGCTTGTCGGCGTAGCCCTCGGCGGGCTGGTCGACCCACTTCACGTGGGTGCCGGGGTACTGGTGCTCGAAGTCGGCGATCAGCCCCTCGAAGTAGGGCTTGAAGTTGGCGCGCAGGTTCCAGGTCTGGAAGGTGATGTCGCCCTGGACCTTGCCCGAGGCGTCGCCGGACGAGCTGTCGTCGTTCCCGGAGCCGCAGGCACTCAGCGGCAGCAGGGCCGCGACGGCGACAGCGGTGGCGAGGGTTCTGCGGGATATGCGCACGGCTGGAGGCTCCTTCGGACAGCGGGCGACGGCGACGATGCCGGCCACGGGTTCAGGGGCAGACATTGCATCCTTCGATGGAAAAATGTCAATGGACCGAGGTCGAGAAGTTGCTCGGCTCGGACGAAGTCCCAGGTCAGAGCCGTGTGACAGAGACGGCTCCCGCCTCTTGTCACTGATCGCTAATGCGCTTTAGGCTGGTCCCGCTCAAGCGCATTAGTGCTCACCGGCAGAGAATGGGAGCGGAAGTGGCGGACAAGCGTTCACCGGCGCGCCGGCCGACGATGAAGGACATCGCGCGACGGGCCGGGGTCTCCGAGAGCGCCGTCTCCTTCGCCCTCAACGACCGTCCCGGGGTCTCCGAGGTGACCCGGGCCCGGGTGCGCCGGGTGGCCGAACAGCTCGGCTGGCGGCCCAGCACCGCCGCGCGCCAGCTGTCGGGTGAGGGCGCGGCCACGGTCGGGTTCGTGCTGGCCCGGCCCGCGCACACGCTCGGTGTGGACTCGTTCTTCCTCCAACTGGTCTCGGGCATCCAGGAGGTGCTGGCCGAACGCCACCTCGGCCTGCTCTTCCAGGTCGTGGAGGACATCGCCGACGAATGCGCGGTGTACCGGACCTGGTGGGCCGAGCACCGGGTCGACGGCGTCCTCATGGTCGACCCGCGCACCGACGACCCCCGCCCCGGCCTCCTCGACGAACTCGGCCTGCCCGCCGTGGTGATCGGGGGGGCGCCGGCCGGGCTGAACCCCCGGCAGTCGGCGGTGTGGGCGGACGACGCCGGCGCGATGGCCGCCGTCGTCGCCGAACTGCACGCCCTGGGCCACCGGCGGATCGTGCACATCGCCGGGCTCCCCGGCCTCGCGCACACCCAGCGGCGGATGCGCAGCCTGCGGGCCGAGGCCGAACGGCGCGGCCTCAGCGAGGTCCGCTCCGTGACCACCGACTACTCGGACGCCGAGGGCGCCGCCGTCACCCACCGGGTGCTGTCCGGACCCGGCGCGCCCACCGCGCTGATCTACGACAACGACGTGATGGCGGTCGCCGGGGTGGCCGCCGCGGCCGAACTCGGCTTCTCGGTGCCCGAGGACGTGTCGGTGGTCGCGTGGGAGGACTCCGCGCTGTGCCGGATGGTCAAGCCGTGGCTGTCCGCGCTGTCCCGGGACAGCGTGGCCTTCGGCCGTACCGCCGCGCGCGAGCTGCTCTCCCTGCTGGACGGTTCCTCCCCGGCCACGGTCCAGGTACCCCTCCCCCAACTGATCGCCCGCCAGAGCACGGGCCCTGCGCGGGGGGCGTGAGCGCGGGCGGAGCCGGTGTCGCCGTGAGCCGGTGCGCCGGTTCGGTGTCGGGGGGTCGGGTCGGTGGGCACCGGGATGAGGGACGGGTGGATCGCCCGCGTGCGCAGGGGAGCCGTCGTACCGTGCCGGGACGCTGCGGAGCGGCCCCCGCCGCTGTGTCGCTCAGCGCCGCCGCGGGCCATCCGCCGGCACGTGGCGTCGGCCGGCACGGGACCCTCGCGGCGCCGGTGTCGCGCCCTTCCTGGCAGCGCCGGCGCCCTCCCCGGCTACGACCGGCGCACCGGTCCCGACGGCTTCCTCAACGTCTGACGTCGTAGACGCGGTTGGTGGGGGTCTCGACGGCGAGCCGCCACCCGAGCAGACCCGCCTCCGCGGCGATCGTCTGGAGGGCTTTTGGCCCCGGGTGGTTGCCGAGCGCGTGCGGGCCGCCCTGCGACATGGCCGCCGGCAGGCACAGAACGGCCGAGGTGGAGGCGAAGGACCGGCCGATCGGGTTGATGTTCTCGGCGGGCTCGGCCGACACGTTCGGCTCCACGACGAGGCAGCTTCCGTCGTCCGCGAGGACCTTCTCGGTGTGCCGCAGCGCCGCGCCGGGATCACCGAGATCGTGGAGGCAGTCGAAGAACGTCACGAGGTCGTAGCCGCCACCGGGGAAGTCGTCCGCGGCGGCGACCTCGAACGTCACCCGGTCGGCGACGCCCTCCTCCTCGGCCAGCTTCCGGGCCGTCTCGACGGAGGGCTCGTGGAAGTCGAAGCCGTGGAAGCGGGACCGCGGAAACGCCTGGGCCATGAGCACCGTCGAGTGGCCGAAGCCGCATCCCACGTCGGCGACCGAGGCGCCGCGCCGGAGCTTGGCCTCGACGCCCTCCATGGCGGGCAGCCACTCCTGGACGAGGACCGCCTCGTAGCCGGGCTTGAAGAAGGCGGCGACGCCCTCCGCCAGTTCCGGCCCGTAGTCCCGCCAGCTCACGCCGCCGCCGTTGCGGTAGGCGTCCGCCAGCGCCTCTTCGGCGCCGTGGAGGGCCTTCAGCATGGTGAAGCCCCCACCGACGTACGTCGGCAGGGAGGAGTCGGCCAGTACCGCCGCGTGCTCGTCCGGCAGGACGTACGTGTCCGTCCGCGGGTCGTGCACCACATACGCACCGGCGACCTGCGCCGCCAGCCACTCCCGGACGTACCGCTCGACGAGCCCTGTCCTCCCGGCCAGTTCCTCCGAGGAGAGCGCCCCCGCCCCCGACATCGCCTCGTACAGTCCGAGGCGGACGCCCAGGGACGTCGACACCCCCGCGAAGGCGGCCGCCTGGTCGGCGACCACCCGCTGCAGGAACTCCATCACACGATTCTCATCCGACATGCGCACATACTTCCGTCCGGCGCCGCCGCGAAGCGGCCGCGCGGCTGAGGACAGCTGGTGACGAGGAAGAACCTCTCACCCACCCAACGCGTCGGAGCCCCTCCTGGTTCACACGACCCGCACACGTGCTACCGACGCAGATGACGGCTCACGTCACCGACGAGGTTGATGCGGACCTTCCGTTCCACGAACCGCCACCGCCCGTCACGGCGTTCGAAGCGGTCGTGGTAGCGGCCGCCCGCGATGGGTTGCAGCGGCAGGTCCGGCAGCGCCTGCAACACGGTGACGTAGGAACGCGCCCGCGCTGTGCCCGCCTGTTCGTCGACCTCGATCGCGGTGTTGGTGGTGACGTGCTGGGTGCGCGGCGTACCGTCGGCGTAGACGATCAGGGTGTCACGGAACATCTTCTCGATCGCCGCGCGCCCGCTCACCGGCTCGCCGCCGCCCGTGAACGTGGCGTCGGCGAGCAGCGTGCCGAGCCCCGCGAAGTCGCCGTCGTCCACCAGCTCGGCGTACCGTGCGATCAGGTTCTCGATGGCCCGGTGGCTCGACGCGGGGTCGGCGGGCACGGGGGTGGATGTCGGCATGGTCTCCTCCAAGCGGCACGGCCCACTCCAGGCGTGAACACCTGAAGTGTCCCAGCCTACGCGCGGGCGTGTGCACACCTCCCGCCGATGACACCTCCGTGCCGGAGGGAACTCATGTCGCGGCGAGCGCCTCGGTCGGTGTGAGCCGCGCCGCGCGGAACGCCGGGTACACACGCGCCGGATGAGCTTCAGCCGACCGCGACCGGCGCGGGCACCCGGGCCGGAGCCGCCAGGCGGTGTGTGGTGTACACCAGGAGGGACAGGCTGATCGCGGCCAGCACGCCGTAGGCGATGTCGCTGTCCAGGCTGTCCCACAGGGTGTGCAGGGTGACCGCGACCGCGTAGACGAACACGAACAGCACCACGGAGCGGCGGCGCCGGCCGTGCGCGGCGGCGGACCACAGGGCCGCGGCCGTCAGGCCCGTCCAGGCCATGTGCGCGGCGGGGCTCAGCAGCCCGCGCCACACCAGGAGGTCGTCCACCGCCGACAGGTCGCCGTTGGAGTCGACGAGTTCGACGAAGGCGTAGCCCATCGTCTCGAAGACGGCGAACCCGGCACCGGAGGCCACACCGATCAGCAGCCCGTCACCGGGGTGCCGGTCGCGGATGGCCAGGAGCAGCAGGGCCGGGACGATGAGTTTCGCCGCCTCCTCGATCACTCCGACGGCGACCATCGGCAGGACGTCCAGCAGCCGCAGCGTCCGGTACTCCAGGAACCCGGCCGTGGTCACCCCGATCGCGCCGCCCGCCAGGGCGGTCACCGCGACGACCCCCATGCCGGTGCCGAAGTCGAGCCGCCGGCCCGCCACGAAGGCGACGAAGGACGACGGCACCAGCGCCGCTCCGAAGAACAGCAGAGCCGGGATCAGGTTGGGGTTGTCCGTGGAGACCAGGGCCGAGTGGATCAGCCAGAACAGCAACAGGCCGACCAGCAGGACGGCGGCCCAGCCCCAGCGGCGGCCGACGCGGGCCGGCCCGCTCCGGCCGAACCGGACCGTTCGGTGTGTGAGCGACACGGGTACGACTCCCTCCCCAGACGTGGATGAGCCGACAGTGCCCGGTCGCGCGACGGCCCGCATCACACGTTCATGCGAACATGGGCGCCCGCAGGGCCTGGCCGCCTACGTTGCGTCGCCTGCGGGGTCTGTCTCGGTGAATCCGATGGCGAACGCCTTGAGGGAGCGGTTGAGGCGAGGGGCGAAGTCGAGGGCGACGTGGCCCCACTGCGGTTCCTGCTCGTAGAGCGCTGCGAGGGTGGGGGTGGGGTGGGAGACCTGCCAGAAGCCGGAGGCCAGTGTGATCGCGACGGCCAGCAGGTTGCTGACCTGTTCCCGCGTCATGGTGCTCGCCCGGTCCAGCGCTTCGGCGATCTGGTCGTGCGCGGCGAAGGCGTTGGTCTTGTACCGGCGGGCACGTTCGATGTCGACGTCGCCCTCGAGGTGGAGCGTGACGTGGGTCAGCAGGTCGCAGAAGACCGGCAGCGCGACCAGGGTCTCGCTGACGACGGCCGCGGTCTGCGCCGGCCCGAGCGCCGCGCGGCCGTCGACCTGGCTTCTGATCGCGTCCCGCCACTGCTGCCATCCGCGTTCGGCGAGTTCGAGGAGCAGCTCCTCCTTGCTGGCGAAGTAGCGGCGTACGCCGGTGCGGTGCAGGCCGGCGCGTTCGGTGACCGCGGTCAGCGTGACGTGGCGGATGCCTCCGAGGTCGAGCGCGACCGCTTCCGCCGCCTTGAGCAGGTCTTCCGAGCGGCGGGTCTTGTCCTCGGCTGACCTGGCTCTCTGCTGCATTCCCCCAGTCTAACGCACGCTGTGATGCGCTAACCGGAACGGGGGTGGTACGGTCGAGATAACGCATCACGGGGTGCGTTAAATGTGAGAGGGGCCACCATGAAGGCCGTACAAGCCACCCGGTTCGGCGCACCGAGCGTGCTCGCCGTCACCGACCTGCCGGATCCCACCCCCGGCCCCGGTCAGATCACGATCGACGTCACCCACGCCGCCGTCGGGCTCATCGACGTCTACCTGCGGCAGGGCGTGTTCAAGGACACCCCGGGGCTGCCGCAGCCGCCCTACGTTCCCGGCCTCGAGGTCGCCGGCACCGTGCGCGCGCTCGGCGAGGGCGTCACGGACTTCGCCGTCGGCGAGAAGGTGGTGTCGCTGTCCTCGTACGGGACGGGCGGATACGCGTCCGTGTTCGTCACCGACCAGGAGCGGGTGGTGTCCACGCAGGACTACGACATCGATCCCGCGCTGGCCGTCGCCGCCGTCCCCAACGCGCTCATGGCCCACATCGCCCTCACGCGCGCCATCAGCATGTCCGCCGGCGAGAGCGTCCTCATTCACGGCGCGCTGGGCGGTCTGGCCTCCGCCTTCCCCGGGATCGCACGGCAGCTCGGCGCGTCCCGGGTGGTCGGCACGGTCCGCTCCGAGAGGGCGGGCGCGGCGGCCGCCAGCAGGCTGCCCTACGACGCCATCGTCGACTCCGCGCGACTGCCCGACGTCCTCGGCGACGAGAAGTTCGACGTCATCGTCGACCCCGTCGGCGGACTCCTGCGTACTCGGAGCCTGGACCTGCTCGCACCCTCAGGCCGTCTCCTGCTGGTCGGCAACGCCGGCGGCGACTGGGACCACGGCATCGACGGCAACCGGATCTGGCAGGGCAACATCACCGTCGCCGGGTTCAACGCCGGCGGTTACGTTCCGGCCCACCCCGAGGCCGTCCAGCCCGCCGCCGAAGCCGCGCTGAAGGCGGTCGCGGGTGGAATGGCCGACATCGAGATCGAGACCCTCCCTCTGGCCGACGCCGCGATTGCGCACGAACGGCTCCAGAACCACGCGACCGACGGCCGCATCGTCCTCATCCCGTGAACGCCTGCTTCGTCGGCCCCCGGACCACGTGGGGCGACGGGCAACCCTGGCCGAAGCGGCCTAGTCGCCGTCGCCGCCCGGCCTGTTGGCCAGGCGGGTGAGCCATTCGGTGAGCAGATGGTGCTCGCCCGGGCTGAAGGGCTGCCGGCCGTCCTCCTCGTCGAGCAGGGCCTTGAGCGCCACGGCGTGCCGGGCGCCGCGATCGGCCCGCGACTCGGCCGCGCCGGTGTCCGGTTCGTCCGCGATCAGGGCCGCGAGGACGGCGTCCCGCGTGTTCTCCGACAGGCCCTCGTGCTCGGCGAGCCGCCCGGCGGCGCTCGCGCTGATCAGCGTGACGGTCACACCGATGCCCGCCGCGTGGATCATCGCGGCCGCGGCCTCGACGCTCATGCGCAGCCGGCCCGCCTCGGCGACCCGGGTGACGAGGCGCACCAGGATGTCGTAGGCCTCACCCATGACCGTGGCGCCCTCGCCCGGCCGGGGGTCGGTGTACAGCAGCCGGTAGAGGGCCGGGTTGGCGAGCCCGAAGGCCACGTGCAGGTCCCAGCCGTGCCGCAGTTGGTCGACCGCGTCGCCGGAGGCGAGGTTGGCCTGCTTCTCGGCGAGGTAGGAGGCGAAGCCGCGCCGGGCGACCTCGTCGAGGAGCCCCTGCATGTCGCCGAACTGCCGGTAGATGGTCTGGGCCTGTACGCCCGCGGCCGCGCTGACGGAACGCGTGGAGACCGCCTCCCGGCCGCCTTCGGCGAGCAGGTCGGCCGCTGCCCGCAGGATCCGCTCGCGCGGCTGCGGGATCGTGTCGGGTGCTGTCATGCAATCAATGATAACGGTTGACTGTGATCGATGCTCGCACGGCGTGCGCTCGCGCACGGCTCACGCGCCCGCCGGCCGCGCTCGGCGTCCGCCGTACGCGGCGACTCCGTGCACATGCACGCGGGTGACGTGCACACCTCCGGTCGCCGCCGTCGCGTCGCACACGTCGGCCAGCGGCGGTACGGCGCTCAGGACGCTTCGGGCGCCGTACCGCTGGATCGTCCAGGCCGAGCAGACCGTACGCTCGCCCGACGTGCCCCGCAGGACCAGGTACCGCAGGCCCTGGCGGGGCTCCGCGGCGAGGCGCAGGCCGACGACCGGTCGGGCGAAGAGCCGGGTGAAGTACTGGCTCGCGTACCGGGGGCCGGCATCGTCCGGCGCGAACAGCCGCTGGAAGGCGGCGGGGTCCCGGGCGCGGACGGCCGCCGTCGCGGCGGTCCGCAGTGCGCTGACGCTGCTCGCCCCCCGGTCGGCCGGGGCCCCGCCGCCCTCTTCGTCGATGAAGTAACAGATCACCGCCAGCCACAGGGCCACCAGGGCGCAGATCACCCACAGCCAGGGGAACCTCGGGATTCGTCGCATGCCGCGTCTGCCGTTTCGGGTCCTGGGTCGGCCGGGAGGAGAGTGCTTCCGCGTACCAGGATCGCCGCCGTGCGCCCGCGCCGCGATGGAGCCGCCCCCACCCGCCCCGCCCCGCGGTGGTGGGGAGATCCCCAGGGGCCGGGCCGGGTGCACCGGCCGGGGCGCTCGGGTCCGTGCGGAAACCCCCTTCCGCGCCGAGCGGTAACGTGGGGCTGACCCTATGGTTCAGCACGCGGAGCACGAGGCATTCTGGTGAGCATGTCCGTCAACATCGTGGTCGTGGACGACGACCCGGGATTCCGCCGCATCGCCAGGCTGCTGCTGACCGCGCGTGGTCTGCACGTCGTCGCGGAGTCGGAGGACGGCGCGTCGGCTCTGGCGGCGGTGCGTGCCCACCGACCGGACGGACTGCTGCTCGACCTGCACCTTCCCGACCGTGACGGCGTGGCCGTCGCGCGGATGCTGCGCGAGGAGGAACAGCCGCCCCGGATCGTGCTGACCTCCACGGAGCAGTCGTTCTGGTCCGCGGAGGAGCTGGAGCAGGCGGGAATCGAGTCCTTCATCGCCAAGGACCGGCTGTTCGACGCCGATCTCAAGGGCATCTTCCGCCCGCCGTCCGAGGATCCGGCCGTGGAACCCACTGTCTGAGCCCACTGCCCGAGGCCGCTGACCGAGCCCGCTGTCCGAGGCGGTCCGGCACGCACGGCCGGCATCCGGTGACGTCCGCCCTCCCGTGCGTCCCGCTCCTTCGGCGTGCGCTTTTCCGGCGGCTCCCTCATGTCCACGTACTCCCGGCCGACACGCCCGACCACGTCCATCCCGTGCCGCCCCGGCCCCGCTGCCGCCGGTTGTTATCGATGCTCACAAAAAAACGTTGCCATCATTCCGATCCCTTGTTATCGTCGATAACGCAAGGACGAGATCGGCGATTCTCATCCGCCGGGTCCGGCACCTTGCCCCACCACACGAAGGAGTGGTCACGATGACCGAAACGAAGACCCGCGTCGCACTGGTCACCGGCGGCACCGGAGGCATCGGCCGGGCCGTGGTCGACCGCCTGGCCCAGGACGGTCTCGCCCTCGCTGTGCACTACGCAGGCAACAAGGCCAAGGCCGAGGAGGCCGTCGAGGCCGTCAGGGCCCGCGGCGGCAAGGCCGTCGCGGTGGGCGGCGACGTGGCCGACGAGGTCGCCATGACCGCGGCCTTCGACGCCGTCGAGGCGGAGTTCGGCGGCATCGACGTCGTGGTCAACTCGGCGGGCATCATGCTCCTGTCGCCGATCGCCACGCTCGACTTGGACGACCTGGACCGCATGCACCGCACCAACATCCGCGGCACCTTCGTCGTCTCCCAGCAGGCGGCCCGCCGGCTGCGCCGCGGTGGCGCGCTGATCAACGTCTCCTCCTCCCTCACCCGGCTCCAGTTCCCCACCTACGGCGCCTACGCCGCGAGCAAGGGCGCTGTCGAGGCGATGACCCTGGTGCTCGCCCGTGAACTGCGGGGCAGGGACATCACCGTCAACGCCGTCGCCCCCGGCCCCACCGCCACCCCGCTCTTCCTCGAGGGCAAGGACCAGGCGGCGCTCGACAACCTCGCCAACGCGGCCCCGCTGGAGCGGCTCGGCACCCCGGCGGACATCGCGGAGGCCGTCGCCTTCCTGGCCGGGCCGGCCCGCTGGATCAACGGCCAGACCATCTACGCCAACGGCGGCATCGCCTGACACCGGCGACTCCTCCCGGCCCCCGCCCTCACCCGCCCCACCCCTTCGGCAACCAACCCCGCGGTCAAGGAGATCCCCATGAGCAGGATCGTCGTCATCACCGGTGCCTCCAGCGGCTTCGGCGCGCTCACCGCGCGCGCCCTCGCAGACGCCGGCAACACCGTCTACGCCGGGATGCGGGAGACCACCGGCCGGAACGCGCCCCAGGTCCGCGCCGCCGCCGACTACGCCGAGGAACACGGCGTCGACCTGCGCTCCATCGAACTGGACGTCAACTCCGACGACTCCGTCGACTCGGCCGTCGAGCGGGTGATCGGCGAGCACGGCCGTGTCGACGTCGTGATCCACAACGCCGGTCACATGGTCACCGGTCCGGCCGAGGCCTTCACCCCGGAGCAGTTGGCGCAGCTGTACGACGTCAACGTGCTGTCCACGCAGCGGGTCAACCGGGCCGTGCTGCCGCACCTGCGCCAGGCCGGCCGAGGCCTGGTCGTGTGGGTCTCCAGCTCCAGCGTCAAGGGCGGCACCCCGCCCTACCTCGCCCCCTACTTCGCCGCCAAGGCCGCGATGGACTCCCTCGCGGTCAGCTACGCCGGCGAACTCGCCCGCTGGGGCGTCGAGACGTCGATCGTGGTGCCCGGTTCCTTCACCAGCGGCACCAACCACTTCGCCCACTCCGGCCACCCGGCCGACGGCGCCGTCGAGGCGGAGTACGAGACCAGGTACCCGGGACTGCTCCAGCAGGTCTCCGGGAAGCTCGCGGCGCTCGCCCCCGAGGGCGCCGAGGCCTCGCTGGTCTCCGACGAGATCGCCCGGATCGTGGCCCTGCCCGACGGCGAGCGCCCCTTCCGGGTCCACATCGACCCGGCGAACGACGGCTCCGAAACGGTCTCCGAGGTCGCCGACCGGATCCGCCGCGAGTTCCTGACCCGGATCGGCCTGGACGACCTGCTGACCGTCCGCCCGGCCGCCGCCTGACGGCACCCGTCACGGGCGTCACGCACGCCGGCGCGCTCGGCATCAGCCCGCGGACGGTGCCCCGTGTCACCTCGCGGGAGTTCGTGCCACCGAGGCACACCGCCGAGCAGCCCGTCCCGGCCGGGGCCCCGATCACCGGGGGCCGTAGCCGATCCGCCGGCTCCCGCGTCGCCTCGCTCCACCACCCGTCGCCCCGCGCCTCGCACGTTCATGTGATGCGGAACGGCCGCACCGCTGGAAGGCTCAACGGCAGCGGAGGACCGACGGAAGGTGCGTGGCATGGGATGCGTGACGGTGGGCCGGGAGAACTCCGAGTCGTACGAGAGCACCGCCGAGCGGCTGCCCGGGCTGATCAAGGACCTGATGTTCGTGACGGTCGAGGGCGGCCCGCACGACATCGCCTGGACCCGCCCGGAGGAAGTCGGCACCGCCCTGCCGGAGTTCCTCGCCAAGTGACCGCGCCGAGCCCCGACCAGTCCCCGTGGCCCGGGCGGAGCGGGGTCACCCGGCACCTGCTGACCCTCGCGGCCGGAGCGGCGAACGCCTTCGGCTTCCTCGCCCTCGACGGTGTCTTCACCAGCGTCGTCACGGCCAACTCCGCGCTCCTCGGCCTGCACCTGGGCGACGCCCACCTGGCCGCCGCCCGCCTCGTCGCCGTAGCCCTGCTCGGCTATGTCGTCGGGGCGGCGGCCGGCGGTGTGGTGGCGGCCGGCCGGGGCCGGCTCCGGGGCGCGGGCATCCGGGGCGGCCTGCTCCTGGAGGCCCTGCTGCTGTGGCTGGTGGTCGGCGGCTGGCTGGGCTGGCACACGGCACCGCACGGCGCCGCCCGCACCCTGCTGCTGTTCCTCACGGCCCTCGCCATGGGCTGCCAGAACGGCAGTGTCCGGGTCACCGCCGGCAGCGAGATCACCACCGCCTATCTGACGGGCCTGCTCACCTCGACCGTCACGGCGTTCGCCACCCGGGGACGCCTGCGGACCCGCAGCGTCGGCATCGTGGCCGCGCTGATCGCCGGGGCGGCGGTCGAGGGCGCCGTCCACCGCTGGCTGCGCCCCGGGGCCCCGCTCGTGCCGGCCCTGCTCGTCACCGCGGCGCTGGCGGCGACCTGGCTGCGCGCGCCGACCCGCCCGGCCGCCGTCCCGCCGTAGCCCCGAGCCCGCTGAGCCATCCCGTCTCCGAGGCACGGCCCGATTCGACGAAGAGAGCGCACGACATGACCGCATCCGATGTTGACCCGACGCCGAACCCCCGCCCGCAGGACGGCGCGGTCGGCCGTTCGGCCACCGGCGGCGACGGCCCGGCCGGTGACGCGCGGCCGGCGCACCGCCCCTACCACCACCCGGCGGCCGGCTGGGGCGCCGCCAAGAGCGTCGGCCGGGTGCTGATCAAGGAACGGGCGTTGTTCGAGGGGCCCCGGGCCATCCGCAGGATGAACCACGAGAACGGCGGCTTCGACTGCCCGGGCTGCGCCTGGCCCGACGACACCAAGGGCCTCAAGCTCGACATCTGCGAGAACGGCATCAAGCACGTCACCTGGGAGATGACCGGCAAGCGGGTCGGCGCCGACTTCTTCGCCCGGCACACCGTCTCCGAGCTGTCCGCGTGGTCCGACTTCGCCCTGGAGGACCAGGGCCGGCTGACCGAGCCCCTCGTCTACGACGAGACGAGCGACCGGTACGCACCGATCACCTGGCAGGACGCCTTCGCCCTCGTCGGCCGTGCACTGCGCGCCCTGGACAGCCCCGACGAGGCCGCCTTCTACACCTCGGGCCGGCTGAGCAACGAGGCGACCTTCCTCTACCAGCTGATGGCCCGGGAGTTCGGCACCAACAACCTGCCCGACTGCTCCAACATGTGCCACGAGGCGTCCGGCCGGGCGCTGACGGCGGCCCTCGGCACCGGCAAGGGAACCGTCGACCTCAAGGACTGGGAGACCGCCGACGCCCTGTTCGTCATGGGCGTCAACGCGGCCTCCAACGCCCCCCGCATGCTCACCGCGCTCGCCGAGGCCTACCGCAGGGGCGCGCAGATCGTCCATGTGAACCCCCTGGTCGAGGCGGCGGCGACCAGCACGATCGTGCCGCACGAGTTCACGGACATGGCCCTGTTCAAGGCCACCCGCACCAGCACCCTCAACCTCCAGGTCCGCGCGGGCGGCGACATGGCCCTGCTGCGGGGCATCGCCAAGGCCGTCCTGGAGGAGAGCCGCAGCGACCCCCGGGCGCTCGACTCGGAGTTCATCGAGCGCCACACCCACGGCTTCGAGGCCTACCGAGAGCTGTGCGAGGCCACCTCCTGGGAGGAACTGGAGGAGCAGTCCGGCCTCACCCGGGCCGACATCCTCAAGGCCGCCGGGATCTACTCCCGCTCCGACCGCACCCTGATCAGCTGGTGCCTCGGCCTCACCCAGCACGAGCACGGCGTCGACACCGTCCGCGAGATCGTCAACGTCCTGCTGCTGCGCGGAAACCTCGGCCGCGAGGGCGCCGGCCCCTCGCCGGTGCGCGGGCACAGCAACGTCCAGGGCAACCGCACCTGCGGCATCGACCACCGGCCCCGGCCCGAGTTCCTGGACCGGCTCGCCGACGTCTGCCGCATCGACCCGCCGCGCGAACACGGCATGGACACGGTCGACACCATCGAGGCCATGAACCGGGGCCGGGTGAAGGTCTTCGTCGGCATGGGCGGCAACTTCGTGCTCGCCGCGCCGGACACCGCGTACACTTCCCGGGGACTGCGCAACTGCGACCTCACCGTGCACGTCAGCACCAAGCTCAACCGCAGCCACCTCGTGCACGGCCGCACGGCGCTGATCCTGCCCTGCCTCGGCCGCACCGAGAAGGACCACCAGCGGCGCGGCCTCCAGTCCGTCTCCGTGGAGGACTCGATGAGCATGGTGCACCTGTCGGCCGGCATGAAGAAGCCCGCCTCCCCGCACCTGCTGTCCGAGCCGGCCATCATCGCCGGCATGGCGCGGGCCACCCTCCCGGACAGCGCGACGCCCTGGGAGTCGTACGTCGAGGACTACGACCGCGTCCGCGACACCATGGCGAAGGTCCTGGACGGGTTCGAGGACTTCAACCGCAGGGTGCGGCTCCCGCTCGGCTTCCGCATCAGACAGCCCGCCCGGGAACTGGTCTTCCGCACCCCGTCCGGCCGTGCCGAGTTCTCCACCGCGCCACTGCCCGAGGCGCCGCCGCGGGACGACGTGCTCATCCTGCAGACCATGCGCAGCCACGACCAGTGGAACACCACGATCTACTCGGCCGACGACCGCTACCGCGGCATCAGCAACCTGCGCACCCTCGTCCTGATGAACGGCGACGACATGCGCGCCCGCGGCATCGCGCCCGACAGCCTCGTCGACATCACCGCCACCGCCCGCGACGGCAGTCGGCGGCACTTGAAGCGGTACACGGCGATCGAGTACAGCATGCCCAGGGGCTGCGCCGCCGGGTACATGCCGGAGATGAACGTCCTGGTCGCCGCCGGCGACTACAGCAAGCAGAGCAACCAGCCCCTGATGAAGAACATCAAGGTGCGGGTCGCGCCCAGTGCCGAGGAGTGACCGGCCGTGACGACCGCCGGCACGCTCGCCTCCCTGCTCGCACTGGCCGCCGCGGACCCCGCGCAACTGCTGCCCGCCCGGGAGCAGATGGCCTTCACCCTCGGGTTCCACATCATCCTCGTGCCGTTCGGCGTCGCCCTGACCACCCTCATGCTGATCGCGCACTGGCGCGGGCTGCGCAAGGGGGACACCGAGGCGCTGCGGCTCGCCCGCCGCTGGTCGAAGGTGGCCGCCGTGCTGTTCGCGGTCGGTGCCATCACCGGGACCGTCCTCTCCTTCGAACTGGGCATCCTGTGGCCCCGGCTGATGGGCGACTACGGCTCCGCCTTCGGCTTCCCCTTCGCCATCGAGGGCCTGTTCTTCTTCCTCGAAGCGATCTTCGTGGCCCTCTACATCTACGGCTGGGACCGGATGCCGCCCTGGGCGCACTTCTGGACCGGGGTGCCCGTGTCCCTGGCCGGCGTCGGCGGGACCGCCTCGGTCGTCGCCGCCAACGCCTGGATGAACCAGCCAGGCGGCATCACCGTCGAGCACGGCAAGGTGGTCGCCGTCCGGCCCGTCGAGGTGTTCTTCAACGACGCCTTCTGGCTGGAGTTCTGGCACATGCTGATCGCGGCGTACATCGTCGCCGGTTTCGTCGTGGCCGGCGTCTACGCGGTGGGCATGCTGCGCGGCCGGCGCGACCGCTACCACCGGGTCGGCTTCCTCACCGGCTTCGTCACCGCGGCCTGCGCGCTGCCGGTGCAGATCGTCGTCGGTGACACCATCGCCCGGCAGGTCTTCGACGACGAACCGGCGAAGTTCGCGGCCCTGGAACTGCTGCCCGGCACCGGCTCGCACGTCCCCGAGACCCTCGGCGGCGTCCTGGTCGACGGCAAGGTGCGCTACGGCATCGAGATCCCCGACATGGCGTCCCTGCTGGCCGGCTTCAGACCCTCGACCACCATCAAGGGGCTTCAGGCCGTCCCGGCGGACGTCCGGCCGACCGACGCGCAGGCGAACGTCGTCCACTGGGCGTTCGACATCATGGTCGGCACCTCCTTCCTCATGCTCGCCGTCGCCCTCTGGTTCGCCTGGCTGTGGTGGCGCCGCCGGCACACGCTCGCGACCGACCGCTGGTTCCTGCGGTCCGCCGCCGTGTGCGGGATCGTGGCGATCCTCTGCCTGGAGAGCGGCTGGGTGGTCACCGAGGTCGGCCGCCAGCCCTGGATCGTCGTCGGCCACCTGCTGACCCGGGACGCGGTGGCCACCCGGGGCGACCTGTGGCCCTTCTTCGGCGCCGTCCTCCTGCTCTACCTCGCCGTCGGCGCCGCCGCCCTGTGGGTGCTGCGGTCCATGACACGGCGCTGGCGGCAGCAGGGCGACGAGGCCGTCTCCGTGCCCTACGGCCCCGAACGCCCCGCCGGGACCACCGAGGGAAAGGCGTCCTGACATGGCGGACCTGGTCGCGGTGTTCCTCTTCATCGGGGTGATCGCCTACTGCGTGCTGGGCGGCGCCGACTTCGGAGCCGGGTTCTGGGACCTGGTCGCGGGCGGGGCCGGGCGCGGCCGGGAACCCCGCCACCTGATCGACGACTCCCTCGCCCCGGTGTGGGAGGCGAACCACACCTGGCTGATCTACTGCCTGGTCATGCTGTGGAGCGGCTTCCCCCCGGCGTTCGCCGCGCTGACCTCGACGCTGTACCTCCCGCTGGGGATCGCCGCGCTCGGCATCGTGCTGCGCGGCGCGGGCTTCGCCTTCCGCAAGGCCTCGATCCGCACCCCCGAGCAGCGGGTGTACGGCGCCGCGTTCGCGTTCTCCTCCGTGCTGACGCCCTACTGCTTCGGCTCGATCGCGGGCGCCCTGGCCTCCGGGCGCGTGCCCACCCGGGGCGACGGCGACCCCGTCACCAGCTGGCTGAACCCGACCGGCGCACTCGGCGGCGTGCTCGCCGTGCTGGCCTGCGCCTACCTGGCTGCCACCTACCTGACGGTGGCCGCCGACCGGCACGGGGACCCCCGCCTGTCCCGGTACTTCCGCGACCGGGCCCTCGCGGCGGGCGTCGTCACAGGCGCCGTCAGCATCGCCGGCGTCTTCGTCCTGCGGGCGGACGCCCCCCGGCTCTTCCACCAGCTCAGCCACCGTGCCCTGCCGCTCGCCCTGCTCGCGGCCCTCTGCGGTCTGCTGGGCCTCGCCCTGCTGCGCGCCGGGCGGACCCGCGGCCTGCGCGCGACCGCCGCGGCGGCCGTCGCCCTCATCGTCAGCGGCTGGGGCGTCTCCCAGTACCCCTACCTCCTCGGCACCCACCTGCCGGTGCAGGACGCGGCGGCACCGCACGCCACCCTCGCCGTCCTCGTCGGCGTCGCCTGCGCCGCGGGCGTCCTCATCCTGCCGTCCCTGGTCCTGCTGTTCCGGGTCATGGGCCGCGCCGACGTCGCGGACCCGGCCTCGCACGAGACACCGTGAGCGGGGGCCCGGGGACGGAGGCGACCCACCCTGTGCCCGGCGGACACCTCAGGTTCCGCTCCCGCCCGGCCGGGCCGGTCCCGGCACGGACGCCGTACCGGGCCCCCGGCCGGCCGGACTCCCCGCCGTCGCGTGGACACGCGGCCGCCCGGGGCGCGCAGGGTCCGGTCCCCCGCGTCCGGCGCCGGGGCCGCCCGCGAAGCCGTCACGCGGGTCCGGGCGATCTCCTCCCGGTCCCCGCGGGACGGGAGCCGCTCAGCCGGCGCGCAGCAGCTCCAGCAGCTCGCGCGCGTACGTGAGGGACTCCTCCACCGTCTCCGCCTCGTACATGGTGTCCACCATGACGTGCTCGACGCCCGTCCGGTCGTGCACGGAACGGATCGCGTCCGCCACCGCCCGCACGCCCGTGCCCGTGGAGACGTTGATCCGCAGCACGGTGTCGATGTCCCCCGGGTCCCGCCCGGCGGCACGCGCCCACGTGTCGAGCTGCGCCCGCTGGGCGGTCAGGCCGTCGGTGTCCACGTATTCCGGCACCACGCACAGCGGCAGCCACCCGTCCGCGCGCCGCGCGACCCGGCGCAGCGCCCGCTCGGAGAGCGCGCCCAGGTACACCGGGGGCCGCGGCGGCCGGGCCGGCTTGAGCGGGGCGTGGTGCCGGGGCACCGACAGCAGCGCCCCGGAGTACCCGGCGGGATCATCGGTCCACACGGCTTCGAGCGCGTCGAGCAGTTCGTCCAGCAGGGCCCCGCGCCGGCGGAAGTCCCGTCCCGCGGCCTCGTACTCCTCCGGCGACCAGCCGATGCCGAACCCGGCCAGCAGCCGGCCGCCGCTGATCAGGTCGATGGTGGTCAGCGCCCGGGCCAGTTGCACGGGCGGATACAGGGGTGCCACGAGCACATGGGAACCGAGCAGCACCCGCTCGGTCGCGGCGGCGGCCACCCCGAGGAGCACGAAGGGGTCGGCGGCAGGGTTGAGCTCCGGCGGAATGGTGGTGCCCTGTCCGCCGTAGCCGACGCTGGGCCGCACAGCCGCGAGGTTGCGGTCGCCCACCCAGAGGCTCGCTGCCCCCGCCCGTTCCACCTCCCGCGCGAAGTCCGCGACCCGGGCGACCTCGAACGCCTGACGGTGGAACTGGGGGAGTGCGAATCCGATGCGCATGGCTGCCTTCGCGGGGTGGGCCGACGAGTGGGCCCAGCGTACACACGCCGAGGCATGTACCGACACACACGTGTGTCCTCGGCCGCGCAAGGTGTCCGCCCGTGTCAGCGCGGACTGTCGCGCGCGGGCCCCGGGTTCGCCCTAGAGTGTGGCTGATCCACGTAATCGTCCGTCGCCGAATCGGCTGGGAAGGGTATGACACACATGGCCCAAGACGTCCCCGAACCGGTGCCCCAGATGGTCCTGTCCCCGCTGACCAGCGCGGCGATCTTCCTGGTGGTCACCATCGACAGCGGCGGGGAGACCACGGTCCGCGAGCTGCTGTCCGACGTCGGCTCACTGGAACGGGCCGTGGGGTTCCGCGCCCAGCCCGAGGGCCGGCTCAGCTGTGTCACCAGTATCGGCTCGCACGCCTGGGACCGCCTGTTCGGCGGGCCGCGCCCGGCCCGGCTGCACCCCTTCCGGGAACTGAGGGGACCGGTGCACCGGGCCGTGGCCACCCCCGGCGACCTGCTCTTCCACATCCGGGCCGCGCGGCTCGACCTGTGCTTCGCGCTGGCCACGGAGATCATGAGCCGGCTGCGCGGCGCGGTCACGGTCCAGGACGAGGTGCAGGGCTTCAAGTACTTCGACGAACGCGACCTGCTCGGCTTCGTCGACGGCACGGAGAACCCGACGGGTGCCGCGGCGCGCGCGGCCGTCCTCATCGGCGACGAGGACCCGCCGTTCGCGGGCGGCAGCTACGTCGTCGTCCAGAAGTACCTGCACGACCTGGAGGCCTGGGAGGCCCTGCCGGTCGAGGCACAGGAGCGGGTGATCGGCCGGCGCAAGCTGTCCGACGTGGAACTCGCCGACGACGTCAAACCGGCCGACTCACACGTTACCCTCACCACCGTCACCGACCCGGACGGCACCGAACACGAGATCCTGCGCGACAACATGCCCTTCGGCGCGGCCGGCCGGGGGGAGTTCGGCACCTACTTCATCGGCTACGCCCGCACCCCCGAGGTGACGGAGACGATGCTGGAGCGGATGTTCCTGGGCACGGAGTCGGCGCCGCACGACCGGATCCTGGACTTCTCCACCGCGGTCACCGGCACCCTGTTCTTCACGCCGTCCGCGGACTTCCTCGAAGACCTCCCCGAGCCGCCGGCCGCCGGGGCCGTCGCCGCCGCCACACCGACCGACAGCCAGGTCCGATCCTCCGGGTCCTCCCTCGGGATCGGCAGCATGAAGCGGAGCCTTTCCCGATGAACAACCTGCACCGTGAACTCGCGCCCGTCTCCGAGGCCGCGTGGGCCGACCTGGAGGAGGAGGCCCGCCGCACCTTCAAGCGCCATGTCGCCGCCCGCCGCATCGTCGACGTCCCCGAACCGGGCGGCGTCGGGCTCGCCGGCGTGGGCACCGGTCACCTGGACGCCCTCGACACCCCCGCGGACGGGGTGATCGCGCACACCCGCCGCTTCCAGCCGCTGGTCGAACTGCGGGTGCCGTTCACCGTGGACCGCCGGCAGGTGGACGACGTCGCCCGGGGCGCCAAGGACGCCGACTGGCAGCCGGTGAAGGACGCGGCCCGGCGGCTGGCGTTCGCCGAGGACCGGGCCGTGTTCGAGGGCTACCCGGCGGCCGGGATCACCGGGCTGCGGGCGAGTTCGTCCAACCCGGAGCTGACGCTCCCCGCCGATGTGCGCGACTACCCGGACGCCGTCAGCCAGGCGGTCACGGCCCTGCGCCTGGCCGGTGTGGACGGCGCCTACACGCTGGCGCTGAGCGCCGAGGCGTACACGGCCGTCAGCGAGACCTCCGACCACGGCTACCCGGTCATCAAGCACCTCGCCCGGCTGCTCGACGGCGACATCGTCTGGGCGCCCGCGATCGACGGCGCCTTCCTGCTCTCCACCCGCGGCGGCGACTTCGAACTGCGCCTCGGCCAGGACGTGTCGATCGGCTACCTGTCGCACGACGCGACGAGCGTCACTCTGTACTTCCAGGAGACCCTGACCTTCCTGGCGTACACCGGCGAGGCCGTGGTGGCCCTGTCACCCGCCCCGGCCGGCGCCTGACGCGCGAGCGGCACCGGGTGGACGTGCGGCCACCCGGTGCCGCGCCGTTCCCGGCGCGGGCGCGCCGGCAGGACGGGCCGTGGAGTGCGTCTACCGAAGGGAGGGGTGCAGCCTCTCGCGTGCGCTCCACGGTTCCTGGTCCACGCCCGCTCCGTCCAGCGTCATCCCGGCGAAGACCCCCAAGGCTCCCGAGACCACGCCCAGCAGCAGGGCGGCCCAGTACGGGACGACGTCCAGCAGGAACGGCACGGCCAGGAGAGCGCCGACCGCCGCGACACCGAGGTGCCAGCCGTGCACCTTGGCGAAGTAACGGGACGGCCGGGGAAGCGGAGCGACACCGAGAGCGGCATCGGTCTCGTGCACCGGTGCGGCACCCCCGCGCAGGTAGCCCGCGTGGTCCTCCTCGTGCGTCACGCCCCACACCACGTGGCCGGAGTCGGAGACGAAGGCGGCGGAGACCTTGCGCTCCTTGTCGGTGCCCGCGATGTCCCGCCACCGGGTCGGCCAGCACAGCCAGCCGCCGTGACCCCGGAGCTGGGCGGCGGCATGCGTGAGGTGTTTCTCGCTGACGACGACGCTGTGACCGACGTGCGTGGTCCGGAGCCGGACGACCGGTTGCCCGGCGGTCTCGTCCTCGGGCACCAGCTCGATGAAATAGCGGGACGTGACGCCGATCTGACCGACGCCCTTCCCCGTCGGGTACCGGTACGCCTCGCGCACCGGGGTGCCGAACAGGACGCGGACCGCGTGCACGCGTCCCGCGGCGGCGTCCTCCTTGAGCATGCGCTGCGAGCGGTCCAGACAACTCTGGAGCAGGGACAGGCAGCACAGGGACAGCCCTGCGCCGAAGACGAAGGTGACCACGACGTACAGGGCGCCCAGGAGCGACCCGCGCCCCTCGTTGGCGGCGCAGGCGGCGACGTAGGGGGCCCAGACGGTGAGGTAGGCCGTGGCGACGAGCCCCCAGTCGTGGCGCACCGCTCCCAGGTGACCGGGGATCGTCTCCCGGGCGGGAGCCGTCGCCGGCAGCGGCTCCACGACAGGGGCCGACCGGGAGGCCAGCAACCAGCCCAGGGCGAACAGCGCCGCCAAGGCCAGCGGTACGAGTATGTCGAGGCGCGGGCCCGTGTCGTTGCGGATCGAGGCCGCGCCCCATGCGGCGGCTGCCGACAAGAGGGCCGCCGTCCCCAGAGCGTCGGCGAGCGTCGTGGAACGGTGCTGCATGCGGCCTCCCCCTGACCCCTGGCGCGCGAATCCTGTGCGCGGCAAGGAGATTACGCCCTGTTGATCGAGTTGCGGAAGGCACGGAGGAACACCGCCGCCCCGCTCCGGTCAGGCACAGGGCCGGTTGCGGGGGAGCGGACCGGACGAGGCCGCACCGGCCCCGCTCACGAGGCCGAGCCGGTACTCGCGGTGACGACCATTCGGAGTGGAGCCGGCGGTCGGCCGGTGGGGTACGGGGCTACTCCGGGGAGTGGGTGAGCAGGTGGTCGATGGCCTCGCTGACGTCGTCGACGGTGTGGTGCGGGGTGTTCAGGCCGTCGGGCCAGGTGCGGCCCCGGACCCATATCGTGCGCAGGCCGGCGCCGTAGCCGCCGGCGATGTCGGCTTCCGGGTCGTCGCCCGTCATCCAGTCGCCCGGAGTGAGCTGGGTGCCGCACCGGGCGGCCGCGAGCTCGAAGAGCCTGGGATCCGGTTTGCGGACGTCGATGTCGCCGGAGGCGGCGATGCCGTCGATCAGGTCGGCGAGCCCGGTCGCACGCACTTTGGCGCGCTGGATGTCGCTGGCTCCGTTCGTGGCAACGCCGATGCTCCAGCCGGCCTCCTTCAGGCGGGCGAGCGCGGCGAGCACGGTGGGGCGGCAGGTCACGGCGGACGCCATGCGGTCGATGTAGACCCGCCAGAGGTGATCGCCGGACTCGGCGATCGGGAAGGCGGCGCGCAGGCGGTCGAAGTCCGACCGGTCGGCCCGGTCGGCGAGTTCGGTCAGCAGCCAGGTCTCGATCTCGGGGCCGTAGCCGTGGTCGTGGCTGAGGGTGGCTATGGCGTCGGCGACGGCACTGGTGCGGTCCACCAGGGTGCCGTCCAAGTCGAAGATCGCGAGTCTCACGAGCACGGACCCTACCCGGCCCCCTCCGGACAGGGACAGATGCGGGTAACCCCCCTGTGCGACGACCGGCCTGCCGGATGGTGGCGGACGAGCCGGTCCACGAGGGTGAGGGGGTTGTGCACGCGTACGGACCAGGAGGTCCCATGCAGACCCGCCGCACCGCCCTGCTGTCGGCCGTAGCCGCCGCCGTCACCCTGTCCGCCGCCTCCGCGCGTACCGCTTCCGCCGCCCCGCGCGCGGCCCGGCTCGTGCGGCTGACGCTGCCCGCGCCCAGTGGGCCGTGCCCCGTGGGGACGGTTTCGCTGCGCCTCGTCGATGCCTCGCGTCCCGATCCCTGGACGACCTCGCAGCCGTACCGGGAGCTCATGATCGGCATCCGCTACCCGGCCCGCGCCGTAGGCACGTACCCGGCCGCACCGCAGATGCTCCCCGGGGAGGCCGCCGGGTTCGCCGCTCTGAACAACCTCTCCGGTGTGCCGGGCGACGAGGTCGACTGGTCCGCCACGCGTACCCACGCTCACGAAGGCGCCCCGGCCGACCGGGACGGAGGCCCGTACCCCGTCGTCTGCTACTCACCCGGTGCCGGGGACCCGCGTTCCCTGGGCACCACGCTCTGCGACGACCTCGCCTCCCGGGGCCATGTCGTGGTGACGATCGATCACACCTACGACGCCACGGCTGTTCAGTTCCCCGGCGGTCGCGTCGAGAGCACCGTCCTTCCCGCGGAGTACGCCAAGGCGTACCCGGACCCGGACCGCATCACCGCGCTCCTGCGCAAGACGCTGGCCGTGCGGGTGGCCGACACCCGCTTCGTCCTCGACGCACTGCCCCGGGCGCTGCCCCGGGGCCTGCGCGGCATCCTGGACCTGGACCGCATCGGCATGTTCGGCCAGTCGGCGGGGGGTTTCACGGCCTTGCAGGCGATGCACGACGACCCGCGCATCGCGGCGGCGGCCGACCTCGACGGCGTTCTCGCCTACGTCCAGGACGACAGCACCCCCGGCAGCCTCTCCTCCGTCGCCGCCGACGGCCTCGACCGACCCTTCCTGCTGATCGGCAAGGAGGGCAACGACCTTGGCACCGTGCCGTCCTGGGACTCCCTGTGGGGGCACGGTCACGGCTGGCGCCGGGGCCTGAGCCTGCGTGGCGCGGAACACGCGACCTACACCGACGCGGAGGCGGTCGTCCCGCAGATCGCCCATCGGCTCGGCCTCCCCCGTGAGACGGTCGTCGAGAACATCGGCACCATCGCGCCACGGCGCGCGATCGACGCCCAACGGGCCTACCTCGCCGCCTTCTTCGACCGCTGGCTGCGCGGCCGGGACGACCAGGGCCTGCTGGACGGCCCGTCGGACCGCTATCCGGAGGCGCGCTTCTTCCCCCGGTGACCGCTCACCCACCCGGAAGACGATCACCCCCTTCCGCACGGCCGGCCCCTGGCTCCGAGCCGGACCTCACCTCATGTGGGTGACCTTCTCTCGGCCTGCTTTCCGCAAGCCGGGCCGGCGGCGCGGGGTTCGCACGCGGGGGCAGAAACCATCCTGCCTCCCGAGGCCGCCTGTCCGGAAAACCTGTTTGCACACACATTCCCCTTTCTGCGCCCTCGGGGCGCCGCCACGATCGGTTGTGCGGTCCGCCGCAGGGCGGGCGGAGACGGTCGGATCTCGGTACGAGGGGTGCGATATGGCGGTACGTCGGAAACGTGCGGGGCGGCTGCGAGGGACGCTCTCGCGAGTGGTGGAGGGACGACGATGAGCACTGCTCCGACGGCCACGGCCGGTGAGCCCTCCGCCCCGCCGATCAGCACGGTCGCGGGGACCGGCGTCGCGGGGTACAAGGGGGACAACGAGCCCGCCGTGTCGGCTCAGCTGAACCGTCCGTACGGGGTCGCGGTGGACGGCACCGGCACCCTCTACTTCTGCGACTTCCAGAACCACCGGGTCCGGAAGGTCACGACCGACGGCAGGATCAGCACGGTCGCGGGGACCGGCGTCGCGGGGTTCAGCGGGGACAACGGGCCCGCCGTCTCCGCACAGTTGAACTGGCCGCGGGAGATCGCGGTGGACCGCGCGGGCGCCGTCTATGTCGTCGACGCCAACAACCACCGGGTACGGAAGATCACGGCCGACGGGAAGATCACCACGGTCGCCGGCACGGGCGTCGCCGCGTTCGGCGGTGACGGCGGCCCCGCCACCGCCGCCCGGCTGAACCTCCCGGTGGGAGTGGCGGTCGGCGGTGACGGCGTTCTCTACGTCACCGAGTACGTCAACAACCGCGTCCGGAAGATCACGGCCGACGGGACGATCAGCACGGTCGCGGGGACCGGGGCCGTGGGCTTCGCGGGAGACGGCGGCCCGGCGGTCTCGGCCCAGCTGAACCGCCCGCACGCGGTGGCGGTGGACGGCGAGGGTGTCCTCTACATCGCCGACGGCGAGAACCACCGGGTCCGGAAGGTCACGGCCGACGGGAAGATCGGCACGGTCGCCGGCACGGGCGCCGCGGGCTTCGGCGGTGACGGCGGCCCGGCTGCCTCGGCCCAGTTGTACCTCCCCGTGGGGCTCGCGCTGGACAGCACCGGCGCCCTCTACATCGCCGAGTTCCGTAACCACCGGGTCCGGAAGGTCACGGCCGACGGAAGGATCGGCACGGTCGCCGGCACGGGCGCCGCGGGCTTCGGCGGTGACGGCGGCCCGGGTGCTTCCGCCCAGCTGAACCACCCGTTCGGGCTCGCCGTGGACTGCGTCGACACCCTGTACATCGCCGACGACCTCAACCACCGGATCCGGAAGATCGTGTCGACGAGGATGAAGGGGCTGCCCGAGTCCGGCACGGTGGTCTCCTGGGCCAACGTCCGCAGCCGGCTGCGGATGGGGGTGTGGCGTGAGTCGACCAGGGACGGGGCCGAGATCCACCAGGTGCTCGCCGCGCCCAGGGACCACCAGCGGTGGCGGCTGGTGGCGGCGGGCCAGGACGACGGCGATGTCCTGTACAGGATCGAGAACCTGCGCAGCGGCAAGGTCCTGGAGGTCGTCGGAGCGGGGGAGGCGGCCGGGGCGGTGGTCGCGCAGCGCGCCTACGGGGGCCCTGACGCACACCACCAGCAGTGGCGGCTGATCCCCGTCGGCCCGGTGGACGGCGCCCCGCGCGTGTACGAGATCGCGAACCGGAACAGCGGCCTGCTGCTGCGGGTCGACACCAACGCCCGTACGGTGATCACCCAGGACGGGGCCGGAGGCGACCACCGGGGCCGGCAGTGGCAGCTGCTGCCCGTGTGACGCGCGGAAGGGTCAGGGGCGCCTGCGCCCCTGACCCTGCGCAACCCGTGTCCTCAGCCGGAAGCGGACGGGTCCTCGGCGGTCGGCTTGGCCGCCTTGGGTGCCTCCGGGGCCTTGGGGGGTTTGGTGAGGTCGCTCTTCCTGGGCCTGGTCTCCAGATCCTCGTCCTTCTGCAGACCGCTGTGCTGCGTGACGGTCGTACTGGACTCCCGCATGCCGGCGGCGGCGGCCTCGGACACCGACCCGGGATTCCCGGCGTACCGGGCCTGTTCACCGGCCGACGCCTGGGTGGTCTGGATGAAGGAGCCGAGGAAGCCCAGGACGGCCCGTGCCTCGGGGGACGTCTCCCGCACGACCTTCGCGCGCGAGGAGGCTCCGTGGATCGCGTCGCCGAACAGGCTCGTGCTCGTGTCGTCGTACGTGTCGCCGTCGGCGTCCTCGAAGTCGACGCCGGCACCGGGCTGCGGCTTCGAGCTGTCGGTGGTCACCGAGAAGAGCCCCGCGCTCCTGCCCGCGAAGCCGAAGATGTTGTCGAACACCATGGTCGTCACCCCTGGTCGTCGTCGTGGCGGCGCCGCCCGCCGTCATGGCTGCTTGTAGAGCGCTCGTGGGCTGTAGGTCAGGTTCTCCACGTCGAGCATCGTGTGGTCGACCTCCAGGGCGGAGACGACCTCGGCCAGCCCCTTCATCCGGAAACCGCCGCCGGCCAGGTCGATGTCGCCGATGTCACGGGCGACGAGCCCGTCCAGGCCGGGGTACCCGGGCTGCGGGGGAGACAGGACGGCCACCGGCACGTCGTACTTCACCGCGATCAGTCCGGAGAAGGTCACCGGGATCTCGTAGGTGAACTGCTTGCGGGTGCGCCGCTGCGTCACGATGGTCTGCACGCGGGAGCCCGCCGGGACCTGACCCGAGATCTGCGACTTGGAGGCCCAGCTGGTGGTCAGGGAGCCGCCGACGGAGGCCGAGATGCCCAGCAGCAACGAGGCGTTGAGCGTGGCGGTCCCGGTGGCGCTGCCTTGAGTGGTGAATCCCACCGAGTTCGTCACCGTGTTCGTCGCGGAGTTCCCCGCCGAGTTCGTCGTGCCCGTGTCGGTGGCGTTGGCGTTGTCGACCCCGATGTTGTCCTTGCTGTTCTTGTTGGTCACGGTGGTCGTGTTCTTGTTCGTCATGTCGTTGCGCAGCTGCGTGCCGAGCTGGGACTGCAGGTCCATCCGCAGCTGGTTCTGCAACTGCAACTGGAGCTGTGCGCTGACACTGCCGCCGAAGGTGAGCTTCGCCTCTCCGTGGAGCGACCACGTGACCCCGTTCGACACCGTGAAATCGACCGAGTCGGTGAAGGTCATGGCCGTCGTCTGGCTGCGGTTGACGTAGGTCCGCGAGGAGAACGTCTCGGGTGGGGGCTGGCCGATGTCGCCCCGTTCCTCGATCAGCGGTTCCCCGAGGTTCATATAGGCGAGCCAGCCCAGCTGGGAAGCGGTTCCGGGAAAACTCCCGAAACTCGACTTGTTCACGGAGAACCCGACGGGCTTGTGCTTGACACCGTTGGTGTCGACGTAGACCAGGTTGGGATGGTTGAGGATGGACTGCCAGGTCTGCTCGATGTCCAGTTCCCGCAGGTTCCTCTTCGTCAGCGGCTGACGCTTGGCACGTTCCAGGATGTACGCGGTGGAAGACATTCCCCGTCCTCGGCTGATTCCGGATTGAACCGCGCTCGGTCCGACAATCGAAACTAGCATGGGCGGAATTTCGCGGGAAGGTGTCTCCAAGTATCACCCCCTATCGGGTGATTGAGGTTCCCCGGCCGCTCAACTCCCCTATTTCCAGGGTACGTTGTGAAACTGTCGAGCATTCGGCCGGCGACTTTCCCCTTTCGGCCGTCCATGACATTTCGGTGGCCGTTTCGGCCGGTAATTCCACGGTCTGTGGTTCCCCGCATCCAGAAAAGGTGAGGTTTCCGCGATGTACACCCAAGAACGCACGACGCTGACGAATCTGGTGGTCGGCGGCCCGGTCGCGGTGAACAGCTACGACAACGCGATCGTGGCGGCGCTGGTCGAGAACCGGCCGGTCATGCTCGTCCACGCCTTCAACGGCGGCTATCTGCGACCCGCCGAACTGAAGGCGGACAGCCACGACAAGGGGGTCAAGCTGGCCACGGCGCTCGAGCCGGCCACCAAGGAGGCCGGCGGCCACCTCTGGCACATCACCCCCGCCGGCTTCTTCGGGCAGCGGCCGCTGTACTTCATCGAGAGCGCGGCGGGCCAGGTGCCGCCCAAGCCCGCCCCGGCAGGCACGGCCGACACCGGCCGCGGCGACGACGGTGTGCCGAAGCCGCAGCGCAGGCGCGTCACGGTCCACCGGGACGCCCCCAAGAGCACCGCCGACACCGTCCAGGTGGGCCTTCCCGACAAGGTCGGCGACAACTGGCGGGGCAAGAACGGCGCGATCGAGGACACCCAGCTCTGGGTCGTCACGGTCACGCCGTGGGGCGGGATCACCTTCGTGCCGATCACCCACCCCGACGCCATCCTCGGCTTCAAGGACCACGCGGTGACGGCCGACAGCGAGGTGCGCGTCACCTACAACTGGGGCGGAGACTTCACCGGCACGGTCATCAACACGTTCTACCCGCGGCTGCCCAACGAGTGGGACGTCCCCTACCACCACGTCTTCACGTGATCCGCGGCCACCGCCGCACCACACCCGTCCCCGGCCACCGCCCCCACCGCCTGGAGGAGGCACCACCATGCCCGTGCCCACGGAAGAACTGAAACTGGAGATCGTCAACGCCGCCACGGGGAAGACCCTCGGCACCAGGGCCACGCCGGGAGCGGACGGGGCCCTCGTCGTCCGGGACTTCCCCGACGGCGGCCCGAGACCGCAGCGCTGGCAACTCGTCCCGGTGCGGCCCGCGCAGGGCGCACAAGCACCGGTGGAACAGACCTATGTGATCCGCGAAGCGGCCGGCGGCAAGGTGCTCGACAACCCCGCCGCCGCGGACCGCGGCGTTCGCCAGTGGGACGCCACCGTCGGCAGACAGGGCCAGCAGTGGCACGTCGTCCCCGTCGCGGGCGAAGCGGGCCTGTACTTCATCGAGGGCGTCACCGACGGTACCGTCCTCGACCTCGCCGACCCCGGTCCCGACGACACCCGGGTCGTCCTGCGCGCGTACGACGAGAACGCGGAGAGCCAGCGGTGGCGGTTCGTCACGGCCGAGCCCGAGCGCACCAGCGACGCCGCACTGCGCTGGGCGGCCCTGAGCCACTGGAACGGCCGACGGTCCTGGCGGCTGACCCGCTCGGCCGCGTTGCGCCCGGCACCCGGCGCGACGCCCTCCTTCAGCGACATGCTGCTGGTCCTCCCACGCTTCGGGAGCGACCAGGACGCCGGCGGCTGGAAGAGCGACGGGACCGGCCGCTCGCCCGGCGTGCCCGGCTGGTGGGCCGGGCCCGGGGCGCGGTTCCTCGCCGACACCACGGGAGCAGGACGGGCGGACATCGTGGGTCTCAGACCCGGGCGGGGAGCCGTGACGTCGTCCGGCGAAGGCGACGGCACCTTCCAGGACGACGAGCGTGTCCTGCACCCGCCCGCGCCCTCCCCGGGCCCCGGGGACCTGTGGACCCTCGCGGACACGACGGGCGACGGCAGGCCCGACGTCGTCGTGCTCGCCGTCGACGGCGTCCGGGTGTCGGTTCAGGACGCGGCGGGCTCCTTCGCGCCGGCGGGCGGCAAGCTGGTCCTCAAGGCGTTCGGGCACGGCCGGCAGGCCGGCGGATGGCTCGGCGACAAGCATCCCCGCTTCCTCGTCGACACCACCGGTGACGGGCGCGCCGACATCGTCGGCTGCCACGACGACGGCGTCTGGGTCTCCCTCCAGGACGACGAGGGGAACTTCGCCCCGATCGGCGACGAACCGGTGCTCAGGGCGTTCGGCCACGACGAGAAGGCGGGGGGCTGGCGTGTCGGCAGGCATCCCCGTTTCCTCGTCGACATCACCGGTGACGGGCGCGCCGACATCGTCGGCTGTCACGACGACGGCGTCTGGGTCTCCCTCCAGGACGAGGACGGCACGTTCGCCGAACCCCTGTACGTCCTCGACGACTTCGGCGTCGACCAAGGGTGGAGCTCGGTCGAGGAACACCCCCGCTTCCTGGTCGGCACCACCGGCGGCGGGGCCGTCGACATCATCGGGTTCGGCCCGCAGGGCGTCGTCGTCTCGCGCGGACGCGGCGACGGCACGTTCGAACCCCCGAAGCTCGTCCTGAACGACTTCGGACGCGCCCAGGGGTGGACGGGGGGCAAGCACCTCCGCTTCCCCGCGGACGTCACCGGTGACGGCCACCCGGACCTCGTCGGCTTCGGTGACGAGGGGGTCTGGGTGTCCCGCAACCGCGGCGACGGCCGGTTCGAGCAGGCCCGGCTGGTGTGCCGCGGGTTCGGCCACGACGACGACGCCGGTGCCTGGCGGGTCGACCGGCATCCCCGTTTCCTCGCCGACATCACCGGTGACGGACGCGTCGACATCGTCGGCTTCGGCGGGCCGGGCGTGTACGTGGCCCGGAACCTCCACCGCCGCTTCCGCACCCGGTGACCCGTCCACAGACCCGCGCAGCCGCACCACGGTGACCCCCCACCGGTGTGCCGGAGCCGGTCACCCGGCCCGCGGGGCGGCCCGGCACGGGAACGCGGGCCCGCGCGAACACGGACCGCACAGTTCTCTGACCGCTTCCTGACATCGCGTGGCTACCGTCCCGCGCATGCGCACACCTCCCGACCGTCCACGCGGTCACCAGGACAGCACCCGCAGGACCCTCCGGCACGCACTCAGCGCCACCGTCGCGGTGTCGTCGGCCGTCGTCGCACTGGTCACGCCGGCCGCGGCCGCCGGCACCGCACCGCACGAGCCGTCGCACACCGGCGGCGGCGCGGCGCGGGCGGATGCCCTCACCACCCACGCCGGGGCCACGACCGCACAGGAGCGCGACCGGATCGACACCTACTGGACCCCCGGGCGGATGCGGCTGGCGGGCGCTCTGGTCCCCGAGATCACCCCCGTGCCCGAGGACGACAACACACCGGACGACCCGCGGCCGCTCCCCCCGGACACACCGGACTCCGGGTCGGTGTGGACACACGGCGGGGCGGTGGAGAAGAACGTCGGCCGCCTGTTCTTCACCTTCTCCGACGGCTACGACGGCAGTTGCACCGCGACGGTCGTCACCGCCGCCAACCGCAGTACCGTCGTCACGGCAGCCCACTGCCTCAGAGGCGTCGGCTCGCCTTCCGCCGACGACACCTGGAACCACAACCTCTACTTCGTGCCCGGCTACCGCAACGGCACGAAACCGCTCGGCGGCTTCACCGTCAGGAGCATGGCGACCTCGTCCCGCTGGGACGCCGATCCGGACACCACGGACTCGTCGGACGTCGCCGCCGCCGGCTACGACACCGCGTTCCTCGTGGCGAACCCCGCCGCCGGCGGGCGCCCGGTCGCGGACATCACCGGCAGCCAGCGCATCGGGTTCGGCCTGCCCGCCGAGGGCGAGTTCGTCCACGCCTTCGGATACCCGGACCAGGGACTCAACGACCCCGGGGACAAGTACGCCGGGTCCCGGATGATCCACTGCGCGGGCCCGAGCCACCCCGGCCCCAAGACCCCCCTGCTGTGGGGTGAGACCTGCGACATGTCCGCCGGGTCGAGCGGTGGCCCGCACCTGGCCGGCTTCGACACCCGCACCGGCACCGGCACCGTCGTGGGCGTCACCACCACCGACGAGGAACTCGCGGGCGGGCAGGGCCCCGCGCTCTACGCCACGCGCTTCGGTGCCGACGCCCACCGCCTCTACGACTGGGCGCGGTCACGATAGGTCCCGGGGCGCAGTAGCCGCTTCCACGGCGCCTCCGACGGTTCGCGCGGCGGCGCCTATTGGTAGCAGGGGTTCCCGCAGAGCACGGTGACCGTGCCGCTGCCGTCGGCTGCGACGGAGGTGGTGCCGTGCGCCGGGGCCGTGGGGGTCCGGCTCGTCTCCCAGGGCATGGGGGCGGCCACGGCCCGGGGGGCGAGGGCGGTGACGGCCGCGGTGGCCACGAACAGGGCGGAAACCGCCCGTCTACGCAGACGCATGCGTACTCCTGGATCGACGATCGGCCGGTGGGGTGCGGCCGCCGGCGTGCCGCTCGGACAGGCCGCCGCTGCTCCCGTCCAGCCTCAGGGTTCGCGCCGCCCGACGCGAGGTCCACCGCGGAGATCCGGCACATCTCCACACGGTCACCGCGAATGGCGGACCGCGTTCCGGGCACGGCCGGGCGCGGGTCGCTCGTCCACGCGCTCGGTGCCGAGGCCGGCTGGCCCTGGACGGCAGGAGGCATTCATGATCGGGTGGGGGGCCATGACCTCCTTGATCCGCCACCTCACTGTCGACTGCGCTGATCCCTACGCTCTCGCGCGTTTCTGGGCCGATGTCCTGGACGGCTCCTTGGCTGATGACGACGTCCCGGGGGATCCGGAAGCCGTGGTGACGTCCGCCGCGGCCACCTTGCTGTTCGTCAGGGTCGACGACCCCAAGACGGTGAAGAACCGCGTGCACGTGGATCTCCAACCCCAGGACCTCACCCGGGACGAGGAGGTCGAGCGGCTGCTCTCGCTCGGTGCCACGCTCGAGGCCGACCACCGCAGGCCCGACGGGACGGGGTGGGTGACGCTGCATGACCCCGAGGGCAACGAGTTCTGTGTGGAACGCAGCGCGGCGGAGCGGGCGAACGGCTGACGGCACGGCTCGCAGCCATGGGTGAGCGGGGCGAGAGTCACCTCTCGCCCCGCCCTGTCGAGCCACGGTGGTGATCGTCAGCGCAGCGTGTACGCCGTCGGGATGGTCTGCCTGACGGTGTTGCCCTGGCTGTCGGTGGCGCTGATCCTCAGTCCGACGCCCTCGGCGGCCTTCTCCCGCCGCGGGTTGCCGATGGTGGTGGTGAACGTGTTCTTCCCGGCCGCCTTCGTGGCCGCGGGATGCCAGGTCCTGCCTCCGTCGAAGCTGGTCTCCGCCTTCAGTGAGGTCACCTCGGGCAGCTCGGTGAGCCGCGGCTGGTAGTAGCCGACGACGGTGACCTCGTGCTTCTCCCCGGCCTTGGCTGTGTTGTCGAGGGCCAGGCCGAAGTCGTAGCGCAGGAAGATCAGCGGCTCGGGGCGGCAGGCCGCCTGGTTGCTGCCGACCAGCTCACCGATGCACGGGTTCTGCCGTGGGGCGTCGTCCTTGGTCGCCGTGGCGGAGGTGTACTGCCACACCGTCCTGACGTCGTCGGTCCGCGTCTCGAAGGTGTACCGGGCGGACTTGGCCGGAAGGTCGTAGGAGACGAGGTCACCGCCCTTGCAGCCGGCGAGCGCCAGCACCGCTGCGGCCGTGAGCGCCATGAGGGCTGCTCTCCTGCGCCGCGCCGATGGCACCGGGGTGTTCATCGTGTAGGTCTCCTTCGCGGTGTCGATCGCCGTCACAGGGTCGTCCAGGTCTCGTCGGGGAGGTGCTCCGTGCGGCGCCCGATCTCGTCACCGGACGCGTCCAGCAGCTCGAAGTCGCAGACGTGGTCGAGGTTCGGCACCGTGGGCGAGGGAGCCGTCCCGCACGAGGACAGGTTGACGAAGTCGTGCTGGAGCAGTTCGTCGCCGACGATGCCGATCAGGGCCTGGCGGCCGCCTCCGCTTCCTGTCAGGTAGAGGGTGGGGTAGAAGGTGTCGCCCTGCCGGCAGCCCGAGCACGGTCCGGCCGCGATCGTGAAGCCGGACGCGGTCCGCACCTGCCGCGCGGCGCCCGGCACGGCCGGACCCGCGTTCCAGTGGATGTCGTTCCTGCGGCTGAGGACCATGTCGTTCACCTCCTGGCGGTTGTGCGCGATGAAGTAGTCCGCTCCGTGCTCGGCCCAGGAGGCGGTGAACCGGCTGATGGCGTTGTCCTCCCGCTTGACGAAGGCCGTCATGGTCCGCTGCGTGGAGGGGTGCGGCAGGGAGACCTGCGACGTGGCGGGCGTGGCCTGGAGCGACTGCTGCCAGCTCAGCTGGTGCACCTCTCCGGGGCGTGCCGCGTGGAAATGCAGGTCCACCCGGTCGAGTTCGCTCCTGCCGACGCGGTAGTCGTTCGGCCGGATCTGTCCGTCGTCGTGGTACGTGGCGGCGTACGTCCTCGGTACGACGCTGCCGCCGAGGTCGATCCGGACGTGCGACGGGTCGGCCTCGATCCGCTTGATCAGGGCTTCGGCCTGGGCGTAGGGCAGGCTCACGATGGGCAGCGCGGCGTACGGCTGGATCGCCGGGCAGCTCTGCGGCCCGTCCAGGCACTGGTCGAACGTCGCCGGGCTGCCCAGGGAGGTGAGGCCCGGTGCCGCGACCAGCACGCCGGTGGCGCCGGCGTCGGCGGCGGCGGCCACCCGCTTGCGGAGTTCCGTGTGGTCGCAGGTGCCCTGACAGATGTCCGCCGGCGTCAGGAGGACGAGCTTGCCCCGGGCGCCGGCGTCCGCGAGTTCGGCCGCGGTGCCGGTGCCGGCGTGGACCACCGGCAGGTGTCCCCCGGCCGGCAGACGGGGAACGGGGATCGCGGCTTGCCGGGTGCTCGGGTCCCCGTTGTCGCGCAGCCACGCCTGCGTCTCGGCCAGCGAGGCGTCCGGGGTCACGTAGCGGGGGGACAGGCGGGAGGGGGCGCCGCCGCCGGTGGCGCGCATGGTGACGACGGGCGTCGCCGCCGAGCTGTAGAAGTCGTGGGTGAGGGTGCCCTGGGTCACCTTGCCGGTGGGCAGCACCCACCAGTTCGGTTCGGTGGCGCGGTAGTCGAACGCGGTGGCCGAGCCCATCGACCACGCCCCGGTCGCCGAGACCCGGTTGACGACGTCGGTCGCGTTGTAGGTCTCCGTGGCTTCCGGGTACCGCACGCGCAACGGCCTGGCCTCGCGCAGGTCCAGCGTGACCGTGGTCGCCTTGGTGAGGCTCACCTCCGGTGCCATCGGCGTGGCCTGCTGCACCTCGCCGGCCGCGTCCCGCCAGGTGACCGGTATCTGGGCCGCGTAGGTGCCGCGGAAGAGCTGCTCGGTCACGGTGTCCGCGCCCGCTTCGAACACCTTGCCCGCGTGCAGGTAGACCTGGTCGTCGACCGGCGTGAAGTCGGCGGTGCCGTAACGGACGTCGGTGGCACCCGCCGGGGGGACGACGTGGAGGGTCAGCGGGAACTTCTGGGCCTCGACGACGGTGTGGATCCGCGAGTTCAGCTGGATCGCCCCGGAGTCGTCACGGGCGCTCAGCAGCCCGTTGTAGGCGCCGTAGGGGCCGTCGGTGCCCAGCACCCTGCCGTCGAGCGTCACCGGCACCTGGACGGACCCGCCCGCGGGAACGACCACCGTTTCCGTGCCGAGGGTGAACAGTCCTGCCGGTGCCGGCCTGCCGTCACCGAAGGAGACCGGCATCGTCAGATGCAGCGTGGTCGCCTTGTCGGTGCGGTTGGTGTACGTGATCTGCTTGGTCACCGCCGAGTGCGGGAAGGTCCGGCGGCCGAAGTTCAGGTTGCCCTTCGGGACGATCCGCGGGTCGGTCGCCGTCGCGAGGTCGACCAGGCCGGTGCCCTGGGCGTACCTGTCGTGTCCCAGGTCGGTGGCGGTGTCCATCAGCAGTGCCTTGATCTGCTGACCGGTCAGTTCCGGGTGCTGCTGGGCGATGATGGCCGCGGCGCCCGCGACGTGCGGCGTCGCCATCGAGGTCCCGCTGGCCCTGGTGTAGTACTGGTCCACCGGTGTGCCCATGGCCGTGCCCGCGGCGCGCGCCGCGGCGATGTCGACGCCCGGGGCCGCGATGTCGGGCTTGGCGGCGCCGTCCCCGATGCGCGGCCCCCGGTTGGAGAACTGCGCCATCTCGTTGTTCTTGTCCACGGCCGCCACGGTCAGGGCGTCGTCGGCGGAGCCGGGGGTGACGACCTTCTGGGCGACCAGACCGGAGTTGCCGGCCGCGACCACGAACAGGGTCCCGGTGGTGCGGCTGAGTTGGTTGAGCGCCTGGCTCAGCGGATCGGTGCCGTCGGTGGGTTCGCCCCCCAGGCTCAGGTTGACGACCTTGGCCCCGGAGTGGGCGGCCCAGTCCATGCCCGCGATGATCGCGTCGTCGGGACACTCACCCTTGTCGTCGCAGACCTTGCCCACCAGCAGCTTGGCGCCGGGTGCGACGCCCTTGCGCAGCCCCTTGGACGCGGCACCGCTGCCCAGGACCGTGGACGCCACGTGCGTGCCGTGTCCGTGCCCGTCCTTGGCACCCTGGGGACTGCCGGTGAAGTCGGCCTGCCCGACGACGCTCGCGGACACGTCCGGGTGGGTGGCGTCGATACCGGTGTCCAGCACCGCCACGGTCACCCCGGTGCCGTCGTAGCCGCGTTTCCAGGCGACGGGAGCGCCGATCTGGGGCACCGACTGCTCGAGGTCGATGTGGGACAGGCCGTTGAGCCACACCTTCCGGACCCCGGTCAGGGAGCCGGCCGATCGTGCGGCGGCCGGTGTGGAGGCCGTCTTGCCCCGCACCCCCCGCCACCACCGCCCGTCGTCGGCGATCTTCATCGAGCGGCCGTTGATGCTCGGAAGGGCCCGGCCGCCGGACGCCCCGGCGACCTTCCGTGTCCTGTCGGCCGCGGCGGTGCCGGTGTAGGTGACGAGCACCGGCACCGTGTCGTCCCTGCCCGCGGCGGCGAGCGTCACCAACTGGCCGAGGTCGAAGAGCGACCAGTCGAGCAGTCCCTGGCCGACCAGCGCGAGGGCGTCGTCCGGTACGGCGTACACCGCGCCCTCGCGGCTGAAGGTGTGGAACACGACCGGCAGTCCGTCCGGCCGGGGCGCGCTTTCGGTGTCGCGGAGGACCGGCTTGCCGTCGGCGTCGACACCGACGTGCACGGTGTCGCCGGTGACGAGCGTGACCGGGACGGATCCGCCGGACGCGGACACGAACCGGGCCAGGCCGTTGCCGGCGGCCGCCTTCGGGCTGTGCGTCCGTGCGGCCCCGGACGGCGGCGCCTGCCGGTCGGGGCCGGCGGCCTGGGCCGTCGTCGTCGACACGAGCATGCCGAGGACGGTCAGACCGACGGCCACCGCGCCCCGGCGTCTTCTGACGCCCCGTCTTGCGCTTGACCTCATCGATGAGTCTCCCTTGTGAGGAACGACGTGGAACGTGCGAACAGGTCCGGGTCGGCGACCTGCGGCGCGTCGGCGATCGGACTCCCCGTGCACCGGGGACGCCGGCCGGCCGGCGTCCCCGGGCTGTTCGGCACCCCGCGCCAGGGCCCCCGCGTCAGAGCGGTTCGTACTCGGCGTCGTCGTCGGCGCCGGCCCTCCCGTCGTCCGGGGTGGCGGAGCCCGCCCGGTCGGACGGCGGCCCGGCCGGCACGGGTCCGTCCAGGGGACGGGGTTCCGGTGCGGACGGGGCGTCTTCCGGGGCGGGCGTCGGGGGCTCGGCGGGCGGCATGGCCATGAGTGTGCGGGCGTGCCGGCGGCCGGGACGATCACTCGGATGCGGGATTTAATCCCGCCGTCCGGCACCGGACTTTTCGTCGTCCCCTGGACGGCGTGCCGAATTCACTCGTCGCTCGCGGGCCGCGGGTTCAGGCCGCCGACGCCCGACTGGTCCAGGTCGCCGACGAGGCCCGACTCGACGACCCTGACCGCGAGCGCCGTGCGCGAGGTGACGCCCATCTTGCGCATCGCCGACTTCACCTGGCTGGCGATCGTCTGCGCCGACACCACCAACGCGTCGGCGATCTGCCGGTTGGTCAGCCCCTCGACCAGCAGCCGGGCCACTTCCAGCTCGCGCGGCGAGAGCCGGTTGCCGTAGCCGGGACGCCCCCGGCCGCGCGGCACCGCCGGCACCCTGCCTCCCCGCCCGTCGAGGAACCGCACGATCCGGCCGGCGTCGCCGGAGGCGCCGAGCCCCGACAGCGCCCGGGCGACGTCCGACAGCGCCGGGAGCGCCAACTCCTCCCGGCCCCCGGCGAGCAGACAGCGGGCGGAGCGTTCCCTGGCGAGCAGGGCGTCGTACGGCCGGGGCAGTGCCTCCCAGGCGGTGGCCGCACGGGTGAACAGCGTGGCGGCCTCCAGGAGGCGGCCGCCGGCTTCCGCCAGGATCGCGCGGCACAGGACGAGGGAGGCCCGGGCCGCCGGCGCGTCCCGGTCGCCCAGGGCCCCTTCGAAAGCGTCCGCCACCTCCGAGGCGGCCTGGAGCCGGCCGGCGGCGGCCAGGGCGGCGGTGCGCGCGGGGGCGATCTCGACGGCACGGGACCACAGGCCGCCGCCGACGGCGATCTCGGCGAGCTGGTCGGTCAGCCGGAGCGCCTCGTCGACGTCGCCGTCGCGCAGGCACAACTGGGCCAGCGCCGCCGCGGCCTCGATGCGCTGCTGGTCGTCGCGTCCGGCGAAACACAGCCGCTCCCCGGCCGCCTCACGGTCTCCGGAGGCGGCGTGCAGCAGCCCGGCCACGAGGGCCGCCTCGCACCGGTCCTTCAGCCGTACGCCGCTGTCGTCTCCGAGCAGGCGCGCCGTCCGCTCGGCGAGTCCGGACCAGGCACCGGTGAACCAGTCCAGGTGGGCCTGGGAGGAGGCGATGCTGTCCAGGTAGTCCAGGAGCTGGTGGCGTTCGGCGAGGGTCCGGGCCCGGGCGAGCCGTGCCCCGGCCTCCTCGTACCGGCCCCACCGCGTCGCCTCCTCGCCGACGTTCGTGTGGCCGCTCACGACGATGGACGCCGCGCGCGGCTCCGGGACGTCGTCCGGGATCTCTCGGGCCGCCGCCCAGCCGGCCTCCTCGCCCAGCATGAGCAGCGCGAACGCGCGCTCCACGGACAGGTGCAGCCGGTCGAGGGAAGCCATCGACGGCGTCGGCGGCGGCGCCTCCCGCAGCCACCGCAGGTGCTCCCGGACCGGCCGCGCGTTCCCCAGCGGCAGGGCCAGCAGGACACGGGCGCGCGCCATCTCCGCGGAGCCGGGCGGCAGATGGGCGATCGCGGTGAGGATCTCGCCGCGGCCCGCCTCGATCTCGCCCGCCACCATCAGGACCCGGCCGATCTGGAAGCGGACGGACGCCTGCTGCGCCGCCGTGAGGACCTGGCCGGCGAGGGCCGAACGCAGCGACGCGATGATCGCCGAGTACGGGTCGGAGCCGGACAGCGCCTGGAACTGGATCTTCGTCACCAGACGTACCAGTACCTCGGCGGGCAGCGGGACGGTGGCGACCAGGCTGTGGATCAGCAGCGCCGAGGTGGCCACGTCCCCGGACTGGACGCAGAGGTCGGCCGCCTCCTCGGTGTACCGGCACGCGGCCTCGGCGTCGCCGGCCAGCCGGAAGTGCCGCGCCAGCTGCGCCACCGGGGGCACCGGCCAGCGCCGCAGCGCCCGGCCCGCCCGCAGATGCATGACACGCCGGTCCCCGGCGGGGATGGCGTCGTACACGGCGTAACACGCCAGCGGATGCCGGAACGACCACTGCCCGGACGTGTCCTCGCGCAGCAGGCCGCTGCCGAGCGCTTCGGCCGACTGCTCCGCGAACCGCTCCTCCGGCAGGCCGGTGACCGCGAGCAGCGTCGCGTGGTCGGCCGGGCCGGAGAGCACCGCCGCCGCGTACAGCACGGCGCGGGTGCCGGGGCCGAGCCGCTGGACACGCTCGAGCATGGCGTCGCGGATCGTCGGCGGGACCTCGATGCGGTCCAGCCGGCGTCGCGCCCAGCCGCCGTCGCGGCGGATCAGATCGGCGCGGTCGTGCATCAGGCGCACCGATTCCTCCACCGCCAGGGGGACTCCGGCGGTGCGCGCGTGCAGGAAGGCCGCGAACGCGTGCGACACGTGCCCGCCGGCCAGCATCGAGGAGATGAACGAGGCGGTCTCGGCGACGTCCAGCGGTCTCGGCGCCAGTCTGACCGGACGGGCGTCGGGGGGCAGCCGGGAGGACAGCCGCAACAGCGGGGAGGCCGAGGGCACTTCGTCCCGGCGGAAGGTCACCACCACACTGACCGGCTGCGGCCGGCGGGAGACGAGGAACAGCAGGAACTCGAGAGTCGCCTCGTCGGCCCAGTGGACGTCCTCCAGCGCGAGGACCGCGACGTCGAGCCGGCCGAGGACCTCGACGAAGGCCCGGAACAGCCGGTGCCGGGCGGCGGTGGCGTCCTCCAGCGGTTCCGGTGCCGGGGGCAGGTCGTCGGCCCACTCCGGGAACAGCGGCCTGAGCGCGCCGGCCAGCCCGTTCAGACGCAGCGCGGCAACGTTGTCGACGCCGTCGCGCACGGCGTCCACCACCGCCCCGAGCGTGTACGGCACCCGCAACTCCAGGCAGGCACCGACCAGGGCGCGGCGCCCCCTCGCCGTCTGGGACGCCAGGAACTCGCGCAGCAGGCGGGTCTTGCCGATGCCCGCCTCACCCTCGATCAGCACGACCGCCGGGGTACGTCCGAGCGCCGACGCGAGTGTGCCGAGCTCGTCGTCCCGGCCGACGAACCGCGGCGCGGACAGCGCCGGGAGCAGGCCGCCGCCTTTGCCATGGGTCCCTTCCCTCACCGTCATGTCCCCTCAGATGACCGTCGGAACGCCGACGCCGACTCCAGTCCCGCACTGCACGGAGGTGTACGGGCGGATGACACCAGGAAGGCGTCCGTATGTTTCTTCGCGAGCCGACGCCGACTCTGTCACACGTGTCGCACTCGGGACAGGCCCGAAGCCGAGCGGACCGCCGCGTGCGCGTCGAGCAGCCTGGCCACACTTCGCCGCACGATCGCCGAGGTGTGCGGGCCGGCCCCCCGCACCCGGCGCCTTGCCCGCAGGAACCATGCGTGTTCCGCATGAAGGATGTGCACGGCGTGCTAGGTTCGGCCTCATGAGTATCGGATCCGCCGAGCGAGTGCGGTCCGCGGTGGCCGCGTTGCTGCACGCGACCGGCGAGTCGCAGACCGCTCTCGCCGCCGCGCTCGGGGTGAGCCAGGCCCAGGTCAGCCGCCGGCAGTCCGGGAGCGCGGCGTGGAGCCTGGCCGACTGCGACGCGGTCGCCGCACACTACGGTGTGGACGTCCTCGACCTCCTCGCCGGACCCACCCGCGCCGTCGAGGCCCTGCCCACGGCACGCCGCCGCCTTCCCGGCGGCCGCCCCGCCACCGCCCGCCCCGCGGCCGTACCGGACGGGGGAACCCGATGACGGACTTCGACGCGATCGACGCCCTGCTCGCCGGTGCCAGGCAGGAGGTCCCGCTGCCGCCCGCCGCGGAACGGCGCGCCCTGCGCGAGGGACTGAACCTCTCCCGCACCCAGCTCGCGCGGGCCCTTCAGGTCAGCCCGTCCACGGTCGCGGGCTGGGAGTCCGGACGCGACCCGAGCGGCGAAGTCCGGGAGAAGTACGCGTACTTCCTGAAGGGGGCGCGGACGAAGCTGTCGGCGGCGGACCCGGCCGGGCAGCCCGCCGAGGCCGGACCGGCGGTGGCCGAACCGGCGGTGGCCGGACCGGCCGAGGCCGGGGCCGGCCAGCAGCACGGCCACGGTGACGAGGACGGCGACGGCGGCGACGAGGACGTGGTGGCCCTGTCCACCCCTCGGCCCTGCGTCCTGTGCGGACGCCCCGCCCACCACCAGGTCGCCGGATTCCCCCAGCACCTGGACCCCGCGCACTGCGGCACACCCGAGCGCACACCTGCGACCCGCCAGGCGCCGCCGGCCGCGCCCCCGCCCGCCTCCGCACACCCCCGTCCGCGGACGGGCGGCGGTGTCAAGGTCGTCACCGCCGGCCGCCGGCTCAAGACCGCCGACGACCCCGACCTGATCGCCGCCGCCGTGTCGGCCGCCCTCGACCAGCACGGCGGTGACGTCGAGGCGGCGACCGCCGCGCTGGTCAGGCGTGCCATCCCGGACGCGATGGCGTTGCTGGACCAGACCCGCAAGGGCGGCCGGTACGACATCGTCGCGCACCCCTGGCTGCCCGACGTCCTGCGCAAGCAGACCTCCCGCGGCCCGGACCAGATCTGGGAGGCGCGCCCCAAGTGGACCCGCGCCGAACTGCCGCCCGGTGAGTACGAGGTCACGGCGCTCGACGTCAACGGCGCCTACCTGTCCGCGCTCAAGACGCACCTGCCGCTCGGCCAGCTGGAGCACTCCACCGGCAACCAGCACGACCGCCGCCGCGCCGGCGTGCACCTGATCACCCCGCCCGCCTGGGAGCACGACGCCTACCTGCCCAACCCCGTCGGCAGCCGCGACGAGCCGGGCCCGCTCTGGGTGACCGAGCCGACCCTGCGCCTGCTGCTGCGCCTGTCGGGACCGAAGTACGGCCTGTGCGACCCCCCGGAGATCCACGAGTCCTGGACCTCCGGAGCCACCGAGGGACTGCTGGAGAAGTTCCGCGTGGCGCTGAAGGACGCCCGGGACCGGGCGATCGCCCACGACGACGACGTCACGCTGGAGTACGTCAAGGCCATGTACTCCAAGTTCGTCTCCACCATGGGGGAGTCGAACTACAACCGGGAGCTGTACCGCACCGACTGGATGCACCTGATCCGCTCGCAGGCCTTCGCGAACCTGTGGTGGAAGGCGCACCGCGCCTACGACGAGGGGCTGATGGTCGTCCGCGCGATGGGCACCGACGAACTCCACGTGATCGGCGACTGGCGCGCGGTGTTCCCCGAGGGGCGCGGGGTCAGCGAGGTGAAGGTGAAGGACGTGTACACCGTCGGCACCCCGGTGGCGGCCGACCGGGACGTGTAGCGTGACGCGTACGTGAAGCCGTATCGGGTCGAAGGGCGGCAGGAGACAGGGAGATGCCGGAGAGGACGCTCAACTTCGGTGCCTACGGGGCGCGTGGCATCAAGGGGTACGAGGCCGTCGCCCGGCAGCTGGACGCGCTGGCCGGGTTCGTCGCCACCCCGGTCACGGCCCGGCGCGGGCTGCTCGCCCGCCTGCGGTACCTCACCCGCAGCGACCAGTCCCGCCAGGCGGCCCGCGCGGCCGGCCTGACCGTCACCGACCGCACGCTCAGGGCCTGGCTGCGGGGCGAACGGAACCCCTCGAAGAGCAACCTGGAACGGATCGAGACGGCGTACCGCGCGGTCCGCCGCCAGAACGTCTCGCGCTACCTGGTGGCGCGCCTCAACCGCGAGGGCCGAGGCACCCGCGTGGAGTTCCACCCGCTCAACCAGTCCCAGGTCCTCCGCCCCCGTCAGCGGGTGGTCGCCTACCGCACGCTGAACGTCCGCCGCTGGGACCGCATCGTCGAGGCGTGGGCGGCGGGCGACGCGCAGGCGCTGGACGACGCCTGGATCTACGACGCGGTGGTGGACCTCGGGTCCGAGTGGGGCCAGTACGAGTACGTCACCAACATCGGCTTCGCCGCCTGATCCTCACCGACAAGACCCGCAGCACGGCCCGACGTGCTGACCGGCACACCGTCGTCCACCCGGGGTTTCCGTCGGCCACGGCCCACGGCACCGCCGTACGGCGCCACGACCGGCACACGTGTGCACCGGATACACTGCCCCGACCGGTCGGTGGTGGGGGTGCGTGGTGCTGGAGGCCCTGGGTCTGGACGAGCGTGCCGAGACCGCCTATCTCGCACTGGTCGACAACCGGTCGCTCACCGTGCCGGAGCTGGCGGCGCTGACCCGCGCGGACCGGCACGAGCTGGAGGGCGCGCTCGCCCGGCTGGAGAGCGGGGGCCTGATCGCCCGGGTCCCCGGCCGTCCGCCCCGGTACACGGCACTGCCGCCGGAGCACGCGGTGGAGGTGCTGCTGCTCGCCCGTGAACGTGACATCCAGCGGGTCAGGGCCCTCGCGCAGCGCCTGGGCGAACGCCATCACCGGGCCAGGGGCGGACAGGACTCCGCGTCGCCGATCGAGGTGATCACGGGTGTGGACGGCGTGGCGCGCTGCGGTGAGCAGCTGTTCCGCCGGGCCGAACGGGAGATCCGCGGTATCGACGCGCCGCCCTACGCGGTGCCGGGGGACGGCGGCCGGGTCAACTCGGTCGTCAACATCACCGGCCGGCAGATCAGCAGCCGTTTCATCCACGGCCGGGACGCCCTCGACCTGCCGGGCGTGGTGAGCCGGATCGAGCGGGACGTCGCGGCCGGCGAGACGGTACGGGTGGTGCCCCGGGCGCCGATGAAGCTGCTGCTCGCCGACGACCAGGCGGGGCTGATCCCGCTGGTGTCCACCCCTCGGGTGCTGGACACCTGCGTCCTGGTGCACCCCTCGTCCCTGCTCGACGCGCTGAGCGTGCTCTTCGAGACCCTGTGGGAGCAGGCGCAGCCCTTCGTGCCGGACCGCGCGGGGCCCGACGACGGAGGTGACTTCGTCAGCGAGGAGGAGCGGCGGATCGTGTCCCTGCTGGGCCTCGGGCTGCCCGACGAGGCGATCGCCCGTCACCTGGGCATCGGGCACCGCACGGTGCAGCGGCGGGTGCAGGCGCTCCTGGGGCGGCTCGGTGCCACCAGCCGGTTCCAGGCCGGCGTGCTGGCGGCTCGGCGGGGCTGGTGGAGACCGGACGAGGAGTCGCGGGACGAGGGACGCCAGGCCGGGACCGGCGCCTGAGCCGCCTCCCGAGCCCGTGCCGGGGGCCGGAAGGCACTCGATGACGTGCTCGTTTCCATGCGTGGCCTTCACCACTTTTTGCCCATTTTCGGGCAGAGGTGTGCCTATAAGTGATGGCATGGCTGGTTGCACTTCTCGGCGATCAGCGCAGGGATGCACAGACCAGTGACATGGAGAAGCGCTTGATCACGCTGTTCACAAGTCGCACCGGGCTGAGGGCCACGACCGGCGTACTCGGCGGCGTACTGGCGATCACGGCCCTCGGCGGCACGAGCCACGCCGCCACCACGAGCGGCGACGACACCGGGAACACCCCGCAGCCGCAGGCGCGGGTGACGCAGCCGGCCGCTCAGGACGCCTCCGACGCCCGCATCGAGATCACGCCCGGGGAAGGCGCCCACGACGTCGGGATCAACGACCCGGTCGGTGTGACCGTGAGCAAGGGCAAGCTCACCAAGGTGACCATGACCGCCGTCGCGGCCGGCGCCGAGATCCCCGGCACCCTCTCCGCGGACGGCACTTCCTGGAAGCCGGACGGCCGGCTGGAGCGTGCCACCAGGTACCAGATCGCCGCGGACGCCGAGGACGCCGAGGGCCGCTCCGCCACCGGCAACGCCACGATCACCACGGTCTCCCCGAACGACTTCGTCGGGCACCTCCTCCCTCTGGACGGCTCGACCGTCGGCGTGGGCATGCCGGTGACGTTCACCTTCGGCAAGGCGGTCGGCGACAAGGCCGCCGTGGAGTCGGAGATCCAGGTCGGCTCCAGCAGCGGCCAGCAGGTCGTCGGTCACTGGCTCAACGACCACCGCCTGGACTTCCGCCCCGAGAAGTACTGGAAGCCCGGCTCCACCGTCACCGTCACGCTCACCCGCGAGGGCGTCCGGAAGACGGTCACGTTCAAGATCGGCCGCAGCCAGATCAGCACCGTCGACGCCAAGACCAAGCAGATGACCGTCGTACGGGACGGCAAGACCATCAGGACGATCCCGGTCTCGTCCGGCAGCGCCGAGCACCCGACGTACAACGGTCAGATGGTGATCTCCGAGAAGTTCGGGCACGTCCACATGAACGGGGCGAGCGTCGGCCTCACGGAGAAGGACGGCAAGCCCTCGTACGACATCAAGGCCGTACCGCACGCCATGCGCCTGACCGACTCGGGCACGTTCATCCACGGCAACTACTGGGCCGCCGACTCCGTCTTCGGCAAGGTGAACACCAGCCACGGCTGCGTGGGCCTGAAGGACGTCCGCAGCGGCGGCGACGCCAAGCAGCCCGCCGCGTGGTTCTTCGACCAGTCGATGATCGGCGACCTCGTGATCGTCAAGAACTCCGGCGACAAGACCACGCCGGCCCCGGACAACGGGCTCGGCGACTGGAACGTGCCGTGGAAGGAGTGGGTCGCGGGCAGCCCGTCCGCCTGACCCGGACACCACGCCACTCCCCGGCCGGCGGAACCGGCATCCCTTCCGCGAGGCGGTGGCCGACACCCGATCGGCCACCGCCTGCCGCGTCAGGGCCTCAGGCGACGGTCGCCGGCGCGTCCCGCAGGGTGACGTTGGCGTGGCTCTCCTGGAAGCTCTGGTCGGAGACCAGGGTCAGCCGGGCCGTGGACCGGAACCCGGGAAGAGTGGTCGAGCCGCAGGACACCATCGTGGTCTTGAGCTTGGCGATGGTCACGGCGAGCCCTTCGTCGAGGTCGCCGGCGTAGGGGACGTAGCCGTCGACGCCCTCTTCGACGCGTGGTCCGCGAGCCGTCCGGGCGGCCCGGGAATGTCCGGCGGGTGTGTGTGGTTGAGGGACACGTGGCAGTGAAGGGGACCGTGTCCCCGGGCCTCACCCCTTGCCTGCGGGGACGATCGTTCGGCTGAAGCCCCGCAGAGCCTTTCGCCGCGTAGGCGACCGCCCTTTCACACCACACGTTTCACGGGACAGCCCCGGCCGGCGGCCACGCCGGTCGGGGCTGTCCCGTACCCGGCGGCACCACTCGTCAGGCGCCTTTCCTTCGGATCAGGCCCGCGAGCCCGGCATGACCCGAACGAGAGGCCCTAGGGCGTGTCCGCAAAGTGTTGGCGTCGTTGGTCTGTTCATGGTGCGTCGTCATGAGCTGACCGATGAGTCGTGGGCGGTGATCGAGCCGTTGCTGGCCCCGCCGCGGATGGGC
>NZ_JBEYXM010000030.1:0-89729 GCF_040704595.1 Streptomyces sp. NPDC046870
CACCCCCGGCCTCAACGGACTCGCCCCCGACGACGAACAAGCCGCACACCTGCGCGACACCCTCGCCGCCGGCGTCCCCCTCGGCCGCATGGGCCGACCCGAAGAAGTCGCCCACCTCGCCCTCTTCCTCGCCACCGACCAGTCCAGCTTCATCACCGGCACCGAAATCTTCGTCGACGGCGGCGCCAACCAGGTCTGACCACACCACCGCGGACGCACTCACCCCCGTACGGGAGGAACACCGTCATGCACATCGGCACCACAGGCATCTGGAGTCCGGAACTTCGCCTGCACGGCGACGGCGGAGAGATCGCCGACGCCGCGGCCGAGCTCGATTCCCAGGGCTGGGGGGCCCTGTGGATCCCCGGTCTCGGCGGGGGTGACATCCTCGGTGACACCGAGCGGCTTCTGGCCGCCACCGAGAACACCACGGTCGCGACCGGCGTGCTGAGCATCTGGCGCCACCCTGCCGAGGACATGGCCGCCGGGCACGCCCGGCTCCGCAAGGAGTACGGCCACCGCGTCCTCCTCGGCCTCGGCGTCAGCGACGCCGCCGCCGCTCGGCACGCCGGCGGGACGTACCGTCCCCTGACCGCCCTCGGCACCTACCTCGACCGTCTCGACCAGGCTCCCGAGCCGGTACCCGCCGGCGAACGGATCGTGGCCGCCATGGGCCCCAAGCTCACCGCGCTCGCCGCCCTCCGCAGCGCCGGCACACATCCCTTCCTGGTCACCCCCGACTTCACCGCCGGCGCACGCGACGTCCTCGGGTCCGGCCCCCTCCTCGCGCCCTACCAGGCCGTCGTGGTCGATCCCCGTCCGGACAGCGCCAGGGCCACCGCGCGGGGGTTCCTCGCCCCCTTCATCGGTATGGGGCACTACGCGAGGAGTCTGCTGCGCCAGGGGTTCTCGGAGGACGACCTCGCGGGCGGCGGCAGCGACCGCCTCATCGACTCCGTCGTCGCCTGGGGCAGCGTCGAGACCGTCGACGAGCGCATCAAGGCCCACCTCGACGCGGGCGCCACCCACGTCGCCCTCCACGCCATCAGCGCCGGCCCGGGACTGCCGCGGACACAGTGGCGGGAGCTCGCACCTCTGGCCCGCTGACGGACGCCGGAGCAGGGCGCCGAAAAGGTGACTGAAGCGTCAACCTTTTCCTATGCTGGACACATGACTGAAGAACCCCGTTGGCTCTCCCCTGACGAGGGACGGGCATGGCGCGGACTCCTGCGCATGCACGATCTTCTGGTCAACCAGGCCGGCCGGTCCCTGCAGAGCGAGTTCGGGCTGTCCGCGACGGACTACACCGTACTGGCCGAACTCACCCGCACCCCGGGCGACCACCTGCGCGTGATGGAGCTCGCCAAGGTGCTCGGGTGGGAGAAGAGCAGGGTGTCGCACCATCTGTCGCGCATGGTGAAGCGCGGTCTCCTCACGCGTGAGGACTGCGCCGACGACGGGCGGGGAGCCTACGTCACGGTCACCGCGGCCGGCCGCGCGGCCATGGAGGCGGCCGCGCCGCGGCACGTCGAAGACGTCCGCCGCCTGTTCCTCGACCACCTCACGCCCGGCCAGGTCGTCCTGCTGGCGGAGATCACCGACACGGTCATCGAGAAGATCAGCCCGCGATAACGCCGGTGCACGGGGCGTACGAGGCACCGCGCGTGACCTCTTACCCGGTGCTCCGCGCACCCGCGGAATGAACCGGGCCCCTCACCGTTGAAGGAAACATGAAAAAGATCGGGTTCCTGTCCTTCGGGCACTGGACGCCGTCACCGCACTCCCAGACCCGCTCCGCGTCGGACTCCCTGCTCCAGGCGATCGACCTGGCGGTAGCGGCGGAGGAGCTGGGAGCCGACGGCGCCTACTTCCGGGTCCACCACTTCGCGCGGCAGCACGCGTCCCCCTTCCCGCTGCTCGCGGCCATCGGTGCACGCACCACCCGGATCGAGATCGGCACCGGTGTGATCGACATGCGCTACGAGAACCCGTTGTACATGGCCGAGGACGCCGGGGCCGCGGACCTCATCTCCGGAGGCCGCCTGCAACTGGGCATCAGCCGTGGCTCCCCGGAGCAGGCGGTCGACGGCTGGCGGCACTTCGGTTACCGCCCGCCGAAGGACGGCACCGACGCCGACATGGCGCGCGCGCACGCCGAGACCCTGCTCGACGTACTCAAGGGCGAGGGCATAGCGCAGCCCCATCCGAATCCCATGTTCGCCAACCCGCCGGGGCTGCTCCGCGTCGAACCGCACTCGGAGGGCCTGCGGGACCGCATCTGGTGGGGGTCCGGCTCCGACGCGACCGCGGTGTGGGCCGCCAAGCTGGGGATGAACCTGCAGAGCTCGACGCTCAAGGACGACGAGAGCGGCGAACCGCTGCACGTCCAGCAGCGCAAGCAGATCGAGGCGTACCGGGAGGCGTGGCGGGCGGCGGGCCACACCCGCGAGCCGCGGGTGTCGGTCAGCCGCAGCGTCTTCCCGCTCGTCGACGACCGGGACCGCGCCTACTTCGGCCAGGAGCGCGCCTCCAAGGACCAGATCGGCTACATCGACCCCAGCACCCGCAGCGTCTTCGGCCGGTCCTACGCCGCCGAACCCGACGTGCTCGTCGAACAGCTCGCGCGGGACGAGGCCGTCGCGGCCGCCGACACCCTGCTGCTCACCGTGCCCAACCAGCTCGGTGTCGACTACAACGCGCACGTCATCGACAGCGTTCTGACCCATGTGGCGCCGGAACTGGGCTGGCGGTGACGGTCGGGAGACGGGACGGTCGAGAGGGGCGACGGTCGACACCGCGCTCCGTCGGTGGCCGCACACTACTTCTCCGCCGCTGACGACCAGGCTGCCGTCGCGGTCCTCGAGACTCCTGGAGGGCCGCGGCAGGCGGAACTCGACGTGGTCTTCCTCAGGGCAGCTGTTGTCAGAGCCGGAGGACGGCCCGCCGTTCGTGGTCGGCTTGCCGGACACCCTGACCGATGCCCTCGCCACCGCGTCGCAGGACGACCTCGTCCGGTGTGCCACCGGGCTGCCAGTACGGGTCCGTCGGGATCACCGCCAGGTAGTCGTCGCTCATCGCCCGCCCCTTCCGGTCCCCCGCCAGATCAGCGCAGTCCGGCGAAGAGATCGTTCTCGGGTATGGCCGCGCCAGTGGTGTCCTGGACCCGTACGAACGTCTCCATGCCCATCAGCTCACCGAACCTCTCCTTTCCCATCTTGAGGAAGAAGATGTTCTCGCCCTGACTGGCATGCGCGGCCAGCGCGTCGAACTTCTGACCGCTGAACCCGGTCGTGTCCACCCACGTGGTGATCTCGTCGTCGGGCAGGCCGATCTCGGCCGCCGCGGCGGCCTCGGCGGGATCCGGCTCCGGCATGTCCTCGTTGAACTCGCGCATGACCTCGCCGAACCGCCGCATCACCGAGCGAGGCATCGTGGTCCAGTACACCTTCGATGCCGACGAGGTCATCTCCAGCGCCGCCATCGTGATGCGGTGGGCCTGGATGTGGTCGGGGTGGCCGTAGAAGCCGTTCTCGTCGTACGTGACGACCACATCAGGCCGGTAGTGCCGCATGAGTTCCGCGAGCCGGGCCGCGCCTTCCCGCACGGGCGTCTGCCAGAAGGATCCGGGGGCGTCGTTGCTCGGCCAGCCCATCATCCCGGAGTCGGCGTAGTCCAGCGTCTCCAGATCGCTCACCTTCAGAACGGCACAGCTCGCCGCCAGTTCCTGACGGCGCATCAGGGCGACCGCCGCCGGATCGTGCCCGGGCTCGCCCGGCTTCACACCTCCGGGTCCGTCACCGCAACGGCCGTCGGTACAGGTCACGAGAACCGTGCGGATGCCCTCCGCCGCGTACCGCGCGAGGATCCCTCCGGTTCCGCTGGCCTCGTCGTCGGGGTGGGCGTGCACTGCCATGAGCGTCAAGGGCCGGTCAGTCATGAAGCGATCCTCCTGCGGAAGTACGTCTTGGTCCGAGTGTGCGGCGGCTGTACCGCAGTCCTGGGACCCGGATCGTGGTGCCCGGCCAGTCTCTCAGCCGGTACGACCGTGCCGGCCGGAACGGCTGTTCCCGTGCGGCCGTTCCGGCCTTTCCGGCGCCGGTGGGGCCGTCCCCCGGTTGAGCGGACGGCGCGCCGGCGACATCAGCGGTTCTTCACGGCACCGTCAGGCGAACGCGTGTGGAGGCTCCTGCCGTGGTCACGACGCCGTGGCCGTCCTTCCGTGTCCCTGACCGTGTCCCTGAGCGTGCGGGACGGCGTGTGGCAGCCCGGGGCCGAGGGCGTGGTGCGGTACGGGCAGGCGCATCACGCGCGCCAGGTCGTGGTGTATGCGGTCGGCCTCGCCGCGCACCAGGGCGGGGACGTCACCGCGTTCGGCGACGAGGCGGCTGTAGATGGGGGTCTCGTGGAACACGGCGGTGTCTGCTCTTTTCGGCTGGGGGGCAGAGGGCGGGGTGCTTACAGGCGCTTGTCGATCAGTCGCGTCCGGGAACGGGCCCTGTCCGACACCCTAAGGTCAGGCATGCCGGGCGCCGGACCGCGGCCCCGGACCCGGGGGCTGTCCCGACCGTGGTACCGGCGGTACCATCGGTACCATGACCAAGGCCATGAACCTGCGCTTCCCCGATCCGGCCCAGCGCGCCGCGATCGAGGCCGCCGCGAAGCAGGAAGGCGTCAGCCTGCAGGAATACATCCTCTCGGCCGCGTACGCCCGGGCCACCGCGGTGGAGGACCGCTTCCTGGAGGCGTTCAGGGCGTCGATGTCGCACAGCGGTGACGCGTTCGCCGAGGAGGCCGGTACGGCCGGTTCCGATGCGCAGCAGCGCGAGGCGGAGCTTCAGGCGCGGCGTGAACTGGAGGAGCAGCAGGAGCGGGGTCACGCCGCGTGACGCAGAACGAACCGCTCCAGCCGCTGGACGTCGCCTTCCTGCTGCACGCCGCCGAGCTGCTGCCCGGTGATCCCCAGGTGGACGACTACGGGCCGCTGTACGCGGCGGCCGGCCGGGTCAACGCCAGGGCGATGGAACGCGACGTCTACGGCTCGGTGTACCTCAAGGCAGCCGCACTGCTCCAGACACTGGCGAAGCTGCCCTGTCTGGAGCACTCCAACGAGGCGTTCGCGTGGCACTCGACCGAGGCCTACCTGGCCCTGAACGGGCATCGGCTCGACTACCCGCCCAAAGAGGCCGTCGCCCTGGTGCGGGACGCCGCGTCCGGCGCGGCGGGCGTCGGCCTGATCGGCCGCCGACTGCGGTCCTGGAGCGTCTGACCGCTGCGGCCGGGGCGGCGGCGCCGCGGCGCTTCCGCGGGCTTCTCCAGCGGACCGGGGGTGTGCCGGAGAGTTCCGTTCAGAGGACGAGGAGCCCGTAGCCGCCCAAGCGCATCGCGGCTCGTACCCGGCGACGTTCACCCCCGGGGGCGGGCAGCACGGCGTAGCGGTAACCGTCGACCGGAAGCCCCCCGTCTCCAACCGCCGTGCAGGCCATGCCTGTTCGCCATGAGCCGGAACCTCTCCCCAACGGACGCACCCCTACGTGCGCCGCGGTCCGCGCTGCCACGGCGGCGCGCGGCGCAACGCTCTCCTACTGGCGCGCCGTCACCAACTGTGGTTACCTGAGCCCATGACCGGGTTTGTGACTCGCCGCCACGTTGACTACGTGCGTGTCACCACCATGTGTTGTCGCGCCGTGAGCTGACGCCGCGCTCCGGCATCTGAATCCCTCTCTTCACCTCCGCACCGCACTGTCCTCCGCCCTGCCCTCTTCCGGCCCGGGCAGCGGCCGCGCGGTCTCTTCACGCACCCCGAACGCCCCGCACAAGGGAGAACCATGAGCCAGCCGCTCGATTCCGTCACCGCCGGCCACACCCCCGAGGACGCACCAGCGGGTCCCGACACCTCGGCCTGGTCGTTCGAGACCAAGCAGATCCACGCCGGTGCCGCGCCGGATCCGACGACCGGGGCGCGGGCGGTGCCGATCTACCAGACCACCTCGTTCGTCTTCCGCGACACCCAGCACGCCGCCGACCTGTTCTCGCTCGCCGAGCCGGGCAACATCTACACCCGTATCCACAACCCGACCCAGGACGTCTTCGAGCAGCGGATCGCCGCGCTCGAAGGCGGCGTCGCCGCGGTGGCCGTGGCCTCCGGGCAGGCCGCGGAGACCCTCGCCGTCCTGACTCTGGCGAGCGCGGGCGACCACGTCGTCTCCAGCACGTCGCTGTACGGCGGCACGTACAACCTGTTCCGGCACACCCTGCCCAAGTTCGGCATCGAGGTGTCCTTCGTCGACGACCCGGACGACCTCGAGGCCTGGCGCGCGGCGATCCGGCCGAACACGAAGGCCCTGTTCGCCGAGACGCTCGGCAATCCGCGCGGCAACGTCCTCGACGTACGGGCGGTGGCCGACGCCGCCCACGCCGCGGGCGTCCCGCTGATCGTGGACAACACCGTGCCGACCCCGTACCTGCTGCGGCCGATCGAGCACGGCGCCGACATCGTCGTCCACTCCGCGACCAAGTTCCTCGGCGGGCACGGCACCACCATCGCCGGCGTCGTCGTCGACGGCGGTACGTTCGACTTCGGGGCGCACACCGAGCGGTTCCCCGACTTCAGCGAACCGGACCCCAGTTACCACGGCCTGCGGTACTGGCCCGCGCTCGGCCCGGGCGCCTTCGCCGTCAAACTGCGCGTGCAGCTGCTCCGCGACATCGGCCCCGCGCTCTCCCCGCACTCGGCCTTCCTGCTGCTGCAAGGCGTGGAGACGCTCAGCCTGCGTGTCGAACGGCACTCCGCCAACGCGCAGGCCCTGGCCGAATGGCTGGAACAGCGCGACGAGGTCGCCGCCGTCCACTACCCGGGGCTGGAGTCCAACCGCTGGTACGAGGCGGCGCAGCGCTACCTGCCGCGCGGCGCCGGCGCGGTGCTGGCCTTCGAACTGCGGGACGGGGTCGAGGCCGGCAAGCGGTTCGTCGACGCCGTCGAGCTGTTCAGCCACCTCGCCAACATCGGCGACGTGCGCAGTCTCATCATCCATCCGGCGTCCACCACCCACAGCCAGCTGGACGAGGAGCAGCTGGCCGCGACCGGCGCCTCCCCCGGCCTGGTGCGGCTGTCGGTCGGCATCGAGAACCTCGCCGACCTCAAGGCGGACCTGGAGGCGGGCTTCCGCGCGGCGAAGGGCGCGTCCTGAGCACCGTACTGGCGACCTCCGAGGTCCCCCTCCCGCCGCCCTCCGGGGCCTGGCGGGAGGGGGACCCTCCGGGTCGCCGCCAATGGCACGTGCGGGAGAAGCCGCTGCCGCTGGAGGCAGGGGGCGAACTGCCCGGTGTGCGGCTGGCGTTCGAGACCTGGGGGCGCCTGGCACCGGACCGCTCCAACGCCGTCCTGGTGCTCCACGCGCTCACCGGCGACAGTCATGTCGCCGGACCCGCCGGGCCCGGTCACCCCACCCCCGGCTGGTGGGACGGGCTCGTCGGGTCCGGTCTGGCCCTGGACACCGACCGGTGGTTCGTCGTCGCTCCCAATGTGCTGGGCGGCTGCCAGGGCAGTACCGGGCCGTCCTCGACGCGTCCCGGCGGACGGCGCTGGGGCGGCGCCTTCCCCGCGCTGACACAGCGGGACCAGGTCGCAGCGGAAGCCGGCCTGGCCGACGCGCTGGGCATCGACCGCTGGGCCCTGGTGGTCGGCGGCTCCATGGGCGGCATGCGGGCCCTGGAGTGGGCGGTGTCGTATCCGGAGCGCACGAGCGCACTGCTCCTGCTCGCCACCACGGCGGCGGCGAGCGCGGAGCAGATCGCCTGGGCCGGCATCCAGCTCCACGCCATCCGCAGCGACCCGCACTGGCACGGCGGCGACTATCACGACACGGGCCGGGGTCCGCACGCCGGGCTCGGCCTGGCCCGCCGGATCGCCCACGTCACGTACCGCAGCGAGCCGGAGCTGCAGATGCGCTTCGGACGCGCCCCCCAGGGCATGGAGGATCCGTGGTACGGCGGCCGGTACCAGGTCGAGTCGTATCTCGACCACCATGCCGCCAAACTGGTGCGCCGTTTCGACGCCGGCAGTTACGTCGTGCTGGCGGAGGCCATGAACACGCACGACATCGGCCGCGGTCGCGGTGGTACGCGCGCCGCTCTGCGCCGTGTCACGGCGAGGACGCTGGTCGCCGGGGTGCGCTCGGACCGCCTGTATCCCCTCGCCCAGCAGGCGGAGCTGGCCGCCGGCATCCCCACGGCAGACCGCCTCCGGGTGATCGAGTCCCCTTACGGTCACGACGGTTTCCTGATCGAGGTGGACCAGGTCGCCGCGCTCGTACGCGAACTCGTCCCCCGGTAAGGGCCTTCGGTGGCCGGCCGCGGAGGTCTGGTCAGAGCCGGAGCAGCAGTTCGCTCAGCTCCACCGGCATGGTGACCATGCAGTCGTGCCCGGTCGGCAGTTCCCACACCCGTGCCGGAGAACCATTGGGCTGCGTCGCGGGGACGGGCCTGCGGGTTATGCCTTCCGGTTGCACACCGACGCAGTGGATGTGCGCGCGCGGAACGGACCTCATCGCCGGATTGTCCATCCGGACCGGTTGCCGCAGGCAGCGCACCGGATGGTCGGACAGCATCGCGCGCAGCCACGCGACGTCCACCGGGTCGGTGACCCCGAACAGACCGTAGGGCGCGGGCATCTCGGGCAGCGGCGGAACGCGCCAGCCGCCGCCGGACCGCTCGGCCCGGTCGATCAGGTGCCGGGTGATGGGCTGGACGTCGACGGCGGTCTCGCCGTGCTCGGGGACCATCGCGTCCAGATACACCAACTGTGCGATCCGCTCCGGGATTTCGTTGGCCGCGGACGAAATGACGAGCCCCGCGTAGCTGTGGCCCACGAGGACCACGTCGGTCAGGTCCTCCTCGTGGACCAGCTTGACGACGTCCTCCACGTGTGTGTCGAGCCCCACCGCGGGACCGAGCAGGTGTGCCTTGTCGCCGTAGCCGGTCAGCGAGGGTGTGTACACGCGATGTCCGGCCGACTCCAGCAGCGGGACCACCCGTTCCCAGCACCGGCCGCTGTGCCAAGCACCGTGTACCAGCAGGAATGTCGACATGCCAGTCTTCCTCTCCGGGGCGCGGAGGCGCGGGAACGAGCGGTTCCTTTTCGTGCCTCGGTACTCTTTGAGAACCGACATCATCGTGGTGCACCCGCGATGCCCCGAGCAATAAGGCACATTCCCGTGCCCCGGTTCCCTGGAGGTGCCCATGAGCACAGCAGACGGCGCGTCACGGCCGGGCCGGCAGGAGGAACCGTGCCGGACCCGCGAAGTGCTCAACATCGTCGGCGACAAATGGTCGTTGCTGGTCGTGCGCAACCTCAGCCAGGGACCGCGCCGCTTCACCGAACTCAAGCGAGCCATCGACGGAATCAGCCAGCGCATGCTCACCGTCACCCTGCGCGGCCTGGAACGCGACGGAATCCTCACGCGCACCGTCCGCAACGTCATGCCGCCGCACGTCAGCTACGAACTCACCCCGATGGGCAGGACCCTCCGGCAAGCCACCGCCCCTCTGCTGGAGTGGAGCATCGCGCACCTGGCGGACATCGACGCAGCCCGCGCCGCATACGACGCCCGCCCCGGCACACCGCCCGCCTAGGGCCTCTCGTTTGGATCATGCCGGGCTCGCGGGCCCCGGCACCGGAACGGCCGCGGAGCGGACCCGGCATCACGCGCCGGGCGTCGGCGCGTCCGCGCGTTCGGTCATCGGCACAGCGGGCGCGCCACGGCCGCGCTGCCGGTCAGCAGGTCGTCTGCCGGGCTGCGGCCGCGCCGGACGTAGCGGTCGGCGTAGGCCGCGACGGCGTCCATGATCCTGGTGCCCGCCCCCAGCCGGGGCAGGGCGTCCAGGGCCGCGGCGAAACAGGTCACGGCGGCACGCCTCAGGTCCGGGTCGGCAAGCCCGTGGCGCGCCGCGTCCCGCCACAGGGGATTGTGCGGTGCGGGGGCGCCGGCGGCCCGCTCGGCCAGCGGCTCCACGGCCCTGTTCGCGATCGTGGCGGCGCCCGGGTCGTCGAACAGGGCCGTGACCACGGCAAGGGGCACGATCCATCCGTCGTCGCCGGGTTGCGCGTCGATCATGCGCAGTTCCAGGTGTCCCCGTGGCCTGACGGGCGGAAACAGCGTGGTGATGTGGTAGTCGAGGTCCGCCGGGGTCGGGGGGCGCCTGGTGCGCGAGCGGGTCCATTCCCGGAAGCTCAGTCCCTCCGGCACCTCCCAGGGGCCGTCGTCGCGCCGTACGCACATCACGGGGGCGTCGAGGACCCGCCGGACCCAGGCGCGGCGCGGGTCGTGGGCCGGGGAGGGGCCTCCGGCCCGGCCCGGGTCGAGTTCCGTCCACATCAGCTGCCGCGTCGACAGCCAGCCCGTGGACCGGCCCTCGGCCATGGGCGAGTTCGCGAACGCCGCGACCAGGACCGCGCCCAGGTGGTGTGCCAGCCACCAGCGGCGCGCGAATCCCATGACGCCGGGTTCCTCGCGTCCGGCGTCGAGGCACACCTGCACGGAGGCCGAGGTGCACATCAGGGCTCGCCCGGCGGAGCCCGTGCGGTCGAGGCAGGCCTCCATGGCGTCGTAGCGGGGCTCGCGCAGGAACCGGCGCGGCGGGTTCCAGGGGTCCACGCCCATGCCGGCCAGGGTCAGGCCCTGCCCCTGCAGCACGGCGCGCACGGCCTCCAGGTCGGCCGAGACGTCCGAGACGCACTCGGCCAGCGACGGGGCGGGGCGGGAGCTCAGCTCCACCTGACCGCCGGGCTCGACGCTCAGACCGGACGCCAGCGGCAGAGTCCGCAGTACGGCGTGGACCGCTTCCAGCCGTTCCCGGCCCACCAGGCCGTGCGGCGCGCGCTCCTGGTGGACCAGCCATTCCACCTCGACCCCGACGCTGCGCGGCGGGCCGGTCCTGAAACAGACGCCCTCTATCAGCGCCTCCGCCTCGTGTTCGGTGAGGGCGGGGCCATCGACGCCGCACTCCGGTGGAACGAACATCCGGGAGCCTCCTGAGCCGCCTCAGGGCCGTCGGGGATCCGACGTCCGGCACGCGTACCGCCGCGCCTGCTGCAAGAGTCCGCTTCCACACCACGTCCTGACAAGCGCGCTTCCCGGACGAGTGGGGATCCGGTGCCCCGCGGCTAACGCCCCGCACGGTGTCTCGTCCGCCGGCACCTGCCCGGCCGTCACCGGACGGCAGCGGCTCCCGGATCGACCTCACAGTGATCGATCATGTCCACACGCCCCGTGCCGGCGACGGGCACCCGGAAGGTCGTCCTGTCCTTCGCCGGCACCGGCACCTGGTCGCCGGTGTCGATCAGGGTGTGGCCGTACGCGTCCTTGAACGTGACCTTCACGGTGAAGACGCCGTCGCGTCCGTTCGGATTCCTGATCTCGACGGTCGCGTACGGGTCCTCCACGGTCGCGCAGTGCACGAGCACGGCGGTGCCGTCCTTCAGGGGGCCGATGGCACCGCGGGAGGGGGACGCCGTGGGGGCGGGCTGTGAACTGGCGCCGCTGCCACCGGCACTCGTCCCGGAGCCGTGCGCGTCACCGGACGTGTCGTCGGACGAGCCGCCGTGCGGGGCGCTGCCGTGCGAGGCGTCGCCGCCCGGCGTCGAACCGTCGTGGTCCTGGCCGGAGCTGCTGCAACCGCCCCCGGCACCGCTGTCTCCCTGGCCACGGCCCGAAGAGAACCCGGTCAGGGCCAGCACCACCAACGCCGACACCGCTGTGCATCTGAGCCCACGCCCCCGTATGTGCATACCTCCACCCTAGTCAGCAGGCCGTCGGGCGCCGGCGGCGCCCCACGTACGGCCGGGCGGCGACGGCACGGCCTGAGGCCGAGCCGGGCGACGGAGGCAAGGAGGCCGCCGTCCGACTGCTGCCGGCCGGCTCCCGGCGGCGCCTCGTCCGGGCCGTGCGCGCCCGGCCCGGCCGTCCCCGACGAGGTCGTGGACATCATCGTCCAAGCGGTCGAAGCAACCAGATGAAACCGGGCGCGGCGCGGGTGGCGTGACGGGCGGAAGCGGTCCGATCCGAGAAGATTCTCGCGCGCGTGCAGGGTCGGCCGGTGCACCGCGTTCACCCGGACGCGCCTCGACCCGCACGACGCACAACTGAACATCCGACACAGCAGGGGACAGCGATGAGTACAGTCACCACGCCGGACGGCACCGTCATCTTCTACAAGGACTGGGGCCCGCGGGACGCCCAGCCGATCGTCTTCCACCACGGCTGGCCGCTCGCCTCCGAAGACTGGGACGCCCAGTTGCTGTTCTTCCTCTCCAAGGGGTACCGGGTCATCGCCCACGACCGCCGCGGGCACGGGCGGTCCGGCCAGCCCTCGACCGGCCACGACATGGACACCTACGTCGCCGACGTCAACGTGCTGGCCGACGCCCTGGACCTGCGGGGGGCCGTGCACGTCGGGCACTCCACCGGCGGTGGCGAGGTCACGCGCTACGTGGCACAGGCCAAGCCCGGCCGCGTCTCCAAGGCGGTGCTCGTCGCGGCCGTCCCGCCGGTCATGGTGAAGAAGGACAGCAACCCCGAGGGCACCCCGATCGAGGTCTTCGACGGATTCCGCGCGGCCCTCGCCGCCAACCGGGCCCAGTTCTTCATCGATGTCCCCGCCGGGCCTTTCTACGGCTTCAACCGCCCCGGGGCCGAGGTGTCCCAGGGACTGATCGACCGGTGGTGGTGGCAGGGCATGATGGGCGCGGCGAACGCGCACTACGAGTGCATCAAGGCGTTCTCGGAGACCGACTTCACCGAGGACCTCAAGAAGATCGACGTCCCCGTCCTCGTGATGCACGGGACGGACGACCAGATCGTGCCGTACGCCGACTCGGGCCCGAAGTCCGCCGAGCTGCTCAGGAACGGCACGCTCAAGAGCTACGAGGGATACCCCCACGGGATGCTGTCGACGCACCCCGAGGTCCTCAACGCCGACATCCTCGCCTTCGTGGAGAGCTGAGGCCGGACGGGCCCGCGCCAGGGATCGAGCGCCGGCCTCGCGTCCTCCAGGGGTGCGAGGCTGCCGGGTGCCTCTGGTGCGGAGCTCACTTCACCTTGACCGCCACGGTGGGCGAGTAGACCTTCCGGGACCCGCTGACGCCGGCGATCCGCAGATGCTCGGCGCCCTTGGTGTTGAGCTTGGCGATCAGGGCGTACGAGCTGCCCTTCTTGACCTTGGCGGTCGCCCTGAGCGGGATCCACTTGCCGGACTTCTCGTGCTGGAGGACGAGCGGCGAACCGACCTTCAGGCCCTTCGTGCGGCCGGTGAACGTCACCTTGTCCCCGGCCTTCACCTCGGTCTTGTCGGCCTTCACGGTGATCGAGGCCGTCTTGCCGGGGCTCGGGCTCGCGGCCAGGGCTCCGGTCGTCCCGCCGCAGAGCAGCGCCACGGAGAGGGCACCGGCGCCGAGCGTACGAAGGCAGTGGTGACGCAGTACGGAGGTCATGTGTGTCTCCCGTCCTGTCGCTCAGTGGACCCTCCCAGGCTGGCGCCGGGACGTGCCGCTCGCCACTCCGAGCCGCCACGGCCCAGGCACCCACGTCTGTCACTTCAGTCACCTGACCTGCTCTTTCGCCGGGCCGGCCACGCCCCGAAACCCGGCGGCCAGGCCCTGGCGGTCCCAGAACGACGACGAAGTCGAACGGTCGAACGACGACACGGACCGGGCCGGCGGGCGGGCGCGCCGGCGGGTCTGTGCACGGGGTCGGCGCGGCAGCGGTCTTCGGTCCCCTCCTCGGCGGATAGAGTCCTTCGGCCCGTACCAAGGCATCGGCCCCTTCCCCATTCCGTCCCCGATGTGACGCACGTCACGGGAAGCGGAGCCGGGAATCCGACAGGTCCCAGAGGTGAGCATTGACATGCGTGCCCGGCTACGGGCGGGGGAACCAGCCGCGTTCGCCGAGTTGTTCGACAGTTACGCCCGCGGCGTGTACAACCACGCCTTCCGTCTGACCGCCGACTGGTCGACGGCCGAGGACGTCATGGCCACCACCTTCATGGAGGCCTGGCGGCTTCGCCACAGGATCGACTCCGAAGGCGGCTCGCTGCGGCCCTGGTTGCTCGGCATCGCCACCAACACGGCGCGCAACCAGTACCGCAGCAACCGGAGTTACCGGCGAGCGGCCCTGGCCACCGCGGCCGCGGAACTGAACGTGCCGGATCACGCGGAGGAGGTGACCGCGCAGATCGACGACCAGCGTGAGCTGGCCGTCGCCCTCCGGGCGCTCGCCTCCTTGCGCAGACCGGAGCGGGAGGTCATCGCGCTGTGCGTGGGAGAAGGGCTCGACTACGAGGCGGCGGCGAAGGCGCTCGGCATTCCCGTGGGCACGGTCGCCTCCCGGCTGTCCCGGGCCCGCCGGAAGCTGCGCTCCCTCGCGGACGCCGAACTGGCACGACCCTCCGGTGCGCCGGCGGCCGTCACCGGTGACGGGAAGAATCCCGCTCCACGCCCGGCGCGCACCGGACCGGTGGAACGGCGGGAAAAAAGCCGCGGCAGACGGGAAGCCGGGGTGACCGGCCGACAGATACCTGGTGATCGGATCGACACCGTCCGGCCCGCACAGGAAGGAAACCGATGAGCGCGAACACGTCCCGGCCCGGCCCGGGTGAGTGGGAGGAAGCCGCAGGGCTGCTGTCCCGGACCGCGCGCGACCTGCCTACGGGCCGCCACGAGCACCACAAGGAGCGCCTGATGGCACACATCGAGCAGGCACAGCGCACACAGGAGACTTCCCCGCGCCCCGATAAGGCGCGCCGGTCCCGGCTCGCCCGCCCGGCGATCGCACTGCCCGCCCTGGCCGCCGCCGTGGCCGCCGCCGTCATCGCCGGCACGGCGTTGACCGGCGGCGACGGGCACGGGGACGGACCCCGCCGGCTCGCCACCGGACCGGCCCTGACCACGCGGATCGGCGCCGCAAGCCCGAACGGGGTGGGCCGCCTGCTCGACCAGGTCTCCCTCGTGGCGGCCAAGGACGACCACCCCACCCTCAAGGCGGGCCAGTACGTGTACATCGAGTCCAAGGCGGCCGACACGTTCGTGAAGACCGTCGACGGCAGGAGCAGCCTCGCCAGCCACGCCCTGCACAGGCGCCAGGTGTGGTTCTCGCCCGACGGGACCAAGGGGTGGCTGATCGACCCCGCCGTCAACGACAGCCCCGAAGGGGAAACCCTCAGCCTCCCCGACGAACAGGGCAACACCCCCGTCGCCGGCCTGAACCACCCCTCCTACGACTACCTCGCCAAGCTGCCCACCGACCCCGGCACCCTCCTCGCGAAGATCTACAAGGAGACCAGGGGACAGGGCAACTCGCCGGACCAGGAGGCGTTCACCACGATCGGCGACCTGCTCGGCGAGAGCTACCCCCCGGCCGCCCTCTCCAAGGCGCTGTTCAAGGCCGCGGCCCGGATTCCCGGCGTCGTGACCGTGAACGACGCCGTCGACGCGGTCGGCCGGCACGGCGTGGCGGTCGCCCGGCTGGACCAGACGAGCGGCCAGCGCGAGGAATGGATCTTCGACAGGAACACCCACGTCTTCCTGGGCCAGCGATCCGTCCAGGTGAACAGGGCCCGGGGCGACGAGGAACTCATCAAGCCCGGGACCGTGCTCTTCACCAGCGCCGTCCTGCAGCGAGCCGTCGTCGACGACATCAAGCAGGTGCCCGCACGCAGCAGCTGACACCGCGTGGAAGTACGGAGCTGCTTCGTGAGCGACGCTCGGGAGCAGCTCCCCGCTTTCCTCGACGCGCTGTGGTTCACCGGAGGTGGCGGCCGGCCCGCGCCGCCCTCTCCGCCATGCTCGCGGCGACGCCTGCGCAGGCGGAGCGGCAGTACACCGGGCGTCCGTGCGTTTCAACATCGACCGCTACGGCGACAAGCAGCTCTGGGCGACCATCCGACGGCCGTCCCCGACCTTGCCGGTGCCCTCGGGCCCCGGCCCACAGAGGAAGTCCAGGGTGCTGATCGACATATTGGCGGCCGTCGCGCTGCTGCTGTTCGTCATCGGTGTCGTCGCCGACGCGAGACGCTTCGCGAACGCCGTGCTGCTCGGCGTGTTCCTCACACTGATGGCGGTGGCCCACGGGCGGGACCTGCTGGTCTATCAGCGCGCTCTGGACGGCACCTGGCTGGCCAGCCCTGTCCTGGAAGGGCTGGCCGTGCTGCTGCTCTGCTGCCTGCTGATCGGCAACGGGGTGCGGATGGTGCGCAAGGAGGGCAGCAGTCCGGCCAACCTCCTGACGTTCGTCGCGGGTGCCGGGCTCCTGTCGCTCCTGCTGCTGACCGTGGCGGCGTTCGTGACCGAGCTGCACGCGCTGGCCACCGCCGTCGCCATCGCGGCGCTGCTCACCGCCTACTTCGCCTTCCTCTTCGTCTGTTTCACCGTGTACGGCTACGCGTACAGCCGGCAGGCCGTGCCGTCCGGCCTCGACTACATCATCGTCCTCGGGTCCGGTCTGATCGGCGGTGACCGGGTGCCGCCCCTGCTCGCCGGGCGGCTGGACCGTGCGCAAGCGGTCTTCGAGGACCAGGTGGCCGGGGGCGGCGAGCCCGTCCTGATCACATCCGGCGGGCGGGGGCCGGACGAGGCCGTCGCCGAGGCGCAGGCGATGGCCGACTACCTGGCGGCACGCGGCGTACCGGCCGGGAGCCTGCTGCGTGAGGCGGGGTCCGCCACCACCGAGGAGAACCTGCGCAACAGCAAGGCCCTCATGGACGAGCGCGGCAGCGGCTACCGCTGCGTGGTCGTGACCAACGACTTCCATGCCTTCCGGGCCGCGATGATCGCCCGGAAGGTGGGCGTCGACGCCCATGTCCTGGGCTCCCCCACGGCCTCCTACTTCCGGCCCAGCGCGACCATGCGGGAGTTCGCCGCCGTCGTCCTGCACCACCGGTGGATCCACCTCACGGCCTGTGTGCTCCTGGCGGCGGCCTGCTGGCTGGTCCTCATGTGAGGCACGGGCCCCTCCGGGCGCCCGGCCCCACGGGCGGCTGTGGTACCCCCGGCACATCGCGGCCGCCCGTGGTGCGTCCCGCGCCGGCGAACGGGTGACGTCGTTGCCCTTCCGCCCGCTTCAGGGCGTCAGCACGACCCTGCCGAACACCTCCCCCGCGTCCATCGCGCGGTGTGCCCGCACCGCCTGGTCCAGGGGCAGTACCCGGTGCACGACGGTGCGCAGGTTCCCGTGCGCGGCATCGGCGAACTGGGACGACCGTACGGCCTGCCGGTCGGGGCCGGGCACGGTGTCGGAGCTGAAGGTGGCGAACGACAACGACCTGCGGAAGGCGTCCATCAGCCGCATGCCGAAGTCCGCCGGCGGCTGCCCGCCGACGACACCGACGGCCACGTACCGCCCGTTGGGGTTCAACTTGTCCAGAAAACGCGGGAGTTGGGGGCCGCCCACGACATCGATCACCACGTCGAAGCCTGTCGGCGCGTCCGTGCCGCTCTCCCCGGAGCGGTCGAGGACATGCGTCGCGCCCAGGTCCCGCAGGCGGGCGCCGCGCTCCGCCGAGGAGGCGGTGACCGCCACCGCGCTCGCGCCGTTCCTGGCCGCGAGCTGGACCGCGGTGATGCCGATGCCGCCGGCCGCACCGCGCACGAGCACCGTCTCGCCGGGCATGGAACGGGCCCGGTCCAGGGCGAAGTGGGCGACCACCCCGGAGCCGCCGAGGGTGACCGCGTCGGCACCGGTCAGGCCGTCCGGCAGCGCGAGGACGTCCTCGACCGCGGCGACGGCCTGCTCGGCGTACCCACCGGACAGCCCGGTGAACGCCCACACCCGCCGCCCGGTCCACGAGGCGTCCACCCCCTCCCCCACCGCGGTGACCCTTCCCGCGACCTCGCTGCCGAGGAGATGGCCCTCCCGGAAGCCGTAGGCGGCAAGCGTTCCCCGGCGGATCACGGCGTCCACGCCGCCCACCCCGATCGCCTCCGTGGCGATCCGCACCTGCCCCGGGGCGGGAACGGGCTCGGGCACATCGACGACCTCCAGGCCATCGGGGTCTCCGAACGTCCTGATCACGACGGCTCTCATCGCTGCTCCTCGGGTCGGTGAAGTCACGGATCGCCGCTGCCGCGGCCGAGTGCGCCGAGCCGTCCCCCACAGCCGGGGCGCCACCGGTGACGTGCGGGGACGGGGCGGCAGCACGCCATCGGACCGTAACGGACGCCCCCGTCCGCTTGGCTAAAGTGAGAGACCATGACCGTCCATGTGCCTCGGACCGTGCGTTCCGACGCCCGCGACAACCGGATCCGCATCCTGGACGCCGCCCGCGCGGTGTTCGGCGAGGAGGGCCTGGGCGCGCCCATGCGCGAGGTCGCCCGGCACGCGGCCGTCGGCCCCGCCACGCTGTACCGGCACTTCCCGACCAAGCGGGAACTGATCGCGGAGACCTTCGCCGAGCAGCGGCGGGCCTGCCGTGCCGCCGTCCGCGACGCCCTCGCGGACCCGGACCCGTGGCACGGATTCCGGAGCCTGATCGAGCGGATCTGCGAACTCCACGCGCACAGCCGGGGGTTCGCCGAGGCCTTCATGACGGCCTTCCCCGAGGCCATGGACTTCGCCGGCGACCGGGAGCGGACACTGGGCGCGGTCGGCGAACTGGCCCGCCGAGCGCAGCGGACCGGCCGGCTGCGCCCCGGCTTCGTCGTCGACGACCTCGTCCTCATGCTCATGGCCCACCGGGGCCTCCAGGACACCCCGCGCGCCCACCGGCTCACGGCCTCCCGTCGCTTCGCCGCCTACGTGATCGAGGCGTTCCGCGCCGCACCGGAGACGGCAGCGCCCGCGCCGTTGCCGCCGGCACCCCCTCTGCGGCTCACGCACTCGCCCGGCACGCCGTGACCGTGGGACCGGGTGCGTGTCGAGGTGTCCGAGGCACAGGTGTTCGCCGGACCAGCACCCGTGCGCTGCCACGGCTGCTCGGTGAGCCGTGCCGCGTCGCGCCGGAGTGCCCCGGCGAGGAGGACACGCCGCTCTTTGAGGCCGGCTCTCCGGGCGCGGGTGACCTCTTCGGCCATCGTGCGGTCGAGGGCCGGGGCCGGCCCGGCGGCGATGACGAAGACGGTGCGCATGCGAAAGGCCCGGCCGTGGCGGGCCGGGCCTGGGCGGGGTGTGGGTCAGACCTTGCAGAAGCCGAGCCCTTCGAGCGCCTCGTTGATCTGCTTGCCCTGCGCCTCGGTGGTGGTGACGTCCTTGTAGCTGAAGCGCTGGGACGCCGCCCAGTCCATCCGCTGCGCCTTGTGGTTGACGGCGCTGCACTGGTTGCGGGCCGCTTCGATGGCCTTGTCCTCGTACTTGACGATGTCCGGGTTGGCCGCGGCGAGCGCCCGGAGCAGCGCCTCCCGCTCGGCGCCGGTGGGCTTGGGCGGAATGCCGACGGACCTCTCGGCGGCGCTCCAGTCAGGGCTGGGAGTCTTCGACGCCTTCGGGCTCGGGGCGCTCCTGGTGTCGGAGTCACTGCTGGACGAACAGGCGGTCAGCGCGAGCGCGGATGCCGCGACGAGGACGACGGCGGTGATGCGGGTGTTCATGTTCCCCCTGAGACGGTGTGACTGAGGGGACATCATGCCTGACGCGTGGTGTCTGTTTCCGGGCATGCCAGGTCTGCCGCCCCTGGTGGGGCATGATCGGCCGGAACGTCGAGCGCGGTTCAGTTGCCGCGTGGTGCGCCCGGGGAGAACCTGTACCCGGCGAAGTCGGCGATGTGGACGTACCCGAGGCGCTGGTAGAGGGCATTGCTGGTGGGGTTGTCCGGGTCCGTGAACAGGACGACGTCCCTCGCGCCCGCGGCCAGCGCCGCCCGGCTCGTCTCGGCCGTCACGGCGCCCGCGTAGCCGCGGCCCCTCAGGTGGGCCGGGGTGTAGACGGGGTCCACCCGGACCATGCCGCCGACGACCGAGGTCGCGGCCGCCATGGAGACGGGGGTGCCGTCCGGGGCCTCCCAGAACGTGAAGTGCCTGTCGCCGAAACGCGAGTCGTCCCAGGCGCCGGCATCGATCAGGTCGATGGAGGACTGCTCCCCCACGTCGACGCAGAACTCCCGGCACCAGCGCACGACGTGCTCACGGTCCCGCTCGCCCGTGCTGCGGCCCCGTCCCTCCGGGCGCGGCTGCGGTGGGGTGAGCGTGCCGAGGCGGTAGAGATGTGTCCGCCAGAAAGGTACCGGTACCGCGCCCGTGTGCCGCTGCCATGCCCCGGCGAAAGCGCCCGCGGTGTCGTGGTCGGCGACGACGTTGGCGGGCGGGCGGCCGAGGCCGGCCAGCTGGGCGGCGAGGGCGTCTGCCTGCCCGGCGGAGAGGGGGGTGAGACCCAGACGGCCCTGCGGGGTGACGTAGAAGACCGCGTGGACTTCGCCTCCTGACTCGAGCCGGCCGAAGACGGGGGTGTCGGCGTCGTGTCCGGCCGCGCGGCGCTTCCGCAGCTTCTCGATGTCCGTCAGTGGCGTGTTGTGCAGGGCGGGGCGCGAGCGCAGGAAGTCCCCGGCTCGGGCGAGGAACTCGTCGACGTCCTGGGTGAGGTGCCAGTGATGCGGGCTCATGCCTCATGATCCCGGACGTCCCGGCGTGAAGTCCCCGGAATGAGCGAAAGCGTTGCGGCACCGCGGGGGCCGGCAGCCAGGTGGCGCGGGGCGGACGCGCCGGGCGCCACGGTACGAGCCGGGTGCCGGTGCCGTACCCACTACGCCTGCTCCACCGCGCGCTGACCGTCCGCGGCCTGCGGCTGGTCCTCCGGGGCCAGGCGGTTGATGCGGTACACGTCCGGGACGCAGAGGTTGAGGACGGTCGCCACAGCGATCATCCCCGCGCAGGTCAGCAGCACGGCCTGGCCGCTCCACGAGTGGGCCGCAAGGGCCGTGACGAGGTAACCGACGGGGATGGCGAGGCGCTCCCCGACACCGTTGTAGGCGCTCATGCGGCCCTGTTCCGCCTGGGGCACGCGCTGTTGGAACGCGGTGGTCCAGGCGACGATCGCGATGTCGAGCCCGACGCCCGCCAGTGCGGTGGTCGGCAGGACGAGGGGCAGCGGCAGCGTGCAGGCCATGGCTGCCAGGGGGAACGCGAGCGCACCACCCGCGCAGACCGCCACCGTGAGCAGCCGGTACGGCTTCCAGCGCAGGCAGACGAGAGTACCTGCCAGCAGGCCGCACGTGAACGCCGCCTGGATCAGGCCCCAGTCGCGTGCTCCCGCGTACTGCCGCGCGGCCACGAGCGGACCGAGGAGCTGGAAGCCCGCCAGCCAGGCCGCGACGAGGACGGAGCCGGCGACCGTGTACGTCCACAACCAGGTCCGCGCCCAGAAGCCCGCCCAGCCCGCCCGCAGGTCGCTCAGGACGCCGCCCGGTGTGGCGAGCGGAGCGTCCAGACGCAGTCCGAGAAGCAGGACGGCCGCGGCGGCGAACGTGACCGCGTCCCAAGCCAGTGCCCATGCCGCGCCGCTGGCAGCGACGACGACACCGCCGACGACCGGACCCAGCACCTTGACCGCGTTGCCCGGCAGCCTGAGCAACGCGTTCGCCTGCTGCAGCTGCTGGTGCGGAACGATCTGCGCGACGGCGCCCTGCGCGGCCGGCACGATGAACGACGCCGCCGTCCCCGAGACGAAACCGCATGCCGCGATCGACACCGTCGTCGCGTGTCCGGTGGCCACGGTGACGGCCAGCGCACCCTGCGCGCCCGCCGCCAGCAGGTTCCCCACGAAGAGAAGCCGGCTGCGGGACAGGCGGTCCGCGAACAGACCGCCGGCGAGCAGGAACACGATCGTGGGGATGGTGTTCGTGGCGAGCACCAGGCCGAGGGACCCGGCTCCTCCGCCCTGCTCGATGACGGAGTAGGCCAGGGCCAGAGGGGCCATCGCGGACCCGGTCGCCGAGATGAGGTTGGCCGACACGAACCGCCGGAAAGCCGCGACCCTGAACGGACTGCTGTTCGGTGTCGGTGACGCGTCGGCGGTTTCCATGGTCCCCCTCGGACTCGGCGCAGCGAGCACCCTAGTGCAGGAGGACGCCGTGCCGGACGCCGGCGGGGAGCGCCCGGTCACGGTTCGCGAGGTTCCCTGTGAGGATCTCCGTCCGAGCGGCTTGCGTGAACCGGTGACGGCGCGTCACCGGCGACGGGCCCGGGTCGTAGCGATGCCGGCTCCGACCACGAGCAGCACAGGCAGCGGTGCCAGCCACGCCTGCCTGACCGACGCACCGGTCACGGTCATCACGACGCCGATCAGCAGGTAGACGGCGAGGAACGCCGCGATCAAGCCGCCCCGATGACCGCGCGTACCGCCCTCGACGTTCTCGATTCCGCGGCCGATCCCCATACTGACCTCCTGGTGATACGCGAGCCCTGACAGCTCTCTGGTCGGGTCACCGCTGCGCAGCCGGCGCCTACCGCCTACCCTGCGGCGAGGCCGGCAGACGCGGGCTCCCGCGGTCCCGCGGTTCAAGAGGCCCGGTCGCCGGCAGGGCTCCCGTGGGACTCGGTCGCCGCCCAGCCGGCGAGGAGCCTGAGCCGGTCCCCGTCGGGGCTGCCCGGTTCGGCCGTGTAGATCGTCGGCGAGTGGACCTCGCGTGGCGAGACGGGCAGGTCCATCGGCTGGTGGACGAAGCTCGCCGATCAGTTCGCGCAGTGCCTTGTCGTGCGGGTAACGGCCCGCCTCGGCGCACAGCAGGGCGACGGGGCGTACGGCTGGAGTGCTGGGCTGCCCGGGCCAGGTCGGTCGAGGCGGTCGGCACCCAGGAGGCGTTCGTGCAGATCGCCGGCGCCACCCGCGGCGGCGGGCACCTCGGCTACGTGGGCGTCACCTACGACGTCGCCATCCCGGGCATCGAGCTGTTCTTCGCCGGCATCCACACTCTGGGCGGGCCCGCCCTGGTGTCCCCGGTGGTCGACGGGCGCCGGTGCGGTCCCGCCCCGGCCCCCCCGCTACAAGCCGATGACGTCCTCTTCGAACGGGGTGCCGGCCGGGTCGGCGTTCACGGTCCGCCAGGCCACGTACTCCACCGCCCACGGCTCCCCGTCCCCCCAGGCGGACCGCAGCTCGTCATCGAACTCCCAGCTGACGACCTCCTCGTCGCCGGGGTGCTCTGCACCGAGATCCTGGAGCAACGCGTTGATCTTCATGCTGGTGGGCGGCGTGCACTGGGCGGCCCGCGCGCCGTGGTCGTCGGGGTTCGTGTGACAGCTCATACCGGTTCAACGACGCCGCGGGCGGCACGGAACGGTTGACGCGGCACACGGCCGTCGACGGCACCCGGTCGGAGATCCGTTCGAGTCCGGTGTGCCGAGCCGGCTGGAGCCGGGCCTGGCCCGCCCCTGTTCCTCACGCGCCGCCCTCAGGACCCCGGTCTCCATTCGAAGAGCAGGATGGTCGCGTCGTCGCGCAGCTGGTTGCGCTGGTAGTCGAAGATGGCGTGGATGAGCAGCCGCAGCACCTCGGCCGGGCGCTGGCCGGCGATGTTGGAGTGGATGATGAATTCGGTGAACCGGTCGAGGCCGAACTCGGCGCCGTCGCTGTCCCGGGCCTCCACGACACCGTCGGTGTAGAGCAGGACGCAGTCGTCCGGTTCCAGTTTCGTCTCGTGGATCTGCCGGGCCGCCGGCGCGAGCGGGCCGGCGAGGCCGAGCGGCGGCTGCGGGGAACTGTCGAGCGCCCCGGCGAGCACCCGCTCGCCGCGGATCAGCAGTGGTGGCGGATGACCGCAGTTGACCCAGCGCAGCAGCCCGCTCTTGGCGTCGAGTCGGCACAGCACACCGGTGCAGAAGTGGTCGGGCAGCCACTGGGCGAGCGCCCGGTCGACGGAGCCGACGATGTCGGCCAGGTCACCACCGCCGCGTCGGGTGTTGCGGGCCGCCGCCATGGCGACCGACGTGGTCAGGCCGGCGATCAGATCGTGCCCCATCCCGTCGAGGATCATCGTGTGCAGCGTGTTCTTGACCACCGAGTGGTCGAAGGCGTCGCCGGCGATGCCGTACGCCGGTTCCAGGACCGCGGTCGAGACGCATCTGCTGCTGCCGATGGTGCGAGGTGGCAGGAAGGCTCGCACCATCTCGGCGGGCAGCCCCATGCGTGCGGTGCGGGTGCGGGCGGCGAGCCAGTCGCTGTAGGCGCGCTTGGAGGAAATGATCATGGCGAACAGACGGGCCAGCATCCGGCCGCGGCGCATCAGAACGCCGTCGAGCGAGGCGACGTGCACCGCGAGCACGCCGAGCCGCTCGGCACCGTCGACCATGGGCAACCAAACGATCAAGCCGTCGTCGGCGTCGACCACCCGCGGGGAGATCGTGCGGTAGGCCCAGCCGGCCGACGAGCCGTCCACCAGGAGCGGTTCCAGGGCTTCGTCGAGGGGGATGAGCAGCCGTTGCTGCAGGTCGACGAGGTAGATCAGCGCGGTGCCCAGGCCGAGTGCCGCGGCGCATCGGTCGGCCAGGCCGGGCAGTTCGACCGGCAGGGCCGTTTGCGCCTCGCTGATCAGCTGTTCCCACCGGTTCTCCTCTTCGGTGGGGCCGGGACCGGAGGGCGCGTGTGGTGGGTCCGGCACGGGGATCACCCCTTCCATGCCCAGTCTCACACCGATCCCGTCGTCTCACGCCTCCAGCGGGAGCCGATGCCCGACGAGAACGCACCAGTAAAAGCGGATCACCTCTTGTGATTCAGTTCACCAGTTTTTGGCTGGATTATTACGTAACGTGCGCTTTAGCCTCTTCAGAAGTATGCAAGCCTCATAGGTGATCTCCTCTCGCAGCAGCCGCACAGGCGACGGGAGGAGGCCGGACGGAACTCGGGTATTAGCCGCTGTTTCCCGTCACTTCAGAGGCGATTTCGAGCTCGGAAGGCGGAAGAAGTGAGCGAAGACGCCGTGTGGGTCCGAGGCGTGACCGGCATCCAACTGCATCACGTCACCAATATCCAGGATGCTCGGCGGTTTCTGGGCAATGCCGTCATGGCACTGAGCGCTGCCCATGTGAGAACCGGCGACGCCAGGTTCTCCGGTCTCGCCGACCAGCTCAAGGGCATGGTCGCCGCTGCGCGTGACCTGGAGGGCGAGGCGCAGGAGAGGATGCGGGAGCTGCACTCCGCGGACCCCGAGCGGTTCGTGCGCTGCCGGGAGGGCGAGGAGCCCTGGCCGGACGAGCTCCAGGCGGGCTTCGTGCCGCGTCACACATGCCGCGACGAGTGCCTCTACCACGACCACGGGGTGCTGGACGGCATCATGCAGTGCACCTGCGGCCGGCCGCCGTGCCGTGCTTGCGCGATCGTCGGCGCGCCCTGACGCGCAGCCGCGAGGGCCGGGCTCCCGCCCATGACGAGGCAGCCCTGATCGCGGGAGCGACACCTGTGCCGCCACTTGGACGTCGGCCCCGCCCAGTGCCGCTTTCGCCGTCTTCTTCCGGAGAATAGCGCGGGCTCATCTCTTTCCACGGTATTCGATACGTTGTCCCGGCGGACAGGCCCGGTCGTGCGTGCACGGCCGGGCCTGTCTTTTTCAGGGCGGGCGATGCCCTGCTTCTCCATCTCAAACGACGTGCCGCGCCAGTGTCCGGCCGAACCCCGCTCCCACCTCTTTTCCAGCGCCCGTGGCGGGCCCCCGCGGGGCACCCCCGACTCGCCTTGACACGCTGCCGTCCCGGGGGTTGCCTTGAATAAGGACGCTGCATCTGAGGCGTCCCATCGGCTCCGGCTCGGTGCACGTCCCGGGGCCGCAGGCGCGGCGGGCGGAGCACTTTATGGCGACGTATGAATATTCCTGCAGCCGCTGCGGATCGTTCGATGTGAAGCTGCCGATGGGCACCGCGCCGGCGCAGTGGAAGTGCTCGCGGTGCGACGACGCCGCGCGGCGTGTGTACTCCTCTCCGGCGTTCGCCTCGACACCGCCCGCGGTGGCCGCCCTGCGCGAGCGTTCGGAGAAGTCGCGGGAGAACCCCGAGGTGGTCACGCGCGTTGCCGGCGAGGCGACGCCAAGTCCCGCTCATCCGGCGCTCGCCCGGCTCCCCCGGCCCTGACGGGCGAGCCGGGCCGGCGCGTGTGCGTGCGTCTTCCCGGCGGCCACGAGTGCTTGCCGGCCTGGATGCTCGCGGGCATGACTGCTTGCCGGCACGAGGGCTCGCGGGCGTGTCACCGACGGAGCGAAACAGCGGGAGGTGTGTCCTCTTGGCCAACGTCGGACTTCTCTTCGTGGGTGCTGTGCTGTTCATGAACGGGTTGATGCTGCTGGGAAAGGTGGACAGCCGGGCAGCAGCCGTATTCAACCTCTTCGTGGGCGGACTACAGGTCCTCACACCCACCTATCTCATCATCGCCGCGAACGATGATCCCAAGCGCATCATGCTGGCGTCGGGCATTTTCCTGTTCGGCTTCACGTACCTCTACGTAGGAATCGGACTGCTCATCGGGTTGGACACGACGGGCGTGGGATATTACTCGCTCTTCGTGGCCATCGTGGCCCTCGGCTATTCCTTCGTCAGTTTCCGGCTCGTGAAAGATCAGCCTTTCGGCGTGATATGGCTCTATTGGGCGTTCCTCTGGTTCCTCTTCTTCCTCCTGCTGGGGCTGAAAATCGAGACGCTGACGACCTATGTGGGCTGGGTGACCGCGATAGAGGGCTGGGTGACGGGTGTCATCCCGGCATACCTGCTGCTGACCGGTTACTGGGTCCCGGCGAACTTCTCCGAGACGGCGATCGCGTTGGGCGCCTTCGGCGTACTGACCTTCGCCGGGCTGTGGTTCGTACTCCGCCGCAGGTCTCCCCACAAGCCCGCGCAGGACTACGGCACCTCGGGATATCCGGCCGGAAGCCACGGCTGACCCTTCCGGGGCGCCATGCCACTTGGATCATCGGGAGCAACACGAGGAGTTGACATGCCTGAAGTGATCTTCAGCGTCGATCAGTCCCGGTCGATGCGTGACCAGGATGTGCCCGGACACAACAGGTGGCATCCGGACATACCGACTGTTGCCATGGTCCGCCCGGGGGACGAGTTCCGCGTCGAATGCCGTGAGTGGACCGACGCGCAGATCGGCAACAACGACTCCGCCAACGACGTGCGTGACGTCGACCTCAAGCGGGCCCACATGCTCAGCGGGCCGATCGGTGTCGAAGGCGCGGAGCCGGGTGACCTGCTGATCGTGGACGTCCTCGACCTCGGACCGGTGCCGCAGCAGGTCGGGGACGCCCCTGGCCAGGGCTGGGGGTACACGGGCGTCTTCGCCAAGGCCAACGGCGGGGGGTTCCTGACCGACTACTTCCCGGACGCCTACAAGGCGATATGGGAGTTCCACGGGCAGGTGGCGACCTCCCGGCACCTCCCCGGCGTCCGCTTCACCGGTATCACGCACCCCGGTCTCTTCGGCACGGCGCCGTCCGCCGAGCTGCTGGAACGCTGGAACAGGCGGGAGCAGGCCCTGATCGACACCGACCCGGAGCGCATCCCGCCCCTGGGGCTCGCGCCCGACCAGGACCAGGCCCTGTGTGGTCAGGCGACAGGGTCGGACGCCGAGCGCATGGCCCAGGAAGGCGCGCGCACGGTTCCCGCGCGGGAGAACGGAGGCAACCACGACATCAAGAACTTCACCCGCGGGTCGCGTGTCTTCTACCCCGTCCACGTCAAGGACGCCAAGCTGTCGGGCGGCGATCTGCACTTCAGCCAGGGAGACGGTGAGATCACCTTCTGCGGCGCCATCGAGATGGGCGGTTACATCGACTTCCACGTCGATCTCATCAAGGGCGGCATGGAGAAGTACGGCATCAGCACCAACCCCGTCTTCATGCCGGGCAACGTCGAGCCGCGGTACACGGAGTTCATGTCCTTCATCGGGATCTCCGTGGACCACGACACCGACACCAACTACTACCTGGACGCGACGGTCGCCTACCGCCGTGCCTGCCTCAACGCCGTCGAGTACCTGAAGAGGTTCGGCTACACCGGAGAGCAGGCCTACCTGCTGCTCGGCGCGGCCCCCATCGAGGGGCGCATCAGCGGAATCGTCGACATCCCGAACGCCTGCTGCTCCCTGTACCTGCCGACCGGGATCTTCGACTTCGACGTCCGCCCCACCGCGGAGGGACCGAAGACCGCGGACCGCGGGCAGTGCGCGGTGTCCAGCTGAACGGAGGAGGACCGACGCGGCCCCCGCCCGGCGGCTCACCGGGCGGGGGCCGCGCCCTGCGGGTTCAGCGTGGTCCGACACGCATGGTGAAACCGACTTCGGTGGAGCCGAGTGTCTCGGTCACTCTCCAGCAGCCGGCCTCGGGGAAGGCGATGACCGTCGGCCACCACTGCCGGTGACCGTCGGCCGTGGCGAGTCCGCCGGTGCCCCCGCTCACGGAGCCGGGCCCGTCCAGTCGTTCGGCGCCGACGCGCGGGGCGCCCTTCCGGTCCGTCACCCGTCCCCGGGCGTCGAGGGTGACCGAGGCGTACTTCGCACGGTAGCCGTCCCGGCGATCGCCCGTGCGATCCAGGCCGGCCGGCTTGGCCACCCACAGGTCGTCGGCACCGTACCAACGCATCGCCTCGTCGAAGTCGTGCACGGCGGCCGGTACGGACGCGGAGGCGACCGACGCGGTTTCCCGGCACGCCGCGGCCGACCCCGCCTGACGCGGCGCCGAGGACGAACAGCCGACGGCCAGCATCACCAACGGGCACACGAGTAACGCAGCTCCTCGTACCGTCCGCCTGCGCATGGGCGTCAGTCTTCCATGCCGCGAGCCGGGCGTTCCGACGCCGCCTCGGCCTTCTGGTCCTTCGGCACATCGTCCTTTTGACTCATCGAGGTGACGAGGGTGGAGGAGATGTGCGCCAGGGCGGGGTCTGCAGCGATGAAGAACGTTTCCAGTCCGGCCAGTTCGTGGTTCATGCGGGCCATCGGCATCTCGTGGTCGAGGTCGCGAACGCCGCGGACTCCGCGGACGACGACGTCGATTCCGACTTGGCGGCAGTAGTCGACCAGCAGGCCGCCGGTGTGGGAGTCGACCGTGATGTTGCTCAAGCCCGTTGCTGCCTCGCGGAGCCGGGCCAGCCGTTCCGCGATGGGGAAGCGGCCGGTCTTGTTCGAGTCCCGGACGCCGAACAGCTGGCCACGACATTGACGAGCCGTCTCTCCACTGGACCGCTGGCCACTGTCATCGCGTTCGCCGAACAGCTGTCATGAGCGCTCTACCGACTGGATCGTCACCTACACCCGCGCAGCCATCGTGGCCGCCGGCCGTACCGGCCGACGCACAGCGGTCAGCCGAAGACGAGTTCGACGTCCTTGTCCACGCAGAACCGAAGGACGGTGATCAATTGCCTGACATCTTCGATGCGCCGTTGAAGGACTGAGGCGCTGTCGTCAGGCTGAGCTTGGTCGAGAATCGCTTCCAGCCGGGGCAGCATGGCCGCGCACTGTGCGGGTGCGAGGTCGGGTCCATCGTCGTCTGGATGGTTGAGCAGCGGCGCCAGCGTGGTGGAGACGCTGCACCACTCGCGTTCTCCGCCGAAGCCGTCCATCTCGGTGAGGGTGAACCCCTCGGCCTGGGCCAACCACTTCCTGAACATGCTGAAGCCGGTGTAGGACCAGGAGATGTCCGGGCTCGTCACGTCGTCGACGCCCGGAAACAGCATCAGTCCCACCTCGTCCCCCTTGGTTGCTCGGAGATCAGGATCGTCGCGGGGAACGGAGTCGGTAACTGTGTGTCGAAGGCCGCGGCCGGACGCGTCACTGGTTGACCCGAAGGAAAGGGCGCGCGTCGGCGTTCACCGCAGTGCCGACCGTTCGGTGGGTGCCAGCCGTAGCCGCTGTGGGGGTCTGGCTAGCCGTGACGAGAGGGTCGGCAGCAGCTCCTCGCGCCAGTGTTCCGAGAGCCGTACGCGGTTCAGGTGCTGTTCCAGGTGGGCTTCGTCGGCGAAGCGCGCGAACCATACGAAGACCTCCTCGCTCGTGCGCACCGGCAGCGCCGGGAAGGTGTTCGGGGCGTGTTCCGACCGCAGGTACGCCAGTGGCTCGGCGCCGGTCCCGGTCAGTACGGGGCGCACGCGCTGCTCGAAGAACTCGACGAACTCCGTGCCGAACGGGCCGTGTCCGTACCAGATCGTGGCGAGGACGAGCGACGGCGGCGTAGGCGCCGGCTCGCCGGGGGCCGGCCGGGTGCCGCGCGGCACGGGGAACCCACCGCCCGTCGAAGCCGGCCGCAGCAGCAGCACGTCGTCGGAGTCGATCATCGTCGCGTTCGCCTCGTCGCGGTGTGCCCGCCAGACCGGGCCGCCGTAGAAGCTCTCCAGGGCCCCGGCTCGGCGCGGCATGTCCTCGAAGCCACGGAGCCAGACGAACCGGTCAGGGTCGTCCAGGTCACGGAACTGCCCCAGGACGGTCGCACCCACCGCCTCCTGCGACTCGACGAATTCCCGGTCGAACAGATCGATCAGGACGTCTCGCTGTCCTGGGTGCAGCGTGTACTGGCGCAGTTCGACGACTGGGCACCGTGGGGCTTCCACCAGTCCTCCTCCTGTTCGGTTGTCGCGTTGTTGGAACAGAATTTGTTACAGCAAGCGGCAGGGGGCTGCCCGGCTATGGGCCCTCCGGGCTCGGGGCTCCGGCTCCGGGCTTCCGGCTAGTTCACCAGCGTCTCCCGGAGTACGTCGGCGATCGACGTGGCCGCCAGTTCCTGGCGCATGACCCGCTCGACCCGGTCGTAGACCCCGCTCAGGACGGGCCGGATGCCCCGGCCGACCGGGCACTCCAGGTTGGGCTCGGTGCGGTGCAGGCCGAACGGTGGCCGTGCGTCCACGGCGTCGTACACCTCAAGGAGGGTGATCCCCTCGGGCTCACGGGCCAGGCTCCAGCCCGCACCGGCGCCGTGGCGCACCTCCACCAGGCCGGCTCGTCGCAGGTCACCGAGGCTGCGCCGGATGATCACGGGGTTGGTGTTGACGCTGGCCGCGACCTGTTCCGAAGTGAGCACCTCCTGGCCGCGGCGGTGCGCCAGGGCCAGCCAGGCGAGCGCGTGCGTCGCGATGGTCAAACGACTGTTCGCCGCCATCACCCCTCCTCGTTCGGTGCAACAGCTTCTGTTACACCCGACCCCGCGGTCAAGCACCACCATCCGACGGCGCCGCTGCGTGAGCAGGTGTCGGCCGTCACTGCTCCGGTGACCAGGGTGCGGAGCGCAGGTCCGCGACGCTGCGCCGGTCGCGGCTCTCCGGGGGGCCGCCGGCCGCCTTGCCCACCGCGACCATGGAGACGATCGCCCAACCCGGGTTCGGGTCCAGCTCCTTGGTGAGCCCTTCGATGTCGAAGGCCCGGAACTGGTGCGCCGCCAGCCCCATGGCCTGTGCCTGAACGGTCATGTGGGCGACGGCCTGGCCGAGGTCGTAGTCCGCGAACTCGGAGTAGAGCAGCCGCGTGTCGTCGACGTGGCGGCGCGTCAGCGTGACGATGAGCAGGCCCGCGTCCGTCGCCCAGCGGGCCGAGCTGGGCGCGAGGTGGGGGAGCACCCGGTCGTGATCCGGCTCGCCCGGCCTGCCGGTGAAGAAGCCCCACGGCTGGGAGTTCCCCGCCGACGGTGCCCACCGCGCGGCCTCCAGCAGCAGCCCGAGGGCGTGGTCGTCGACGGCCCCCGACGGATCGAACCGATAGGGGCTGAAGCGCCCGGCGAGCAGCGGGTGCAGGCCGCGGGGCGGCTCCTGAGGATGGCGCATGCTCCGCTCCAACCGGCGCTCTCCGGCGCGTATTCCGGCCGGTGCGAGGTGGATCGTGCGCCACACCGAACCGGCGTGAGGTCCGTTCGCTGAGCGCGGGAGAGCCGTGGGACCCGCTGACGGGAGCAGGTGGGTTCGGTGGGCCACCACGGCGCCGCTGACCGTTCACTCGCCGGCAGGGAACGCCGGGAGCACCGGACGCGGGTCAGGGATTCGTCCAGGCCTTGGGGTCCTCCGCGAGGCTCAGGACCTCGTCGGGCAGTTCGGCCGCGGCCACGTGGGCCAGGGTGACCTCGTCGAGGATCTTCCGGACGTTGGCGCGCACGGCGATCCAGAGCGGCAGCAGCGTCTCCGCGGGGCCGCAGTAGGCGAGTTCGGGTGGACGCACTCCCCGCACCGACACCAGGGGGCCGTCCGCCACGCGGATGACGTCCGCGATGGCGATCGAGTCCGCCGGACGGGCGAGGCGGTAGCCGCCCTTGCCGCCCCGCTGGCTGATCACCAGCCCGCCCCGGCGCAGGTCCCCCAGGATGCCCTCCAGGAACTTGTGCGGGATGCCCTGTGCCGCGGCGATCGCCTCGGCCTTGAGCGAGGCCTCGTCCCCTGCCGCGGCCAGCTCCAGTGCCGCCCGCACCGCATAGTCCGCCCGCGCCGAGATCCGCATGCCCCGATTATCCATCACCGCCGTGTCCGCCCGTCACCGCTGCGCCGTCAGGCGGGCAGGGTGAAGGGCGGGTGCGCTCCGTTCAGGAAGTAGTCGCCGACCTCGCGCAGCCGGTGGGTGGAAGGCTCGCGCAGGGTGTGGGTGCGGGCGTTGCGCCAGAAGCGGTCGAAGCCGTGACGGGAAGAGGCGGCGCCGGCGCCGATGACGTCCAGGGCACGGGTGGTGACCTCCTGCGCGGCCCGGGCGGCGGCGGTCTCGGCCACGCTCGCGAGGACGGCGATCTCCGCGCCCTCCTCGTCGTCGAGGTCCTCGCCCCGCGCGAGGCCGCGCATCAGGGCGTCCACCGCCTGGTCGGCGAGGGCGGACGCGGCCCGCGCGACGACGGTGAGCTCGCCGTACACGGTGAGGGCGTACGGATCCTGCGCCGGGCCGTCCGGCCAGGGGTGGGGCGAGAGCGGTTGCCAGGGGGACCGCATGCCCCTTCCGGACTCGCGGATCTCGGCCAGCAGTCCCTCGGCCACGCCGAGGAGGAACTGCACGGAGACCAGGCGCGAGGTCGGCGCGGCAAGAGAGGTGAAGGGCGACAGGACGTCGTCGTCCGGCGAGAGCGAGCCGAGCACGTCGTCGGCCGTGACCGGTACGGAGTCGAACTCGACGCCGCCACCGGCCGCCAGTCGCTGGCCGAAGGTGTCCCCGCCGCCGCTCACGACGCCCGGACGGGCGGGGTCGACCAGGACGGCCACCGGCTCGCCGGTGCCGTACTCGGCGGCTCGCACCACCAGCCGGTCGGCGACCCCGACACCGGTGGTGTACCTCTGATAGCCGCTCAGCAGGTACCCGTCCGACGCGGGGGTCAGGACGAGGGGGGGTTCGTGCGAGCCGATGCCTCCTCCCCAGCACCACTGCCCCGCCGCCGACTCCCGCTCGATGCGGGCGGCACGGGCGGGGCCGGCGAGGAACCGGGCGCTGGAGGACAGGAAGTAGTGGCTGCCCAGCAGGTGACCGATGGCCCCGTCGGCCGCGGCGACGGTCCGGACAGCCGCGCAGGCGGTGCGCCAGTCGGCGCCGCCCCCGCCGCAGGCGACCGGCGCCAGCAGCGTGAGCAGTCCCGACTCGCGCAACCGCGCCACCTCGTCGAGTGGTGCCTTGCCCGCCTGTTCGCGCTCGACCGCGTCCGTGGCCAGGTCGTCCGCCATCTCACGGGCTATGTGCAGCCAGTCGACCTGCCCGGCCCCCGTGTCGGTCACCTCGTCCGCCGTCACGGTCATGTCCGGGCCCGCTTCCCGCGACTGCGGCTGTCACTGGAGCTCAGTGCTGTGGTCATGGCGCCTTCCTCCAGGGGACCGGGGACGACGCGGTGCCCGGCGAGGCGGCGTGGGAGTGCAGCGGTGCGCGGTGACGCGTCGGCTTCGTCATCCTCACCCTCCTCTTCGACCACCGTCAATATTTCCCTAGTAATTCGATAGGGAAACTAGGGAAACCGGCTCGCTCCGGCCGATTCGCGCTGCTCGGTGGCGCGTTCGCGCGCTGCGGGACCGCGAGGTGGGCGGCGGCGTCCCGCCGCGGGGAGGGCAGCAGGGCCGCACCGGGCAGACCCGCGCGGACGCGGCAGGCCGGCGCGTACCCGGCCCGGTCCCGGCTGCCTCCCGCGACGCCCGCCCGCCCTTGACACCCGCAGGGGCCGTCGACGTACGTTGAACGGGAAAGTTCCTGACGGGTGGAGGCTTCGATGCGCGTACGGGGCGCGGCGCCGCGCGGTGCGTGCACCGGTGCGCGGCTCGTCATCCGACGGCATGTCGACTACTGCCGTACCTCCTCCGCCGTCTGTCCTTCCGTACACAGCTGACCCCTGCCGGCCGTCCCGCCGGCCGTCTCGTCGCGGCGCCGTGCCGCGAGTCGTCGTGTTCCCCGGAAGGAACCCCATTGTCCGGCCCTGCCCTGCACCTCGCCGTCGAGCTCGACGGCGACGGCGCCCACCCCGCGGCCTGGCGCCGCGCCGCCCACTCCCCCGACCAGCTGCTCACCCCGCGCCGCGTGGCCCGGGTCGCCGCCGTCGCCGAGAACGCCGGGTTCACCCTGATCACCCTGGACGACGGCGTGCTGCCGCCCGGTGTCTCACCCGATCCGGTGGGCCGCATCGGCGCGGTGGAGCGCGCGGCGTTCGTCGCGGCGTCCACGAGCACCATCGGGATAGCGCCCGCCGTCCCGCTCACCTACGCCGAACCCTTCCACGTCTCCAGCCAGCTGGCGTCCCTGGACCACATCTCCGCCGGCCGCGCCGGATGGGTGGTGACGGAGGAGGAACGTCCCGAGGCGGCCCGCGCCTGGGGGCGCCCCCTGGTCGCCGACGCCGACGCACGGGCCCGGGAGTCCGGTGACGGGGTCGAGGTGGCCCGCGCCCTGTGGGACTCGTGGGAGGACGACGCGGTCATCCGGTCGGTGGCCACCAGCCGCTACCTCGACCGCGAACGGCTCCACTACATCGACTTCACCGGTGAGACGTACACCGTCAAGGGCCCGGCGATCGTCCCGCGCCCGCCCCAGGGGCAGCTCGTCGTGCTGGGCCGCCCGGACCGGGTTCCCGGAGCACGGCTCGACGTCGCCCTCGTCGAGGGCCGCGACGTCGCGTCGGCCGCCACGGCCGCCGCTGCCGCCGGTACGCCCCGCGTCTTCGCCGAGGTCGAGGTGGCACTGGACACGCCGGAGGCCACGGCCGACGAGCGGGTCGCCGACCTGGAACGGCACGCGGCGTGGAGCGACCGGGGACGGCTGCGGCACATCGGTTCCGCGGAGCGGCTGGTCGGCCTCCTGGCCGAGCTGAGCCGTCACGTCGACGGCGTACGGCTGCATCCGCTGGTGCTGGACGAGGACCTGCCCGTGCTCTCCCGCCTCGTCCTGCCCGCCCTGTCCGGGCGGCGGCTCGTCGCCCGTCCGCTGCCCGGTACGTCCCTGCGCTCGACCCTGGGTCTGGAGCGCCCCGCCAACCGCTTCGCCGCCGCGGCCCCGGCCGCCCAGGAGGCCGCCCGATGACCCGCACCGATCCCTTCGACGTCCCCCGGCCGCAGGCCCAGCTGCACTTCGGTGTGTTCTTCCAGGGCGTCAACCACTGGACCGTCTGGTCCGCCCCCGACAGCGGCTCGCAGATCGATCCCGCCTCCTTCCGCCGTGTCGCCCAGACCGCCGAACGCGGTCTGTTCGACGCGTTCTTCCTCGGTGAGGGACTCCGGCTGCGCGAGGTCGACGGCAGGATCCACGACCTGGACGTGGCCGGACGCCCCGACGCCATCACCCAGCTCTCCGCGCTGGCCGCCGTCACCCGCCGCATCGGCCTGGTCTCGACCTCCAACTCCACCTTCAACGAGCCCGCCGACCTCGCCCGCCGCCTGTCCGGCCTGGACCTCCTCTCCGAAGGCCGGGCCGGGTGGAACGTGGTGACCACGGACAACGCCTGGACGGGCGCCAACTTCCGCCGCGGCGGCTACCTCGACCACGCCGACCGCTACCGGCGCGCCGAGGAGTTCCTCACCGTGGCCCGCGCCCTGTGGGACGGCTGGGAGGACGGCGCCGTCGCCGGCTCCGCGGGGGCGCCCGCCTGGTCGGCGCCCGGCGCCGTACACCAAGTGCGCCACAAGGGGCCGCAGTTCGACGTCGACCTCGCTCCGACCTTGCCGCGCAGCGCCCAGGGCCACCCCGTGATCTTCCAGGCCGGCGACTCCGGCGAGGGACGCGACTTCGCCGCCCGCAACGCCGACGTCATCTTCTCCGCGCACGGCACCGACTTCGACGACGCGCTGGCCTTCGCCGACGACATCCGGCGCCGGCTGCGGGCGGGCGGGCGCCCCGAGGACGACCTGCGGATCCTGCCCGGCACCGAGATCATCATCGGCGCCACCGAGGAGGAGGCGCAGGAGAAGAAGCGCTGGGTCCGGCTCCAGCAGGTCACTCCCGCGACGGCTTTGGGGATCGCCGGGCTGCTGTGGGGCATCGACCTGTCCGACCGTGACGCCGACGGGCCACTGCCCGAGGAGGATCCGGTCGTCGGCGAGAACGACGGCTCCTTCGGCGCCCGGCGCGTCGCCGACCCGCGCGCGGTGGTGGCCGAGTGGCGTGCGCGGGCGGAGGCGAACGGGTGGTCACTGCGGGAGACCGTCATCGCGCTCGGCCCGCAGCGCGGGCACGTGGGCACTCCGTCCGGCCTGGCCGACAAGTTCGCCCACTTCGTGCGGCACGGCGCGGTCGACGGCTTCAACGTCACGCCCTACCTGATCCCCGACGGCCTCGACGACATCGTCGACCTGCTCGTCCCGGAACTGCAGGAACGCGGGGTCTACCGCACCGAGTACACCGGCACCACGCTCCGCGAGCACCTCGGCCTGCGCGCACCGCTCACCCACCGGTCCGCGCCGGACCGGCGGCTGGCGGGCTGAGCCGGGACGGGGCCCCCGTACACATGACTGACAAGAAGCTGTCACACCCGGACCGGAATGCGGGTCCGGCCGGCGCCCGTTCTGGACTGACATGACTGTGGGAGTAGCGCTCAACGCGTCCGACGCGCCGAACCAGATCGACGCGACCGTCCAACTGGCCCGGGAGGCAGCGGAGTCGGGGCTCACGTCGGCCTGGTTCGGCCAGACCTTCGGCGCGGACTCGCCCCAGCTCGCGGCGATCGTCGGGCGCGAGGTGCCCGGACTGCACGTCGGCACCTCCGCGATCCCCGTCTTCGGCCGCCACCCCCTGCTGGTGTCCAGCCAGGCCCAGACCGCCCAGGCCGCCACACACGGCCGCTACCACCTCGGTCTGGCCCTGGGCACCAAACTCCTGACGGAGGCGGGCTTCGGCCTGCCCTTCGAGCGCCCCATCGCCCGGCTGCGTGAATTCCTCACCGCCCTGCGCCAGTTGACCGAGACCGGCACGGCCGACTTCCACGGTGAGCTGCTCACCGCGGCCACCCCGGTCCCGGCGCGGGTGCCGGGCGCCGAGAACGGCGTCCCCCTGCTGGTCGCCGCGATGGGGCCGCAGGCGCTGCGGGTCAGCGGTGAACTGGCGGACGGGATCCTGCCCTACCTGGCGGGACCGCGCGCCCTGGCCGACCACATCGTCCCCGCCGTGACCGCCGCCGCCGAGGCCGCCGGCCGCCCCTCGCCCCGGATCGTGGCCCTCGTGCCCGGTGTGGTCACCGACGACGTCGACGCGGTACGGGCCAGGGCCACCGAGGCCCTCGCGTTCTACGAACAGATCCCCTCCTACGCCCGGGTCATCGAACTCTCCGGCGGCCGGCGCGCCGGCGACCTGGCCGTGATCGGCGACGAGAGGACCGTCGAAGCCGAGGTGCGCCGTTACCGCGACGCCGGCGCCACCGAGGTCGTGTTCTCGGCCACCGAGATCGCCGGAGAGGCCGACCGCCGGCGCACCTGGCGGCTCCTGGGCGCACTGGCCCGCTGAGCGGGCCGGTCGCACCGGCGGTCCACCCCGCGTCCCCGTACCAGCACCCCGGTCGCCCCGACGGTCCGACCGGCCCCCCGCACCCCCGTCACGAAGGAGAACCCATGACCACCGAGGCCGCCGCGACGGACCGCGATGCCTTCACCGAGAACTGGCGGGACTGGCACCGCGCCCAGGAGGCCCGGCTCGCCGCCCCGCACGGGTTCCTGGCGATCACCGGCCTGCACTGGCTCGACGACCGGCCGCAGCGCTTCCCCGACGCGCCCGGTGCGTGGCACACCGGCCCCGAGGGCGTCGTCGTGGACCTCGACGACGGCGAGGAACTGGTCGTCGACGGTACGCCGGTGCGCGGTGAACACCACTTCGGTGTGCTTCCCGAGCGCGGCGGCGTCGACGCCGTCTGGGGGGACGCCCTCATCGAGGTCGCCAGGCGCGGTGGACACGACATCGTGCGCCCCCGGCACCCGGACGCCCCGCTGCGCACCGCCTTCACGGGGACGCCCGCCTACTCCCCCGACCCGCGCTGGGCGGTGAAGGGCCGCTACGTCCCCTTCGACACGCCACGGCCGACCACCGTGGGCGCCGCGGTCGAGGGCCTCGAGCACGTGTACGACGCCCCGGGCAGGATCGAGTTCGAGTTGGACGGGCGCCCGCTGTCGCTGACCGCGTTCCCCGGCCACGGCCCGGGCCGGCTGATGGTGCTGTTCACCGACGCGACCTCCGGGGTCACCACCTACGCCGCCAACCGGTCCCTGGCCCTGGAGCCGCCCGCCGCCGACGGTACGGTCGTCCTGGACTTCAACCGTGCCGCGAACCTGCCGTGCGCCTACACCGACCTGGCCACCTGCCCGCTGCCCCCGGCCGAGAACCGGCTCCCGGTGGCGATCGAGGCCGGCCACAAGATCCCCCGCGAGCGCGGCGGCTCCTGAGCCGGAGCGGCCCGGGCCCCGGTACCGGCGGGGCCCCGTCGGGCCACATGAGCCGACGCCCCTAGACCGGACGCTCTCTCAGCGCCTTGCGCCGGTCGCCGAGCAGCGAGAAGGCCACGGCCGCGAAGTAGAGCGCCCAGATCGGCGCGGCCAGCGCCAGCATGGTCAGCGGGTCCGTGCTCGGCGTCGCCACAGCGGAGAAGACCGTGATGCCGACGACCATGGCGCGCCACCGGCCGAGCATCCGCCGCCCGGACAGCACTCCGGTGAGGTTCAGCATCACCAGCAGCAGCGGCATCTCGAAGGCGAGACCGAAGACGACCACCATGCGCGTGACGAGGTCGAGGAGGTCGTCCAGCGGCAGCAGGCTGTTCACCCCGTGCGGTGTGAGGCCGATCAGCACCCTCGCGGTCCTGGGCAGCACCTTGTAGGCGAAGAAGGCGCCGGCGAGGAACAGCGGCACGCCCGTGCCGACGAACGCGTAGGCGTGTTTCCGCTCGCGTTCGTGCAGGCCGGGGGCGACGAACGCCCACAGCTGGTACAGCCATACGGGAGAGGCCAGCACCACGCCGGCCACCAGTGAGACCTTCAGCGCCAGGGTGAAGGGCGCGAGCAGACCGTTGATCGTGATGTGCGCGCAGGTGGTGTGCGGGGGCCGCCCGGCCAGATCGGCGAAGGAGGTCGGGCAGCCGACCGATGCCAGTACCGGCCTGGTGAGGACGTTGATGATCTCCTTGTAGGAGAAGGCCGCCACGACCGTGACGACCAGGATGGCGAGGACGGCCTTGGCGAGCCGGTTGCGGAGTTCACGAAGGTGCTCCCCGAGCGGCATCCGTCCACCGGGGTCCTTCTTCCTGGTGCGGACCGGCTGGGACATGCCATGTCCTCATCTCGTGCGGTGCTCGGGGCGTTCCCCGTCCGGGGCGTCGTCGTCCCGCAACGCCCTGGTCTCGCTCTTGAGGATCCGCAGGGACTTGCCCAGCGCGCGGGCGGTGTCGGGCAGTTTCTTCGAGCCGAAGATCATGATCACCACCGCGACCAGGACCAGCAGGTGCCAGGGCTCCAGTGCGTTGCGGAACATCGTCACACCGCCCTTTCGAAGGCGTCGGCGCCCGTACCGTGTGACCGTTCCCGCTGCCGGCCGGCGCGTTCCCGCACGGCTGTCGGGCGGAGCGGGCTAGGGTCTTTCGAGGCCCTAGGTGAGTGGGGCCGGGCGGCCGGCGCGCAGGCGTGCCGGGTGTCGCTGTCGTCGCTGGTCATGTTTCCTTCTTCCGGTCGGGGCGGCTCGGGGTCGGTTCAGGTGCCGGGGCGCCCGGCAGCCGTCCACGCGGCGTACTCCTGCCGGACGTAGAGACGGCCGCTGCGGGCGGGCGTGATGGCGTCGGGAGGGTGCGGACCGGCCACGAGGCCGGGGTGACGGCGGTCGTGCCGGACGAGTTGTTCGGCGGTCTCCGCGGCGGCCGCGACCGGGCCGGGACCGGGGGCGGCGGTGGCCAGCCGGTCCATCAGGGCGGCCCGGCGCAGCAGCCGGGCGCGTTCGGCGGCCGTCGCGTCGGCCGGAGGGCCGGTGCCGGGCCCGGCCCGGCGCCCGTCGCGTTCGGCCTCGAGCGCGAGCACCTGGTGCATCTCGCGGCGCAGGTCCGGCGCGTCGGCGTACGCCTCCTGCACAGGGGGGACGTCGATGCCCTCGCCGGTGTCCGGGGTGGTGTCCACGGTCAGTCCTCCTCGTCGTGACGGGCACTCAGGCAGGCGCGGACCTCGTGGCCACTGCCTGTCTGGTGGGCCTCGGTCGACTGGGCGAGGTACTGGACGATGCCGGTGCCGCGGCCGTGTTCGTCGGGGGCGATGTCGGGGCGGTGGCGCTCCACCGCCCTGCCGGAGTCGGTGACCACGATGTGCAGCGTGCCGTCGTCGAGGTTGAGCCGCACGGTCATGCACTCGCGGCCGTACTGGGCGGCGTTGGCGGCGAGTTCGTCGACGATGAGGATGGCGGAGTCGCGCTCGCTCGCGGGTACCTGCCAGGCTTCCAGCAGATCCGCCGTGAAGTGGCGGACGGCGCAGACGTGCGCCTCCTGCGCGGGCAGGGTGAGCAGCGCCTCGTGGTGGCAGGGCCGGCCGGGCTGTGGACTGGTGCGGGGGGTGTCGGTCACGAACATGGTCTTCTGGCTCTTCTGTGAGTGTGCGGAGACCGGGAGGGTGGACCACCAGCGGCAGCCTCTCGGGGTGTCGGCGGGCTGGTCCTGCATGGCGCGCTCATGTGGTTCCACGGGTGGCGCATGCCGAACGGTTCGGGCGTTCGGCCCCTTTTGCTCGACTTCTTGCGGCTTACATCCGGGAGCGGGCACCGACCGGGCCGGGCCCCCTGTGGCCCGGGAGGAACGCCCCTGCCGGACCGTCGTCCCGAGCCGGGGAGGACCCCGCCCCGCGTACCGGGCGGGGCCACGGCGGCCGGTCTCTCGCCGCGGAGATACCGGTGCCGGCTCCCGAGGCCGCCGCGCCGATCCGCAGGCTGCCGTGGCCGGACGGCCCCCACCACCGCCGGAGCCGTGCCGCGAGGCGGAACCGGCCGGCGACGGTGGCCACGCACGTGCCGAGGAGGCCGGTGCCGTGAGCACCGGCCTCCTCGAAGGCCGTAGGCCGGAGGTCCTGTACGCGCTCCCTCGGGCCGATCCACCGGCCACCCACGGCCCACCTCACGCCGGCCGCCCGGAGCCCTCCCAGCCCCTCGCCCCGCCGCGCGCTCCGTCCCGGCGGCCACCGTCAGGCTGATCCACCAGCCGCACGCGAATCCCCCACACCGGCCGCCCAGACCCCTCCCCACCCCCCGCCCGCCGCGCAACCGCAGCCGGCGGCCGTCGTCGGGTCAGGCTCGGATCGTGACCAGCTTCTGGCCGTTGTCCGCGATGATCTCGAAGTGCTGGATGGCCTCGGGGGCCATGGCGACCGTTCCGGGGATCGTGGTGCCGGACGGGTACTTGCCGGCCCACCAGGTGGCGCCGTCCGCCCTGACCCCGCCGGGCCCGACCGCCTGTAGCCGGCAGGTGGTTCCGGCGGGCGCCCCCCTGGCCGAGACCTGGAGGACGCTGCCCCAGACGGAGGGAGAGACCTTCACGGAGGCGGAGACGCCGGTGGCGGGATCGCTTCCGGAGAAGGTGCGCGTGAACGTGGGCGCGCTCGGTCCGGGCGGCGAGGCAACGCTACCCACGGTGCCGACGGTGGCCAGCCACGTGCCGCCGGCCGCTGCCGCGACGAGTATCGCCGAGGCGGCCGCGCCGGCCAGTTGCAGGCGCCGGGTCCTGCGGCGCCGGGTCGCGGCGGCCTGCTGGAGCAGCCTCTCCAGGACACCTTTCTCCGGCGTCCGCGGTGTCACGGGCACGGCGGGCTCCGCGGGCCCTTCCGGTGAGGGGCCGCGCACGGTTTCGCCCGCCCGTGCCACGAGCCGGTCGGCCAGGGCCCCGTCGGCCGCGGGCGCCGTACCCCCCGAAGCCTCCGCCAGGGTCACCGTCGCCAGCAGCGCGGGCAGTCCCGCCAGCCGGGCGTGTTCCGCCTGGCACTCCGCGCACTGCGCGAGGTGGGCACTCACCAGCTCCGCTTCCTCCGGAGACAGGGTGCCCAGGACGTACGCTCCGAGCGCCAGCCGGAGATCGTCGTGCTCCGCGCTCACGGTCGCCACCTCCCGCGCCCCGCTGTCACGGCTCGATCCCGCGTTCCTGCAACGCCAGCCGCAGGGCGTGCAGGGCGTAGTACGTCCGCGACTTCACCGTGCCGAGCGGGATGCCCAGCACACGTGCCGCCTCCGCCATGGTCCGGCCCTGGTAGTAGGTCTCCAGCAGGACGGCGCGGTGGTCCGGCGACAGCGACCGGACGGCGTCGGCGACCGCCCAGCTCTGCAGTGCCTGGTCGATCTCGTCCTCGCCAGGGTTCTGCTCGGCGGCCCGCTCCAGCGCCTCGCCGCCGGTCTCGGCCGGCCTCGCCTGCCGGGCCCGGTGGGCGTCGATGACCAGGTGCCGGGCGACCGTGCACAGCCACGCCCGGGCCGGGCCGCGTTCGGGGTCGAACGCGGCGGGGTGCTGCCATGCCCGGAGCAGTGTCTCCTGGACCACGTCCTCCGCCCATTGCCGGTCTCCCGAGGTCAGCCGCAGTACGTAGTGGAACAGAGGGCCCGCGTGCTCGGCGTACAGAGTGCGCAGCAGTTCCTCGTCCGCGGTCGAAAGTGTCCCTTCACCAGAGACACGGTCCGCGGAGCGATCCGGACGGGTCCGCGGGCCACGTTTTTGGTTCCAGGGCATGAGTCGATCGTCGCGCACATGTACGGCTTTGTCCTGTAATGCCCGGACGATCCGGGTGACGTTCGGCGCGTCTCGTGGACGCGGCGTGCCCGCCGGACCGCGCGGCACTGCCGGCGCCCGGCGTGCGTGAGGTCCGGGACCGTGCCCGACCTGCGCCGATACCGAGCGGCCCCGGAACGGCGCGCATTCCGTCCCGGGAAGGCGCACATCTGTCGAACCGTGTGGCCCCCCTCGTCCGTGAAGCCCGACAAGAGCCGACTCCGGCGCGATTCCTCACCGTTTCCCCGCACGGCGAAGGAGGGGACAGAGGCCGCCGGAACACGCCGCTCGACACGAGCGCTCCGGCGCCGTCCGCCCCGTCCCGCCCGCACCGTCGCGGCGCGCAGGGGCGGAAGCGCGCGGGGCACGTCGGGGCGAGCTGTGCGCACGGGGCCGTACCCCTGCCCCTCCGCCGGCCGGCCGGCGAGGGCCACGCGCCCGCGGACGGCATCCACCACACCTGCACGCGGGGGCGCGCGCCCAGCCGGCGCGGTCCACACCTCCGCCTGATCAACGAGGAACGCACACCATGTACCAGAAACTTCGCGCGCCGGGCCGCCGGTCACGCGCTGCGGCGGGAATGGCCGCCGTCATCGTCACCACCGGCGGCGCCCTGGGGCTCCTCAGCGCGTGCGGCCAGTCGTCGCACTCCCCGGCAACCGGAGCCGCTGCCCTCACACCTGGCCCGGGTCAGCACCGGATGGCGGGGATGTCCGGCGCCACGGGGCGGGGCGGCGCGGCGGGCTCCGCTCCCGGCGCCTCACCGATGCCGAGCATGAGCATGCCCATGAGCCCCTCGGCCAAGGCCGCGCAGACCGCGCCGGTCACCGGCGACGCGGTGGCGATCAGGAACTTCGCGTTCGCCCCGGCCACGCTGAAGATCAAGGTGGGCACGACGGTGACGTGGACCAATCAGGACACCGACGCCCACACCGTCACCAGCACCGGATCGGGCGGCCCGCTGCGTTCGGCCGCCCTGGCCACCCACGCCACCTACCGGCACACGTTCACCAAGCCCGGCACCTACTCCTACCTCTGCACCATCCATCCGTTCATGACCGCCACCGTGGAGGTGACCCGATGACCGATCACTGGAACAGCCACGACGGAGCACCGGCCGACGACACCGGCCGGACCGACGGCGAGCACGGTATGACCCGCCGTCAACTCATGCGGCACACCGCGTGGTTCGGCGGGGCCGTGGTGCTGACCGTGGCCGGCGGGCAGGTGGTCAGCCAGATCGCCGACGCCCGGGAAGGCACCTCCGGGGGCACCGCCGGGGCCGCCGCCGCGCAGAGCGGGGCGCTGCGGTTCGTGCAGGTCTCCGACAGTCACATCGGGTTCCAGGGCCCGGCCAACACGGATGTGGCCGGCTCGTTCTCCGAGGCGATCCACCAGGTCAACACGCTCGGCTTCCGGCCCGACTTCGTGATGCACAGCGGCGACCTGACCCACCTGTCCACGGCCGGGCAGTTCGACCAGGTCAAACAGATGATGAGCGGTATGCGGACGGACCGCGTCTTCACCGTGCCGGGCGAGCACGACTCCATCGGCGACGCGGGCCGCGCCTACCGGCGGACCTTCGGCGCGGGCACGCTCGGCGACGGCTGGTACAGCTTCGACACCCACGGCGTGCACTTCATCGCCCTGGTCAACACCCTGAGCCTGGAGAAGCTCGGCCACCTCGGCAACGCCCAGATCGACTTCGTCCGCAAGGACCTCGCCGGAGTGCCGTCGGACACCCCCGTCGTGGTCTTCAGCCACATCCCGCTGTTCGCCATGTACCCGCGGTGGGGCTGGAGCACGGACGACGCCCTGAAGGTCATCGCCCTCCTGCGCCGCTTCTCCTCCGTCACCTGCCTCAACGGGCACGTCCACCAGCTCTTCACCAAGACGGAGGGCAACATCACCTTCCACTCCGCCACCACCACCGCCTACCCCCTGCCCCGTCCGGGCCGCGCTCCCGCCCCCACCCCGCAGGTCGTCCCCGCCCGGCAGCTCAAAGAGGCACTCGGTATCCGCACCGTCGGCTACCGCCGGGGCGAGCGCGAACTGGCCATCACCGACCAGAGGCTCACATGAACACCCGACGGCTCCTCGCCCCCGCCCTGCGGACGGCGACCGCCGCGAGCCTCGCCGCCGGCGGATACCTCCACGCCCGGCTGTACCTCGACGGCTACCGCTTCGTCCCCGTCATCGGCCCCCTGTTCCTGCTCCAGGCCGGCGCCTCCCTGGCCCTCGCCGTCCTGCTGCTGATCGGAACACCGCCGCTGCTGCTGAGGATCGCCGCGGCAGGCGTCGCGCTCGGCGCTCTGGCGGGCTTCGCCGCTTCGCGCACCGTCGGGGTGTTCGGGTTCACCGAGCACGGTCTGCGGCCCGCGCCACAAGCCGTCCTGAGCCTCCTCGCCGAGACCGGCACGCTGCTGCTCCTCGCCGTCTGGCAGATGACCCTGGCCGGACGTCCTCGCGCCGCCCGGCCGCCCGGCGGGACGGCCGCCTGGGCCACCACGCGCACCCCACCCGGCTGAACCACCCGAGGGACACCCCATGTACCTGCAACCACGCCCGGGGATCGCCTGGCCGAGCCCGCGCCTGCGTGAACTGAACAACGCCGTACGGGCCCTGCTCGACCTGGACGAGGACACGGCCGTCGTCATCCGTCAGCTCAGCCGTGGCACGGCGGGCCACCGCCGGCTGGAGACCGTCGTCGCGGTGCTGCCCATGGACGGCGAACCCCACCGCTGGGTGCTCCACCGCCCCGCCGAGCAGATCACCGAGCACGAACTGCGGGCCACCCTGCTCGGCCACGCGCCGCGCTGACCGGCCCCCGACTGCCGCGGAGAGCGCGGGCAACCGCGCGGTTCCGCCTTCACGCCGGTGCACCCGTGTGCACCGGCGTGCGGCACGACCGCCGGGCGCGCGGAGCCGCGCAGCGGTCAGCTCGCCGAGCCGGGGCCCGGCGGGATGTGCACGGTCATGATCAGGTGGCAGGTGCCGGTGCCCGCGCCGCGGTAGGTGTGGGGGGCGTCGCCGTCGAAGGCGGCCGTCTGCCCGGCCTCGACGGCATGCTCGGTGCCGTCGACGACGAGCACCATCTCGCCCGCGGTGACACTGACCGTCTCCACGACGCCCGCCTGGTGCGGATGGCTGGGGTACTCCTCACCCGGTTCCAGTTTCCAGCGCCAGACCTCGACGGGGGCCGGTCCCGAGGTGGTGAGCATGAGGCGCGCCTCGCCGCCCTTCGCCCCGCTCCACAAGGGCATGACGGCATCGGCGGACACGACCCGGACACGGCCTTCGGCAGGGCCTTCCATCAGCGCGGACACCGAGACGCCGAGGGTGTCGGCGAGGCGGACCAGGGTGGCGAAGTTGGGATTGCCCTGGGCCTTCTCCAGGGCGACCAGGGCGCCCTTGCTGACCTTGGCGCGCCGGCCGAGTTCGTCCAGGGACAGCCCGGCGCGGGTACGGGCCGCACGGACGTTGTGTGCGAGCGTCCGCAGCGCCGCCTCAGTCTCGGCCATCACCATCACCCTTCAGACAGTGGATCAGTGCACTGCACCGCGCGGTCGTTCTGTTGACGAGGTCCGGTCGGTGCACTGTACGGTGTAGTCGTTCCATTGATAGTAAGGGATGTACCGTGATCGCTCTGCTGCTGGCCCTGGGCAGCTCCCTCGCCTACGGGTGCGCCGACTTCCTCGGCGGGCTCGGCGCACGCAAGGCCCACGTCCTGCGCACCGTGCTGATCGCCGCCCCGGCCTCGCTCACCGTGGAGCTCCTGCTGTGGCCCTTCCTGGGCGCCTCCTTCTCCCCCGCCACCCTCGCCTGGGGCGCGGCGTCCGGCGTCGCTTCGGCGGCCGCGTTCGCCCTGCTCTACCGCACGCTGGCGATCGGCCCGATGAACGTCCTGTCCCCGGTCACCGCGCTGGTCTCGGCGATGCTGCCGGTCGGCGTCGGGCTGCTGGAGGGCGAGCACCTGGGGCCGGCCGGGCTGATCGGCCTGCCGCTGGCGCTTGCGGCCGTGGTGCTGGTCAGCGCCGGACACGGTGCCGGCGGCACCCGCCCCTCGCGCACCGCGCTGCTGCTGGCCTTCGGCGCCGGGGCCGCCATCGCCCTGCAGCTGGTCTTCCTGCACCAGACCCCCTCCGGCAGCGGCGTCGGCCCGCTGATCACCGGCCGCGCCGTGTCCTCCGCCGTCACCCTGGCCGCGGCCGGGCTGATGTTCCGGCGGCTGGGGCCGCGGAAGCCGGCGTACGCGATGTCAGCGGCGGCCGGCGTGCTCGACTCGGTCGCCAACCTGCTGTTCCTGCTCGCCGCCCGCAGTGGTGACCTCGCCGTCGTCGCCGTGATCACCGCCCTGTACCCGGCCGGTACCGTCCTGCTCGCCCGCGGCGTCCTCGCCGAGCGGATCCACCGCGGCCAGCTGATCGGCCTGGGCACCGCCGCCGTCGCCGTCGGCCTCCTCGCCCTCACCTGACCTCCCGCACCGAGCCCCGGAAGGACCGCGCATGTTCATCCAGCCCTGGGACGCCGCCCTGGACGACGCCGAGTGGCGGACCTGGATCGCCGACGGCCACGACTTCGGCATCCTCAGCGTCAACGGCCTGCCCGGTCGGGCCCCCGTCGTCGTACCCACCCACTTCGCCGTCGACGGCAGCGCCCTGCTGGTCCACCTGGCCCGGCCCAACCCGGTCTGGACGGCGATCGAGGCGGGCCCGGACGTCACCTTCACCGTCACCGGCGACTACGCCTTCATCCCCGGCCCCTGGCGTGCCCGGCCCGGCGTCCCGCCCACCGACGGCGTGCCGACCAGCTACTACGCGGCCGTCCAGTTCACCTGCCGGGCCACGATCGTCGACGATCCCGAGGCCAAGGCCGAGCTGCTGCGGCGGCAGATGGCCCACTTCCAGCCCGACGGGGACCACGCCCCCGTCGTTCCCGACCGGCCGCCGTACGGGCGGATGCTGCCCGGCATCCGCGGCCTGCGCCTGGACGTCACCGAGGTCCGCGCGAAGTTCAAGTACGACGACCACAAGCCCGTCGAGCAGCGCACCGGCACCGCCCGCCGGCTCACCGAGCGCGGCACCGGCCTGGACGCGCCCACCGCGGCCCAGCAGATCCGCCGCCTGGACCGCATCGGCACCTGGAAAGCCTGACCGGCGCCCTTCGCCTCTATCGGCCCCTCCGGCCCCTCCGGCCCCTCAGAAACGGACCCCTCACGATGACCGCCTTCCGCCTCGGCCCCGCCGTCGCCGACGCCTTCCCCGACACCCTCATCGCCGTCGTCACCGCCACCGGGCTGCGCGGCCACGAACCCTGGCCCGCGACCACCGCCGCCCTGGAGGAGCTGGAGCGGCAGCTCGCCGACGGCGTCTGGCAGCCCGCCGACGAGAGCGACCCGCGCATCGAGGCGTGGCACACCGCCTACCGCTCCTTCGGCACCAACCCCCGCCGCATCCGGCCCAGCGTCGACGCCCTCGGACGCCGGTTCGCCAAGAAGGGCACGCTGCCCCGGATCAACCCGGCCGTCGACTCCTACAACGCCGTCTCCGTCCGCCACGGACTGCCCGCCGGCGCCTTCGACCTCGACCACGTCACCGGGGACGTCGACATCCGCCACACGGACGGCGGCGAGACCTTCACCCCGCTCGGCGAACCCGGCACCATCGAGCACCCCGGGCCCGGCGAGGTCGTCTACACCGACGCCACCGACGTACTGACCCGCCACTGGAACCACCGCGACGCCCACCGCACCCGCGTCACCGAGGACTCCACCCACGTCGCCTTCGTCCTCGAAACCCTCCACGCCGCCCGCGACGGCCACCTCCTCAAGGCCGCCGCGGACGAACTGCGGGACCTGCTGGCCCCGCACACGGACCGCACGCAGGTGCACCACCTGTCCCGGGAACAGCCCCAGGTCACGGTCTGAACCTCCGTTCGGGCGTCAGGACGTCACTGGGCGGCGGAGCCACGTGGCACTCTCGTCGGCCGCGTCGGTCGGCGGCACCTGGATGCCGGCCTCGTGCCCGGTGCCGTGTCAGTGCCGGGTGACATGCTTCGCCACCATGGACAGACAGCGGTTCTGGCGGCTCATCGCCACACACCCGGCCGAGGAGATCGTCGCCGCTCACCAGGTGTTGTGGGACCTGATGGCCGACTCCCGCACGACTCCGCTGTGGGCCGCCGCCTACGTCTTCGAGCGCGTGGTCGCTGATCCCGCATCTCATGGCGACCGGCGAGCGGCTTCCGGGTGACGCGTTCACCATCCGGTACCCGGAGCCGCGGCGCGACACGAGCACGCGCGCGAAACCGCCCGCGGCCGGCCCACGACACGAGAGGAGACCCGTACATGACCCCGGAGCAGTGGGAGACCATCGGCCGTCTGGTCGACTGGCTCGACAGGGAGAACGGCCGTGACGAGCACGAGCGGGCGATGCGCCTGATCAAGCTCACCGAGGAGGTCGGCGAGGTCGGGCAGGCGTACGTCGGTCTGACCGGGCAGAACCCCCGCAAGGGCGTCACGCACACGCCGGCCGACGTCGCCGACGAGCTGTGCGACGTGATCGTCACCGCCGCCGTGGCACTGCACGGCTTCAGCCCCGATCCGGCCGCCACGTTGGCCGCGAAGCTGGACGCGATCGCCGTCCGCGCCTTCGGCCCGCCGCCCGCCACGCAGTGACCCCTCCCACGGGGCCCCGGCCCGGCCGTCCCGCCGACCGTGCTCCGACCGCTCGTGTCGTTCAGGGGCGGGCGGCCGCGTAGAGGACGTCGCGCAGCTCGGGCCGGGTCTCGCGGTCCTTGCGCCACACGAGGCGCAGGCTGAGGGCGGGCGCGGGAAGGGGCAGTTGGACGAGGGTGCCGGCACGGAGGCTGTCGGTCACGGCGAAGCGGGGCAGCAGGGTGACGCCGAGGCCGTGTTCGGCCCAAGCGCGCATGACGGGGACGCCGCCGGCCCTGACGCGTCGGGGGGCGGTGCCGAGGAGGTGCTGTCCGGCCAGCCAGAAGGAGCACTCCGGGACGTTGACCAGGAGCCGTTCGCCGTCGAGGTCGGCGGGGGTCAGCGTGGGGCGGGCCGCCAGGGGGTGGTCCGGGGCGGCGACCAGGGCGAGGGGTACGGGGTCGAGGTCGAGGAAGGCGAGGGGTTCGGCGGGGGCGGGGAAGCCGAGCCCGCCGAGGGTTTCCCCGGCGTCCAGGAGGAGGGCCGCGTCGAGGCGTCCCTCGGCGACGTCGGTGAGCAGCCCTTGGCGGGTGCGGTCGGTGTGGACGTCGACCGTGATGTCGGGGCGGCGTTCGGCCAGCCGGGCGAGGACGAGGGGGACGTGGGAGCCCGCGAGGGTCTCCAGGGCGCCGAGCCGTAGCCGGAAGCGCTCACCGCGGACGTCCTGGACGGCTCGTTCGGCGGTGTCGAGCAGCGTGCGGGCCCAGCCGCGCAGCCGCTCCCCGGCAGGGGTCGGCTCCATGCCCCTGGGACCGCGCGTGAACAGGCGGACACCGAGGCCGGCTTCCAGGGTGCGGATCTGCTGCGACACGGAGGAGGGGGCGAGACCGAGGGCGACGGCGGCGTCCGTGACCGTCCGGTGCCGGACCACGGCCTCGAAGGTGGCGAGTTGGCGTAGTTCCACGTACGCGCCCAACACCGCCCTCGCGTACGGAATTTCCGAACGCGGCGTGCGGCCGCGCCGGTGGAGCGCCCCGCCCGGCCGGACCGATGGTGGTCGGCGTCACCGATCTGGCCGCTCACCGGAGGCTTCCTCTTCCATGACTGTCGTGAACCCTGACGCGCCCACCGCGCCCCCGGCGTCCCGGGCCAGGCGCGCGGGCGCGCTGACCGGCGTGTCGCTGGGCTACTTCATGGTGCTGCTCGACACCACCGTGCTGTCCGTCGCCGAGCCCGACCTGGCCGCGTCGCTGCATACGCCGATGGCCGGCCTGCAGTGGGCCACCACCGGGTACACCGTGGTGTTCGCGGCGCTGCTGCTGTCGGCGGGGGCCGCGGCCGACCGGTTCGGCGCCGACCGGGTCTTCCGTGCCGGCACGGCGGTGTTCGCGCTCGCGTCCCTGCTCAGCTCCCTGGCCCCGGACCTGGGTGTGCTGCTGGTCCTGCGGGCGGTGTCCGGGGCGGCCGCGGCCGCCTGTGTACCGGCTTCGATGGCGCTGATCGCCCGTCTCTGTCCGCTGCCTGCGGCGCGGGCCCGCGCGATCTCGGTGTGGGCCGCGGTCAGCGGGGCGGCCGTCGCGGCCGGGCCCATCGCCGGCGGCGCCCTGGTGGAGGCGTCCGGATGGCGGGCGGTGTTCCTGCTCAACGTGCCCCTCGGACTGCTGGTACTGGCCCTGACCCGGGGACGGGCGGTGCGCTGCCCGCGCGGCGCCGACCGTGTCGACTGGCCGGCCCAGGCCGCGGCCGTCGTGGTGCTGGCGCTGCTCACGGACGTCCTGATCGCCGCCGGCGCGGGCGCGTGGGCCCACACCGCGTGGTCGGCGGGCGGGCTCGGCATCGCGGTGACGGTGTTCACCCGGCTCGAACGACGCAGCCAGGCCCCGGTCGTGAACCGGACGCTGCTGCGGTCGGCACCGGTACGGGCCGGACTGCTGGCGGGCGCGGTGACCAACTTCGCGCTGTCCGGCGCCCTGTTCGTGCTCCCTCTGCTGCTCCAGCGGGAACGTCACCTCAGTGCCCTGGAAACGGGCCTGGCGTTCCTGCCGCTGACCGTCCCCTTCGCCGCGAATCCGCCCCTGACCGGCAGGATCGTCGCCCGCACCGGCCCACGGCCCCCGATCGTCGCCGGCCTGGCGCTGCTGACCGCCGGAAGCACGCTCCTGGCCGCCGCGGTCTTCGCCGACGGCGCCTACGTGTGGCTCGCGGTGGGTCTGCTGCTCACCGGCCTCGGCATCTCGTTCGTCCTGCCGGCCCTGGCCGCGGCCGTCCTCGGCGTCGCCCCGCCCGGCACGGCCGGCTCGGCCGGTGGTCTGCTCAACGCCGTCCGGCAGACCGGCGCCACCCTCGGGGTCGCCCTGACGGGCGCCGCCGCGACCGCGGACACGGGTTGGTCACTGCTGCTGCCGGCCGGTCTCGGCGCCCTCGCCTGGCTGGTGTTCGCGCGGACACCCGGGGGTACGGCCCGGTAGGAGGAGCGCCGGAAGCAGGGGAACGTCCGGGCAGTGACCGGGGTGACGGGGTGAGCACGGCACCAGGGCGCGGGTCCCGTCCGCGAGGCACGGTCCCGGAGCGGGCGGTCGCAGGACTGGTCCCGCGCGGGACGGTCAGGGAGTGTCGCCGGCCCAGTCGAGGCGGGAGGGGTCACCGGGGCGCGGATCGTACATCGCCCGGCCACCCGTGCCGAACCGCCCCAGCTCGGTGGCCAGCGCGACGCCGGCGCCGGCTTCGTCGCGCGTCCAGCCGGTGATGTCGAGCAGCAGGCCGTCCAGCGGTCCACCGACCAGTTCGGCGTAGCGCCGGCCGGGCCGCGGGCCCGGCTGGTCGGGGTCGGCGCCGTAGACCCGGCGGCGTAGCAGCTGCTCCTCGTAACGGTCCATCCGTTCAGCCTCGCATCCGCCACTGACAGCGCGGGTCGCCGGCGTCGGCCGCGGCAGAGGGACGGCCGGGAGCCGTCGTCCTTCTGCTCGCGCCCGGCCGGGTGCGGCTCCGGTGCCGGCCCGGTCGGCCGGGGTTCAGCACACGGGCTCGGACGTGCCGGTGCCGTCGTGGGGGTGGGTCGGCGGGGCCGGGGCGTCCCGTGCGCCGCCTGCGGCCGCCGCGAGGCTCTGCCGTAGGTGTGTGAGACGGGCGATCTCCGCGTCCAGGGCGGCGAGGCGATCGGCCACGACGTCGCTGAGCCCCCCGGAGCCGCAGCTGCGGGATGGGGGCGGGTCCTGGACGAGGTGGTCCAGGCGGTGGGCGCGGCGGCGGAGGTCGCCGAGGGTGAGGCCCAGGGCCAGCAGGTCGCGGATGACGCGGATGCGGGCCACTTCGGCGGGCCCGTACTCGCGTTGGCCGGACCGGGTTCGTGGCGGGGGCGGGAGGAGGCCGCGGGCCTCGTACAGGCGCAGAGCGCGTGGTGTGGTGCCGGCCGCCGCCGCTGCCTCACCGATCCGCATGTGCCCCCCTGTCCGTGTACACCCCTGGCTACAGCTCCACGACGGTCGCCCCGAAGGAGCGGCCGGCGATCAGCCCGGGCAGCGCCTGTGGGGCGCGCTCGATGCCGTGGACCGTGGTGTACGGGAATCGTATGTCGCCCGCCCGCAGCCAGTCGCCGAAGCGGGCCTCCCACTCCGTCTCGACGTCCGGGTGGTCCACGCCGCTGTAGCCGGCGATCGTGATGCCCCGGGTCAGCAACCGGTACGTGTCGAGCACGGCCGGCGCGCTCCCGCCCGCCCGGTTCGCGGACAGCTGACCGTCCAGTGCGCCCACCAAGGCGAACCGGGCACCCGGGTTCGCGGCGTGGACGGCGGCCGTCAGCTGTTCTCCGCCCACGGTGTCCAGGACGACGTCGATGCCGGCCGCCGCCGCCTCGGCGAGCTGGGAGGCGATCGGGGCCGCACCGCGCAGCACGGTGGCGTCGTAGCCGAGTTCCCGCTCCAGGCGACGCGCCTTGTCCGGTGAGCCGGTGCTGCCGATCACCCGGGTGGCACCCAGCAGCCGGGCGATCTGGCCCGCCAGGGTGCCCACGGCACCGGCGGCGCCGGTCACGAACACGGTGTCGCCCCCGTGGACCCCGGCCAGCCGGGTCAGCGCGCCGTAGGCCGCCGACCCCTGGGCGAGGTGGGCGACCGGGTCGGGCAGGACGCCCTCCAGCGGCCTGCACGCGGCAGCGGCGGGGGTCGCGTACTCCCGCCACCCCTGGAGGTGCAGCACCAACTGCCCCTTGTCCAGGGGCCCGTCGACCACCTCGCCGATCGCGGGGCCGAACAGGGTGTCGCCGGGGTGCAGCGGCGGCAGCGGGACATCGCGGGTCTCACCTCCGATGAGGGTGCGCAGGCCCGGGAAGACGAGGAAATGGGTGTTCCGGACGAGTACCTGGCCGGCCCCGGGGCGAGGGAGGGGCGCGTGCGCCAGCGTGAAGTCGGCCGGGGCCGGCAGTCCAGCGGGGCGGCGGGCCAGACGTACGAGACGATGGGTCGCGTTCATGCCCGGACGCTAAGCCTTGACCCCTGGGTCAGGGGCAAGAGGCCGGGCGCGCGCTCATGCGGTGTTCTCGTCGCTGTTCATGACCAGTCGGCGCAGATACTCGCGGGTCCAGCCGGTGATGCGGACGACGGTGGCCTGTGCGCCGCGTTCGTCGGTCGTGCGCAGGAAGGCGACGGCTTCGGCCTGGAGGTCGGTGCGCGCCGCGTCCAGGGCGGCTTCGGCTTCTCGGTAGCGCTGAGCGGCGAGTTCGAGCTTGGCGGTGTCCATGAGAACGAGTCTGGCACCCATGGGCCAACCGACTGGGCCACGTCATTGGCGTGTCCGGCATGCCGTGGGGCGGCCTCCATGACGGAGCGTGCCGCGCTGCGGGACACCGGTGCACCGCCCTGTCGGCCTCGCGTTGCCGGTCAGCGCTCCGGCTCGCCCGGCCGGCCGCGCGGTGAGGCGCGCGGGGTGGCGCGCGGGGTGGCGAGCGCCGGGCGTCACCCCTCCCTCGGCAGGTCCTCCTCGTGTGCCGGGTGCGGGCGGAGGGAGGGGAGCGTGAGCTGCCACCAGTCCGTCAGGCGGTCGGTGAGGACGGCCGTGCCTTCGAGCGCCTCGGTGAGGGCGCAGAGGCCGAAGAACGCGCGCACCAGGGTCCGGGCGGTGCGGGCGGGGCGGATGTGCGCGTGCAGGTGGCCGGCGAGCCGGGCCTGCGCGAGCAGTCGCGTGGCGGCGGCGGTCCACAGCGCGAAGGGGTCGGGAAGGGGGGCGCTGATGGTGGCGCGCTCGGCCCACAGACGGGCACCGGCCCGCGTGACCGGGTCCTCGGCGAGGGCACGGGCGATGTCGTAGCTGAGGGCGACGAGCCGCTCGACCGGGGGGACCGCCTCGTCCGCGTAGCGTGCGGAGAGCTGTGACCACGTGGCGAACCGGTCCTGGACGACGGCGACGGCGATGCCCTCCTTGCCGGCGTAGTGGAAGTAGACGGCGCCGCTGGTGCGGCCGGACCGGGCGCTCATGTCGTTGACGCTGGTGGCCGCGTACCCCTGTTCGGCGAAGAGCTGGGCAGCCGCTTCCAGCAGTGATCTACGGGTTGCCTTCGCCCGTTCCTGCAACGTACCGTCCGCCCTCGCTCGGTTCTTCCGCCGGCCATGAATTTAGTGCGCCAGCGTACGCCTGGCGCAGAACAGGTCACACGCGTGCGGTAAATTGCGCATTTCTTTCGAGAGGGAATGCGGTCGAGTGGTAAAGGGCACCGGTTCGTGCGGGCTGCGGCACGGCCGCACCTGTGTGCCAACTGGTGTGCGACGACACCAGTGTTGACGCTCCCCGATCGCCAACCGCCCGCTCTCGCCGCCGCGCGGCCATACGCCGGGATTCCGACGCCGTCGAGTCACTGAATAGTGTCATTGCCCGATGCGACCTGACGGAAATAACGTAGCCGCCACTATCTTTCCCGTTTCCTGCGGATGGCCGTGAATGTCGTATGCCATGCGTACGGACGCGTAGGAGGCCCTCGTGAACACCACGGCCCACATTCTTCTCGAATGGTCGCCCGAAGCCGTCGTCTTCGACTGCGACGGCACCCTGATGGACAGCGAACGCCACTGGCGGGAAGCCCGCAACCGCGCCTTCCGCGAGTACGGGCTCCAGCCACCGCCCGGATTCGCGGAGCAGGCCACGGGCCTGCACTACGAGGACTGCGGCCGGCTGATGGCGCGGTCGGTGCACAAGCCCGAACTGGCGGAGGGCCTGACGGCCGCGCTTCTCGACCACTTCCTGGAGCTCGTCACCGACGACCCGGTGACGATGCCGGGGGCGGTCCGGATCGTCCGGCTGCTCTCCGCCCGACTGCCGCTGGCGGTGGCCAGCAACTGCCCGAGAGTGGTGGTGGAAGGCAGCCTGGAACGGGCCGGGCTGCGCACGCACTTCCGCCACATCGTCGCCCCCGACACCGGGGACCGCCTGCGTCCCAAGCCGTACCCGGACCTCTACGCCGAGGCGGCCCGGCTCTGCGGTGTCCGCCCCCACCGGGCGCTGGCCGTCGAGGACTCCCAGACCGGCGTGGAGGCGGCCCGCCGCGCCGGAATGCGGGTCCTGGGCGTCGGCCCCCGGCCGCCGGGCGACGGTGCCGCCGTCCGGGCCGACCTGTGGTTACCGGCGCTGGACGCCCCCGAACTGCTGGCCTGGGCCCACTCCCCCGGCACCCCGGGGCCGGCGCCGGAGCCGTAGGGGGAGGCGCCCGGGCCAGGGTGGCCGTGGGGCGGGCCGTGCGTGCGCTCCGGAGTCGGTGATCGTGCCGTTACCCGACGGGTTCCCGGGCCGAGTCCGTCTTCCCGGACGAGCTGGTCGCGGCCGGCGAGGACGGGGCACCGCGGCCGGCGGTGACGCCGGACGATGCGGCGTATGTCATCTACGTCTCGGGGTCCACGGGCCGGGCCAAGCGAGTCGTGGTCCCGCACCGCCACCCCGTGGCGCCGCTCGACGCCTGCGGGCGGGCGGTCGGCTCCTCCTGGCCCGGATGGACTCGGTGATCCCGAGGACCACGAGCCGTACGGCCGGGTCGGTCCGGTCCACGTCCGGCGGATGCGTCCGATGGGCCCAGCGTGAAGCCTCGCGGGCGGGCCGCCCGGCTGAGCGCGGTGTGGAGCGAGGTGCCGGCGTGCCCGTCGGCTCCGACGACGACTTCCTCGAGCGCGGCGGCAACGCGCTGTTCGCCATCGCAACGGGGCGGCGATGCGCGCCGAGGGGCTGCCCGCCGTACGGCTGAGGGACCCGTACCGCCTGCCGACCGTCCGGGCGTTGCTCACGGAACCGGCCGCCGGGGAGGGGTCCGGCCGATCCGGGCCACGCCGTGTCCCCCCGGCGCAACGGCCGGAGGTGGACCCGCATGTGAGAGCGGTGCCCGGTGGAATGTCAGGATAGGGGCATGACGACCAAGGTCTACTTCGATATCACCATCAACGACGAGCCCGCCGGGCGGATCGTCTTCAACCTGTTCGACGACGTGGTCCCCAAGACGGCGGAGAACTTCCGCGCCCTGGCGACCGGCGAGAAGGGCTTCGGTTACGCCGGCTCCTCGTTCCACCGGGTCATCCCCGCCTTCATGCTCCAGGGCGGTGACTTCACCCGGGGCGACGGCACCGGCGGCAAGAGCATCTACGGCGAGAAGTTCGCCGACGAGAACTTCACCCTCAAGCACGACCGGCCGGGCCTGCTGTCCATGGCCAACGCGGGCCCGAACACCAACGGCTCGCAGTTCTTCATCACGACCATCGTGACCGACTGGCTCGACGGCAAGCACGTGGTGTTCGGCGAGGTGGCCGACACCCAGAGCATGGAGCTCGTCAAGAGGATCGAGTCCCTCGGCTCCTCCAGCGGCCGTACCTCCGCGAAGATCACCATCGCGGAGTCCGGCCAGCTCTGACCCGTCCGCCGCCGGGGCTGCCGGGGGTCGCTCGCGCGACACGTCCTCGGCGGCCCCGGCGGGCAGTCCCGGCGTGCCCCTGGGAGGCGGGACCGCCGTCAGAACGCGGTGACGGGGTCCGCGTCCGCCGCGGGCGCCACGTCGGGGGCCGGGAAGTGCGGCAGCACCGTTTCGGCGAGTTCCCGCAGGACCTCCTCGACGGGACGGTCGCCGGGGCGCAGGTTGAAGGAGACGTGGCTGACCCCGAGGGCGCCCATCTCCCGCAGGTGCTCGATCAGGGCCTCGCGCCCGGTGCGCAGGCCGAGCCGGATCGCCGTCGCGGCGACCGCCGGGTCCTCGGTGAGGTCCAGTTGCATCGGGGTCAGGTACGGCTTGGGGGCCCCGGCGGTGAGCTGCTGCCACTCGCGGGTCTTCAGCCGCAGGGCTCCCAGGGGGCGGGGGTAGTTGAGGGAGGCGTCGGCGTTCCGCGCGACCCATTCCGCGGACTGCTGCGCATGACCGGCGATGGCGATCGGAACGGAGTGGCCCGTCGGCTTGGGCAGCACCTCGAGATGGCGTTCGGCGCCGAGTCCGAGGTCCGGCAGGCTCATCCCCTGCCCGCTCGCACGGGTGGCCCAGGCCTCGCGCAGGATTTCCACGCCCTTGCGGAACGTGGCACCGCGGGTCTCGAAGTCCTCGCCGAACAAGGGGTACTCCACCGGCCGGTCACCGCTGGCCAGCCCGAGAACGAACCGGCCGCCGGACAGGACGTCCACGGTGGCCGCCGCCTTCGCGACGAGCAGCGGCTGCCTCAGCGGCAGCACGATGGCGCCGGTGCCGAGCACGGCCCGCTCGGTGACGGCCGCGAGATTACCCAGATGGGTGAACGCCTCGAAGACGGAGCCGGCGTCGCCGAACTGCTCCGGATCGTACAGGGGCACGTCCCGCACCCACAGGCTCGCGAAGCCCAAGGTGTCGGCGAGACGCGCCAGTTCGGTGTGACGGGTCAGGTCGGGGACGCCGAAGGGACGGCCGGCGGCCCGGTCGGCGCGCAGGCGCGTGTGGCCCCAGTCATGGTCGAGGGGGAGTTCGAGGCCCAGGGTCGGCAGGCCGGCGGGGTTCACGAGCCGCTCGAGCGCGGTGGGAGTGGGAGACATCGGATGGTCATCTAGTTGCATACGCCTTATATTAGCGAGTGCAGTCTATCTGCGATTGCAATATACGTTGTGCGCAAGTAGTGTACGACGCCTCGATCGCTGTCGCCGCCTGAAAGGAACACGTCCGTTCATGAAAGCCATGGCACTGCGCCGGTACGGTCGTAGCGAAGACCTCGAATGGACGGAGCTGCCGGACCCGAAAGTGGCACCCGGCGAGGTCCTCGTCCGTGTGAAGGCGGCCGGGGTCAACCCGGTGGACTGGAAGCTGGCCGAAGGCCGGCTCGACGCCGTCATGGAGACCGGCTTCCCGCTGGTCCCCGGCTGGGACGTGGCCGGGGTCGTGGAGCGAGTGGGTTTCGACGTCTCCGAGTTCGCCCCCGGCGACGAGGTCTACGGCTACGTCCGCAAGGACTGGGCCCAGCTCGGCGCCTATGCCGAGCTGGTCTCCGCGCACGTACGCCTGCTGGCCCCCAAGCCCGCCGCGCTCACCTGGGAGGAAGCGGCGGGCGTACCCCTCACGGGGCTCACCGCCTACCAGGCCGTCCGGCGCGTCGGCCTCCAGCCGCACGAGACGGTGCTCGTGCACGGCGGGGCCGGGGGTGTCGGCTCGTTCGGGGTGCAGATCGCCACCGCCCTCGGGGCACGGGTCATCGCGACGGCGAGCGAGCGCAACCACGAGTTCGTCCGCTCCCTGGGTGCCGTCCCCGTGACCTACGGGCCCGGTCTGCGTGAGCGTGTCCGTGAGCAGGCCCCCCAAGGGGTCGACGCCGCCGTGGACTTCGCCGGGCACGACGCGGTGGACGTCTCGCTCGGCCTGCTCCGGGACCCCGGCCGGCTGGCCTCCGTCGTCGATCCGGAAGCCGCCGCCAAGGGCGGGCACTACGTGTGGGTGCGGCCGGACCGGACTGATCTCGACGCCCTGGCCGCCCTGGCCGACGAAGGCCGGCTGACCGTCCATGTCGAGCGTGTGCTGCCCCTCCGCGAGGCGGCGGAAGCGTGGCGCGTCAGCCAGGGCGGTCACACCAGGGGAAAGCTCGTCCTGTCGGTCCCCGGGCGCTGAACGGCTCCGGGCCCTGTGCGAAGGAGCACGTCATGACAACACCCACCCCATCGGTTCGCCGTCGTCCGCAGGAGGTCTTCGCCGACCACGGTGCGCGTCTGGGCACGGGGGACCTCGACCGCGTCGCCGCCAACTACGCCGAGGACGCCGTCTTCATCACACCGTCCGGCACCCTGCACGGCCGCGAAGGGGTCAAGGAGGCCATCGGCAGGCTGCTGGCGGATCTCCCGGACGCCGACTGGGAACTGAAGCCGCAGTTCGCCGGCGACGTACTGTTCCTCGAATGGTCCGCGGCCAGCCCGGCCGGGCGCCGCGTGGAAGACGGCGTCGACACCTTCGTCTTCCGCGACGGGCTCATCCAGGCCCAGACCGTCCGCTACACACTCGTCACCGACCACTGACCGGACCGCGCTCCACGCCTGACGTCGGCGGCGGGGCGCCGCTCAGCGCAGGAACGCCAGCACGTCCCGCGCGAACTGCGCGTGGTGCTGGAAGAGGAAGCCGTGGCCCGAGTCCGGGTACGTCTTCAGCCGTGCGTTCGGCAGCAGCCCCGCCAGCAGGTGGGACGTCCGCGCGGGCATCACGAGGTCGCTGTCGCCGCCGGCCACGAACACGGGGTGGTCGACGGCCGCGAGCCGCTGGAGGGCCGCGGGGTCGGGTACGCCCCACTCCGCCACGGCCTCGTACTGCGCCGCCCGGACCGCCGCGGTGACCGGCAGGTCCCGGCCTCGCTCGCGTTCCAGCCAACGGCCGATGAACTCCAGGCCGCTGCGCTGGCTGGTACCGGTGTGGCCGAAGAAGACGTAGAGGTAGTCCTGTACGCCCAGCCGCTCGAAGCCGGCGTGGGCCAGTACGTCGTCCGGGTAGCCGTGGACACCGGGGCCTCCCCGGGGAGCGGTGGCGGCGAGCACCAGGCGGCGGACCGCGCGAGGACGGAGCAGGGTCAGCTCCTGTGCGGTGAAGCCGCCCAGCGAATGGCCCAGCACGTCCGCCTGCCGCACGCCGAGCGCCGTCAGGAAGGCGAGCGTGTCCGCCGCCAGGTCCCGTACGGTGCGGCACACCTGGCCGGTGCTGAGGCCCACCCCGGCGTTGTCGAAGGCGATGACGTCGCGTTCGGCGGCCAGGGCGTCGACGAGGGCCGGGTCCCAGCTGTCCAGGGTGCCTCGGAAGTGCTGGAGCAGCACGAGCGGCGGGGAGGCGGCGGGGCCGCAGCGGCGGTATGCGTACCGCACACCGTTGGCGGCATCGACCACCTGGTTGGGGGCGTCGACGTACATCTCGGTTCCTCGTCATGGGGGTGCGGGAAGACCACGGACGTCGTCGAGTGTGCCGCCCCGTTCCGCCGGGGCCATAGGCCATTTGACCGTAGTCCGCCCGGCGCCGGCGCCGACGGCGAGCTCCGGGAACGCCGCGACGCGGGCGAGCGGATCCCGGCCGGCGTCTCCGGGCCTGTGCGCCCCGCAGGGCCTCTCGTCCGGACCCTAGGCGATCTCGTCGACGTGGTCCTCCACCCAGTTCCGCAGCTGGGCGAGCGGCCGGGCCACGCTGCGTCCCAGGTCCGTGAGCGCGTACTCGACGTGCAAGGGCACCGCGGGGTAGATGGTCCGGTCCACGAACCCCTTCTCCTCCAGACGGCGCAGCGTGGAGGTGAGCACCTTGGGGCTCACGCCCTCCAGGCGCCGCTGCAGCGCTCCGAAGCGCTGGGGCCCCTCCTCCATCGCCCCGATCGCCAGCGCCGACCACTTGTTGGCCAGCAGGTCCAGCACCTCCCGGCAGGGGCACTGGGCCGCGTAGACGTCGTGGTGGTCGTGTCGTTCGGATGCGCATGTCGTCGCCAACGGTCGCGTCCTCCGCTCCTGAATCGGCCTCTACCAGCTTACTTCCCAAAGGGAAGTAGGTTCCGTTGAAAGTTACTACCTCCCCCGGGCTACGTTATCGCCGCAGCCAGCACCTACGGCACGATCAGGAGCCCGAGATGACTGAGATCCCCACCACCATGCCGGCGGTCGCCTACCGCAAGAGCCTTCCCGTGGACGACGCGGAGAGCCTGGTCGACGTCACGCTGCCGGTGCCGCGGCCCGGCCCCCGCGACCTGCTCGTCCGGGTCGAGGCGATCGCGGTCAACCCGGTGGACTACAAGGTGCGGCAGAACAACGACCCGGGCGGCGAGCCCAAGGTCCTCGGGTGGGACGCCGCGGGCACGGTCGTCGCCGTCGGCGACGAGGTGGAGGCGTTCGAGGTCGGCGACGAGGTCTTCTACGCCGGAGCCATCGACCGGCCCGGCGCCAACGCCCTCTTCCACACCGTGGACGAGCGCATCGCCGGCCACAAGCCCGCCACCCTCTCCTTCGCCGAGGCGGCGGCCCTGCCGCTGACGTCGCTCACCGCGTGGGAGGGCCTCTTCGAGCACCTCGGCCTGCGCGAGGGCGCTCTGGAGAAGACCGGCACCCTGCTGGTCACCGCCGCCGCGGGCGGTGTCGGTGCGATGGTGGCCCAGCTGGCGCGCGCGCTGACCAGCCTGACGGTGGTCGGCACCGCCTCGCGCCCGGAGACCGCCGCGTTCGCCCGCCGCATGGGGGTGTCCCATGTCGTCGACCACCGCAGGCCCCTGCCCCCGCAGGTGGCCGAGGTGGCACCGGGCGGAGTGGACTTCGTCTTCAGCACCGCCGGCACGGACCGGAACCTGACCGCCTACGCGGACATGCTCAAGCCGCTCGGACGGCTCGTCGCCATCGACGACTTCGGCCCGGTCGAGATCGGTGTGCTCAAGTCCAAGAGCATCTCCTTCCACTGGGAGTTCATGTTCACCCGCTCGCTCCACCAGACGCCCGACCAGGCGGTGCAGCGGCACATCCTCGACCAGATCGCCCGCCTGGTCGACGCGGGCATCCTCACCACCACCGCCACCACCGACCTCGGCACGATCAACGCCGAGCACCTGCGCGAGGCGCACCGCGTCCTGGAGTCGGGCAAGGCGATCGGCAAGATCACGATGACCGGCTTCTGAGCACGGTCCCGCCCGGCCGGCGGGCCCGGCCGACCCCCGGCCGGGCCCGCCCCGGAACGGATCCCACAAAGTATCCACAAGCGGCGGTCATGCTGGCCGGGCCGGCAGCGAGAGGCCCGACGACCGGGCCGGCCACGCGACCGGCGGACCGCCTCGGACGAACCCGTGACCCCGTGGGCGCCCCCTCCAGCCCTTCCCCTGTCACGGTTCGCCGAGGAGACGTGATGGCCCCAGTGACGCACCGGAGGGGGACGGGGCGCGGGACGGCGACGGGGCGCGCCGACCGGCCGGCGCGTCCCCGGCCGCTCCACCACCCGTCGGCGCCGAGCGGACGCCGCGCGTGGACGGCTCCGGGCCCCGGCGCCCGCGTGACCTCGACGTCACGGTCGCCGGTGCGACGCCGGCCGCACACGCGCCCCCGCCGATCGCGTCGCCGGCGGGAGGCGCCGCCCTCGCGTATCCCACCGCGGTCGCGGTGATGTCACACGCACAGACGACACGGCACCTCCCCGGTGCCGGGAGCCGCCCCCACCGCGGGCGGCCCGGACGAGAAAGGCAGCGAGACATGAGCACCATCCCAGCGGAGTCATCCGGGTCGTTCACCCTCGGCGGAGAGTTCGCGGTCAACCGACTCGCCTACGGCACCATGCAGCTGACGGGTCCCGGAGTGTGGGGTCCCTTCCCCGACCGGGACAGGGGTGTGCGTGTCCTGCGCCGCGCCGTGGAACTGGGCGTGACCCTGTTCGACACCGCCGACTCCTACGGACCCGGGACGGCCGAGGAGCTGCTGCGCGAGGCCCTGCACCCGTACCCGGAGAACCTGGTCATCGCCACCAAGGCCGGGCTGACCCGTCCCGGCCCCGGGCAGTGGCAGCCGAACGGCCGGCCCGAGTACCTGCGCCGGCAGGCGGAGTCCAGCCTGCGCCGACTGGGTCTTGAGCGCATTCCGCTCTTCCAGTTGCACCGCGTCGACCCCTCGGTGCCCTTCGAGGACCAGATCGGTGTCCTCAAGGAGCTGCGCGACGAGGGCAAGGTCGCGCACGTCGGGCTCTCCGAGGTCGGCGTCGAGGAGCTGGAGCGGGCCCGCGGCATCGTGCCCGTCGCCTCCGTGCAGAACCTGTACAACATCGCCCAGCGCGACTCCGAGGACGTCCTGCGGTACGCGGAGGCGAACGACATCGCGTTCCTGCCGTGGTTCCCGCTGGCCACCGGTCAGCTCGCCCGGCCGGGCGGTCCGCTCGCCCGCGTCGCGGCCCGTCTGGGTGCCTCGCCCTCCCAGGTGGCCCTGGCCTGGCTGCTGCGCCGCTCGCCCGTCGTCCTGCCGATCCCGGGGACGTCGTCGGTCGAGCACCTGGAGGAGAACGTGGCGGCCGCCGCGCTGGAGCTGACGCAGGCCGACTACGAGGCCCTGGGCGACCCGTTCTCCCGGGGCTGAGAACGCCGCGCCCGAAGCCGGCGCACGCCGGACCGCGCCGCGCGGCTCGCCATGAGGACCGGCCGGCCGGCGCGTTCCCTCGGCCGACGCCGCCGTCGCACGACCGCGACGCCCCTCGCGGGGGTCGGCAGGCACGCCGCCTCCTGACGCCCTCCCCCGTCCCCGCACCCGAACACCGACTCTCACAGGAGTTCCCATGTCCGCACCGTCCCCCGTCCGCCCGGCCGTCGCCGTCGCCTACCACTCCGGCTACGGACACACGGCCGTCCTCGCCGAAGCGGTCCGCCGCGGGGCCGAGCAGGCCGGAGCCGACGTGACCTTCGTGGACGTCACCGCCGTGACCGACGAACAGTGGCAGGGCCTGGACCAGGCCGACGCGATCGTCTTCGGATCGCCCACCTACATGGGCGGCGCCTCGGCCGGCTTCCACACCTTCGCCGAGGCGACCAGCGGGCGCTGGGCCGAGGGACGGTGGGCGGACAAGCTGGCGGCGGGATTCACCAACTCGGCCTCCAAGAGCGGCGACAAGAACAACACCCTCGCGTACTTCGCCGCCTTCGCCGCCCAGCACCAGATGCTCTGGGTCAGCCTGGGACTCGCTCCGGGCTGGAACTCCACCACCGCCTCCGAGCACGACCTGAACCGCCTGGGCTACTGGGGCGGAGCCGGCGCGCAGACCCCGATGGACGGCGGGGCGGACACCGTCCACGGCGCGGACATCGCCACGGCCGAGCACCTGGGCGCGCGCGTGGCCCGGCAGGCGGCGCTGGTCGGTGCCGGACGCCGGGCCCTCGCCGCCGCGGTCTGAGCACCGGTGTGACCTCGCGGGTCGGGCCCCCGCCCGACCCCTCCGGACAAGCGGCCCGAGGAGACGCCGTGAAGCTGTCTGCAGTCCCTTCCTCACCTCAGCCCCCGGCGTCCTCCCCGGACCCGGCTCCGCCCGCCGGCCGCGGCCGGCCGCCTGCCACCGCCGGTGTGGTAATCGCCTCGATCGCCGTCGCCTTCGGAGCCGGTGCCGGCAGTCCGCTCTTCGTGCTCTACCAGCGCGAGTGGGGCTTTCCCGCCTGGCAGCTCACCACGGCGTTCACCGTGTACGCGGTGACGCTGCTGGCCACCCTGCTCGTGGCGGGTTCCGTGTCGGACCACATCGGCCGCCGGCCGGTGCTGGTCGGCGCCATGCTCCTGCTGCTGGTGACCAGCGCGCTGTTCCTGGCCGCCGACGACATCGGCTGGATCATCGCCGCCCGGGCCGTGCAGGGCATGGCCACGGGAGCGGCCACCAGTACGTTCACGGCCGCGATCATCGAGCTCGCCGCCCCGCGGCACCGGCCGGTCATGACGGTGCTGACCAGCGCCGCCCCGGTGGGCGGGCTGGCCCTCGGCGCGCTCTTCGCCGGCCTGGCCGTCCAGTCCAGCAGCCATCCGACGGCGATCGTGTTCCTCGGCCTGTCGGTGGTCCTCGTCTACGGCATCGCCTCCGTGCTGGCCGCGCCCGAGACCGCGGACCGGCATCCCGGGGTTCTGGCCTCACTGCGCCCGAGGCTGAGCGTCGTCCGCGCGGCGCGCGGGTGGTTCTGGTCCCTGGCCCCCCTGGTCGCGGCGGGCTGGATGTTCTCCGGGCTCTTCCTGGGGCTGGCGCCGTCCTTCGACGCCACGGTGTTCGGCATCCACAACGCGGCGCTGAACGGTGCGGTCGTCGCCGTCCAGCCGATGGCGGCGGCGCTGGCCGGCATCGCCTTCGGCCGGCTGTCCGCCGGGCGGGCCACCAGCACCGGCGCGCTGCTGGTGTTCGCCGGCGCCGTCCTCACGGTGACCGGCGTCGTGACGGCGACGCTGCCGCTCGTCGTCGCCGGCGCGCTGCTGGGCGGCACGGGGCAGGGCGCGGCCTTCGGCTCCTCCCTGCGCATACTGGGCCCGCTCGCGGACAACGCGAGCCGGGGCGGTCTCTTCGCGGCGGTCTACCTCGTCGCCTACACGGCGTACGGCGCGCCGGTCCTCGTGGCGGGCATCGCCAGCGACTTCGTCCCGCTGACCGCCACCGTCGCCGTCTACGGCCTGGTCGTGGCCCTCCTCGCCGCGAGCGCGGCCCTCTCGCTGGCCCTGCGGTCACGCCGTGACGACCCCGCGAGGCCCGCCCAGGAAACGTGAAACCCCGCGGGCACGTACGCGGAACCGTATGCGGACGGCGGAGTGTCGAAGCACCCGCTCCCCCGCGTCCCCGGCCCCCCGCACCGGCGCCGGGGACGACCAGGCTCCGCGCCGCCACCGCTGACCCGCACGGTCGAGATGACGGTGCGTCAGGCGACGCGGTGAGGCCGGGGAACGCCGGCGGAGCGCCGTACCGCCTCAGGCTGTCCGCGCGTGGAAGGGGTGAGGGGTGCGGTGGGGCAGGGGTCAGGCCGCGATCGTCTTGTACTCGACGTACTGGGTCAGGCCGGCCGTGCCGAACTCCCTGCCGATGCCGCTGCTCTTGAACCCTCCGAAGGGGGCGTCGAAGGAGAACGGCGCGCCGTTGACGGAGAAGGTGCCGGTGCGGACGCGCCGGGCGATCTCCAGGGCCCGGCCCTCGTCGGCCGTCCACACGCCGCCGCCGAGGCCGTACGGGGAGTCGTTGGCGATGCGGACGGCGTGGTCGTCGTCGTCGAACGGGATGACCACGAGCACCGGGCCGAAGATCTCCTCCTGCGCGATGCGCATCGAGTTGTCGACGTCGGCGAAGAGGGTCGGGGTGACGTAGTAGCCGTCCTCCAGGCCGGCCGGGACCTCCGGGCCGCCGGTGACGAGCCGGGCGCCCTCGCGGATTCCCGTCTCGATGTACGCGCGCACGCGCTCCTGCTGGTCCGCCCTGACCATCGGTCCGATGAAGGTGGCGGGGTCGGAGGGGTCGCCGACGGTCAGCGACTCGACGAGGTCCTTCAGCTTGGCCACGGTCTCGTCGTAGCGGCTGCGGTGCACCAGGATCCGCGTGTGCGCGACGCAGGCTTCGCCGTTGTTGGCGAAGGAGAGGAACTTCAGGCCCTCCGTCATGGCGTCGAGGTCGGCGTCCTCCAGCACGATGGCGGCGGACTTGCCGCCGAGCTCCAGGCTCACCCGCTTCAGCTGCCGCCCGGCGATGGCCGCGATGGCGCGTCCGGCGCCCGTGGAACCGGTGAACGCGATCTTGTCGATGCCGGGGTGGGAGATGAGGTACTCGCTGGTGGCGCGGTCGGCCGGCAGGATGCTGACCACCCCCTCCGGCACACCCGCCTCGGTGAGGATCTCCCCCAGCAGCAGGGTGACGAGGGCGTTCTCGGGCGATGCCTTGAGCACGACGGTGCAGCCCGCCAGGAGCGCGGGGACGATCTTGACGAGCGCGGACTGGTGCGGGGCGTTCCAGGGGATGACGGCCGCGACGACGCCGACCGGTTCGCGGCGCACCAGGACGCGGCCCGTCGTGCCGTCGGTCCGCGGCAGGTCCTCCTCCCACGGCAGCGCCGCCGCGGCGCGCAGGAAGGCGTCGGTCTGCTGGGACAGCGCGGCGGCGGTCCAGCCGGTGAACCAGCGCGCGCTGCCGTTCTCGGCCGTGGTGAGGTCCGCGATCTCCTCGGTGCGCTTGGCGTAGAGGTCGTTGAAGCGGGCGACGACGGCCTGGCGTTCGGCCGGGGACAGGCGCGGCCAGGGACCTTCGTCGAACGCCTTGCGGGCGGCGTCGACGGCGAGGTCCACATCGGGCTTCGTGGCCTCGGCGGCCAGCCCGACCAGGGACCGGTCGTGCGGGGAACGGACCTCCAGCAGGTCCTTCTTGGCGGGCTCGGTCCAGCGTCCGCCGATGTACAGCCTGTCGTAAGTGATCACTGGGATTCCTTTCGCAAGGGTCACGCCGGGAGGGCGGGAGAGGCCGCCACGTTAAGAGAACGACGTTTTCCTAGTCAAGAGAACAGCGTTTTGTTAAGTTTGATTCCCGCGGCTGATCGGCCTGGCGGGCGTGTACATGTCGCCATGGCCGAAAAGAGCCGTATAGTGCGGTTGATCGACTTGCAGTAGCGCATGTCGCGACACATCGGTACAGGTGGCTGTGTGATAGGGCGGGAACCGGAGTTCGAACAGCTGACCGCCCTGGTCGAGGCGGCGCGCGAGGGGCACGGCGCCTCGGCACTCGTGCACGGGGAAGCGGGGATCGGCAAGAGCAGATTCGCGTCCGCGGTCGTCGAAGCCGCGGCCTCGTCAGGATTCACGGTTCTCTCCTGCCACGGCATCCGTGGCGCCGGCGCGGCCGGATTCGAGGGCCTGCACGAACTGCTGCTGCCCCTGCTCGACCGTGTCGACGCCCTGCCGCCGCGCCAGCGCACGGCCCTGAAGGTCGCGTTCGGCGCCGAGGGTGAGCCGGCCGACCGTTTCATCACCGGGCTCGCCGCCTTCGGACTGCTGGAGGAGGCCGCGGCCCGGGGGCCCCTCGTGCTGCTGGTCGAGGACCTGCACTGGCTCGACCGGTCGACGGCCGACATCGTCACCTTCCTCGCGGCCCGCATGAGCGTCATGCCGGCGCTGCTCCTGGCCACGAGCCGGACCGATCGCGTCTACCCCGACCGCAAGTCGCACTTCAGGCACCACGTGCCGCTGGCGCCGCTCGGTCAGGAGGACGCGCTGAAGCTGGTCGCCCTGCGCGCGCCGGACCTGACGCTGCCGCAACGGCGCCGTCTGGTCGAGCGCGCACTGGGCAACCCGCTCGCCCTGACCGAATGGTCGGCCAATCCCTCCTGGGCCGAAGGGCCGCCATCCGCCGAGGGAGACCGTGTTCCGATGGGCAGGCGTCTGGAGGACTCCTTCCTGGCCGAGGTCGCCCTGTTGCCGCCTGCGACGCGGCACGCCCTCCTCGTCGCCGCCGCCGCGGAGGATTCGAGCAGCTACGAAGTGCTCGCGGCGGCCCGCAACCTCGGCCTGGACCAGGGCGACTTCGCGCCGGCCGAGAGGTTCGGGCTGATCACGCTCACCGCCGGCACGTACAAGTTCCGTCACCCGTTGGTGGGTTCGGCCGTGTATGACAGCGCCGACTTCGGCGCGCGGTCGCGCGTGCACACCGAACTCGCGGCGGTCGTCGTCGAGCCCGCACGCGCCGTCCAGCACCGGGCCGCGGCCGTCGCCGGCTGGGACGAGGACGTCGCCGCCGAACTCGAAGCACTCGCCGTGACGGCCGGCCGGCGGGGTGCGCGGACCGAGGCCGCCGCAGCCTGGCGGCGCGCGGCAGCGCTGACCCCGGTGGCGGCGGACCGGGCACGGCGCACGGTGATGGCCGCGGAAACGGCACGGCAGGCGGGCGCGACGGCCGACGCCGTGGCCCTGCTCACCGAGGCGAGACCGATCGTCGCCGACGAGGCGTCGACGGTGCAGTTGGCTCGTACCGAATGGATGCTCGCCGGCACCAGCTCGGCACTCCTCGGGCGCGGCGGCGACGAACTCGTCGCGCTGTCGCGGAGACTCAGCGATCCCGCCGACCGGGTGGAGGTCCTCACGTGGGCCGCCGTGCGCAGTTTCCTCCGTCAGGACACCTCTCCCGACCTCGCGGCGGCCGTCGCGGACGAGCTGCGCCGGGCCGACGCCGCCACCGAGCCGCAGCGGGTCCTCCGGGACATCGGCTTGGCGCTGGTCAGCCCGGCGGACCGGATCGGCTCCGTGGAGAAGGCGCTGTCGTTCATGCAGCGGGAGGCCCGCGAGGGGTACGCGACACTGCTGAACTGCCTGGCGTTCGCCGTCGAGGACACCCATGACCTCCCCGTCGCCGACCGGGTCTGGGGCGCCGGGATCGACATGTTCCACCAGTCGGCGCGGGCCGGTGACGTGGCGGTGGCCCTCTCCGGACGCAGCACCGTCCGCGTGACCGCCAACGCGATCGCCGCCGGCCTGACCGACGCGGAACTCGCGCTGCGCCTCAGCTACGACCTCGATCTGCCGGTGATCGGGGCCCTCGCCACCGCGAACATCGCACGCGCACGCGCGTGGCGCGGTGAACACGAGCTCGCGACCGCCGCCCTGGACACCTGTGGCGAACTGTCCGGCCCCACCCCGATCCCCCGGGTGGCGGCCGTGGCGTCCTGGGCGTCCGCCCAGGTGGCGGCGAACGAGGGTCACGCCGAGGAGGCGGTCGTCCACCTGCTGGCAAGTCTCGAGCACCCGCCCGTCGGCGTCTGGGCGGGCGGCGACCTCGCCGACACGGCCGTGCGTGCCGGCCGGCCGGACGTGGTGGAGGGCTGGCTCGACATGGCGACGGCCGCCCTCGCGTCCGGCGACTCCGGGCATCTCGCGATGCTCGTCGAACGGTCGCTGGCGCTCCTGCCGCGGGGCGGCGATCCCCGCGTCCACTTCGAGCGGGCGATACGACACGGTGAGGGGAGCACCGCGTTCCTCGACCTGGCCAAGACCCGGTTGTTCTTCGGCGAGTGGCTGCGCCGGGAACGCCGCATCGTGGAGGCGCGCAGCCATCTCTCCGCGGCGCTGCCCGTCTTCGAGTCACACCGCGCGGCACCGCTCGTGGAACGAACGGCACGGGAGCTGGGCGCCGCCGGCAGCACCGTGCAGTCGGCACAGCCGCGCCAGACCTTCGACGCCGGAGCCGTGCTGACCGCGCAGGAACTGCACGTCGCCCGGCTGGCCGCCCAGGGGTACACGAACCGGCAGATCGCCGACCAGTTGTACCTCTCCCACCGCACCGTGGGAGCGCACCTGTACAAGGTCTACGCGAAGTTGCAGATCAACCGGCGGACGCAGCTCGCCGCCGCCCTCGCGTCCGACACGCCCGGCTGATCCGGCGTGATGCAAACGAGAGGCCCTAGGTGTGCTGTTTAGCGGCGGGCCCAGTCGGTGACGAAGGCGGTGTTGCTGAGCACGGTCACGCTCGCGTCCGCGGCCTGCAGCCGGGTGGCGGTGGGGGTACTCACGTCGTCTCCAGAGGAGTCGAGGATGGGGCAGGACAGCCGGGCGCCCGATAGGCGTCTCCACTGCCCGCTGGGCGAACTGGCACGCCGTGAGCAGGCCCGAGGCGACCGTCCCTCGGGCCTCGCGGAGCACCAATACGACCTGGTTCATCGCCACGGCGACTACGACCTGAGTGCGACACCAGCATGATGAGCCCGCGCGGATGCGCCCAGCCAGCAGATCAAGGAGTTTCTCCCGCACCGTCCCAGCCCCACCACCTTCACTCGCCTGCGACGGCGCTCCGCGGCATCGAAGCCGCGGCCCAGCCAGGTGCGTTGTGCTGGTGCGCAGCCGGTCGGCCGCGCACCCACACCTTCAAGCGGTGAGGAGCAGCCCCTGCCTGACAGCAAGACCACCAACCAGTCAAGATGTGCGTTGCGTGAACGTGCGAGATACCTTGAGGCGCTTTGGGTCGAAGGCGTCGGTTGCGCCGGCACCGTGGTTGCCCGGGCCGTCGTTCCACCCGAGTACCTTGCGAGCCACCCCCTTTACACGGGGGTGGCTGGGCTTGAGCGCGATCTCAAAGTGGGATTCCTTCGGCGTCTTGAAGTCACCGCCCCAGGCCACGACGCCATCAAGTTCAGCGAGGATGTCGCGGACGACGACAAGTTCGTTCGGGTACAGGTTGTCCTTCGCGCCGACCGGATACGCGACGGGCCGGATTGCTATCGCGCTTCCGGACAGGTAGTTCGACTCGTATGCCTCGGCCACCTCACGGTTGATGGTCCAACCGTGAACGTCACCGGCCCGCAGGGAGTCGATCTCGTAGTGGAATCTTCGGGCCACGTGCAGCAGGATCGTGGCCGCGTCGCCTTTAGCGAGTGAGACCTTCCGGCCGCTGCCCTCAATGGTGAATGCTGTTGCCTCGTCCAAGACGGACCAGCCGTTCTTCGACGTTGCGCTCTTCCACGTGCGAGTGTCGGCGGAGGCCACTGCGGTTGCGCTGAGGTTGACGAGTGTTGCGGCTGCCGCAGCGCCGGACGTGGCGCCGATGAACCGACGTCGTGACAGACCAGTCTGGGTCATGACTGACTTTCCTTTCGGGGCAAGCGAGTGAGGTGCGTGATGCCGAACTTCACGAGGACGGCAATGGCGACGATGGAGATGACGGCGCACACCACAAGGGACGGGTTGACCCATACGGGCACCAGATCGAAGTGTGCATTGCACCTGTTGTGCAGTGGGAAGAATTTCTGGAACTCCGCAGCGTGCGCATCCCTGTACGCCCTGTCGTAGTGCACGTGATGGACGAACTGGCACGTTTCGCGGACATCAAGCCCTGTTCTGAACACGCCCCAGGTCCACGCCAAGAGGCCCGCGAAGAGAGAGACAGAGCACACGCGTGCCCACCACAGCGGGCGCCGCCATGATCGGTCTCGAAGTCCGGTCACGATGCGGAAGACATTCCATAGGTTCCACACCAACCAGACGACGAGGATCAGTGCGGCGATAAGGGCTCCTGCTTGCTTCATTCCGTAGTTCTATCCGTCGTCACTGGGCGGCGCGTGAGCGGGCTGCCTTGAGGTACTTTTCGTGGTTCGCCTGGTACAGAGACAGTTTGGTGGTCTCCGTTCCCATACGGGCCAGCAGTGCGTCAACGAAGCCCTGCTCGAAATTGCTGAGCTTGTCACCGCCGCCGGGGAGGTTTTGGTAGTCGCTCGGAGACACCACTCCCGCGAGGGTGATGAGTTGGAGCTGAGCGACGGATAGCGTCGCGTCCACCGCGGTCAAGGCGTTGTGCGCGGAAGTCTTGCAGTCGGTGGCGTTGCCCCACCTGTTGGTGAAGTAGTCGTTGAAACGCTTGAGACCGCCGCCGCCGTTGTAGTGGTCTCTCACAGCGTCGACGATGGTCTTGCCGCCATTTACGGCCCGGGCGATAAGGTATCCGTCGGCGTCCTCGATGAGATCGTTGAATCCGAACGATGAATTGACTCCGGGTACCGCAAGTTTGGCGTGGGCGAACTGTAGCGGATCGGCATACTCCTGCTCGGAGTTGCGCCAATCGGCCCAGAACGTCATCAAGTCGCCTGCCCAACCGCCGACATCGCCCCCGTTTGCCGATTTCTTGTTGTCCGGCTGCGCCGTCAGGAGGTGGGCGTTGGCCGTGGCCATCATGTGCTCGGCGCCGAGCTGGTAGCCGGTGAAGGGATCGGTGAACAGGGCCTTGACGCTCATGCCGTTGGAGTTGCAGTAGTCGACGAACCCGCCGTCGTACGAGCCGATGAGGTACCACCAGCCGACCTTGTTCGCGAGGTCCTTGTCGCCGTATGAATGGTGGCGGATGTACTCCATGACGAGCTGACTGCGCTTCTGGCCGCCGGCGCCGTAGGAGCCCGCCAGGTCGTACAGCTTTTGGACGTAGGCGATGAAGTCGTCGGCAGGGCCACCTGCGTCGCTCACCGACGAGACGCCGCGGTCGAGGCCGGAGACCGCGTCGTTGTCCAGATCGAACCCGTCGGAGCCGTTGGTGACGTGGAATTCCTTGATCTGGTTGAAGGTCCAGTTCCTGGGGATGGGGAAGCCGAGGTTTCCGGAGAACCCATAGGACATGCCGGAAATAAAGGAGTAACGGGCGAACGTCTTGTTGCTCACGGTGCTACAGACGTTCCTGGATCCGTACACACCGTGCGTGTACCTCTTTCCTTGGCTGGCCAGGGCTGCCTGCACGCCGTGGAAGTACGGCACGATGGAGCTGGCGATCTCCTCGCCGGTCGCGTCGTAGTCCACGGCGAAGTAGATGGTGGTGCCGCGGTTGAAGCCGTAGTCGGAGGCGCACTTGTGTGCGTTCAGACCGTGTGAGTAGCCGTTGGTGTAGGTGAAGTCCGCGAGCTGGCGGGCATTGTCCTGGTAGATCGGGAAGACCTTGAGGCCAGCCCCGAAGATGACGTCCAGTTCACCCGGCTTGATCTCCTTGTCGAGAGTGGAGCCGGGCGGGTCGTATATGTAACGGCCAACGAATCGGTAGCCGTGGTCGAACAGCCACTTGGCGCGGGAGCTGGTGATCTCGTACCGCGTATCCGAGCCGGTCACAGCGCGATCAGGGTCTCCCATGGAGACTAGTAGCTGCGCCCACGTCTCGTAGTCGCCGTTTCCGTTGACGGTCAACTTGTTGAATCGCTGGAATAGTTGGACCCACTGGGTGAGCCCGGAGTCGTAGGAGGAGCGCCATGTCGTGTTGACGTCGTTGCCGTCGCTGTCGTAGGTGGGCGAGTTGAAGAGGCATATGGCGGAGAAGAGTTGGACGAAGACTCCGGAGGCGCCCTGGGTGAGCGTGTGGGACTGCAACCCTGCCTGGGTGGCTGGCCCGAAGTTACCGTTCGGAGCGGCGATGCCCAGTTCGTACTGCAGGGCGATCATCAGTGACTTCTGGACGTCGCGGGAGTAGATGCCGTCGCACGGGCCGATGCTGTAGGCGCTCTTGGTCCAGTAGCGGCCGTTGAGCCACTGCTGGATCTCGCGGATCCCGTCGGTTCCGCCCGCCACGACGATGTAGGCATCCATGTTCATCAAGGCCTTGGCGACCTGGACGTTGATGACTCCTTCGCCACCAATGCCCATGTTGGATCGCAGCTTTGAAACGGCATCACGGGTGACACCGGTGAACCAGCCCTCACTGCCTGGCTCGACGGCCCAGTAGCCCTTGCACCACAGGGCGTACTCGAGGATGGCAACGATGTTGCGGTTGGTGTCCCACTCGAAGCCGATGTCGCCGAGGGCGGCGAACTTCGACGCCGTGGTGGGGCCGAAGGACGCCACGACAGGGCTGATGCCAAGTTCGTGCTGAAGTGCCATGACCAGGGAGTTCATGGTCCCCCAGCCGGTCTGGCCGTTCTCCGGGCAGGCGACGTAGCCGGCGACGCTGCCGTAGTTGGAGTTGACCCACTTTTGGGCCTTGAGGACTTGTTCGTCTGCCACAGCTGTTCCTTTCGGATGGAACCAGGTGCACGCGGCGCGATCCGGGCGGATCGCGCCAGGGAAGTGAGGTCAGTGCCGCAGTGCTTCGACGGGTTGGATGCGGCTTGCGCGCCAGGACGGATACAGGCCGACGAGGAGACCGGCGGCGAGCCCGAGTGCGGGGGTAGCGGCTCGGGTCGCCGGGGCGAGGACGGGCGTCCATTCGGCGACGGACTGGTGGTGTGCGTCGTGGAACGGGTCGTAACCGCGGCCCTGAACGAAGTGTGGTCTGGCTGCGGCGAGCACACCGGAAGAGGCCGCGATCACCGGGGTCTGGGAGACGGCTCCGTTGCTGTCGCCAACCGGGGATGAGCGGACCGACTCGTCGGACGCGAGGTGGGCCTTCCAGTACACGCCGGCGGCGTCGACCCCGTTCAGCGGGCCATCTTCTGGTCGGCGTCCTGGGGGGAACGCCAGAGGTATGTGATCGGCGTCGAGGCCATCCGTGTCCTCCACGGTCACTTCGGTGGCGGTGAGGCGGTTGAAGCGAGCGTCGATCGACGCGACTATGGTGGATTCTTGGTGACAGCGCCTCCTCGGGCCGGTAGACGCCGCGTCCCGATTCAGTACTGCTCCATCCGGTCGACGTAAATCTTCGGGTGCTGCGGAATGGGCCCGAGATGGACGCCGCCAATAGTGCTGGTCTGGCTGTCGCTGTCATGGGCAGGCACATCGGTCATGCGGTAGGTGTTCGAGGCTACCCAGTCGACGCCGTTCCCGACGCTGATCTCGATGTAGTAGTTGGCGCTGTCCTCGGTGTCGTTGCGCACGGTGACCGTGGTCCGCACGCCGTCAGCCTCCGGGGTGGCGGACACCTTCAGGTCGCCGTAGAGGAGCACCTTGGTGGCGCCGTCCTGCGAGAAGGAGGGCGTCGGCTCGGCGTCCTCTGCTGGTTCTCCGGAGGTGGCGACGGCGGACGGCGTGTCCGGCCGCGTCGACGGAGAGACCACCGCGGTCGGCGTCTCAGGGGGGTGGGCGTTATCCTCCCCGGCGCCGCAACCGGTCGTCAGGAGCAGTACGGCGAGGCCGGACATGCCCCGGCCCTTCCACGGTGTGGCCGGGCCGGGGCGGAGCGGGCGGGAGGGGAGGTGCGTCAGTCGCATGTTCCGACGCTGAGGTAGTTGTCGACCAGGACCTTGCCGGTGGCGTCCTCCATGTAGGAGTACGCCTGGCCGCAGTAACCCTTGCTCTGGTAGACGGGACCGGCGTACTGGGAGAAGGCGCCGAAATCCTCGGAGTCCGCAGTGGCGGTGTAGTTGTCCTTGAGCCGGACGCCCATGTAGTGCGTGATGCCGGTGTCGTTGAAGAACACGGCGCAGATGGGCCGGTCGTACAGAGTGTTGCTACCGCTGTAGGTGCCATTCCACCACGTGTATGCGGTGCCGTAGGTGCCATACCGCGCTGCGCTCACGGAGATGGTGTAGCCCGGTCCGCACACATTGGCGGCGGCGACCGCGGCGGCGGTGTCGGCCTTCAGGACCTCTTCGGTCCCGCTCGCGGCCTTGGCGGCGACACTGAGACCGCCCGTCCCGCTCACCACGGTGGACTGCGCGGCCAACGGCCTTGCTTCGGAACGTGGTTGATTCTGGGAGGCCGCGCCCGCCGGCGCAGCGACGGCCCCGGCGAGAGCAACAGCTAACAGAGCGGCACGGATGGCCAGTCCCATGAAAGTTTCCTCGCTGTGACCGGAGTTGGCGATCGGACATGAACGCGCCCCAGCGTCGCCCAGGAATGATTCCGCTTTCAAGGGATCTTCACGCAATGACTCCATGGAGGCGATCATTGGCCGAAACATGACATCGATGTCACAGCTGACCGAGATGGGGGCGCGACTTCACCGCTGTCGGTCCGCTCTCGCGCCCGCCAGCAGGCCCGGGTCCTCGACTACCTGGGATCGGCCGGGAGAAGGGCGCCGAGGTTGTGATCGGCGGTGGCCGGCTCGGCGGGGAGGCGTACGACCGGGGCTTCTTCGCGGAGCCGACGATCTTCGGCCGGGTGGCGCCGGACATGCGAATCGCCCAGGAGGAGATCTACAGGTGTGCGTGTGCGGTCGCGGCGTTCCGCCAGATCAGGGTTGCGGGTGCGGTCTAGCCGAAGGTCGCGCCCAGGCAGTCGTCAAGGGCTGCGAGGCAGCCGCCGAAGTAGCCGCCCGGCCCGTTCACGGCTTCGCCGAGCGCCAGGTAGACGCCCGGTTCGTCGGTGATGCGCTGATCGTCAAGGTCATAGGCGTGACCAGGCGACGAGTCACGGTGGGTGCGTCGGCAGGCCCGCTCCCGGACGAGGTCGAGCCAGGCCCAGCGGCGACGCCCGTCTGGCAGCGGGCAGGTCGGTGGCCAGGGTGAGCAGGGCGGTGTTACGGCTGGGGTGGGCGGGCAGCTTGTCCGCCGCGAGGCTCTCAGGCTTCTTGCGCGGCCTGCCCGGCCCGATCCGCGGGACGCGGATCTTCTCCAGCACCGGCGTGAACTGCGTGCAGTCCGCCCGCTGTCCCGGTGTGACGATCAAGGACAGCGGGCGGCAGCGGCCGTCCGCACTCAGGTGGAGCCTGGTGGTGAACCCGCCCCGCGAGCGGCCCAGGCCCTCAGCTCCTGCACCACCTCCACCAGGCGGGCGACGAGGCTCTGCCACGGCGTTTCGCCCTGGTGTTCTGCCGGTTCGGCCCCCTTTGAGGCGGGCGCTGGCGGTGGTTCGGTGCGAGCGCCGGCAGCATGCTGATGTGCCCGCACGATGGTGGAGTCGACCGAGATGTCCCAGTCGATCTCCCCAGCTGCATCGGCCTCGGCCTGCACCTGCTGGAGCAGGCGTTCCCACGTTCCGTCGGCCGACCACAGGCGGTGGCGTTCATACACCGTCTTCCATGGGCCGAACCGTTCGGGCAGGCCACGCCACTGAACACCGGTCCGCACCCGGTGCAGAATCCCGTCGATCACCTACCGGTGATCCCGCTACCTGCCACAACGCCTGTTGCTGACCGGCAGGAACGGCCGCAGCCGTTCCCACTCGGCATCCGTCAGATCGCCCCGCCCCATGTCCACATCAACGACACGACTGCGAAGTAGTCACATGATCGGCCGGACAAGTCCTAGGCCAGGCGTCCGCCGCCGTCGACGTGCAGCACCGTTCCGGTGACGTACGGATTGTCCATGGCGAAGAGCACCGCCTTGACGACGTCGTCCGCCGTTCCGACGCGCCGTGCGGGGTTGTTGCCGGCGATCTGCCGGAGGAAACCAGGCTTGGCGTCACCGAGCCTGTCCCAGGCACCGCTGTCGATGATGCCGGGGGACACGGCGTTCACGCGCAGCGGGGCGATCTCGACGGCCAGGGCCTGGACGAGGAAGGCCAGGGCGCCGTTGGTGGTCGCCATGACGGTGCGCTCGGGGGCCGGGCGCCAGGCGGCGACCCCGGAGAAGAAGGTGAGGGAACCGCCCTCGCGCGCCTGACCGGCCAGGTGCTTGGCGATGAACAGCGGACCGGTCACCTTCGCGGCGAAGGCACGCCGGACGTCGGCCGGGTCCAGTTCGGCGAGCGGTCCGTTGGCGGGCACCGCCGCTGTCGACACCAGGTGGTCGAAGGCGCCGACCTCGTCCGCCAGCCGCGCGGCGGACCCGTCGTCGGTGATGTCGAACTCCACGGTGCGCCACGGGCCGGTCAGTTCACCGCCCGTGTCCTTCAGCCTGCCGAGGTCCGGCCCGGCGAGGACCACTTCGGCGCCCGCGGCCGAGACCGTGCGGGCGAGGTGCCGTCCGATGGCGGAGCCGGCCCCGATGACGACGATGCGCTGTCCGGTACGTTCCTGCGTGGTCACGTGAATCTCCTTGGGTGAGCGCCGTGGCGCGGCCGATGGGGCACGGGCGTCACTCTTCTCCCCCGGAGGCCGATGAGGCCAATGACTGTTTTCGTCGCTCCCCATAAGTTCCACTTATGACGCACGCTCCTACGCGGTCCACTCGCGCAGACAGCGGCAGGTGGCCGGGAGGTAAGCCGAACATCCGGGCCGGGGCGTCAGCCGAGACGCGGTTCGCGGCGGCTGACGGCCGGGACGGAACGGGTGCGCGAATGCCGACCGGCGGACAGCCGAACCACCCGCTGGCGTCGGTCCGCGCCACCGGCTACCGCCCCAGCGCAGGCGGCGGCGCGGCGACTCCCTGGCCGGACGGGGAGACCGCCGCCGACCGCCTCGGGGCGGCCCGTGGCACGTCCGCCCCCGGCCCGGGACGGGACGGGTGTGCGCGTGCCGGCCGGACCACCCGCCGGCGTCGGTCCGCTACCGGCTTCCGCCCTTGCGCAGGCGTCTGGCGACGTGGGCGGGCATCAGCGGGGCGTGTTCCCCGAGGGTCTCCAGGAAGGACGAGGTCACCGGGTCCGGGCTGGTGCGGGTGTAGCCGGTCAGTTGCCGGCGCAGGGGCGGGTCGGGGCGCAGGAACGCGCCGGCGAAATGCGGCGGGATGGTGTTGGCGGGCACGAGGGTGGGCCCGAGTCCGGCCGCCGCGTACCCGATGGCCGACGCGGCCTGTTCGGTGCGCACCGCGACCCGGGGCCGGAAACCGGCGGCGTCGCAGGCCCGTTCGAGGATGTCGGACAGGCCGCTGTCGGGGGTGAAGTGCACCCACTCCCGCTCGGCGAGGTCGGCCAGCCGGACGTCCGGCGCTCGGTCGGCGAGTGCCACCGGGTCGTCGGAGCGGGTCACGACCAGGAACTCCTCGGCGCCGATGTGCCGGGCGGTGCCCTCCCAGTCCTCCGGCAGCGGCCCCAGGGCGACGTCGGCCTGGCCCGCGGTCATGGCCTGCGCCATCTCGTCGCTCCGGCGGTGTTCGAACAACCGGATGCGCACACCGGGGTGTTTGCGGCGCCACAGTCCCAGGACCGTGGGCAGCACGCCCGCGCTGACCGAGTAGAGGGTGGCCAGGTGCAGCTCGCCGGTGGAGACGCCGGCGGCGCGGCGGGCGGAGACGGTGGCCCGGCCTGCCTCGGCCAGCGCGGCCCGGGCGTGGGGCAGCATCGACCGGCCGGCCGGGGTGAGCCGCACGCCGCGCGGCAGCCGTTCCAGCAGCGGCCCGCCGACCTCCCGTTCCAGTGCCTGGAACTGGTGGGAGAGCCCGGGCTGGGTGACGTTGAGGCTTTCGGCGGCGCGGGTGAACGACCCCTCGTCCACGATGGCCACCAGGTACTCCAGCTGTCGCAGCGTTGGCATGTGCTCAGCTTATAGAAAGAATGCGGAAGAGTTCTTGGACTTATGGGCGGATGCGGGAGCACGATGAGCGCGTGCCGGGGAACGGACGGCCCGAAGGAGTCGGACGACTCCGCACACCCGGTCATACATGGCGGAGTTTCCGCAGCTCAGGCGCACATGTCCAAGGAGTCATCATGTCACCCTCCCGCTCGGAGCCGACCATCACCGTGGGCAACATCGCTCTGTCGTTCCACCGTGCCGCCGCCGCGGTCACGCGCCGCGTCCTGGAGGCCCACGGCCACCGGGTGAACAGCGTGGAGGCACCGCACGAGCAGTTGTTCCGGCTCCAGGAGGAGGGCGGAGTCGACGTCCTGGTCTCCGCGTGGCTGCCCTCCAGCCACGACACGTACCTCTCCCGCTACCGGGACCGGGTCCGGGTGCTGGCGCCGCACTACCGGCCGTACTGCGTGTGGGCGGTGCCGCCCCACGTCCCCGAGGACGCGGTGCGCGAAGTCGCCGACCTGACGCGGCCGGAGGTGGCCGGGCGGATGACGAAGACCATCGACGGCATCAACCCGGGCGCGGGCATCAGCCGCTTCTCCGCCCGGATGGTGGACGCCTACGGTCTGCGCGAACTCGGCTACGCCTTCGCTCCGGGCACCGAGTCCGGCTTCCTCTCCCGGGTGGAGCGCGGTGTCGCCGCGCGGGAGTGGTTCGTCGTCCCGCTGTGGCGCCCGCAGTACCTCAACCGCCTCTACGGCCTGCGCCCCCTCAAGGAGCCCAAGGGCCTGCTGGGCACCGTGGACGACGCCAGTGTGGTCGTCCGGCTCGACGCGCTGGACCACCTGCACCCCGACGCGGTCGCCCGGCTCGACAGCCTGCACCTGGGCAATGACGGTGTCGAGGAGATCGACGCCCTGATCAACGTGGACGGCCTCACCCCGTTGCGGGCCGCCGACCGCTACCTCGCGAAGCACGGCCACGCCCTGACGCCGTGACCCGCGCCGCGAGGACGCGGCGGCGCGCCCGTACCCGGCCGCTTACCCCTTCGAGCAGCACACGGAAAGCGAAGATCTACCCATGAACAAGACCACCATGCGGGCCGTCGGTTACCGCAACAGCCTCCCCGTCGACGACCCGGAGAGCCTGGTCGACGTGGAACTGCCCGTCCCTGAGCCCGGCCCGCACGACCTGCTGGTGAAGGTCGAGGCCGTCGCGGTCAACCCCGTCGACTACAAGGTCCGGCAGAGCAACGACCCGGGCGGCGAGATCAAGGTGCTCGGCTGGGACGCCGCCGGCACGGTCGTCGCGGTCGGCGAGAAGGTCGGGACGTTCAAGGCGGGCGACGAGGTGTACTACGCCGGCGCCCTGGACCGGGCCGGCGCGAACGCCGAGTACCACACGGTCGACGAGCGCATCGTGGCCCTCAAGCCCGCCACGTTGTCCTTCACGGAAGCCGCGGCCCTGCCGCTGACCTCGCTGACCGCCTGGGAGGGCCTGTTCGAGCACCTCGGCCTGGAGAACGGCGGTCTGAACCGGGACGGCGCCCTGCTGATCACCGCCGCGGCCGGGGGCGTCGGTTCCATCACGGCCCAGCTGGCCCGCGCCCTGACCAGCCTGACCGTCATCGGGACCGCCTCCCGGCCGGAGACCGTCGAGTTCGCCACCCGCATGGGGGTGCGGCACGTCGTCGACCACCGCCGGCCCCTGGTCCCCCAGATCGCCGAGGTGGCCCCGGACGGCCTGACACACGTGTTCAGCACCGCCCACACCGACGGCAACCTCGGCGCCTACGCCGAGGCACTGCGGCCCTTCGGCAGGATCGTCGCCATCGACGACTTCGACTCCCTGCCCATCGGGGTCCTGAAGGCCAAGAGCATCTCCTACCACTGGGAGTTCATGTTCACCCGCTCCCTGTTCCAGACCCCCGACCTGGACCGGCAGCGGCACATCCTGACCCAGATCGCCCGCCTGGTGGACGCGGGCGTCATCACCACCACCGCCGTGAAGGACCTCGGCAGGATCGACGCGGCGAACCTCCGCGAGGCGCACCGCGTCATGGAGTCCGGCTCCGCCATCGGCAAGATCACCCTCACCGGCTTCTGAGCCGCCCCCGCACACCGGCCGCACAACACTGCCCCCGGGCGCCCATTACCTGCGTTCACGGGCATCGGCGACTGGAATCACGTGTCCGGCCGGCCCGCGGTGAGGACAGTTGTTCCGGACCGCGGCCGACCAGGCGCGGGCCCGCGCGGACGCGCACGGCCGCTTCCGGCCCCCAGGGCCACCCGACGACTTACGGAGAACGCCATGACCCACCCCGAGAACGGACCCGTCGTCCTCATCGCGCGCATGCAGGCGCGTCCCGGCAAGGAACAGGAACTGAGGGACGCGCTGCCCGCCCTGGTGGCCGCCACCCGGCAGGAGGACGGTTGCCTCACCTACGTGCCGCACCAGGGCCTGGACGACCCCGGACTGCTGGTCATGCACGAGGTGTGGCAGAGCGAGGAGCACCTGCGCGCCCACGCGGCCAGCGACCACCTGCGGCGGTTCGCGGAGCTCGCCGAGATGCTGACGGTGGGCGGCATCCAGATCGAGCGGCTCACCGAGCTGGCGGTGTAGAGGCGGACGACAGCCCTGCCCGGTCAGTCCGACTCCGCCGCCCGGGGGCCGGTGCGGAAGACGGCGGTGACGGCCTTGCCTTCGAGCGCCGGACGGGCGTGCCAGGAGTCGGCGAGGGCGGCGACGAGGTGCAGGCCCCGGCCGGACTCGGCCAGGGGGTCCGCGTCCGTCGCGCGCGGCCAGCTCGTCGTCCCGCCCTTGTCGAAGACCGTCAGCAAGGTGGCGTTCCGGTCGTGGTAGAGCATCAGGCCCCGGACACCGGCCGTGTGGGCGGCCGCGTTCGCCACCAGCTCGGTGACGACGAGGAGCGCGTCCGGCAACCTCGCCCCGAGGGACTCCGCGCAGGTGTTCCGCACCACTTCCCGGGCCCGCTGCTCCGCCCGGCCGGAACCGGCGAGGCTGATCACCCGACAGGCGCCCGCGGAGGGCCGCGCCTCCACCGGCACGCCTTCCCGGTCAGGGCTGAGTGTTCTGTTCACGATCGGTGTCCTCCCACGCAAGAACCGCTGTTCAGGCCAACCGATGCACCGAGTTGGATATTCCAACTAACGGATCGGCCGCGTGAGTTGTCCGATGGGCGGGACGGTCGCGCGCGTTGAGGCAGAAGGGTTGCCCCAACGGCTCGCCCCGTCTCCCCGTCCGCCGTTTCCGAGCCCGGCGGCAGCAGGATGAGCGGTGGCGGGTCGTGGGCGACCCGCGAGGAGGGGAACGCGGCAGCGCCCGTTCCCCTCCACCCGCGACCCATGCGAGAGGAACAACGATGGTGTCCTTGGCCCATGCCGTACACGTCAGTCCGATGCAGCCGCTGGCGCCGACCGCCCTGCCTCCCCGGCCGGACGGCGGCCCGCTGCTGTGGTCCCCGCTGTCCACGACCCTCGTCTACGGCCCGCGCGAAGCCCTCCTGGTGGACCCGGGGCTGACCACGGAGCAGGGGGCCGCCGTCGCGAAGTGGGCCGCCGGTTTCGACCGTACGATCACCGGCGTCTACGTCACCCACGCGCACGGCGACCACTGGTACGCGACGGCGCCCGTGCGTGAGCGGTTCCCGGAGCTGAAGGTGTGGGCCACGGCCGAGACGGTCGCGGAGATGGAGCGCACCACCCCCGGCGGCCGGCCGAACCCGTTCTGGGGAGCGGCGTTCCCCGGCCTGATCGGGGACACCCCGGTCATCGCCGAGGTCGTACCGGAAGGCGGCCTCGAGGTGGACGGGCAGCCGCTCGTGCCGCATGCCGCCGGGCACACCGACACCGATCACACGACGTTCCTGCACGTGCCGTCCCTGGACCTGGTCGTCGGTGGCGACGTCATCTACAACCAGGTGCACCAGTACCTCTCCGAGGCCGGCACGGACGGCATCGACAGCTGGCTCGGCGCGATCGACGCCGTGGCCGCCCTCAACCCGGCAACCGTCGTGGCCGGGCACAAGAATCCCGAGCGTGACGATCCGGCGTCCGTCATCGACGAGACCCGCGCCTACCTGCGTGCGGCCACGGAGGTCTTCGCCGCCGCCGGCAGCCGGGCGGAGTACTTCGAGGCGATGACACAGAGGTTCCCGGCGTGGCTGAACCCGAGCATCGCGTGGCTGACCGCGGTGGGGCGCTGGGCCGAGTGAGCAAGGTGTGAGGCACGCGACGGGGCCGTGCCGCCGGTGGCGACCGGCGCCGGGGGCGGCCCCTCGCCCCGGCGGACCGGCTGGCCCGTCCGAGGCTCTTGCCGGCGCCCTCCGGCCGAGAGAAGCGGCCTAACGTCGGACGGAGGGGGGAACGGTGTACGTGTTCACCAGGGAGACGATCAGTCCCCCCTCGTCCAGTTCGGCGGTCTCGACACCCGCGACGACGCCGAGGCGTCCGTCGGGGGTGCGGAACGAGGCGGCCCACTCGGCCCGCAGCGTGCCATCCGGGTCGACCGTGGTCTGCCACAGGTGCCGGGACTCGGCGAACATCGTGATGAACCGACGGTAGAAGCCGAGGATCGCCGGGAAGCCCGTCACCGGCGTTCCGGTGATGTCGACCGTGGCATCCGGGGCGAGGATGTTCGCCAGTTCTGTTTCCAGGATCGCCGGATCCGTCACGACCCGGTCGGCCAGGCCGACGTAGCGGTCGAGAACGGTGGTGGGCGGTGTGGACATCTGCTCTCCCTTTCCTGAGCGCTCAGGTCGCGGGCCCGTACTCGCGGTCGAACTCCTCGTCCGGCACCCCGTTGGCCCGGGCCGCACGTCGTACGAGGTCGGGCGCGAGCAGTGTCGCCGGATGCGCGAGCATGAAGCTGACGTCGCGGAATGCCTCGGCCACCCGGCTGTCGTGCACCGCCGCGGCCATGACGTGCCGCATCGCCCAGGCGGTGCGCTGCTGTGGGGCGGTGCCCGGGCGCCCGGCCAGGCCCAGGCGCGCGGCGTCCGCGGTCGCCGACGTCTGCCACGCCGCGCCGGCCACCACGTGTTGCAGGGCGAAGAAGTGCCGGGCGGGGGCGTCGAGGTCCGGCGCACCGCGCAGGTACTCCGACAGGCAGGACGCGTGCAGCATCGCGGAACTCATGCCCTGGCCGTAGACAGGGTTGAACGACGCCACCGCCTCCCCGGTCACCACCAGACGGGCGGGGAAGCGATCGAGGGCCTCGAAGTGGCGCCAGCGGTTGTCGGGGTGCCGGAAGGGTACGGGTCCACCGGTCAGCCGGCCCTTCACGGCTTCCCGGTAGACCGGTGGCAGTCCGGCGCACCTGGCCCGGAAGCCCTCGACGTCCGACACCTGCGGATCGTCGCCGTAGGAGGCGAGCATCACGGCCCATCGCCGGTCCTCGACGGCGTTCACCGCGGCCCCGGCGAACCGTTCGGAACCGGACCGCGGGCCGTAGCGCGTGATGCCGCTGAGCGGGCCGGTCCAGTCGGGTGAGCGCTCGAAATGAGCCGTGACGTAACGGACGTCGACGTCGAGCCGTTCCATCCGCGGCCGGGGCCACTCCCCCGCCTCCAGCCAGTCGGCCATCCGGCTGCCGCGCCCGGTGGCGTCCACGAAGAAGTCGCCGGCCCGGACGGCCTCGCCCGTCCCGGTCGAATACCGCACCGCCGCGACGCGTTGACCGTCGTAGACCAGGCCCGTGACGCGGCCGGTGACCGGCTCGACGTTCGGCAGGCCGAGGGTGCGCTCGCGTATCAGTCCTTCGAGGAAGGGCCGGGTGCAGATGAGGAAGCCCACGTTGGGCGTGCCGACCTGCTGGACCCCGTCCACGTACGACACGCTCCGGTCCGGGCCCGGCAGCACCGCTCCCCGGGCCTCGGCCTGGCGCGTGGCTCCGGGATACCACCGCTCCAACTGCCGCAACCCGCCGGGCATCAGGGTGTGGACCTGGGAGCCCTGCGGCACACCGGGGCGTGGGGCGCTGCCCGTGTCCCCTTCCCCCGCATCGGGGTCGATCACGACGACGCGCTCCGCGTGGTCGGAGAGGACCCTGGCGGCGAACAGTCCCCCGATTCCCGCGCCCAGTACATGCACGGTGCCGAACAGGACGGGGGTCTCCGCGGGCGCCCCGGAGGCACCGAGGCGCTGGAACACGGCGATGGGTGAGGGTGGCATGCGCTTCTCCAGGTCGGTCCGGGGCTCCGCGTCGACGTACGTATCACCGGGGGGACGGGTCGGCGGCTCGGCGAGGAGCGTCGCCGGCTCGCCGGACCGGTGCTCACTCGAAGCGGTAGTCGGACAGGTCGACGGAGACGATCAGCGGCTCCGGCGCCGGGGTGTTGTCCGGCTGACGCGGGTAGATCCGCAGCTTGGACGGCAGCGTGATCCCCTGGACCTGCACCGGGTCGATGAGGTACCGGGCCGCGGGATTGCTGCCCTGGATGTCCACCTCGTAGTCGTGCCGGACGAGAAGCCCGCTCCCGTCGAAGTAGTACGTCTGGACCGCGCTGTGCGTCGCGATGGTGTCCGGGAAGACGACCCGCAGGCGCCGCCACTCCTCACCGTTCTCCTGCCACGGCTCGATCTCCTCGCTCGTCACGCCCGGCTGTTTGAGGAGGAAGGGCGACGTGAGGTAGGTCCACATCGTGTACCCGCTGAAGTACGCGACCTGCGCGTCGCTCCAGGGCGTCTCCATCTCATAGCCCGCGAACGACGTGCGGGGCTCGTCCAGTTCCTCGACCACCGCGCCGTCCGGGGTCTCGATCGTGACCCGGTCCGGTGTGAACACGGAGTGGTTCCGGGTCGGCGCGAACGGCCAGTGGGACACCCGCTCACGTGTGAGGTCGACCCGCACATGGCAGTCCTCCAGGACCGTGGGCTTGCCCTTGAGGCCCCACAGGACACCGCCCTGGTGCAGCCTGGCGGTCAGCGAGGAGAAACGGCTGAACCGCTCCAGCCCGCCATGCGCCTCGATGGCCAGTTCGACGAGATCACTCATGCTCGTACTCCTCGTGGTTGCTGTCGTCCGGGTGGGGTTGCCCGCCCCACTGTGCGGGGCCCCGCCGGCGTCGGCATCTGCCACATGACTTAGTGGTCGCGTTCGGGTGTCCTTCGGGGATGGATCATGTAGCCGGCGCGGCGGAGGTTTCTTCCTGGTGATCGGCAGTGTGCCGGTCGAGTCCGGCCGACGGGTCGTCCGGGTCGGAAGTGGAGGACTTCCACTGGAACAGTTGTGCCGCGGCGTTGTAGCGGTCTTCCTGGTAAGCCGGTCGGCGGCCTTCTGCCCGCCGCCGCGTCCGTAGGTGTGGTCGACCCGCATCGCCCGGGCCCGGCCCGGTGGCAGGGTGGGGTGGCATCGGCATCGGGCCTGGACGAGGGTGGGCGACCGGGGCGCCGGCCGTCGGCCGGCGGGGAGTCTCGTGGCCGTAGGCCACCTTCTCAGGTCTTGCGTGCCACGCACACATGCGTAGCACGCAACCTTGGCGACCCGGCGCCTTAAATGACCAACTGGTCATTACAGCGGGAGAGTCGTATCCTTCTAATGACCGCATGGTCATTACGGCCCGGCGGCGCATCTACTCGTCAGGAGATGAGACGGCATGTCCGGAGACAGGGAGCCCGCGCCTCACCAGGTGGTCATCGTCGGCGGCGGCCCCGTCGGCCTGTGGACCGCTCACGAACTGGCCCTCGCGGGCGTACGTCCCCTCGTCCTGGAGCAGGGGGAGCACCGCAGCCCGCATTCCAAGGCCCTGGGCGTGCATCCCCGCACGATCGAGGTACTGGCGATGCGCGGTCGCCACAAGGAGATCCTGGCAGGCGGCCGGCCCATGCCGGCGTGGCATTTCGGCATGCTGGACAACCGCCTGGACTTCCGGGAGCTGCCCACACCCTTCCCCTTCATGCTGGCCTTCCCGCAGTCGTCCACCGAGGAACTGCTGGAGCGGTACGCGGTCGAGTCGGGCGCGGAGGTCCGGCGGGGTCACGAGGTGGTCTCCCTGACCCAGGACGACACGGCCGTCACCCTCCAGGTCCGGGGCCCCGCCGGCACCTACGAGGTGACCGCCCGGTACGTCGTCGGCGCCGACGGCACCCACAGCACCGTGCGCCGCCAAGCGGGCGTCGACTTCCCGGGCACCGGGACCTCCGCCTACGGGTACCTCGGCGAGGTCGTGCTGGACAGTCCGCCGCCGGCCGGGTTCCAGGCCCTGAACGAGGCCGGTCGCCTCCTGGTGGTGCCGCTGCCCGGCGGCAGGTACCGCGTCACCGGGTACGACCCGCTCAACCAGCGCCGCGATCCGCTCACACTGGACGAACTCCGGGACGCCGCACGGCGCATCGCCGGCACCGACTTCGGCATGCGGGACCCGTCCTGGCTGACCCGGTTCGGCAACGCGACGCGCCTGGCCGCGTCCTACCGCACCGGCCGGGTGCTGCTGGCCGGGGACGCCGCGCACAGCCACTTCCCCGCGGGCGGGGTCGGTCTCAACGTCGGGCTCCAGGACGCCATGAACCTCGGCTGGAAGCTCGCCGCCGTCGCGCAGGGCAGGGCCGGCTCGGAGCTGCTCGACACCTACCACTCCGAACGGCACGCGGTGGGCGAGGAACTCGCGGAGCACACGCTGGCGCAGAGCGCGCTGATCACGGGCCTCACCCCGGACGTCACCGCGCTGCGGTCCCTGCTGAGCGACGCGATCGCCGACGCGCCGGACTTCTCCAGGATGCTCGCCGGCAAGCTGTCGGGACTCGACACGGCCTACCCGCCGGCCGACGCGGACGCCCATCCCCTCACCGGGGTCCGGGCCTACGACCCCGAGGGCGAGGGCATCCTCCCGCTGCTGCACGACGGCCGTCCGGTGCTGCTGGCCATGGGTGACGCCCCGGTCCCGGGAGAGGTGTCCGAACGGGCGGCGACGGCCGGCGTCGCGGTCCACCGCAGCCGGCTCTCCACCACCGGCGGGGACCACTGGGCCGGGGTGACCGCGGCACTGCTGCGGCCCGACGGACACGTGTGGTGGGCGACGGAACAGCCCGCCGCCACCGCCGGCTTCGCCGGTGAGACGGTCGAGGCCCTGGACGCCCTGCCCGCGCGGTTCTGAGGCGGTCGGGGCCCGCCGGGGGAGGTGGTGAGGGGCGGGAATGCGCCACGGGGTGGTGGTGTTGAGAGAACCGTCTGACATGTTCGAGTCAACGGGCTCGGGCGGTCGGCGGAAGGAGTCCCTCATGGCACGCAGCACCACACGCCCCGTCGTCAAGCTGAAGTCGACGGCCTGCACCGGCGTCACCTACGTGACCCGCAAGAACCGTCTGAACGACCTCGACCGGCTGGTCCTGCGCAAGTACGACCCGGTGGCCGGCGCGCACGTTCTCTTCCGCGAGGAGCGCTGAGCCCCGCGCACCCTCGCCCGCTTGT
>NZ_JBEYXM010000031.1:0-76626 GCF_040704595.1 Streptomyces sp. NPDC046870
CCAATGTGCGCCGGGTGCTCGCACGGGCGGTGACCGGGGTGCAGTACCCGCCGAACGCGACCACGGCCGCCGAGCGGCGCCTGGCGCGGCACCTTGGCAGGGGTCCCCACGTTGATCATTCGCGGAGGACGGTCCGGCTCAGAACCTGTGCGGGTGACCGGCGCTGGAGGATGGCCGGAGCTGTACCTGAGGGTTGAGGAGGAAGGGAAGGGTGATGATTGACTTTCGCTCTTTTGAGGAACAGTGCGCAGACGACGCGGCACGCCTGGCGCACCTCAAGGAGGTCGTGCGGACAGACCCCATTTCCGGTGCGGCCGAGGTGACGAAGGCACTCGCCTGGAACTGTCTCCTGGGCCGAGAGGCCTACGAGCCGGACATCGACGATCTGCTGAACGAGATCGTCCTTCCTCGCGGAGGACGCCTGCTGAGCCTGGCCACCTGGCTTGCGGAGCATGTGGAACACGACCATGGCGGTCACCAGTTGTGGGGTGCGCTCTCCCGTGCAGGTGTCCCTCTGCGGCCGCCCGGCCTGGCCCGCGTGCCGGACGACATCGACCAGCTGGCAGAGGTGCTCGTCGGGTGTACCGGAATGCCGATGCAGATCCGTCTGAGAGCGGCACTCCAGGTGCTGACGCAAGGTGGGGATGATGCAGCCGACCTGGTCAGGTCGTACATGGGCTACTTCGAGGTGAGCCATCTATGGACGGGAAACGCCGACGCTGACCACCTTGAGTCGTTTGCTGATGATGTGTCGACTCTCGTGAAAGTAATTGCTGCAACGCCTGGATGGCCGCTGAAAGAGAGAGTGGAAGCTGTCGTTCACCTCTGGAACGACGGGACGGCTGACGACCTTCCGGCGGAACTCCTGGCACAGACGGAGCAGGGCAGTGAAGAACGACGGATGCTCCTCGAACTCCTCCAAGCAGACGAGAGCGAGTACGGCGAAATGGAAACGCAGCCTCCCTCTTGTTCTGATGGGTGTCGCGGCGCGCTGTTCACAGTGGAAGCGGCGGAGAAGGCATGGGGGGTGGGCGCTGTGGATCCGTACCTGACGGCCGCCGTCCGCCGGCAGTTGACCGAGTCCCGCGGACCGAGCGCCTTTGAGGAGACGGACAGCCAGATCGCCGACAGCGCCCTGGTGACGGCTCGGCTCGGCGTCGCCTACGGTGAACTGCGGAAGTCGCTGCTGCGGGACAGTGAGCAGACCGATGACGAGCCCCCGTGGCGCGCGCTCCGGGGCGGGGACATCGCCGTTCGCATCCGTAGGCGTCTTCGGCATTGTGTGGCGCTCGTACTGGCCCCGGACGGCGATGACCGCTCCTCGCCGCCGCAACGATGGGTTTTCACCGTCCTTTCGCGCCCATTCGATTCGGATAGTCGAGCAACACGCTACGGAGTCACTCTCCATCAGAGGCGCGACGGTACCGAGAGCGATCGGTACCGCATGGACGCCGAACGGGAGCTGCTGGCTGATGAGGAGCTGGCCCAGCAGGCGCTTTACGGGTTCTCATCCTTGGGGCTGAACCTTGACTCGGAGGTGGGGAGGCAGTGCCCGGGCGTGGGGCAGCGGGGAAGGACGATCTTCCTGGAGCCAAGTGATGAATGGCATGTCCAGTGTCATGTGTGCGGGGTGAGATGGGCCGGGGGGAGTGACATCCTCTCGGAGCACGAGGACCGACGGTACGGCTTCTATTAGACCGCCCGGTGGTGTTCCGCAACCACTGATCAGGCACGGGCCGTCCGGCGGTCAACGCCGCAACCCTCTGACCGACCGCCCGGCGGTGGTCGGCCGCGGGACGGCGGCCCTGTTCCGGGCCACCGTGGCCACCCTGTACTCGGCCCAGACCGTCTTGCCGGACCCGTCCGGGCGCGGGGCGCGGCCCCAACGGTCGGCGAGCGCCTCGACGACGAGCAAGCCGCGCCCGCTGGTAAGCGCGGAGTCGGCGGCGGGATCGGTGGCAGGGGCGGGGGCAGGCTCGGGGAGCCTGTCACCCCGCGTGTCGGTGACCTCGACGCGGACGGTGAGGGAGTCGGCGGCAGGCGCGGAGTGGGCGAGGAGGTGGACGCGGAAGTCGCGGCCGGTCACATGGCCGTGGGTGACGGCGTTGGTGGCGAGTTCGGAGACGAGCAGGCTCAGCACGTCGTGCCCCTCGCTGCCGTACGGCACGCCCCAGGAGTCGAGCCGTTCCCCGCAGAGCCGACGGGCCAGGCGCGCGCCTCGGGGCGTGGAGCTGAAGCGGAGGGTGAAGCAGGAGTGGACGGGGGTCGCCGGTGCGGGTTGTTCCGTTCGGTTCATGCACGCAGCGTTTCCGGGTGTGGCATACGGTGACCAGGGGTGATGCGCCGACGCGGTGGGGAGTACCCGCGGGCGCACATCGAGTACGGGGTGGTACGGCCGTGTGAGCGGGAAGTGGGTGTGGGGTGCTGGACAATAGGGAGAGCGGCGTCGACGCCGAGGTGCCGGGGCAACGGCGCACCGAGGAGGAGTCCGCCAAGGGCCTGGTCGGGGCGTTCGGGCGGCAGTTGAAGCTGCTGCGGACGCGGGCGGGCATGGAGCGGGCCGAACTCGGCCGACTGGTCGGGTACTCGGCGGACACCATCGCCTCGTACGAACAGGGACGGAGGGTTCCGCAGCCCCGCTTCATCGAGCGGGCGGACGAGGTGCTGGGCGCGGGTGGACTGTTGGTGGCCATGAAGGGAGAGGTCGGTCGAGCGCGGTATCCGGCCTTCTTCCGGGATATGGCCCAGCTTGAGGCCGAGGCTGCTGTGCGCCTATGACACGGTGGTGATCAACGGTCTCTTGCAGACCGAGGAGTACATGCGGGCAGTACTGGCCATGCGTCGGCCATTGCTGGACGAGGCAACCATCGAACTGCGTGTATCCGCTCGGCTGGACCGACAGGAAATTTTCAACCGCTGGCCGGCTCCGTTGCTCAGCCTCGTGATGGAGGAGTCCGTACTGCGCAAGCCCTTGGGCGGCAAGGCGGTGCTGCGAGGACAGCTTGAGCATCTCCTGCTCGTTGGCCGCCGACGAAACGTAGAGATCCAAGTGATGCCACTGGACCGCGAGGACAACGCAGGAATCGATGGACCCTTCACAGTGGTCAGACGCAAAGGCGGAGAGCAGGTCGTCTATGCGGAGGTGCAGGGACGCAGCACCCTGGTGACGGAGAACGACGAGACGGCTCTGGCCGCTGCCCGCTATGGAATCATCAGGAGCCAGGCTCTTACTCCGCAGCAGAGCCTGGAACTCATCGAGGAGTTGCTGAGGGAGCTATGAAGACGGCAGAGAACGCTACTTCAGGGGCCGGACTCGCCTGGTGCAAGAGCAGCTACAGCGGAGCCGAGGGTGGCCAGTGCGTCGAGGTCGCTGCCGCTCCCAATGCTGTCCTGGTCCGGGACTCGAAAGACTCCGCCGGGCCCGTCCTGTCGGTCGGGCCGAAGGCCTGGGCCGAGTTCGTGAAGCGGGCCGCGCGCGGCTGAGGCGGGCAGGCGCGTCCTGGAGGCACCGGCGTCCACGCGGCGCCGGGCCCCAGGCGCTGTCAGAAGTCATCCAGCCCTTCTTGAAGGCGGATCTTCCGCCATACCACGCATGGCTCGTTGCCGTGGCACGTCTCAGACGTCAAGGCGTTCCGCGCACGGCTGGCGGACAAGGCGCGCGCTACGGCACCCCCGTGCCTATTCTTGTTCGGCCTGCTCATCGTGCAGTGCTCGTGCGAGATCAGAGAGGGTGGCGTTACCGTCCAACGTCCACCGTGCCGGCCCTTGTACTGCCACGGGTGCCTCCTGCCAGCCGGCGAGTTCGTAGAGGTTCAGGACCAAGCGAGTCGGCGAGTAGGCCTTCCCATCGACCGCCCACACGAGGCACCGCGTCCGGTCGTTCACCCAGGTGGCTTCACCGCGTCGGGGATCCTCTGCAAGCCAAGGGGTGAGCGCTTCGATCTCGGGCTTGTTCCACAGGCGTAGTCGGACTGGGGTGCCGTTCTTGATCCTTCCGCTGTCTACAAGAGTGGGCACAGCGTTGGGGCGGCGTGGCTTGCGTTTACTCCCGTTAGTGGCCTTGTAGATCGCCGGCAGGTCGGGGATGACGCCTTCGCGTTGGGCGTCACGCAAAACCAACTCCGCGAGCTGCTTGCAACGCCCCGCGTCAGTGAGCGTTCCACTGAGGAAGGAGGTGGGCCCGTACTCCGTGTCGATGTGGTGGATCAACCAGGACAGGACCCGATTGGTGAGCGCAGGCACTTCTTGCAGTACCGCGTCCCAGTCATACTCCGGATCATCGATGCGATCCTGGTCGAGAAGCTGAAAGACCAAGTGGGTGATGAGTAGGTCACCTCGCTGGCTCACGTCGGCGGCGCGCTTCTGGAACCGCTTGCGTTCTTCATTGAGAGCGGTGCCCACAGCGCGGTGCACAAGCACCGAACGCCAGATCTGGAAGGCGGTGGGACGCTCTTCGAAGAGGCGAGGGTAGGCGCCCTTGCTGCCACGCTCCCAGAGGAGGTCTGTGTCCCGCTTTGCCCGTACGGCGAGTTCGGTATTGCGGTGCGCACAAGCCAGGGCGATGGCGGCGTGCACAACAGAGCAACCTTCGTCCGGTGCCGGGTCGGGCTCCCCACGCTTGAATACGTAGGACTTCTGAAGGGACAGCATGAAGTCTTCACGGATCATCGCCTGTACCTCGTCCAAGGCAATGAAGTCGCGCTGCTCCACGTGGTTTTGTGTATTGGTTGTCTCGGTAATGCGCTGCGCGAGATCCAGCATGCTCTTGTCAACGACGATCACCTTGACCGTTACCTCAGCGTCTTCCACCGTTTCGGGAGACGCCTCCATGGCGCGATGTGCCGCCGCGACGGTTTGTGCGCCGTTTACGACGCTGACTCCTGAGATATGCAAATGCACAGGCTCGTCTGGTCGGCGGCGCCCTGGCCACTCCTCTTCAAGCTCATCGCACAGCACGGTCACGCCATTGTTGAAAAGCCAGAAGTTCTCCGGCTCATTCGCCAGAGTGCTGAGCATGCCGGAATTAACTCGGGTAGTGCCGAGTGACTGGCGCAAGTTCTGCTCATACAGTCGGCTTCCGTGCGCCAGGTACCACTCGGCAAGGTTGCTGGCCGGAACCGTGCCCTGGTAAGCGGTGAGCGGAGTGTTCCGTCGGAGCCAGTTTGTCATCCGAACGGTTACCTGTACCGGCTCGGGTGCGAGATCCTCACGGATCTGTCGGAGGATGTCCGCAGCGTGGACTACGCGATACTCAAGGACCGGCCCAAGGCCGTTGAACTCGCTCCGGGCGTCTTCCAGGATGTTGGTGGTTTCCTTGCTGAGTGTTCCCACACCCATGACAGCGATGACCAGAGTTACCTTCAGTCGGGCATCGTGCATCGCTGCGTTGACACGAGCGGCGATTGGCTCCAGACGGTCGTTGAAGCGGTCGAAACTTCGCTGCTCGATGAGACGGAGACCAGCGATGAGCTTATGCGCCGCATTGGTGTCGAGCTTGCCCTTGCCCTCGTCACTCCACTTGGCCTGAACAAGCCAGACCTCCTGTGTGCCCTCAGTGACTGCCACGCCGTCGATGCCTTGATCGTCTTCGCCGTCGATGACAGAAGCGCCGGCGGTCTTGTGGTCACAGCCGGTCACCTCGCGTACTGCGGCCGCCGTTAATGCGCGGGAGAGGAACCGCTGTTCATAGCCGTTCTGGTCGTATCCCTTGAGGTCCTCGTCGTAGATGAGTCCCTTGTACTGCTGCAGAAGTGCAGTGCGGATCTGGTGGATATGGATAGGTGCCGTCGCGGCCTTGCGTTCTGTCTCGTCCAACTTAACTTTGCCCCCAATACCACCAGCTGCGTCTCCCTGACGCAGTGTAGCGTTGATCTTTCGCGACTATCGGCCGACGGAGTAGGCGGATGCTTCATGTGCTGTCGGTCGGGCGTGGGCAGCTCCGCGGCGTGAGCGGTGCCTCGGGGATGCGACGGATCCCACTGGTCAAGGCGTTGAGTGCCGTCGCAGGGCGGCGACTCCGCTGAGCATGGAACCTGGCGCAGCCTGCAAGCCCGTTCATGCTCGACAGGCGCGTCCTGGTGCACCGGCACCGAGCGGGTGCCGGTGCACCAGGCGCTGTCAGAAGTCGTCCAGCCCCTCCTCCTGGCGGATCATCCGCCAGGCCGCGCGGCGGGCGCTGCGGTCGAGGTTGGACTTGAAGTCCCGGTCCGTTCCGAAGTACCGCTTGCCGAGCGTGTCGATCGTGGAGACATGGTCCATCATGTTCTCCTCGAACTTCTTGTCGAAGACGACGCCGAAGTTCTCCTCGTCGTTGACGAGGGCGGCGGCCCGGACCTTCGGGTCCTTCTTCGTGGCGTTGAAGGCCGGGAGGACGTCCTCCTCGGTGAACTCCGTGCCGAACTTGGCGTTGAACCTCTCGATCAGCTCCGACAGCAGGGACTTCTCGGCGTCCTTGCCGCCGCCGATCCCGTCACCGAACCCCTTGAGTTCGGCCGGGCCATCGGACACGAGGGACTTGTCGTACTCGCCGGTCTTCTCGACGCGCAGGTGGCTGAGGTCGACCTCGCCTATGTCGACGCCGCCGTCCGCGAGGCGGGGCAGCCGGTTGAGCAGGTAACGCCCGTACAGGTACAGCCGCTCCAGGTCGGCGTCCTGGTAGGGGACGATCTGCGCGAGGAAGCCGTACTTGCGCACGTAGTCGTTGAGGTGGGCCCGAAACTCCTCGGCCGTCTCGACGTCGTCCTCCTCCTCGCTTTCCAGGAGGGCGCTGAAGCGGGTGACGGCAGGGGAGAGGAGCCGGTAGAGCTCGGCGTGCAGCTTCTCCCACTTGGCCTGGGAGCCGCCGGCCTTCTCCTGCGCCTCGAAGTACGCGGCGACGAACTCGTCCATGTCCTGCTCCGAGATGATCGGCGCGGACATGACGCGGCTCTGGGCCGTGTAGAGCAGGTTCGGGTCGGAGGGCAGGGTATGCGCCTCCTCGAAGTACGGGCGGAACGCGTCCTGGATGTCCTCGGCCTCGTTGACGAAGTCCAGGACGGCCAGGTCGGCCTGCGACTTGCGGTCGGCGGTGCGGTTGAGGCGCGAGAGCGTCTGCACGGCGGCGATGCCGGTCAGCGTCTTGTTGACGTACATCGTCGTGAGCAGCGGCTGGTCGAAGCCGGTCTGGTACTTCTCGGCGACGACCAGGATCCGGTACTCCTGCTGCCCCTTGCCGCCGGCCTTCGCGGCCTTGTCGTCGGCGCGGGTGTAACCGAACGCCTTCGGTAGTGCGCTCTCCGGCAGACCGCCGTTCTCCTTGCTCTCGGTGGTCTCCTCGCCGTCGATGGTGAGGGAGCCGGAGAAGGCGACCAGGACGCCGAGGTCCGGGTACTTCGTGTCGTACTCGCGGTCGGCGATGTAGCTCTTGATGGCACGGGCCATCTGTACGGCGGACTGGCGGGACGCCGTGACCACCATGGCCTTGGCCCGGCCGCCGAGTCGGCCGCGGGTGTGGGCCACGAAGTGCTCCACGATCACCTGGGCGTGCTGGGACACCGTGTGCTCGTGCATGAGCGCGAACCGGGCGAGCAGGCTGTTCGCCTTGGAGGGGTCGACCTCCTTCTCGTCGCGGTTGAGGTTCGCGAGCTTCCAGTAGGTGTTGTAGGTGACGTAGTTGCGCAGGGGGTCGAGGATGAAGCCCTCCTCGATGGCCTGGCGCATGGAGTAGGTGTGGAAGGGGCGGTAGACGGTCTTGCCGTTCTCCACCGTTTCCGTGCCGAAGAGTTCGAGCGTCTTGGCCTTGGGGGTGGCGGTGAAGGCGAAGTAGGAGAGGTTGGAGGCGTGCGACCGCTCGACCGCCTTCGCCTTCAGCTTGTCCTCCACGGTCACCGTGGTTGCGCCCTCGTCGTCCGAGTCGGCGTCCAGGCCGAGGTCGCGCAGCGCCGACTTCACGGCGGTCGCAGCGTCGCCCGACTGGGAGGAGTGCGCCTCGTCGACGATGATCGCGAAGCGGGTGCCCTTGATCTCGGTGGGGTTGCGCTTGATGTAGTCCAGCAGCGCGGGGAACGAGTGCAGGGTGACGGTGACGATCTTGCCGGTGTCCCGGGAGAGGGCACGGGCGAGCTGCTCACTCTTCGCCCCGTGCTTCTCGTCGATCTTCACAACCAGGCCGTCGGTCTGCGAGAAGCTGCCGACGGTCGCCGAGAGCTGGGCGTCCAGGGCGCGGCGGTCGGTGATGACGATGACCTTGTCGAAGACGGGCTCGCCGGGCTTGATACGGCCGTCGGCGAGTGCGTCGGGTCGCAGAATGGCGGGATCCCGGCGGGCGTGCAGGTCGCTGAGGCGGTGGGCCAGCCAGCCGATGGTGTTCGACTTGCCGGAGCCGGCGGAGGCCATGATCAGGTAGTTCTGGCCGGCGCCGTGGACCGACGCGTGCGCGGTGAGCTTGCGGACCACGTCCCACTGGTGGAAGCGGGGGAAGATCGTCGACTTGGTGGTGCCGCCGCCGGGCGTCTTCTCCTTCTGCTGGTGCACGAACCGCTGGAGGAGGTCCAACCAGTTGTCCCGCTGCCAGACCTCTTCCCAGAGGTACGACGTGGCGTACTTGCCGGGGGCGGTCGGGGCCGGGTTGCCGGCGCCGCCGGGCTGGCCGGGGCCGTTCGAGCCGGTGTTGAACGGCAGGAAGCGGGTGCTCTTGCCGCGCAGTTGGGTGGTGACGAAGACCAGGTCCGGGTCGACCGCGAAGTTCGCGATGACTCGGCGCGTGAAGATCAGCTCGGTCGGGTCGCGGTCGGTCCGGTACTGCTCCTTGGCCTGCTCGACGCCCTGACCCGTGAGCGGGTTCTTCAACTCGGCCGTGGCGACCGGGATGCCGTTGAGGAACAGGGTCAGGTCGAGGCGGTGTCCCCAGTCGGCCTGCTTGGTGGCGTAGGGGAGTTCCCGGACGACGGTGAGGCGGTTGGCCCGGTAGCCGTCGAGGACCGAGTCCGCGGAGATGAGGTTGGGCTTGAAGTAGGCGACGCGGAGGCGAACTCCACGGTCCTTCACGCCGTTGCGGAGGACGTGGAGCAGCCCGTCATCGGCGATGGCCCGGTCGAGGCGCTGCGCGAAGCCGCGCTGCGCCTCGTTGGGGTTGCCGCCGTAGACGGTGAGGAGTTCGTCCCACTCGTCGGGCTGGGTAGCCCCGATGAAGGTGAACAGCTCGTTGGTGTCGAGGCCGAGATCGGCCCGGTAATCCTCGGGATTCGCCTCCTGCCAGCCTCGCTCGCAGAGGGCGGCGACGATGGCGGAACCGAAGGAGGACTCGTCGTGCACGGGGCTCATGCGGAGACTCCTTCGGTGACGTTGCGGCCACTGGCGGTGGAGACGTCGAACTGGCCGGTTACGGCGGCGGTGATGAGGGCTTGGCGGCGTTCGGCGAGCAGCTGTCCGAGTTTCTCGATGCGCTCGTGCGTAGCTTGGAACTTAGCCATGTCAGAGTTAAGAGTGTGGCACGCCGACTCCTGGAGTGAAGATGGCAGGACTGCTACTTGCAATCTGTGGAGGTCGTTGCGATTGACTCCCGGGATCGCTGACTTGGCTTGCTCCATTTCGAATGGCAAGCTTCGCAGAAGGTGATAGCAGTAACGGCGGTTGTTTCCGTTGAAGTTTTTTACGTAGAGTGTCGTGTTGTGGGGCCAGAAATCGCGGTCAACCCAGTGCACGTTGCCTCGCGAGCCGTATCTGCGGATAACTACGCCGGGGCCATCGACGATTGCCCGATTGTGCCAGCCACTTAGGCCAGCCGTGGTGACGACCGGGACTGTGCCGTCGACACGTTCGCTCTCTGCGAGGTCAACGCCACGTTGAAGTTGCAGCACCCTCGCCAATGGAACTACTTCTGCTTTTGGATGCATCAGGGGCATCCAAGGCACACCCGTCCTTACTGGTTGTGGGTGCAACAGTGCTCCAGCAACCGTGAGAGGGATTGACGCTTCCTCTCTTTCGGTGACCAACTTGCGCTGGCTCTGCAGCTTACCCAAGAGGTGATCGATGCGGCGGGTCTCGGCGTCGAGGAAGTCGGCGATGCGGCGCTGCTCCTCCAATGGCGGAAGCGGAACCAGCAGATCGCGTAGGAATTCGTCCGGCACACGCTGCTGGCCAGCCACGCCGTACATTTCCGCCTTCCCGAGCTTCAAGAAGCTGTGGGTGTTGACGGTGTAGAGAAGGAACCTCGGATCGATTTCCTTGCCGGGGCGCACCACGTGAAGTTCGGTGGTCCCGGCGCCGACGCCTCCGTGCAGTCCTTGAATCAGAACCGCACGGCCAGCCTCGAATGTGGGGGTGATTTTCGGAACTAGGACGTCGCCATCTTGAAAACGTGTATAGCCGGTCGAAACGGCTTTCTTGGTGCGGCGTTGTGAGATGTCCAGGCGGCTGCCCGGCCACACTGCCTCCATGGGAAGAAAGGTCAACTCGTCGTCGTCCTGCAACGCGTCGAAGGCAGGAGTGCTGGGGTTGATTTGCGCGAGGTGGCGCAGTCGAACGGCGTTGTTCATTCCGTAACCTCCCCCAGAAGCCCCTGAATCTCCGCCTCCAGCGCCTTCAACTCCGCGTCGATCTCCGCCAACGGCCGCGGCGGCTCATACACATAGAAATGCCGCGTGAACGGAATCTCGTACCCGATCTTCGTCTTGCTGTGGTCGATCCACGCATCCGGCACATGCGGGTGCACCTCCCGCGCCAGGTACTCCTCGACGTCCTCGCCCAGCGGAACGTTCTCGTAGTCCCGTAGCTCCGCGTCCGGCTCGGGCTGGCCCTTGACGCGCTGGACCTCGCCCTCCGGATCCCGCACCCCGATGACCTCCCGCAGCGCCTTGTTGAACGGCGCCCCCGTCGGCCACGTCCCGCCGGCCTGCACCACCGCGTCCTTCAGCGCGAGCCAAGCCTCCTGTTTCGTGCCCCAACTCGAGCCCATCAGAGACTTGAAGGCGTCCGCCAGGAACGGAGCCTGCGGCAACTTCTGGATGGCCTTCGACGCTTCCAGCGCCGCCAGCGTCTCCTCCGTGATCTCGAACCGCAGCTTCAGCGGGCGTTCCACCGTGATCCGCTGGTATCCGAAGTCCTCGTTCCAGAAGACCTTCACCTTGCCGTGCAGCGGGTGCTCCGCGTCCCCCGCGACCGCCAGGGCCTCGCCGTACAGCTTGACCACCGTGGCGATGTGGTCCTTGCCCAGCTCCTTGCGCTTGTCGCCCAGCGACTTGCGCATCTTCTGCCACTGGTCGCGGGCGTCCAGCAGCACGACCTTGCCCTTGTGGTCGGGGCTCTTTCGGTTCGTCAGGATCCAGAAGTACGTCGAGATGCCGGTGTTGTAGAAGAGCTGGTCCGGCAGGGCGACGATGCCCTCAAGCCAGTCGTTCTCCAGGATCCAGCGGCGGATCTCCGACTCGCCCGAGCCGGCCGCGCCCGTGAAGAGAGGCGAGCCGTTGAAGACGATCGCGATGCGTGAGCCGCCCCCGCCATCGACGTCGACCGGCTTCATCTTGTCGATCATGTGCTGGAGGAACAGCAGCGAACCGTCGTTGATGCGCGGCAGGCCCGCGCCGAAGCGGCCGGCGTCACCGAGCTGCCTGTGCTCGGCCTCGACCTCGTCCTTGACCTTCTTCCACTCCACACCGAACGGCGGGTTGGCCAGCATGTAGTCGAAGGTCTTGCGCTTGTGGCCGTCGTCGGAGAAGGAATTACCGAAGGCGATGTTTTCCGGATCCTGGCCCTTGATCATGAGGTCGGACCGGCAGATCGCCCAGGATTCGGGGTTGAGCTCCTGCCCGTACACCTCCACCGTGGCGTCCGGGTTCAGCTCCGTGATCAGGTCGTCCATCGCGGAGAGCATGCCGCCCGTGCCGCAGGCCGGGTCGAGGACCGTGCGCACCGCGCCCGGGAGCTGGAGCGCGTCGCCGTCGGGGGCGACGAGCAGCCGCACCATGAGCTGGATGACCTCACGCGGCGTGAAGTGCTCACCGGCCGTCTCGTTGGACTGCTCCGCGAAGCGGCGGATGAGTTCCTCGAAGATGTAGCCCATGTTGTGGTTGGGCACGACCTCGGGACGCAGGTCCAGGTCGGTGAACTTGCCGATGACCTGGTAGAGCAGCCCGGCGCTGTCCAGCCGCTTGATCTGCTGGGCGAACTCGAAGCGGTCCAGCACGTCCCGCGCGTTGTCGGAGAAGGCCCCCACGTACACCGCGAGGTTCTTCGCCGCGTTCTGCGGGTCCGCGGCGATCCTCTTGAGGGTGAGGCGGGAGCGGTTGTAGAAGGAGTGGCCCGAGGCCCGGCGCAGGAAGCGGTCCGGGTCGATGTCGCTGCCCTCGTGCTGCTCCGCGATCTCCGCGACCTTGTCGCGGGTCGGCCCCAGCACGCACTCCAGTCGCCGCAGCACCGTGAACGGCAGGATGACCTTGCCGTAGTCGGACTGCTTGTAGTCCCCCCGCAGGAGGTCGGCGACGGACCACGCATGGTTCGCCAACTCCGTGTGCTTGCTGCTGTTCAAGACTTCTTCCGCTTCCCTTCCGGGGCTGATACGGATGACTGTGGGTGCGGCGGGACGGAGACGATGGGTCCTCATCCATCCGCATCTGGAGTGGGGGTAATGCCAGAGCCTAGGTGGGTTCCGGCACCAGCTGCCCGCCCGTGAGCCCCCCGCTCACGAGCCGCGCCGTCTCCTCGGCCAAGTCCCGTGCGCGCCGCGCCTGTTCGCGCAACGCCTCCACGTGCCGGAAGGCCTCACCGTACCGGCGCTGCTCCTCCAGCGGCAGCAGCGGTACACGCAGTCGTCCTGGCGTGAGGTGGAGTGTGGAGCTGCCGGTCGAGGCGCCGGCCAGGTTGGCCTCGGAGCTGAGGAAACCGAGGAGGAACCAGGGGTCCAGTCGCGCCGGGTCCGGGCGGAACAGGTGGACGCCCGCCCCCAGCAGGGCACCGGCTTCCGCCTCGCCCGCGACCCGGGCCACGGGGCCGGTGCCGCCGACGAGGTTGCGGACCAGGACGTCGCCCGCGGCGATCTCCGGCATCTGCTCGGCCTGCATGTCCGAGGCCTGCCCTGTCGGTCCGGTGCCGCCCGCGATGTCACCGCCCGTCAGAACAGGGCGACGCTCGTTGTCGTGGGCGCCCGCCTCCACTTCCTCCGCCTCGGCGGCCACCGCCCGGGGCGAGACCGGAACCGCACGCAGCACCTTCAGCGCCCCGCCCCGGGCCAGGTCCGACACCGTGGCCGTGCGCCAGTCGCGGGCCGAAGCCCCCGCGGCGTCCCACGCCGTGGTGCCGGCCAGCTCGGACACCGTCCGCACCGCCGTCGCCAGCCCCTCGCGGGCCGTCGCCGCCTCGTGGGCCAGTTCCCGTGGGTCGACCTCCGCCTGCGAGGCACGCACCTGTCGGGCCGGGGTCACATCGACCACCTCGTCCAGCAAGTCGACCACGCTCACCGCCCGCGCCACACCGGCCTGCGTCTCGAACCCGTCCGGGTCCGCGGCGTACGCCGTCCACGCGGAGAGGATCTGCTCCGTCACCCGCGCCCAGTCCACCGAACCCGAACGGGTTGCGCCGCGTCCTGGCGCTGACGGCTCACTCACTGTGTCGACGAAGAGAACCGTCTGGTAGGCCTGCCGCGTCGGCTCCGGGCGCTGCAGCACCCACACCTGCAAGCCGATGTGGAGGGGGATCGCCGCCCCCGGTGGCAGGGCCGCCACCGCCCGCAGCGCGCCGCTGCGGATCAGTTCGGCGCGGATGCGGCGGCCGGAGGAACGGGACGCCGTGGCCGGCGGAAGGAGGAGCACGGCGTGGCCGCCCGGTTCGAGGTGGGCCAGCGCGTGCTGGACCCAGGCCAGTTCGGACTCGGCGCGGGGCGGGAAGCCGTACGCCCAGCGTGAGTCGTAGGCCAGTTCGTCGTGGCCCCAGTCCCGGTCGCCGTAGGGCGGGTTGCACAGCACGGCGTCGACGGTGAGGTCCGGGAAGGCGTCGGCGCGCAGGCTGTCGCCCGTGCGTACGGTGACGTCCGCGCCCTCCCCGGCCGTCAGAGTCAGGCCGACCGCGGTGCGCCGGGCCTGGACGGGAAGGCTGTCCTGTCCGTACAGCTCGCGCGCGCCACGCGCGGCGGCGGCCGTCAGCAGGGTGCCGCTGCCGCAGGCGGGATCGAGGACACGGGCGGGGGAGCCCGGGATCAGGCGGGCCAGCAGGTCGGCGAGCGGGGCCGGGGTCCGGTAGGCGCCGCTAGCGGCGCTGTCCTCCAGTTCCCGCTCCGCCAGGACGCCCAGCGCAGTCTGCGCGCCCTCGTCGCGGACGCAGAGCAGCAGGGCGCGCAGCACCGTGGTGTCGGCGGTGGTGAAGCGGACTGGTTCTGTGTCCGGCACCACGTCCGCGACCTCGACCGCCGCGTCGTTCGCCTGCTTCACCAGGTCGTCGTCGGGCAGCGCGAGCAGACCGGTGAGGTCGTCGGCGGGGCGACGGGCCGCCGCGAGGACCAGCAGGAGCAGGTCGGAGGTACCGGCGTCGGCCCGCTCACGCAGGCGCAGGGTGGTGCGCAGTTCGCCGCTGGGCGTGGCCGCCGTGTGCTGTCCGCGGGAGGCGAGCCAAGCGCGGACCTCCTCCAGGTCGTACAACGGGCTGCTGTCCGTGCCGCCCGAGGGCGCCGGGAAGTCGTCGTGCCGGCGTCGCCAGTTGCTGACGGTGGCGCGCGTGACCCCCGCGATGCGGGAGATCTCGGCGGCTGTCACCTGGGCGGATGGTGCGGGTGGCTGCGGCATGGGTGTGGTCCTGGTTCCGATGGTCGGCGTGGTCATACCCTACAGCACCAGTCAACTCCTGCAAGCTGTTGGACAATGCTTTCACGGTCATGCTTACATGTCATTGCTTCCGCCGGTGAGCGTGGCTCCACGGCGTGAAGCGTCACTTGCCTTGCCACAGCCATGTCCTTGCGCGGGCGGCGGCTGATCGACCACTTCCCAGGGGGGATCCATGCGCCTGACCATGCCGAGCGGCGTCCCGGAAGGAATCCCGCTCACCGTCATGCCGTTCCGCGAGGACGCGGTCATCGGCACCATGTCCCTCGCGACGCTGGTGCGCCTCGTGCCGTCACCGCGTCAGGAGGAGGACCCGCGTGCCCTCAAGACCGCGTCCGGGCACGACCGGCGCCACGCCGAGCTGCGCGCGACCGTGCAGCGGACCCTGAAGTCCCAGAAGGGCAGGAACATCCCGGACTACGCCGAGTACATCGCCGCAGGCATCCTCGGCAAGCACGGCTCCGCCTGGTCCACGCCCCCGATCACGCTCTGGCACGCGAGCGAGATCGCCGCGATGAGCGACGAGCTGATCCCCGGCTCGGGCCTGCGAACGCTGACCGTCGCCCCGGACGCCATGGTGATCGCCATCGACGGCGAGACCCAGACCACCGCCTGGCACGACATCTACCAGGACCCGGAGTCCTTCGGCCTGACCTACACCGAGCTCGGCCGACGGGTCCGCATCCCCTTCGAGCTCTACCTGGGGATCTCCCCGGCGGACGCGCGGCAGATCTTCTACGACCGGAACGTCAAGGGCGTCGACGTGGCCAAGAACCTGGCCATGTCCATGGACCAGCGCGACCTCGCCACCCGCCTCTCCCACATCGTCGGCCAGAAGCTCGAGGTCGAGTCGGGCGGACAGCGGATGCCGTTCGCCCGACTGGTCAACGCCGGAAAGCGTCAGCTCACCAGGACCGACAAGGAGGTCGTGACGCTGTCCGCGCTGCGGGCGCTGATTCTCACCACCGTCTTCGGGAGCAAGGGTGTGGAGTACTCGGCGGCCAACGTCCATGAGGGCGATCTGCCGTCCCACACCGACGCCGACGAGGTCGAGACGGTCGTCGTGCGTCTGGTGTCCCGGCTGATCGGGGACCGTTTCCCGGACTTCGCCCGGCGCAGCGCGATCACCGCCCCGGCCGTGATGGCCGGGCTCGGCATGCTGCTGCACCGCGCCACCCCCTGGTGCGCCCCCGTCGACGCCATGAGCTACGAGACGGTGGAGCGCCTGCTCGCCGACGTCCGGTGGGAGCGCGAGCCCGCCTACTGGGACGGCGTCTGCGCCAGCGTCGGCTCCACCGGCCGGCTCAACTTCAGCGGCGGCGTGAAGGACTCCGCCGGCCGCGTCGCGGTTGCGCTCCTCGACCCGCACAGCGAGCCGGGCCGGAAGATCCGTGGGGCGCGGAGCTGAACAGGTCCGCCCCGCGGGTTCTTCGACACCGAGACCTCCTCAGCCGAACGCCTCTCCCCGGGTGACGTTCCACCTGCGGCGATGGCCCACGGCTCGCGTATCCGTGGCATCCAGTCCGCGACGCCGCGCCTGGGCCCGGTCCGGGCTCGGCGGGGCGACTCGGCTTCCGCCAGCAGCCGCGTCCTCTCCGCCTTGCACCGTTCGTCCCCTTCCCTCCCGTTCCCTTTGCTTCCCTCCGCATCGACACAAGGAATGACCTCATGGGCCACCCGACCACCTCCGGATTCACCGCGCTGATCGCAGCGCCCCTGACTCGCCCGCGCAGGATCGTCCTCGCCGTGGCCGCGACCCTCGCCGGCTGCTCCCTGTCCGCCTGCTCCGACATCGGTGGCAGCCAGACCGACACCGCGACGCCGGACGCCACCGTCAGCGCCTCGCAGGACACCCGGAGCGCCGGGGACGCGCAGGACACCCAGGACGACTCCGCCGGAGACACCTTCACCGTTGCGCTGGACAAGACCGCCACGTGGAACAACGGCGTCAAGACGCACCTGAGCGGCTTCGGCCGGGGCACCTCCGGCGAGTACGCCAGCCCGTCCGGCAAGGCCTATCTGGCCTTCTCCGTCACCGTGCAGAACGGCTCCAAGTCCGCGATCGACCTGAGCATGATCAGCCTCTCCTGCCCGGACGGCGCCGACCAGATCTTCGACACGGACGCAGGCTTCGCGGGCACACCGGACACGCACCTGTTGCCGGGCAAGTCGCAGACCTGGAAGGCGGCTTGCGCGTTCCCCAAGACGGCCAGAAGCGTCCAGATCGAGATCACGCCGACCGACACCTCCGGCAGCGGCTGGTATCGCACCGCGATCTTCACCGGCCAGGTGCAGTAGCCCGGGCCTCGGCCGAGTCCCCGCCGGGTGTGCCGTCGCCGTCCGCGCACGGAGGCGCCTCAAGCACCGCCGGCCCCGGACGCACCCGATGCCGGGCCCACGGGCTCGCTCACGCCCGTTCGCACACTCTGTGCGCCCACCGCTCACCCCACCCGCGACCTGCCTGGGAGGACACCGTGAAGACCACAGAGCACACCGAGCTGATCCGTCGCTTCGCCGACGACTTCACCACCTTGCAGGAGGCCGTGCTCTCCCAGGTGAACGGGGTCTGCGCTCCGGAGACCGCCGCGGCCCTGGAGCACGCCTCGCTCGCCGGTCCCGTCACCGTCGTTCTCGCCCACGCCGACGTCCTCGCCCGCGGAGCCGTACGGCGTGCGGAACTCTCGGTGCAGCCCCCCGAGCGGCTGCGACAGCTGCGCGCGCACGCGCGCAGGGTGCGGCGCGCCCGGTCTCAGGCGGAGACCCGGTACAAGGAAGAGCGTGCCCGACGGCTCGGGCGCCGCTCGCGACCGGTCGACCCGCTGGAGTGGAGAGTGGCGCGGACGGCCTTCACGTCGGCCTCCCACGAGGCACTGCGACAGGAACTGCGCGACAGGGGACTGCCGGACGGCACGCCGCAGGCGCCGGAGAGCGACCTCGCCCAGTGGGCCTGGGACCGAAGGACGGCCGGCGGCGAACTGCCGGCCCCGGTACGCGCACTGCGGGACTGCGACGAAGACGCCTTCGTGGAGGCCCTCCTGCGCGACGCCCGGGAAGAGGAGAACCCCTACCTCCCGCACGACGCGGTGGTCGAACGGTGGAGCCGCCACGCCCGCGCCGCGCAGGCCTGGGGCCGCTACGCGATCGGCCGGGCCGAACAGGACCTGCTCGCCTGCCCCCTCTCCGCGCGGCGCACCCGGCTCGACGCCCTGGACGACGCCTACCAGGACACCGCAGTCCTCGCCGCCCGCTCCCGCGAAGCCCTGCTCCGGGTCACGGACCTCCACGACCGGATGCAGGCCGACGTCACCACGGGACCCTTCGCGGAGCTCGTGCGGGAGTGCCGTGCGGCAGCCCTGGCACGCTTCGCCGACGCCGAGCCCGCGGCGTGGCGCGGCGTGCGCGAGCTGGTCGCGAGGCACCGGGCGGACTGTCCCGAACAGACCGACGGCTGCCCGCACTGCCACCACGCGCTCGCCGCCGTCCTCGCCGACACCCCTCCCGCCGACACGGACGAGTACGGCGAACACTCGGCGGCGGTCCCGGCCGACGCGGACCGCTACGCCCTGCTCACCGACCTCCCCGACACCGCCGTCGTGGCCGTGGCCGACGCCGCAGTAGGCGACGAGTCCGCACTGAGCGGCTACGGCTGGGCGGCCGAAGACGGAACCACCGGACACGGCGACTCTTTCGCTTCCAGCAGTGGTGAAGCCGAAGTCATCGGCGTCTGTGCGGCCGCCTTGAGCCTCCTGGAGCGCCACGAACACGCACCCGTGATCGTTCTGTGCGACAGCACCGAGGCGGTGGGCGTGGTCGACGCGGCCCTGCGCACCGGCGATCGGGCGGCCGGTCACCGCACCCTTCTTTTCCCGGAGAGCAGGCAGCTGATGGACAGCCTGATGCGTCACCGCCACCGCGTCCAGGTCCGCTGGCTCAAGGGCCACATCGGACACGACCTCAACGAGACCGCCGACGCCCTCGCCCGTCTCGCCCTGCGTCGCGCCACCGGCCGCATTCCTCTTTCCGCCGCTCGGAAGGAGGAGACGCGGATCGTCCGCTCGCTCGGCTCCGGGGCCGGCCGTCTCCCGGTCGCTGCCTGAGGCCATGCCGACTGTGGCAGCCCCCACCATGGGCACCGCTCCTCCCCTCCCGGACAGGAGGCGACCGACGACCTTCATGGCCCGTCTCGTCGCGATACCTGCGCGATTTCACCACCCCCATGCAAAGACCTGACGGGCAACCTCCCTATGGGACAAGCAGATTGAAGCGTGACATGGAGTGAGCAACCCAAGAGCGCCACCCGAACAGCAGTCCAATAGGCGGCCTTCAATGCCGTTGCTGTCACAGACGCCGATAATATTTGGCTGTAGGTTGCATTGACTGATGCGCCGAGCTGTCGCGATGGGGATCGTGACTGGTACGGATGCATTGCAGTGGTCGGTGCAATTGCCGCGGGGGGGGGTCTTGTGGCATCGAATGGGGGGTTGAGTGGGGCATCGCCGTGAAGTGCGTGCCGTCGGGTTACTACGGGCGGCGTACATGGCAGGCGGAGCCTGAGGGGGCGTTCCGTAGCGACCCGCTGAGTGGCGGGTCCAACGTGACGCGGAAGACCGTTCCATGCCGGGGATATGACGAAGAGGGCATTGGAACATCTCTTTTGGGGACAGGGTGGATCATTCTTATCAACAGTGGCAGGACGTGCTGGCCGAGGAGTTCTTCGGACGGCAGCACGCCGGCCACCCCACGCTGTTCTACGTCGACGACGACGTGGAGCAGGAGCTCAGGCTCGGATACGGCCTGGACGAGCCCCTCGCCCGGTGCGTGGGCAGGTTCCTGCGGCTGGGGACCGCGGAACCGTACAGCGCTATGGAGGACTACCGCTGGCGCAGGCGGCAGCAGGACAAGGACGGCGTGCCCGCCTTCCTGCCGCTGCTGGCCTGCTCGGTGATGGCCGCGTCCCGGATGGTGAACGACCGGAACCACCGGGCCACCGCCTACCACGCCCGATTCTCCGAGCTGCTGACCGGTGACGAGAGACAACTCGGCAGCCACCACTACGAGCCCATCGCCCGCATGTGGCAGGTTCTGGCCTCCTGGCAGCACAGCCAGAAGGGCGCGCGGGGCCTGTGCACCCTTCCCGCCCCCGCCGACCTGCCCTCCAACCGCAGCATGATCGGGTACGCGCAGTCCCAGGCGCTCCTCAGCGGCGCGGACCGCTCCTTCATGCCGAAGTTCTTCCGGTCGTTGCGGGAGTACGGCACGACCTGGCCGCTCCCGGGGGAGACGCTGTTGGCCCAGATCGAGATCCGGGGCATGGAGCAGCACTTCTCCAAGGGCTTTCGCAACGCTCTGCAGGAGGAGGAGTTCCGCCCCTTCCTCGCCAAGCTGGTCGGAAACTACGCGGCGTCCTGGGACGGTTCGGACGAGCTGGTGCCCACCGGCGTCACCCGGGCCGAACTCCTGGTGCGGCTCGACGCGGGGCGGCTCAGCTGGGTGGCGCGCCTGCGGTCCGCGGAGCAGGAGAAGCACATCGAGCTCAAGGGTGGCGTCGTCCTCGAACAGCTCGGCGACACCGCCTACTACGGGGTGACGGGCCTGCCCGCCCCGAGCGCCGACACCCTCGCCAGAGGCATTCGCCGGGATGGGGACAAACTGGTGCTCAGCCGGCCCTCCTGCTCCGTCCTGGTGCTCGCGCGGGACGACGTGCTCGGCGTCTGGACCACCACCGACGCCTTCCGCCCCGCAGAGGCACACGTGGTGCTCGCCGCCCCGACCGCGCAGCGGGATGTGCAGCGGCTGCTGGACAAGGCCGCGACCACGGGCCGGAGTGCCGACACGAGCAAGCTGGCCTGGGTGCCGCAGGGCTGGTCGATGCACAAGCCCGTCACCTTCGACGACGCGGTCACCCTGCGTCGGGCGCTCCAGGAGGTCCAGGGCGCGGTCGGCCTTCTTCAGCCCCCGGCCCAGTTCAAGCTCCGCCTTGAGGGTGGGCTGAAGCTCGCACCCTCGCTCGATCCCCACTTGTATCTGCGAGGAGGCGAGCCTCATGTGATCCTCCCGGATGCCATGGAGCGCACGGGAACACTGCGGGTCGACGGAAAGGAGCGGCCCGAGCTCGGGAAGGCGATCGCCGCGGGCCGCCCCGTCCCCTTGGCGGCGCTCCGGCTGGAGCCCGGCCGCCACACGGTGAGCTATGCGGACACGCAGATCGACTTCGCCACAGCGGACCAAGCCGTCGTCGAGCCGAAGATGCCCAAGGTCTGCGGCTTCACCGTCCTGGACGGCAAGGCGTCGGAATCACCCTCCCTCCTCGGCGAGCAGGCCCTGCCGACCGGCATCACCGGCGCCGACTGCACGAGCGCCACGCCCCGGCGCGCGGCAGCCGTCATGGAGCTGTGCCGTCGGGACGCGGACGAGGTGCTGTTCGCGGCGGCCGACGGACGGCTGTGGACGATGGAGGTGCCGGAGCAGCCGGGCTGGTGGACGGAGCGTCTCCCCGACACCCCCGCCCCGCTCCGCTTCGAGGCCGAGTTCCAGGGCATCGGCGGCTGGCTCCTGGAACGCCGTAGCGGACGCTGGAAGGGCCGCCCGGTGAACCCCGGAACACCGAAGCCGAAGAGTGCCGGCAACCCGCGGGCGTGGGCCCGCGCCGTCCTCAACGCCCACCAGGCGTCCGTCGAGCCCTCGTGGGCCGAGTACGTGCAGGCCGCGAAGGAACTGGACCGATGACGGGACTGACGAGCAGCACCGAGTTCGGTGGGATCCTCCTGCGCTGGCTGAGCGAGAGCCGCAGCGGCAAGGCGTCCGCACTGCGTGACGGGGTCCGCAGCCAGGCCCAAGCATGGGGCCTGGACCTGAAGGAGTACGCCGACTGGGACTGGATGCGCAAGGCTGCCGCCCTGGGCTTCATCGACGTGGACCTGCGCGCCGACCGCTGGTCGGTGGCCCCGCCGGTGCTGACCCGGCTGCCGCACGCCGACGGCCTCGCTCTGCTGACCGGTGCGCGCACCGCGCAGATCAGCACGCGCGTCGAGGAAGCGGCACAGGAATGGATGGAGCTGATCACCGTGCCTCACCGGCCGGAGGCCGGTGAGGCACCACTGCCCGACACCCTTCTCGTTCAGTACGAGGACCTGCGGACCCTACAGGTGACCGCGCAGTTCCTCGGGGCGCGTTATGTGCCGTGTGCCGCCCAGCAGCTGACGGAGCTGATCCCGCGGGCGGAGCTGGGCCCCGAGGCCGCACCGCCCGGTGGGAGCACCACCAACACGCTGGAGAAGTACGACCTGCGGCTCCAGCGGTTCGTCCCCGTGGACAGGGATGACGAGGACGGCCTGTACCGGTGGCGCGGAGCCGACTACGCACGCCTGACCCGCGTCCGCCGCAACGGCGTCTTCCACGCGGTGGAACGCGAGACGAGCATCTACCTCGAACTCGCCCGCCACCGTATCGGCGTGATGCGATGGCTGCCGGAATCCGGCAAGGGCCGTGCCGGCATCGGCCGGCTCCTCGTCGACCGCTACGCACCCCTGCCCGCACTGCACGAGCGCGCGGCCGTCCTGTGCAGCGGCTTCCCGCCCTCGGTGGGCAAGCAGACGCGGACCCGTGCATACGACAACGTGCCCAGGGCGCTCGCCGAGGCGCTAGCGGCCTCGCTGCATCAGAACCTGGAGATCGCGCCGCGACCGGTGGCGGCCACCGGCGGGAGGACCAAGTGAGCGTCGACCAGCAGACAGCGGCGATGACCAACGCTGACGTCCAGGACGTCATCGGTACGTTCGACGACCTGCGCAGCGCCCTCTTCCGGTACTACGACACCCCGTTCGGCGTCGATGATCGTTCCGTCATGGAGGAACGGCGCAACCTCCTGGACCGTGACAACGGGGCCTGGCGTGACCCGCTGATCGAGCTGCGCCCGCAGTACGCCTCCCGGGGCGTCGGCGTCGCGGACTCCTTCGCCGAAGCAGGGGCGCACCCCGATGCGGCCGAGTTCGCCCGGTTCACGCTCCCCGACGGCGTGACCAGCCTCTACCAGCATCAGCACGACGCTCTGGTCGCCGCCTGCGAGGGCAAGGACTTCGTGGTCACCGCAGGCACCGGTTCCGGCAAGACCGAGTCCTTCCTGCTGCCCGTCCTCGCCGACCTGGTCGCCGAGTCCGCCCACTGGCCGGGCACCCGTGCGGTGCAGCGGGAATGGTGGCAGGGAGACGGGGCATACATGCCCAGCCGACAGGACGAGCACGGGCATCCCGCCGCCATGCGGGTGCTGATTCTGTATCCCACCAACGCCCTCGCCGACGACCAACTGGTCCGGCTCCGGAAGTCGCTGGACAGTCGCGAGGCCCACGCATGGCTGGACCGCAAGCGCAACGGACACCGCTTCTACTTCGGCCGCTACACCGGAGCCACCCCTGTCTCCGGCAGCCCCGATTCCGAGCCGGCCAACTTCCGTCTCCGGCGGTACCTGCGGGAGGTCCAGGAACGGCAGCGCAAGGCCGACGAGAAGCTCGACGAGGAGCTGCGGCCCTTCATCCCGCGCCTTGGCGGAGCGGAGATGCATGTCCGCTGGGACATGCAGGCCGCGCCGCCGGACATCATGGTCACCAACTACTCGATGCTGAACATCATGCTGCTCCGCAAGCAGGAGGAGCACATCTTCCGCGCCACGAGGAAGTGGCTGGAGGAGACCCCGGACGCCCGCTTCACCCTGATCCTCGACGAGCTCCACATGTACCGCGGCACGGCCGGCACCGAGGTGGCCTACCTGTTGCGCAACCTCCGCCACCGCCTCGGCCTCGACAAGAGCCCCGAGAAGCTGCGTGTGCTCGCCGCCTCCGCCTCCCTGGAGGCCGGCCGGGACGACGAGTTCCTCGACGGGTTCTTCGCCCTGCCCGGCTCCCGGCGCGTGATCATTCCCGGAAAGACCAAGGAGATCCACGGCGAGGGCGACCTGGCCGCACACGCCGAACGCCTCGCGCAGGCCGCCGAGGGCCCCGTCACCCAGGACGAAGCCGTCGCCCTGGCCCGGGATACTGGCCTCGGCCCGGCACTCCAGCGCGCACTCACTCCGGGCGGCGAGCCCCGCGCCCTGCCCGTCCCCGACCTGGCGAAGAACCTCTTCCCGGACGTCCCCGAGGAACAGCGCAAGGACGCGCTCCACGGTGCTCTGCGCATACTCGGCTCGGCACAGGACCCCGAACTTCCCCAGCTCCGCGCCCACTTCTTCTTCCGCAACATCGAGGGCATCTGGGCCTGCTCCGACCCGAACTGTCCCGACATCCCCGTGGAGCACGGTTCCGAACGGCGGGTCGGCCGGCTCTTCGCCGAGCCCACCTCCCGCTGCACCTGCGGCGCCCGCGTACTGGAGCTTCTGTCCTGCCAGGCTTGTGGTGACCTCATGCTCGGCGGGTACGCGAGCCCCAAGGACACCCGGCGGCGCAAGTTCACCGGTGCCCTCCACACCGACTTCCCGGACCTGGACCTGCTCCCCGACGAGGCCAGTGGCGCCCCTACGGCGGCGAACTACGTCGTGTACTGGCCGCGCACCAAAAGCCTTGGCCTCGACGACCCCGGCTGGCACGCGGGCCTGTCCGACGGCGGCCCCCAGGTCGAGTTCGAGTTCCGCCGCAGCGCCTACCAGCCCGCCACCGGCCGACTGGAGAACCGGGACGTCCAGCACACCGGATGGTCGTTCCACATCTCCGTGCCCCTGGACAAGGAGGCCAGGAAGCCGGCCTACGACCCGGCCCGACTGCAGGCCTTCCCCACCCGTTGCCCCGCCTGCGGTGACGACTGGGAGATCAAGTACGACCGGGACGGCCGTTTCATCCCGCTGGAATCTCCCGACCGGCTGCGCAACGCGCCGGTCCGGCGGATGCGCACCGGTTTCTACAAGATCAACCAGGTGCTGGTGACCGAAGCCCTCGGCCACCTCCCCGACGGCCGGCGCAAGGCGATCGCCTTCTCCGACAGCCGTGACGACGCCTCCGAGCTCGCCAGCGGTCTTGCCCTGCGCCATTACCAGGACCTCCTGCGCCTGCTCAGCGCCCGGGCAGTCGAGAACCAGGGGGATCCGTTCGGAGACCTTCAACTGGTGAAGGCCCACTATGCCGGGGAAGCCGTCGACCGTGCCGGTGCCCGTTCCGCCATGGAACGGCTGCGGGACCGCAACCCGGTGGACTGGGGGCGCCTGAAGGCGATCCTCGCCGACGACCTCGACGCGGAACCGCAACTCCTGCCCGACCTGGAGCGGAAGTTCTCCGAACTGCCCTCCCTGGACGACCTCGCCTCCGACCTGGAGGGCATGCTGCTGAAGTACGGCACCAACCCCGCCGGTCCCGCGGCCTCGCTCCAGCAGACATCGGCCGGACAGCCCTGGACCGCCCTCTACAACTGGGAGCGTGACCGGGAAGCGGTGGTGGAGACCCAGGCGCAGGAGGAACTCCTCAACCGCATCCGTTCCCGTCTCCGCCTCGAGACCATCGGAAGCCTCTTTTCCGGCGGCGGCCGTGACTTCGAATCGCTCGGACTCGGCTGGCTCTGCCTGCGCGACGACCGCTCGCCGCTGGAGATCGATCCGGACAGCGATCAGGCCGTGGCGCGTGCCAGCCTGCGGGTTCTCGGCTTGATGCGGCGCTTCACCCGGATACGCGCCTCTCTGCAGAGGCCGCCTGCGCCACTGAAGCGCTTCTGGAAGCAGGTCGCCGAACGTCAGGGCACCGATGTGCAGACGATCGAGGACCGGGTGCTCGGCGTCTGGAAGGACGCCGTGGTCGACTACGTCATCAAGCCGGAGAAGGTGGCGCTCCGCCCCGGCGTGAACAAGACCTGGACGTGCCGTTCCTGCCATCGGCCCCACCTTCACCCGGGCGCGGGGCTGTGCACCAAATGCCTGATCCCGCTACCCGCCGTGCCCCAGCAGTACAGCGGAGTCCTCGAAGACGACTACTACGCGTGGAAGGCCGCCCATCGCACCGGTGACTTCCCGCTGCGCACCGCCGAGCTGACCGGCCAGACGGACCGGCTGGAGGCCCAGCGTCGGCAGAGCCTCTTCCAGGACGTCTTCCTCGGCGACAACGACGTCCCGCAGGCGGACGGCCTGGAGCTGCTCTCCGTCACCACGACCATGGAGGCCGGTGTCGACATCGGCCCCCTCAACACCGTGATCATGGCCAACATGCCGCCCACCCGCTTCAACTACCAGCAGCGCGTGGGGCGTGCGGGCCGACGCAACAGCCCCGTCGCCGTGGCTCTCACCGTCTGCCGCGGCCGCAGCCACGACGAGCACTACTTCGCCCGCCCGGAAGCCATCACCAACGATCCCACTCCGCCGCCCTACCTGGTCCTCGGCATGGCCTCGGTCTTCCGGCGGGTCCTGCTGGGAGAGGTGCTGCGCCAGGCTTTCGAGCCCCTGCAGCCGGAGGACCGCCGGAAGGGGCCGGACATGACGACCAACGTGCACGGACAGTTCGGCCTCGCCACCGACTGGCCGACGCATCGCGGTGCCGTCCGCCGCTGGACCGCCGAGCACCCGGACCGCATCAGAGCCGCTGCCGCCGCCCTCCGGGCCGGAACACCGCAAAGCATCGCCGCCATCGATCCGGTGGCCGCCATCGATGAACTCCTGGGCCAGGTCGACGAGGTGGCAGCCCGGACGGTCGGCCACTCCGACCTCAGCCAGCGTCTGGCAGAGGCGGGTCTCCTGCCCATGTTCGGCTTTCCGACGCGCTCCCGCCTTCTCTACCGCAGCATCCCGCAGAAGACCTTCCCCTGGCCGCCGGCCGACTCCGTCAACCGCGACCTGGCCGTCGCCCTCAGCAAGTTCGCACCGGGCAGCGAAACCCCGCAGGACGGCCGTCTGCTCCGTTCCATGGGAGTGGTCTCCCTCGTCCCGAGTGGTCGCGGAGTACAGACCGCCGAGGACCCGTTCGGACCGGAACAGCTGGTCGCCATGTGCCGGATCTGCTCCCATGTGGACCCCCAGGCTGTTGTCGACCCGGAAACCGGGAGCGCCGGCATCTGCCCCGCCTGCGGCGCGGAGAGTAAGTACTACAGGGCCGTCCCCTTCCGGGAGCCCGCAGGTTTTCGGGCTGCCCGCGAGGCACGGGACTACGACGGCTACCGGGAGCTCGGCTCCAACGCCACGAGCGCACGGACCGCCACCGACCTGGAAAAGACCGCTCCGCGCATCCACCGCGCCGCTGACGACTGGATGGTCGTCCACACCGGCAGCGGCGACCGCTACATCGTCAACACCAATGCCGGAAAGCTCTTCCGCTTCGTCAAGAACACCGGCCCGTGGGGCGGCTATGTCGCTCTGGACCATCCCAAGGCGGAATCCGACCTGGAGATCGCCCTGGGTGCCACCCAGCACACCGACATGCTCTTCATCGGGGCCAAGGGCGCCCTCGACACGCACCGGGGCCTCCGCTTCGACATCTCGAAGTCCCAGCAGATCGACGGCTTTCCCGAGGCCTACCACGGCCGGCGCGCCGCCTGGTACTCACTGGCGGCCCTGCTGCGCCGCGCCGCCGCCCCGCACTTGGACGTGCAACCCGAGGAACTCCTCAGCGGCATCCACGGCTCGGACGCGCCGGTGGCCGCTCCCGTCATGGCCTACCTTGCCGACAGCCTCGACAACGGTGCAGGCTTCAGCACCCACCTCGGTTCGGAGGAACACATCGAGGAATTCCTCCAGGCGGTCGACCGGTACGTGCGCGACCTGGAGGCCGACCAGCACGCGCACAACTGCCGTAGCTCCTGCTACGCCTGCCTGCGTGACTACTCCAACATGCGCCTGCACCCCCTCTACGACTGGCGGCTCGCCCGCGATCTGGTCGAGGCCCTGCGCGGCCGGAAACTACGGATCGATCCGGACGAGCACGCCGTCCTGCTCAGGGGTTGGGCGGATGAGGAACCCACCGTCAGCCTCAAGGAGACGGCTGCCGGACCGGTGGCGCTCTTCACCTCGGACTTCACCGGCGAGCCCGTCGCGGTCGCCGTCAAGCATCCGCTGGAGTCCGCCGTCGACGCGTGCGCGAACGAACGGCTCCAGGCCCTGCGTGACGAGGTCCGTGCCGGTGGACTCGCCCCCAGGATCGCCTTCGCCGACTCCTACAGCCTGGACCGGACCCCTGCCGCGGTGATCGAGCAGGTGCACATCTTCGCGGAGGAAGTCCAGTGACGGCAGGAATCCCGCTGGGCGCGGGCCAGGACGAGCAGGGGCGTCTGGAGGAGCTGCGGCAGCGCGAGATCGCCCGCCGCCTCGCGCTCCGCCAGGCCCGCGCCCAGGGCCGGATCGGCGGCAAGGCCCCGCAGGGCGCGGAAACCACCGGCGGCCCCGCTCCTGTCGTTCCGGCGCAGAAGCAGCCGGAGCCGGAACCGGCCATGCCCCAGCCGTTCCCGGAGGGCTTCACCGACCGGCATGCCTGGGAGCGCGCCCGCACCTTCGCCGAACTCACGCTGCCCGACGCGCTGAAGGAGGGGACTGGGACGCTCTCCGCTCGGAAGCTGGCGCGGGCCGCGGCCGATGCGGCGTCCCGCCAGGACGACCCGGTCAAGGGTGTCTCGCTGCTCGTCATGGCACAGGACCACGGGCTGGACGTCTTCGACGGTCGGCTCGATGACCGCGCCCGCGCTCTGCTGGCGGACAAGCCGCTGCCACTCCTGGGGGAGCCGGGCAGCATGTGGGAGATCTACCAGGACGATCGTCGCCTGATGGAGACCAACCTGCCGGCCCAAAGGCAGAGGGCGCTTCTGGCGAAGCTTCCCCGGCCGCTTCTCGACGACTACATCGACGAGGAGTGGATCGGCGCGGTCCCCGAACGCGACGGCACCTCCCGTGCCGCCTACTTCCGCGCCCGCCTGGACCCGGCGTCCCTCACCGACGAGGAGATGGACCTGTTGGCCTGGCCCCTGGAACGGGAGCGCCGGGAGGCCGGCCCGGGAACCGAACCCGGCCGTGACTGGCCGCAGGACTGGCGTCTGCTGGTGAGGCTGCAGGCCAACGATGCCAAGGCCATCGCCGAGGAGTGGACCGATCTCCTGCCACAGACGCAGAAGCTCCTGGACGCGCTGCGTGAGGTGCGACGGACCGCAGAGGCCCCGGACGACCTCGTCGCCGACGAGCGGCTGTGGGTTCTCCTGGAGCGGATTCACCCTCGCGTGCACAGCGCGAACAACAAGAGGTTCAACGGCTGGATCGGCGTGCGGACCCTGATCAGGGCCGTGCGGCAGATGCACCGTGCCCTCCTCCATGGGGACGACGAGACAGCGGAGCAGCGGAGGAAGGCGGCGCTCACCATGGCCGCGAAGCTCCGGTACCACTCGCAGCCGGTGCGCTGGGAGGCTCAGAACGTTCAGGCCTACCTGCGCGCCGGCCGGGAAATGGCGGAGTCCCTCAAACTCCTGGAGCAGGACGCCGAAGGCCGTCCCCCGGTGCGGGACCAGCTCGGCGGAAGTGCCGTGGCCACGCTGCGGAAGAACCGGGACTTCCTGGAAGACCGGGCTCTCGGAGAACGCGACCAGCCGCTCAACCCCTATCTGGTGCTTGGTGTGCCCGACGAGGCGGCCGACTGGAAGAAGGCCTGGCGAGCCCTGAGGAAGGAACTCGACGACACCGGCCGCGTCCGGATCAACCGAGCCAAGGACGTGATCGAGAAGGCTGAGCGGGAGCAGCAGGAAGTACCCTCGTTCGCCGTCCCGCTCGCCCCGCACCGCTGGAAGGATCCCACCGGCACGAGCCACCGGCTGGAACTCCCGCCCGAGCCTCTGCGGAGGCTCACCGAGCCGGCTTCGTACAGTGACCGTGCGTGGTCCCGCAGCGAGGCGGCCCGAGAAATAATCACCAAGGCGGCAGAACGCCTCTCGTCGGCTGCTGAAGACACCGCAGCCCTTGAAAACCCAGAGAGCAGCACATCGTGAGCAACAGCGCCGGTAAAGGCGACAGTGGTTCCGGCCCCCGTGAGGGATCCCGGCAGAACCGGGGGCGTGGGCCGAACAGCGGAAGCGTGCGGAGTCGTGGTGAGCGCAGGGCGGCCGAGACTGCTCCCTGGCGATTCACCGAGAGTCACTTGCCCGAGTTCACGCCGGGGACCCTGGACGCCGCCGCGATCCTGAAGTCGGTCAACGACACGCTCCTGCCCGTGGTGGAAAGGGAGCTGGAGGAAGCGACGGAAAAACTGGGCGCTGCGCTGGCCGACAAGGAGACTCAGACCGATCTGGTCTCCGCGTTCCGAGCCGAGCTCATGCGGCGAGTGCTTCCTCAGTTCACCGAAGCGGTACGCAAGGGCGTGCTGGAGAGCATCCGCACGCGTCAGATGCACCTGGCCCAGCTGGCCGTCCTGCACCGGCAGGCGCTGGACGCGAAGACCTTGAGGGCGATGCTGACCCGCCTCGACCACGAGGCGGCCAAGGCCGGTCTGCAGATCGTCGGTGACACCGGCGATCAGTCGCTGTTCAACGTCGTGGAGGACCAGCCAGGTGTGGCGCAGAAAGGCCCGGTCACCTTCGAACTCGTCGCGCCGGCCTACATCGACAAGGAGTCCGGGAAGCTTGTCGAACGTGGCTGGCTGCGGGCCGTTGCCAAGGTCCCAGCCGAGGAGATGACGCGTCGGCAGAGGCGCAGAGCCACCCACGGCGAAGCTGAGAAGAAGCAGCCGGAGAAGGAGGCTCCTGCACAGCAGGAGAGGAAGAAGCACCACCGGGGTCAGGAGCCCCAGAAGCAGCAGCAGGGGGGCAACGGGCGGCGGAACGACGGGCCACGTTCCCGCACTGGAGGAAACGGGGACCGCCGAACGAAGCAAAGGGGAACGCGATGACTTTCGGTATCGACTTCGGCACCAGCAACTCGGTGGTGGCCCATTGGAACGGGCACACCACCGAAGTGCTGCCGGTCGACGGCGACAACGTGCCCGCCCAGTGGCAGATGTCGGAGTTCGAGCAGCTCTTCCCCTCCGTGCTGTCCGTCCGCGACCTCCAGCGCACCCTCTGCTTCGGCTGGGAGGCGAAGACCGGCACCAGTGAACCGCTCGACGCCGTGAAGCGCATGCTCGGCACCCGCTCCGGTGCCGAGAAGGACGGCGACGTCGACGGCCTCGAGGTCGCAGCCCAGCTGGAGGAACACCACGTCTGGGTGGGCTCGGAGAAGTTCCACAGTACGGTCGCGGCCGCCTCCCTCTTCAGCCGGATGAAGGAAGGCGTCTCCGCCCAGCTGCTCGACCTCTCCGACGCGGTCGTCACCGTCCCCGCCAACGCCACGGGCGGCGCCCGCTACCGCACCCGCGCCGCAGCGGCGCTCGGCGGAGTGAAGGTCCGGGCCCTGCTCAACGAGCCCACCGCGGCGGCTATCTCGTACGCCCACGACGTCCCGATCCCGGGCCGTTTCCTCGTCTTCGACTGGGGCGGTGGCACCATCGACGTCACCGTGCTCGAATACGACGACGGCCTCTTCGAGGAGCAGACCTCCCGCGGCATCACCGCTCTCGGAGGCCTGGAATTCGACAACGCGCTGGCCCAGCTGATCCAGCAGAAGATCGGCCTGACCGCGGGCCGGCTCACCAAGGCCGAACGACGCCGGTGGCGCCGGGCGGTCGAGCTGACGAAGATCGCCCTGTCCTCCGTGGCGACGGACGGCGCGATCTTCTTCGACCTCCCGGTCGGCCTCGCACCCTCGATCTCGAGGCGTGAGGTCAGGATCACCGCGGCCGAGTACACCGAGGCGATCACCCCGCTCGTCACCCGCGCCCTGGAGCCGGTCCAGCAGGCCCTGGCAGACCTGGCCATCACACCGGAGGACATCGACTCCGTCCTGATGATCGGCGGCACCTCGCAGATCCCCCAGGTGCGTCACGCCCTGGGGGAGCTCCTCGGTCATGACCGCATCGTCGACAGCGGCCTCTGCCGGCCCATGACCGCCGTCGCCCGAGGCGCAGCCATCTACGCGGCCTCCCTCGACGGTGAACTCGGCGACGACAGCGACTTCTCCCTGGTGACCAGCTACGACCTGGGCACGGCCGTGAGCGCGGGGGAACAGAAGGGCTTCCGCGCCATCATCCGACGCAACGCCACCCTGCCCGCGGAGGGTTCGGCCAACTTCTACCCGGACACGCCGGGCGCCTCCTTCGTGCGCGTGCCGGTGATCGAGGGGGAGGTCGGCTACCCGGCCGACAGCGACCGTGCCTTCCCGCTGGCCAACATCGAGGTGGATCTCCCGACCCGCGAACAGGACATCCGCCGGAACAAGATCGAGATCAAGTTCCGCTACAACGAGAGCGGCATTCTGCGGTTCACCGCCACCCACGCAGCCACCGGCAAGCAACTCGTCGAGCGTGAGATCGACTCCTTCGGTCCCGACGGCACCCCTCTGCAGCACGGCCTCGAGGATGAACTGACGCGCCTCTTGGCCCACACCGTCCGCCCGTTCGCCGACGGCTCCTCCAACGTCCGACAGCTCTCGGCAGCCGAGTCAGCCAACGCCCGCCCGGCACCGATCGACATGTCTGTGCGGATGGTGGAGGCCGATCCGGCCGTAACGGTCAACGGCGAGCCGCAGGGCGTGGTGACGGGGGGACTTTGACCAGCCTCTGAGCTCTGACGGCCAATTCGCGGGTGCGTCGGTAACTCGTTCCACCGCTGCGGTAGGTGTCGGCAACCGATGGGTCTCGTCCATGGCCGCCGACACCTGGGTGCCAGTCACACCTTGTCCGTCTGGCTGGTCCACCAGTGCCCGGCCGGGCTGGATGCCGCGTCGTTGCGCGTTCGGATCAGCGACTCAGCGGTGAGCGGGTGAGCGCTGGATCGGTGCCGTCCGGCGTCTCGCGGTGGAAGGCGGTGTGGGGCCGGCCCGACGACTTCGGTGAGGGCGAGGTTCCATGGATCGTTGCCCCCGCCTGCCCTGTGGCGGAGGGAACCGCCATCGGCGCGGCCATGATTACCGGACCCAGCCGAAGGAGACACCACGGACTGGTACGCCGGCCTGCCGGGCATGTGGCGTAGGGCCACGCCGGTCACCCGCCCAACGGTGTAGGCCGAATCAACGGCTGTTCCTCACATAGTCGACGCAGCGATGTCCGGCACCGCCGGCCGGACCCCCGCGTGGGCCGGCCGACGGTAACTGGTCCGTGCTGGTTCAGCTCCCCGCGCAGTAGGCCATCAGCGTGTCGTGGTTGGCCTTGAACTGGTCGTAGATCGCCGCGTTGTCGATCTTCAGCAGCGTCTCGTCGTTGGCCCGCAGGGCGGAGTAGGTGTAGTTGTGGCTTCCGGTCCACACCAGCTTGCGGTTGGCGACCCCGTCGTACGTTCCCTGGATCAGCAGGTACTTGGAGTGCACCCCGATCTTGTAGGTGCCGTCGGGGCTGTTCTCGTAGCACTCCACCCGCTTGGTCAGCTTGCCGTAGAGGGTGTCCGTCACGGTCTGGCTCATGGAACCCGGCGCGCCGTCGGCCGCGAGGTAGACCGAGCACCCCGAGTTCACCAGGCTGACCAGCTTCTTGGCGACCTCGTCACGGCTGAAGAGGTTCATGCCGACGCGGATCTGGGTGCCTCCGGAGCAGCTGACGTTGTCCAGGATCAGCTTGACGGTGTCGGTGCTCGCGTCGTTGTTCCACGACGTGCCGGACGCCTCGTGGCGCGGGAAGAAGTACGCCTTGTACGGGCCGGTGGAGCTGGCCGGCGTCTTGTAGTAGTCGCTGTTGCCCGACGAGGAGGAGCCGTAGGACAGCAGGTCCGAGAAGTACGACTGGTAGATGCCGTACAGGCCGGAGTCCGGGATCGTCACGGCGTTGTTGAAGTAGGTGGTGCGCTGCGACGTGGTCATGTTGTGCGAGGTCTGCACCACCACGTTGCCGGCGCCGCCCACGTTGGAGAACAGCCAGAACTTGTTGTGGTTGATCGCCGGATCGCCGGAGGTGAGCTCCCGGGTCCCGATGCAGCCGCGGGCGCTGGGGCAGGCCATCACCCACGACGACTGGGTGCGGTCGGTGCCCAGGCCGTCTCTCAGGGTGGCGTACTCGCCCCCGCTCATGGTGGTGGTGGTGTCGTCCACGATGATGCGGACCTTGACGCCTCGCGCCTTCGCGTTCACCAGCGCCTGGGCGGCCGTGTCGTCGGTGAACGTGTAGGCCGCGGCCGTGATCGACTCCCCGGCGGGGGTGGCGTTGATCAGGCTGACGATGTAGTCGCGGATCCGGTTCTGGTCGGCGGTGGTGCCCGAGGGGTCGTTGAAGACGGCCGAGGTGGTGACCGTGACGGCGGCGTGGGCCGGGCTGGAGCAGATCAGGACGGTCGCGGGGAGCAGGACGGCCGTCAGGACCGCCCTCCACATCTTCGTCAGTCGACGCACAACGATCCCTTCGCGTGACGGGCCGGGACTGAGCGTATGTCAGGAGCCTGCGACAGGTTGCCCGTTCACCGCTGTCCATGGCAACAGTCCGCACGTGAACTCCGCCCCGCGCGTGTACCGCACCTGGTCGTCCGCCGCGGTGAAGGGCTGTGCGCGCCTCTTCCGCCCGGCCCGTTTGTTCTGTCGAATCCCTTGACGATCGCTTCTCCGGCCGGTTAACTCACGTCCTAAATTAAGTCATGAGTGCAATCCCCGAAGGGACCCGGGAGCCATGCGCAGCATCCGAGCCGCGGCCGTAGGCGCCGTCACCCTGTCTCTCGCCCTCGCGGCCACGGCCTGCGGAGGCGGATCGTCCACCAACGGCGGGTCGAACGACTCACCCAAGACGCTGACGTACTGGGCTTCCAACCAGGGCGCCAGTGTCGCCGTGGACAAGAAGGTCCTCCAGCCGGAGCTCGACAAGTTCGAGAAGCAGACCGGCATCAAGGTGAAGCTGGAGGTCGTGCCCTGGTCGGATCTGCTCAACCGGATCCTGACCGCGACCACCTCCGGCCAGGGCCCGGACGTGCTGAACATCGGCAACACCTGGAGCGCCTCCCTCCAGGCGACCGGCGGGCTGCTGTCGTGGGACGAGAAGAACTTCGCCAAGATAGGCGGCAAGGAGCGCTTCTCCGACACCGCTCTGGGCTCGACCGGCGCCCAGGGCAAGGACCCGGCCGCCGTCCCCCTGTACTCGATGGCGTACGCCCTCTACTACAACAAGAAGATCTTCGCCGACGCCGGGATCAGCAAGCCCCCGGCCACCTGGGACGAGCTGATCGCCGACGGCAAGAAGATCAACGCCAAGGGCAAGTCCGTGCTCGGCGCCGAGGGCGCGAACCTGTCGGAGAACGTCCACCACGTCTTCGTCTTCGCCAAGCAGCACGGCGCCGACTTCTTCACCGCCGACGGCAAGCCCGACTTCACCAACCCCAAGGTCGTCGAGGCGGTGAAGAGCTACGTCGACCTGATGGCCAAGGACAAGGTCATCCCGGCCGGCGACGCCGAGTACGCGCAGAACCAGTCCGTCAGCGACTTCGCCAAGGGCAAGCAGGCGATGCTGCTGTGGCAGTCCGCCACCGCCAACCTCAAGTCCCAGGGAATGAGCGAGGACACCTACGGCGTCGCGCCGGTACCGGTGATCTCCGGGACGCCCGGCGCCGGCACCCAGGTCAACTCGGCGGTCATGGGCATCAACATCGCCGTCTTCAAGAACACGCACAACGTCGACGGTGCCACGAAGTTCGTGAAGTTCATGACCTCCGACGCCGAGCAGAAGATCCTGAACACGGCGTACAGCTCCATCCCGCCGGTCAAGGCCGCCCAGGGCGACGCGGCGTTCAACGCGCCGGGCACCGCCGTGCTGAAGGACACCCTCGCCAAGAGCGCCGCCGCGCTGCCGCAGGTGGCGTCCGAGTCGCAGTTCGAGACGGCGGTCGGTACGGCCGTCAAGGAGCTGTTCGCCGACGCCGCCGCCGGACGCGCCGTCACCACCGACTCGGTCAAGGCGAAGCTGGAGAAGGCCCAGCAGCAGATGCCGGCGGCGTGACCACGATGACCTCCACCGCCCTGAAGGAACCGGTGCGTGAGACCTCCCCCGGTGCGGCGCGCGAACCCCGCCGCCGCACCGGGCGGATCAGACGCGTCTCGCTGCCGTACCTGCTCCTGCTCCCCGCCCTGCTCCTCGAACTCCTCGTCCACCTGGTGCCGATGGCGATCGGCATCGTGATGAGCTTCAAGCAGCTCACCCAGTTCTACATCCGCGACTGGGGCACCGCCCCCTGGAACGGCTTCGACAACTACAAGGTGTCGGTCGACTTCGACGCCCCCGTCGGCAAGGCACTGCTCCAGTCCTTCGGCATCACCGTCGGCTTCACCGTGCTGTCGGTGGGCCTGTGCTGGCTGATCGGCACGGCCGCCGCCGTCTACATGCAGGGCACCTTCCGGGGCCGCGGCCTGCTGCGCGCCCTGTTCCTGGTGCCGTACGCGCTGCCCGTCTACGCGGCCGTCATCACCTGGGTGTTCATGTTCCAGCACGACAACGGCCTGGTGAACCACGTGCTGCACGACCAGCTGCACCTCACCGACAAGCCGTCCTTCTGGCTCATCGGCGACAACAGCTTCTACGCCCTGCTCACCGTGTCCGTGTGGAAGGGCTGGCCGTTCGCGTTCCTCATCGTGACGGCCGGGCTGCAGAACATCCCCCGGGAGCTGTACGAGGCCGCCGCGCTGGACGGCGCGGGGGTGTGGCAGCAGATCCGCCGCATCACCCTGCCGTCGCTGCGTCCGGTCAACCAGGTGTTGATCCTGGTGCTGTTCCTGTGGACGTTCAACGACTTCAACACGCCCTACGTGCTGTTCGGCAAGGCCGCTCCCGAGGCCGCCGACCTCATCTCGGTGCACATCTACCAGTCCTCCTTCGTCGCCTGGAACTTCGGCACCGGCTCGGCCATGTCCGTCCTGCTGCTGCTGTTCCTGCTCGTCGTGACGGGCGGATACCTGCTGCTGACCTCGCGCGGGCGGAGGGCCTCCCATGCGTGACCTGTCGCTCGTGCCCCCGCGCACCTCGCCGATGGCGCCCCCGCGTTCCTTCGTGTGGTCGCGCCGGGTGTTCCTCACCCTGCTCGCCGGGTTCGTGCTGCTCCCGGTGTACGTGATGATCTCCAGCTCGCTGAAGCCGCTCTCCGACGTCACCGGCAAGTTCCGCTGGCTGCCCAGCGAGCTGACCATCCGGCCGTACATCGACATCTGGTCGACCGTGCCGCTCGCGAAGTACTTCATGAACTCGCTGATCGTGGCGGGCGCGGCCACGGTCTGCTCGGTGGTCATCGCCGTGTTCGCGGCCTACGCCGTCAGCCGCTACGAATTCCGCGGCAAGCGCGTGTTCACGGTCACCGTGCTGTCCACGCAGATGCTCCCGGGCATCCTCTTCCTGCTCCCGCTGTTCCTGATCTACGTCAACATCGGCAACGCCACCGGCATCGCCCTGTTCGGCTCCCGCGGCGGGCTGATCCTGACCTACCTCACCTTCTCGCTGCCGTTCTCCATCTGGATGCTGATCGGCTACTTCGACTCGGTGCCGCGCGACCTGGACGAGGCGGCGCTCGTGGACGGCTGCGGCCCGTTCGGCGCGCTGTTCCGGATCGTCGTGCCGGCCGCGATCCCGGGCATCGTCGCGGTCGCCGTCTACGCCTTCATGACCGCCTGGGGAGAGGTGCTCTTCGCCTCGGTCATGACCAACGACAACACCCGCACCCTCGCCGTCGGCCTCCAGGGCTACTCCACCCTGTACGACGTCTACTGGAACCAGATCATGGCCGCCTCGCTGGTCGTCAGCGTGCCCGTGGTGGCCGGCTTCCTGCTGCTGCAGCGCTATCTCGTCGCGGGTCTGACGGCAGGCGCCGTCAAGTGACCCCCACCCCTGATCCCGAAGGGACTTCCGTGTCCGAAGCCATCGACCTCGCAGCCCTCCCGCACGACTTCCTGTGGGGAACGGCCACAGCGGCGTACCAGATCGAGGGGGCCGTCGCCGAGGACGGCCGTTCGCCCTCGATCTGGGACACCTTCTCGCACACCCCGGGGAAGATCGCGAACGGTGACAACGGCGACGTCGCCTGCGACCACTACCACCGCTGGCGCGGGGACATCGGTCTCATGCGGCAACTCGGCGTCAACGCCTACCGGTTGTCCGTGGCCTGGCCCCGGGTGGTGCCCGGCGGCACCGGCGCGGTGAACCCGAAGGGACTCGCCTTCTACGACGAGCTGGTGGACGCGCTGCTGGAGGCGGGCATCACCCCGTCCGTCACGCTCTACCACTGGGACCTGCCGCAGGCGCTCCAGGACCGTGGCGGCTGGCCCGAGCGGGACACCGCCCTGGCGTTCGCGGAGTACGCCTCCGTCGTCGCCGAACGCCTCGGCGACCGCGTCAAGCTCTGGGCCACCCTCAACGAGCCGTCCTGCTCGGCCTGGATCGGCCATCTCGAGGGCACGATGGCGCCGGGCTGGACCGACCTCACCGCCGCCGTCCGCGCCTCCTGCCACCTGCTCCTCGGCCATGGCCTCGCCACCCAGGCGATCCGTGCCGCCGCCCCCGGCGCGCAGGTCGGCATCGTCAACAACCTCTCCACCGTGTACCCGGCCGGCGACCGCCCCGAGGACCTGGCGGCGGCCCGCCGGCACGACGGCCACGTCAACCGCTGGTGGCTCGACCCGGTGCACGGCCGCGGCTTCCCCGCCGACATGGTGGAGACCTACGGCGTCGAACTCCCGGTCGACGACGCTGACTTGGCCACCATCGCGGCCCCGCTCGACTGGCTCGGCCTGAACTACTACTTCCCCGCGTACGTCGCCGACGACCCCGAGGGGCCCGCTCCGTACGCCCGTTCCGTCCGCCGTGAGGGTGTCCCGCGCACCGGTATGGACTGGGAGATCGACGCCTCCGGCATCGAGACGCTGCTGCTGAGGCTCACCGAGGAGTACGGAGCCCGGAAGATCTACGTCACCGAGAACGGCTCCGCCTTCCCGGACGTGGTCCGCCCCGACGGCAGCGTCGACGACCCGGAGCGCCAGGACTACCTGGAGCGCCACCTCGCCGCCTGCGCCTCCGCCGCCCGCAAGGGCGCCCCGCTGGCCGGCTACTTCGCCTGGTCGCTGCTGGACAACTTCGAGTGGGCGTACGGCTACGACAAGCGGTTCGGCCTGGTCCACGTCGACTACCGCACCCAGGTCCGCACCATCAAGGGCAGCGGCCGCCGGTACGCGGACATCGTCCGCGTCCACCGCGGCCAGACACGCCGGGCCGCCTGAGCCCCGGCCCGGACGGCCGGTGGACACGACTGGGGAGTTCGTGTCCGCCGGCCGGCCCCCCTCCGAGTGTGTCATGTACGTGACATGAATCAGGAAGCGCACCTCCACCCCACAAGGAGAGCCGCATGCCCCGCCGCATCCCCCGCACCCTGCTCGCCGCCCTGGCCACCACGGCCCTGCTCTGTTCCGGCCCGCTCCTGGCCGAGCCCGCCGCCGCGGCCCCCGCCGCCGCCGGCTGGGACACCGACCGCGCGGCCGCCGCCTACGCGGTGAACCCCGCGGCCGTCACCGCCTCCGGCAGCGAGAACGCCGGCACCGCTCCCGGCCTCGCCTTCGACGGCAACGGCGCCACCCGCTGGTCCAGCAACTTCGCCGACGACGCCTGGATCCGCGTCGACCTCGGCTCGGTGATCCGGGTCGACCGCGTCGTCCTCGACTGGGAAGCCGCCTACGGCAAGCGCTACGTGCTGGAGGCGTCCCGCAACGGCACCGACTGGACGCCCTTCTACACCGAGACCGCGGGCACCGGCGGCTCGGTCACCGCGCACACCTACCCCCAGGAGGTCACCGGCCGCTACATCCGCCTGCGCGGCCTCGAACGCGCCACGCCGTACGGCTACTCGCTGTGGGACTTCAAGGTCTACGGCGGCGAACCCGCGCCCGCGTCCACCACCCGCACCAACCTCGCCCTGAACCACCCCGCGTACTCCAACTTCTACCAGCACGCCGGGAACTCGCCCGCGTTCGTCACCGACGGCGGCTGGCCCGCCAACCTCAAGGACGACGCGACCCGCTGGTCCAGCGACTGGAACGCGGACCGCTGGGTCTCGGTCGACCTGGGCGCCCCCTCGGTCATCTCCTCCGTCGACCTCTACTGGGAGGCGGCCTACGCGGTCGACTACCAGCTCCAGGTCTCCGACGACAACCGCACCTGGCGGACGGTGTACCAGCCATCGGCCGCCGACGTGGCCGCCCGCCGCGCCAACGTGAAGTCCCCGGCCGAGGCCGTGGGCCTGCACGACACCGTCACCCTGCCCGCACCGGTCACCGGCCGCTACGTCCGCATGCTCGGCAAGGAGCGCCGCTCCTTCTACAACCCCGCCCCCGCCACGGCCCAGTTCGGCTACTCGCTGTACGAGTTCCAGGTCTGGGGCACCGGCGGCAGCGCCTCCGCCGCGTACCCGGCCCTGCCCGCCGACCAGCCCGGCACCTACCGCACCACCTTCTTCGACGACTTCACGACCGCCTCGCTCGACCGCTCGAAGTGGCGCGTGGTGCGCACCGGCACCGAGATGGGCCCGGTCAACGGGGAGTCCCAGGCGTACGTCGACTCCCCGGACAACATCCGCACCGAGAACGGCGAGCTGATCCTCCGGGCGAAGTACTGCAAGGGCTGCACCCGGGCGGGCGGCGGCACCTACGACTTCACCTCCGGCCGCATCGACACCAACACCCACTTCGACTTCACCTACGGCAGGGTCAGCGCCCGGATGAAACTGCCCGTCGGCGACGGGTTCTGGCCGGCGTTCTGGCTGCTCGGCAGCAACGTGGACGACCCGTCCGTCTCCTGGCCGGCCTCCGGCGAGACCGACATCATGGAGAACATCGGCTACCCCGACTGGACCAGCACCGCCCTGCACGGCCCCGGCTACTCGGCCGACGGCAACATCGGCGCCCGCCAGACCTACCCCGGCGGCGGCACGGCCGACCAGTGGCACACCTACGCGGTGGAGTGGACCCCGACGGCGATGCGGTTCTTCGTCGACGACCGCCTGGTCCAGGAGACGACCCGCAACAAGGTCGAGTCCACCCGGGGCCAGTGGGTCTACGACCACAACCAGTACGTCATCCTGAACCTCGCCCTCGGCGGCGCCTACCCGGCCGGCTGGAACAAGGTCACCACCCCGTACTGGGGCCTGCCGCAGTCCAGCGTGGACCGGATCGCGGGCGGGGGAGTGCAGGCGGAGGTGGACTGGGTGCGGGTGGAGCAGAAGGGGTGACCGGACACACCCAGGACTGCGGCATCCTGAGGTGACGAGCCGAGCAGGACCGGGGGCTGGCGATGGATCTGGTACTCGACCCGCCGCGCGGAGTGGCGCCGGTCCTGCTGGGCATGACGCTCGACGAGGCGCTCGCCGCGGTGCCGGACTGGGGCGAACCCCGTGTGCTGCGACGCCCCAGCCGAAACTCGGCCAAGGCGTCCTGGACCCTCGACCACGTCGGCGTACAGGCCCTGGTCGAGGGCGGGACCCTCGTCACCGCGATCGAGCTGTGGTGGCCTGGTCAGGGCCGCACCTCCCGCACGCGCGTCCTGCTCCACGGGGACGAGGTCTTCACCACCCCGGCCGTTGACCTCTTCCGCCGTGCCGCCGACCGGGGCTGGACGGTCGACACGTCGCATCCGGAGCACCCGGTGATCGCCGGTGTGTCGCTCGGCTTCACCCGCCAGACCTCACAGGAGGTCGAGCGGGACGCCGACGGTCTCCCGAGGTACGTCACCTCCGTCCTGGTGGGCGGTGAGGACTACTACGGCCACCGCTGTCCAGAGCGCCGTTGACCTCGCACGCCCGCCTCCGCGAGGAACCAGCTGGGCTTGCCGGACCAGGAGACGTACGGGCTGTCGCGGGCCCGGGTGCAGGCGACGAAGAGCAGGCAGCGTTCGGACATCAGGTCCGTCCCGTGCTGCCTGGCGTCCACCTCCGGCGGGGTGACCGCCTTGGGGAACGGCAACGCCTCCTCATGGGCGCCGGAGGGCACGCAGGCGAGGTCTCGGAAACAGGGCAGCGACCGGTGAGCCGGCGGTACCGGCCCACAGGCGTCACCGTTACGCGTCGCCGCCGTGTTCCGCCCCGGTCGGCTGGGACGCCCGTGCGTCGGCTGTCTCCAGCAGCCGCATCGCGGGTGTGTTGACGGCCTGGGGCGTCCCTTGTCGGTCGTACTGGAAGAGGGCGATGCCGTGCTTCGAGGCCCAGGCAACGGCCGGCGGGGTGTAGCCGGCCATGGAGAAGAACAAGGCCTCCCTCTCCTTGGCGGTGGCGACGCCGTGGAGCTGCTGGACGGTCGGGCGCGTAGTGGGGCTGCCCTCCATCTTCACCTGCGCCAGGCCCCGTTCGGAGATGACGTCGATTCCCTCGTCGGCGCCGACGGGCGTGGCCACGGCATCGGTGAAGCCCAAGTACCGCATCCAGTCGACGGCGACGAGTTCGGATTCTCGCGCGGTGCGGATCAGCCGTGGCTCGGGACGGCCGGCCGGGAGCGAGGCCGGTGCGGGGAGGGCCGCGGCCTCTTCCCGGGCCGCGAGGGCGATCGGCAACTGGGGGTTGTCCAGGAAGGAGAAGAGCAACTCTCCGACCTGCAGTCCCCAGCCCTCGGTCACATCACCAGGATCGGGGTCGTACCGGTAGGACGTGCCCTTGTCCGACACGGCCGCTGAGCGGTCGGTGAGGATCAGCAGTGCCCGGCGCGTTCCGGTGCCGGTGGTCACCGCCAGGGCGATGCACAGGATGCGCTCGTCGACGGCGAGATGCCGTCGCGCGAGCCGTTCCGCCTCGGCCCGGACGCGTGGGTCGCGTGCCGCGCTCGTTCTCGACAAGCAGTACGCGATCGCCTCCTCCTGTGGCGCCCCACGCTCCGGCAGGCCGTCGAGCAGTTGACGTACCGCGCGCCGCAGTGCCCGGGCCGACTCGGCCGCCTCGCGTGCGAGAGTGTCCTGCCGCTCCTGCTCGCGCTTCTGCTCGGCACGTGCTGCCTTCCTCTCGCGGATTTCGGTCTGTCGGGCCGTTTCAGCCTCGTTCCGTGCGGTGTTGCGCCGGCCCGCCGGGGTGGCGTCGAGGATCCACACGGTGATGGCCGCGACGGCGGCAACGGCCAGTGCGATCAGGGCGAAGACATCGGAGAAGAAGAGCCCGACGAGTGCGACGAGGAACGCGACGGCGCCCAGGGCGGAGATGAGCATCTGAGTCGTCTCCACCCTGGCATCCACCGGTGGGCGCCGCACCTTCTTCTCGTTGCCACCGGTGGTCGGGGCGTCGCTGGTAGTGGCGCCGGTGGTCGGGGCGTCGTTCTCCGGGGGGAGCGGGACCGCAGGCGCCCGGCCGGATCCCGGACAGCTCTGCCCTCCCACCTTGTGGGAGGCGATGAGTCCCTTGCCGATGGGCAGTGTCAGCCGACAAACCGAGCATGTGCCGAGTTGCACCGCTTCCCCCCGTACCCCTTGCCGCGAAATGAGCAGACTGTAACCGATGCGCCGGCGCCTCGGGTCGGGCGGGGCGGCCGGGCCCATCGCCGTCTGGCTGCGGTCATGTCTCCAGCGTGGCGTCCTGTGGCTTGGCGTGACCAGTGGTGACGCGCTGACACTGGTGTCGCTCACACCGCGGGGGACATCGGGATACGGCGCTCCGCGGTCACCTGCCGACCGACGCGCCCCCGCACGGCACCGGTCCCGAGAGGTCCGGGTCGCCGAACTCCGCCCGCAGCGCCTGGAACGCCGTGACCTTGTCCTCGCCGAAGCGGCGGACGTGGGTGGCGTACTCGGCGGCGGTGAGGAACGCCGACGGGCGGGACTTGGTGTGGAACTTGTCCGCGTACATCACCAGCCGCTCCTCCTCCGTCACCGCCAGGTAGTCGGCGGGGGGCAGCGGGAGGCCCTGGCTGAGGATGTCGTGGCGGGTGAGGCCGACGCCTGTGTGGTGGGAGCAGAAACGGCGCAGCGGCTCGGGGTAACCCTCCTGCTCCAGGATCTCGTGGCCGAGCAGTCCGTGCCGGATGTACCGCGCGTGGTCCAGCCGTCCGTCGGCGTCGTAGAGGCGGTAGACGCCGATGTCGTGGAGGAGGCAGCCGGCGCGGACCAGGTCGGCGTCGAGGTGGCTCAGGCGCGGGGCGGACAGGAGCTGCCGGGCGACGCCCCAGACGATCTCGCAGTGCGTGTGGACGAGGGCGAACGCCTCGGCGGTGGGCGCGTACTTCTCGTGCAGCGCACGGATCTCGTCGGGTCCCGGAATGCTCATCCGGCGAGCGTAACAACCGTCCTGGGCCGGCCCGGGCCCGGCCCCGTGCGGACCGGGCCGGCTCCGGTCATCCGATCGAGCACTCCTTCGCACTGAGCGGCTTGGTGCTGCCGGCCGGTCTGCTGCACAGCACCTTGGTCTCCGAGGTGCCCCGGGGGGTCCTGCGGACCCGCTTGATCACGATGCTGTGGCCGCGCCGTTCGCCGTACAGCGGCGCGTCGGTGAAGTCGATCGTCCCGGTGGCCATCCCGTCGAGCTTCACGCCCCTGAGGTTCACCCAGGTCGCCGCGCGGCTCTGGCGCACGTCGCCGAGGCTGGCCGCCCAGTAGAGCGCACGGGTGGCGTCGTGGGCGAGCGCCGTCTGGCCGCTGGCGAAGTCGGCGGAGTCGTACGTGACCTCCTTGCCCTCCAGCCAGGGGAGGTACTTGGAGGCTTCCTGGTAGAAGGCGGTGGCGGACGCCGCCTCCTTCAGCTCGGCCAGCGCGGCGTGGTAGAGCGTGATCCGCGGGGCCACGCCGTCACGGCCGCCCGTGCCGGAGAACCTGGCCTTGCTCAGGTCGTCGCCGGTGAGGATGGAGATCTCCCGGTCCGCGCAGCCCGGTTCGGTGCCCAGCTGGGTCATCAGCGGACCGATGTCCTCGACCCGTCCGGCGAAGTAGATCACCGAGGGGACGTTCCCGGCCCGGCAGATGCTCTCCGCGCGCTGCCTCAGTTCGGGCTTGCCGTTCGCCACCCGGTAGCGCTGCTCGGGCAGCATCCGGAACCTTTCCTTGGACAGCATCTTCCCGCCGTAGGCCGCCTGTTCGCCGGTGTAGCGGTCCTGCGAGTCCTTGGTGTCGCGGGCCAGCACCAGCGCGTACGGGTCCTTCTGCCGGGCGCGCAGCTGCCGGGCGACGTAGCCGAGCGCCTCCGCCTGGTGCTCGTCGGGAGCCGCGAGGCTGAACCAGTTGGAGAACCGCTTCGGCAGGTAGGTCGCCGAGTTGGTGCCGGAGACGATGGGCAGTCCCACCGTGTGCAGCCGGCTCGTGACGTAGGTGCTGCTCTGCAGGTCACGTCCGAAGCCGACCACCCCGACGACGGTCGGGTCCCGGTCGGCGTACCGGGCGATCGCGTCCGCCGTCACCCGCTGCTGTCCCATGTCCACACCAGCGTTGGCGAGCAGCACCCTGAGTTTCACCGTGTAGTTCTCGTTGACCACGCGCTGGGCGAGGTACACGCCGGCCAGCTCCTCGGCGCCCTTGACGAGGGAGGAGTCCGTCGCGGAGGAGCTCAGCGGTCCCGCGTAGACGACGGTGACGTACGTGCCGGGGTGGTGCTGCAGCACGTCGGCGTTCTCGGCGCGCACCAGGTCCTCCAGCTCACGCATCCGCTTGCCGTCCCCGTCGGCCCCGCCCGTGAGGTACGCGCCGAACCGGACGTCCCCGGTGGCTATGCCGACGCACTCCGTACCGCCGCCGGGCGCGGGACGCCGTACGGTGTCGCGATCGGCGCTCAGCAGGCCCGCCGAGCAGTACGCACGGTGCAGGTCCAGGGAGTGCACGACACCCGCGGTGCCGACGAGGACGAGCACGAGGACCAGGCTGTACGCCGACCACACCACGCGGGCCAGGGGCGGACGGTGTCTGGCACGCACGCACCGCCAGTCCGTCTGCCGCAGCTGCACCAGCTCGTCGCCGGGCAGCGGCACCCTCAGCACCCAGGGCAGGGCGTTCGTCCGGCTCGGCGACTGGTCGGCGCGGAGGTTCCCCGCCCACTCGTCGTACCAGTGCCGCAACCGCTGCTGGAGGCGCCAGGGCGGGGGCTGCGGCCGGCCGGCCGGTGGCTCCGCGTCCGTGCCGCGGTCGAGCAGCGCCGCGTCGCCCGTCGCCACGCCCGCCACGATCAGCAGCGGGTCCAGCTCGCTGCGCCGGCTGCGGACGTCGCTGACCGCCCTGATCAGTTCGACGCCGCCGTTCTCCCGGCTGATCCGGCGCAGGAACAGCACGGGTGGACGCGTCCGCTTGAGCCCCCGCAGGTCCCAGCTGCCGCGCCGGTGGTTGTCCCGCAGGTCCTCGAACAGCGCCAGCACGTACAGCTGGAGCGGGAACGGGCCGCCCTCCCGCATCGCCTCGGCCACGTCGTAGGCGCGGGCGGCTATCGCCCTCCAGGAGTTGACGGGGCGCAGCAGCCGCACGCTGGTCGACCGGCGGCGGGCGGCGGACTGGAGGAACGTCGTGGTCAGGAACCACCGGCTCTCCCTGCGCAGCCACAGGAAGAGGGGAGCGCGTCCGGGTACGTGGTTGAGGCCGGCGAGCAGGATCATCAGCCCGATGCCCGCCAGGGCGGCGACGTACCACTCGGGGCGGGTGAGCAGCGCGGTGAAGGCGCCCAGGATGCCCATGGGCAGGAACTGCTGCACGTCGTTGAGGAGCAACTGCCGGTGCCAGCGCGAGGGCCTGCGGGGCCGCCAGCGCTGCCGGGCCAGGATGCGCAGCAGGTGCGTCTGGGCCTGCTCCCGCTGCGCGTTGCCGTCCGGTGTGCCGGTGGGCGCGGTCGGCCAGTGCTCGCGCATCTCCGGGGCGTCGGTGGCCTCCTGGAGGGCGCGGACGAGGTTGAGGCGCGGAAAGGAGTAGGGCCGGTAGGCGGCGGACCGGCCGCCCCACTTGCGGGAGTCGCCGAGGTCCCACAGCAGCCGCGTGGCCCTGGCCAGGGGGTCGACGTCCCCCGGCTGGGGCTCGGTCGGGGCGACGGCCAGGCGCGTCCCGTGGCGCTGCTGCCCCTCGCGCAGCTCGTCGATGAGTTCGGTCACGCGGTCGTCGTCCGCGGGGTCCTCGGCGTGCAGCACGATGACCGGCATCGGGCGGTCGCCGGTCCGGAAGTCCTGGATCAGGGACTCCAGCTGCCGCTGGACGTCGATTCCCGCCTCGGTCGACATGCCCGGGTGATCACCCGGGCAGTCCTGTGGGAAGCCGTGATCACGGCCTTGCATGGACACCCCCCGTGGTCTGAAGACACATGTGTCACAAGCGCTCTTGAGGATATCGCCCGGCGCTGACAATTCGTTCCCGGCGGAATGCTGCGCGGGCGGTGGCGCGGGGGGCTGTGCCTCTTCAGCGGGGGAGGGGTGCGCTCTTCTTACGGGTGATCAGAAGCCGCTGCCCCATGGATGCGGGTGCCGGGCGCTTGCCTGAGCGGGGGTGTGCCCGGAGCACGTCGGGGTGAGCGGTCGGGGGTCGGGGGGGGGCGGGGAGAGCGGTGGTTCCGGCCGATGTCCGGCCTGCGGGGGTGTCGGGGGCCCGGTGGGGGCGGTTCCGGGCAGGTGGCGACCGTTCCTGGCGGAAGCCCGGGGGCCTCTTCCGCCGGGGAGGGGTGCGCTTTCTTACGAGGGGTCAGGAGCCGCTGCCCCATGGACGCTGGTGCCGGGCGCCTGTCCGGGGGAGCCGTGGGATCGGGGGAGACCGTTGGCCCCGGCCGGTGTCGTCGGCCTGCGCGGGTGCCGGGTGCCGTCAGCGGCCCGGCTGGGTCGGTACCCGGCGGGTGACGACCGCGCCTGACGGAACACCGGGGGCCGTGCCTCCTCGGTGAGGGGAGAGGCCCTCGGCGGTACCGCCGGTCAGCGGCCCGACGCAACCAGTTCCCGTGCCGGCCGCGTCGGTGCCGGACACGTGGTCCGCGAGTTGCGCCACAGCCACAGCACGTCCCGTCCGAAGGACCACACCAGCGAACCCAGCGCGAGCAGGACGACGGCGAGGCTGGCCGCGGCCGGCAGCAGCCGCGCGCCCGCGACCAGCAGGCAGATGCCCTGGATCGCCGCGACGGTCTTGCGGGCGAACGACGGCGGCAGCGGGGCCGTCAGCCAGGGCGCGAGCCGGGCCGCGGCGACGAACGCGTACCGCATGCCGCCGATCAGCAGGACCCACGGGCCGAGCTGCGTGGACACGTACACGCTCAGCACCAGGATGAGGAACGCGTCGACCTCCATGTCGAAGCGCGCCCCGAGCGCGGAGCAGGTGCCGGTGCGGCGGGCGACCTTGCCGTCCACGCCGTCCAGCAGCAGGGCCACGGCGGTCAGCGCGACCAGCAGCGTCACCGGCGGCGCGCTCTCGAAGGAGTCCGCGACCAGCGCGGTCACCCCGCCGACCAGGGTGGCCCGGCCCAGCGTCACCCGGTTCGCCGGGCCGAAGGAGCGCAGCCGGGAGCGGTGCACGGCGCGGGAGAGGACCGCCCAGGTGGCGATCGCGAAGGCGAGCCCCGTCAGCCAGCCCACCGGCCCCATGCCGATCGCCGGGCCGAGCAGGGCCAGCAGCAGGATCTGCGCTCCCGCTCCCAGAGCGGTCTCCTGCTGGAGCCTCGCGTCGTACGTGTTGTTCAGGGCCACCGCACATCCTCCGGCCGAGTGACAGAGTCGATCAACGCCGCGTACTGTGCGCGGCCTGTGCACAACTCGGTACGTGAACAACTTCCCGATCGTTCAGGAGGATGCCGATGAACCGTTCGGCACGCGCGTTCTGGCTCCGCTCGCCCGGCCACGGAGAGCTGCGCGAAGTCACCCTCGCGGAGCCCGCCGAGGACGAGGTCCTGGTACGGGCGCTGTACTCCGGGGTCAGCCGGGGCACGGAGACCCTCGTCTTCCGCGGCGGCGTGCCTCAGAGCCAGCACACCGTGATGCGGGCGCCGTTCCAGGAGGGCGACTTCCCGGCACCGGTGAAGTACGGCTACCTCAGCGTCGGTGTGGTCGAGGAGGGACCGGCCGCGCTGACCGGCCGTACCGTCTTCTGCCTCTACCCGCACCAGAGCCGTTACGTCGTCCCGGTGAGCGCCGTCACCGTGGTGCCCGAGCGGGTGCCCGCCGGGCGGGCCGTGCTCGCCGGGACCGTCGAGACCGCCGTCAACGCCGTGTGGGACGCCACCCCGCTGCTCGGCGACCGGATCGCGGTCGTCGGCGGCGGCATGGTCGGCTGCTCGGTCGCCGCGCTGCTCGCCCGCTTCCCGGGCGTACGCCTCCAACTGGTCGACGCCGACCCGGCCCGCGCCAGGACCGCCGAGGCCCTCGGCGTCGACTTCGCCGCACCGGCCGACGCCCTCGGCGACTGCGACCTCGTCGTCCACGCCAGCGCCACCGAGGCCGGCCTCACCCGGGCCCTGCAACTCCTCGCTCCCGAGGGCACGGTCGTGGAACTGAGCTGGTACGGCGACCGGCGCGTGAGCCTGCCGCTCGGCGAGGCCTTCCACTCCCGCCGGCTCACCGTGCGCGGCAGCCAGGTCGGCACCGTCTCCCCGGCCGCCCGCTCCGGCCGCACCTACGCCGACCGGATGGCGCTCGCCCTGGACCTGCTCGCCGACCCGGCGCTGGACGCGCTCATCACCGGGGAGAGCGCCTTCGAGGAACTCCCGGACGTGATGCCCAAGCTGGTCTCCGGTGAGATTCCCGCCCTGTGCCACCGGGTCAGGTACACGGAGACGGCCTGACCTGAGAAAAGAGTGAGCGACGGCTGAACAGGGGGCAGCGGGGAGCCGTACTACACGGCATCCCCCGGCGGGCAGGGCGGGGGACCAGACGCGCCGCACCTGGAGGGTCGTCCGTTGTTCAGCATCACCGTCCGCGATCACATCATGATCGCCCACAGCTTCCACGGCGAGGTCTTCGGACCCGCGCAGCGCCTGCACGGCGCCACGTTCCTCGTGGACGCGACGTTCCGCCGCGAGCAGCTGGACGAGGACAACATCGTGGTCGACATCGGCCTGGCCACGCAGGAACTGCGTGCCATCACCGCGGAGCTGAACTACCGCAACCTGGACGACGAACCCGAGTTCGCCGGCGTCAACACCTCCACCGAGTTCCTGGCCAGGGTCGTCGCCGACCGGCTCGCCGAACGGATCGCGAAGGGCGCGCTCGGCGAGGGCGCCAAGGGCCTCGCCGGGATCACCGTCACGCTCCACGAGTCGCACATCGCCTGGGCGAGTTACGAGCGTGGCCTGTGACCGACCTGACCGTGGAGCGGGCCCGGCTCACGTACGTGCCCGCGCAGCCCACCGCCGCCCCGAACGCCGGAATCATCCCCATGTCCCTGCGCAGTGTGCACTTCGTGATGCCGGGCGGCGTCGACGACCCGGCCGCGCCCAGCGGCGGCAACGCCTACGACCGCCGGGTCTGCCTGGACCTGCCCGGTTTCGGCTGGCAGGTCACCCGGCACGCCGTGCCCGGCACCTGGCCGCGCCCGGACGCCGGCGCCCGCGAAGCGCTCGCCCGCACGCTCCGGAGCCTCCCGGACGACTCCGTCGTCCTCCTGGACGGCCTGGTCGCCTGCGGAGTCCCGGAGACCGTCGTCCCCGAGGCGGGGCGCCTGCGCCTCGCGGTCCTCGTCCACCTCCCCCTCGGTGACGAGACCGGCCTGGACCCGGCCGTCGCCGCCGGCCTGGACGCGCGCGAGCGGACGGTGCTGCGGGCGGTCCCCGCGGTCATCGCCACCAGCGACTGGGCGGTCCGCCGGCTCGTCTCCCACCACGGACTCGCCCCCGACCGGGTGCACGTGGCCGCGCCCGGCGCCGACATCGCGCCTCTCGCCCCCGGCACCGACGGCGTCTCCCGGCTGCTGTGCGTGGCCGCCGTGACCCCGCGCAAGGGCCAGCACCGGCTGGTGGAGGCGCTCGCGGCGGTCCGGGACCTGCCGTGGACCTGCGAGTGCGTCGGCGGCCTCGGCCACGACCCCGCGTACGTGGCCCGCCTGCGGGAGCTGATCGACGGGTACGGTCTCACCGACCGCCTGCGCCTCACCGGCCCCCGCTCCGGCGCCGACCTGGACGCCTCCTACGCCGCCGCCGACCTGATGGTCCTCACCTCCTACGCCGAGACCTACGGCATGGCGGTCACCGAGGCCCTCGCCCGGGGCATCCCCGTCCTCGCCACCGACGTCGGCGGACTGCCCGAGGCGGTCGGCCGCGCACCGGACGGCGGGGTGCCCGGCATCCTCGTCCCGCCGGAGGACCCCGCCGCGCTCGCCGCCGAACTGCGCGGCTGGTTCGGCGAACCCGACGTGCGCCGCCGCCTCAAGGCCGCGGCCCGCGGCCGCCGCGCCGCGCTCGACGGCTGGGCCGCCACCGCCCGCAGCCTGGCGGCGGTCCTCGGCCGCCTCCCGGAAGCACCGCGGAGGACGGCGTGAGCGGGCACCGGGACGCGGGCGGGGAGAGGGTGCCGGTCCGGAGGGAGACGAGTGGGCCGGGTGACGGAGAAGTGGCCGTCCGACCGGGTGCGGACGGCCTGATCCCGGCTCAGCCCGGATCCCGGGCCGGGGAGTTCGTACGGGGAGCCGCGCGTGCGCGGAGCGAGGAGGTACCGGGCGTGGAGACCGTGGGCACGCAGGTGGACGCGCAGGCGCGCGCCGAAGACCCCGCCGGTCAGGGGGCGCCCGGCGCCGCCGGTCCGGTCATCCCCGGTGCCGGGCCCGTGGCCGGCACCGGCGAGCAGGCCACCGTACGGCTGCGGGACGGCGACCCGGAGGAGCCCGCGCGGTACGCGCCCGAGTGGCTGAGGCTGCGGGAAGGCGCCGACGCCGCGGCCCGCGCGCAGGAACTGCTCGATCCGCTGCGGATCCGGCTGGCCAACCTGCCGCGCCGCTCCGGCGGACTCGTCGTGCACGACCTGGGCTGCGGCACCGGTTCGATGGGCCGCTGGCTCGCACCCCGGCTCGACGGCGCCCAGCACTGGATCCTGCACGACCGCGATCCCTACCTGCTGCACTTCGCCGCCGTGGCCTCCCCGCGCGTCGCCGCCGACGGCAGCCGCGTCACGGTCGAGACCCGGCGCGGTGACGTCGCCCGGCTCACCCCGGACGCGCTGGCCGGGGCCTCGCTGGTGACCGCGTCCGCGTTGCTCGACGTGCTCACCCGGGAGGAGATCGAGGCCCTGGCGGACGCCTGCACGGGCGCCGGCTGCCCGGCGCTGCTCACCCTCTCCGTCGCGGGACGCGTCGAACTGGCACCCGAGGACCCGCTGGACGCCGAGATCGCCGAGGCGTTCAACGCCCACCAGCGGCGCGCCGGGCTGCTCGGCCCGGACGCGGTCACCTTCGCCTGCGAGGCGTTCGCCGAGCGCGGGGCCACGGTCCGGGTGCACGCGAGCCCGTGGCGGCTCGGTGCCGAGGAGACCGCGCTGACCGAGCAGTGGCTGCGCGGCTGGGTGGGCGCCGCCGTCGAACAGCGGCCGGAACTGGGCGACCGGGCCGAGGCGTACCTGAACACCCGGCTCGCCGCCTGCGCGGCCGGCGCGCTACGGGTCACCGTCCACCACACCGACCTGCTGGCCCTGCCCCGGCCGAGGGGCGCGGCGACGTGAACGGGCGGACGACGGCCGCGGGCACGAGGGCGCCGGCGGGGGAGGAGGTCACCGCCACGGACGCGCGTACGGCGACGGCGGGCGAGGACATCGGTACGCGCGCGCGTACGGCACCGCCGGAACCGGCGTGCGCGGCCCCCGATCCGGCACCGGCGCCACAGGCGTGCGCGGTCCCCGCGCGCCCGCGCGTGCCGCAGGGGCGGGTGCGTGGCGCGGACGCGGCGGCCCCGGACCCGGTGGCCACGCGGCCGGGCCCGGCACCGGCGGAGCCCCACGCACCCTCCGCCCCCCGGCGCCGTGACTCCCGGGCCCTGCGTACCCACGTCGGCACCCTCGTCGGGGCCGGCATCCTCGGCGCGCTGTTGTGGCGGCTCGGCACCGGTGCCCTGCTGGACGGGCTGCGGCGGATCGACACCGTCTCGGTGCTGGCGGCCCTGGCCATCGGCGGGGTCACCACCGTGTGCAGCGCGTGGCGTTGGCAACTGGTGGCCCGGGGCCTGCGGCTGCGGCTGCCGCTGGGACCGGCCGTGGCCGACTACTACCGGGCGCTGTTCCTGAACGCGGCGCTGCCCGGCGGGATCCTGGGCGATGTGCACCGGGCGGTCCGGCACGGGCAGAGCGCGGGCGACGTACGGCGCGGGGTGAAGGCGGTCGTCCTGGAGCGGGTCGCCGGGCAGATCGCGCTGGCCGTGGCGGGCGCGGCGGTGCTGCTGACCCTGCCGTCGCCGGTACGCGCCGAGGTCCGTGCCTTCGCCCCGCTCGCGGTGGCGGCCGCGGTCGGCGCGCTGGCCGTCGTCCTCGCCGTCCGGATGAACCGCCCGCCGGCCCGCCGGCACGGCGCGCTGCGGCGGACCCTCGGCGAGGCCCGCCGGGGACTGGCGTCCCGGCGGAGCGGGCCGGGTGTGGCGCTGTCCTCCGCGGTGGTCCTGGCCGGGCACCTGGTGATGTTCGTCGTGGCGGCCCGGGTGGCCGGCTCGGCCGCTCCGGTCGCGGTGCTGCTGCCGCTCGCGGTGCTGGCGCTGCTGGCCATGGGACTGCCGCTGAACGTCGGCGGTTTCGGCCCCCGCGAGGGCGTCACCGCGTGGGCGTTCGGCGCCGCGGCGCTCGGCGCGGACACCGGTGTCGCGGTCGCCGTCGTCTACGGCGTACTGAGCTTCGTGGCGAGCCTGCCCGGCGCCGTCGTCCTCGTCCTGCGCTGGTACGAGACCCTGCGCACCGGGCCGGCCGCGCCGGTGCCCGCACCGTCCGCCACCGGTACCCCCGACGACCGCCCGCCGACCGGGGCCGCCCCCACGGGTCCCGGTCGGCAGGCGGCCGCCGGCCGGGCTCAGTCCCGGTCCGGGGCCGGGGTGAGCAGTCGGAAACACGGGCCGAAGGATTCCGCCAGGCTCGCCAGCAGTTCCTTCCCCTTTTCCGCCGAACCCAGGGAAGGACGGCCGATGACACCCGATTCGGTATAGGCGGACATTCCCACGGTGAGCAGATGACGACGGTCGTCGGCGACGAAATCGGCGGACTCGTGACCAGGGCGGACGAATTCGGGGTGAGCGTGCAGCAGAATCGAGGTCTCGATTTCTCCCGCGTGCATGTCGGTGAGCAGCGAGGTGACCACCCCGGCCCGTTCCCGCGCCGCCTCCCAGTCCTCGGCGGCCGGGAACAGCGCCATCCGCTCACCGCGCGCGGAGGCCTCCTGGACGACGTTGCCCAGCACGTAGTTGCCGCCGTGCCCGTTGACGACGACCAGCGCGTCGACACCGGAGCGGCGCAGCGACGCCGCGATGTCCGTGACCACCGCGTGGAGGGTCACGGCGGAGATGCTGACGGTCCCCGGCCAGGCCGCGTGCTCGTGCGAGCAGGAGACCGTCACCGGAGGGAGGAGGTGCACCGGGTACGCGGCGGCGATCTCCCGCGCCACGGCGCAGGCGACCAGCGTGTCGGTCGCCAGCGGAAGGAACGGACCGTGCTGTTCGAAGCTCCCGACGGGAAGGACGGCGACCTGTGCTGACACGCCCGCCCCCCGGGTCCGTACGTCCTCGGTGGTGTCCGTCGGCAGCACGCCGCTCACCACCCCGTACGCCGCCGTCCGCGCACCCGAACCACTCATCTTTTCACGGCCTTTCGTCTCTGTTGAGGAATCAGATCATGACAGAAAACACCGGCGTCAACATCGGCGTACTGGGCAAGAAGTCCCCGCGGCGTTCCGGCGCGGAACGCGTCGTGAATGCACCGCTGCCCACCGTGTACGGGAATTTCCAGGCGGTCGGTTACCTGGACCACGACCGCGGTGACGAGCAAGTGGCCCTGGTGTACGGCGAGATCGGCACCGAGAACGTGCTGACCCGGCTGCACTCGGAATGCCTGACCGGGGACGCGTTCGGCTCCCGGCACTGCGAGTGCGGGGACCAGCTGGAGGCCGCCCTGCGCGCGGTGGCCGCCGAAGGCAGCGGCATCGTCGTCTACTTGAGGGGACACGAGGGCCGCGGCATCGGTCTGCTCGCCAAGCTGCGCGCGATGGCGCTCCAGGCGGAGGGCCTGGACACGGTGGAGGCGAACCTCGCGCTGGGCCTGCCGGTCGACGCCCGCGACTACGGCGTGGCCGCGGAGATCCTGCGTGACCTCGGGGTCCGCTCGGTACGGCTGATGTCCAACAACCCGCGCAAGCGGGAGGCGCTGGTCCGGCACGGCGTCCAGGTCGCCGAGCAGGTGCCGCTGCTGATCGAACCGTGCGAGAGCAACATCACGTACCTGCGGACCAAGCGGGAGCGGATGGACCACCACCTGCCCCATCTGGACGCCGTCGCCCACGGCTCCTGAACGCCCGGTCGCCGGTTCGGCGGGCCGGGTTCCGGAAAGGATCAGACGACGGACGTGCGGCGCGGCGGAGGAGGCGGCGGCGTGGACCTTCGGGCCGAGGTGGTCATCGTCGGCGGCGGGGTGATGGGCACGAGCATCGCCTGGCACCTGGCGCGTGCCGGAGTCCGCGACGTCGTCCTCGTCGAACGGGACGAACTCGCCGCCGGCTCCACCTCGAAGGCAGCGGGCGGGGTGCGGGCGCAGTTCTCCGACGAGCTGAACATCCGGCTGGGGGCGCGCAGCCTGGAGGCGTTCGGCCGGTTCGAGCAGGAGGTCGGACAGGACATCGGGCTGCACCGGGCCGGCTACCTGTTCCTGCTCTCCACGCCCGGGCAGGTGGCCTCCTTCGAGGCGGGGGTGCGGCTGCAGAACTCCCTCGGGGTGCCCAGCCGCCTGCTCACCCCCGAGGAGGCCCGCCGGCTCTCCCCGCTGGTCCGCACCGACGGCCTGCTGGCCGCCGCGTACTCACCGGACGACGGCCACTGCACCCCCGAGGCGGTCGTCCACGGCTACGCGACCGCCGCCCGCGCCCACGGCGCCCGCGTCCTGCGGCACACCGAGGTCACCGGCATCGAACTGCGCGGCGACACCGTCACCGCGGTCGCCACGACCCTCGGCCGGATCGCGACCGGCACCGTGATCTGCGCGGCCGGCGCCTGGTCCCGCGCGGTCGGCGCCATGGTGGGCGTGGAGCTGCCGGTACGGCCGCTGCGCCGGCAGATCGCCGTCACCGGACCGGTGCCGGGCCTGCCGCCCACGCTGCCCATGACCATCGACTTCACCACCAGCCTGTACTTCCACCGCGAGGGCCCCGGCCTGCTGCTCGGCATGTCCGACCCCGACGAGCGGCCCGGCTTCGCCACCGACACCCACGAGCGGTGGATCCCGCGACTCGCCGAGGCGATGCGGCAGCGCGCCCCCGCCCTCCTCGACGCGCCCCGCACGGGCGGCTGGGCGGGCCTGTACGAGAACACCCCCGACCACAACGCCCTGATCGGCGAGGCGCCGCACGTGTCCCGGTTCCTGTACGCGACCGGCTTCTCCGGGCACGGCTTCCTCCAGGGGCCCGCCGTCGGCGAGGTGATCCGCGACCTGTACCTCGGCCGCGTACCCTTCCTGGACATCAGCCCGCTGAGCGCCGGCCGGTTCGCGGCCGACGCCCCGCGCCCGGAGGCCAACCTGGTATGACCGAGCTCCACCTGTGGCTGCGCCACGAGCCCCGTACGACCGAACGGCGCACGCCCGTCGTCCCCGCCGACGCCCGCCGCCTGGTCGACAGCGGGGTCACGCTCACCGTCGAGGAGTCCCCGCAGCGCATCTTCCCCACCGAGGAGTACGAGGCGGCCGGCTGCCGCCGCGCCCCGGCGGGCTCCTGGGCGGCGGCACCCCGCGACGCCGTGATCCTCGGCCTCAAGGAACTCCCCGACGAACCGGACGGGTTGGTCCACCGGCACGTCTTCTTCGGGCACGCCTACAAACACCAGCCGGGCGCCGCCGGGCTGCTGCGCCGGTTCGCGGCCGGCGGCGGGGCGCTGCTCGACCTGGAGTACCTGGTGGACGACGAGGGCCGCCGGCTCGCCGCCTTCGGCTACTGGGCGGGATATCTGGGCGCCGCGCTCGCCGTGCTCCAGCACCGCGGCCGGCTGGCGGCACCGCTCACCCCCACGACGAAGGACGACCTGGACGCCGTACTGCGCCCGGCGGCCGGGGACGCGGAGTTCACGGCGCTGGTGATCGGCGCCCTCGGGCGCAGCGGGCGCGGCGCGTCGGCGGCCTTCGGCACGGCGGGTGTCGAGGCGACGCGCTGGGACCTGGCGGAGACCCGCGACCTGGACCGGCGGGCCCTGCTCGGGCACGACGCGATGGTGAACGCGGTCCTCGCCACCAGCCTGGTCCCGCCGTTCCTGCGCGAGGAGGATCTGGACTCCCCGGACCGCCGGCTGCGCACCCTGTGCGACGTCACCTGTGACGTCGGCGGCCCGTTCAACGTCCTGCCGGTCTACGACCGCACGACCGACTGGGCCGAGCCCGTGCGCCGTCTGCGCGCGGAGCCGCCGCTGGACCTGATCGCCATCGACAACCTGCCGTCGCTGCTGCCCCGGGAGTCCAGCGTCGACTTCTCGGCGGCCCTGCTGCCGCAGCTGCTCGCCTTCGGCCCGGGCGGTGCCTGGGGCCGCTGTCTCGAACGGTTCCACCAGGCCTGCCGTGAACTCGGCGTCCACCAAGGGGAGTCGCGCCCATGACCGACCGTGTCCCGGCGAGCGGAACCGTCCACTGGATCGGCGCCGGACTGTCCACCGGCAGCGGGCTCGCCGCCCTGTGCCGTACGGCCGGCCGGGTGCTGCTGTGGCACCGCACCGAGGACCGCGCGGCCGGGGCGCTGGCCGGCCTGGGCCTGACGGGACGGGCCGAGCCCCGCGCCCTCACCGCCCCGGCCGCCCTCGCCGCCGCGCTGGAGCCCGGCGACGTCGTGGTGTCGATGCTGCCGGCGCCGGAGCACGCCGGGCTGCTGGCCGTCTGTGTGCGGGCCGGGGCGCACTTCGCCTGTTCCAGCTACGTCTCGCCGGAGCTGCTGGCGCACGCGGGGGCGGCACGGGCGGCGGGCCTGGTCGTGCTGACCGAGACCGGCCTGGACCCGGGCATCGACCACCTCTTCGCGCACAGCCTCATCGGCCGGGCCCGGGCGCGCGTCGGCGAGCACACCCCGGCCACCTACCGGCTCACCTCGTACTGCGGTGGCGTCCCGGCCGTGCCGAACGACTTCCGCTACCGCTTCAGCTGGGCGCCGCTCGGTGTGCTGGGCGCCCTGCGCTCACCCGCCCGGTACCTGGAGGACGGCGTCGAGACCACGGCCGACCGGCCCTGGGAGGCGACCCGCCCGCTCGTCCTGGACGGCGAGACGTTCGAGGCCTACCCCAACCGCGACAGCATCCCCTTCGTCGCCCAGTACGGGCTGCCCGCCGCGTGGACCCCGCGCACCTTCGTCCGGGGCACCCTCCGGCTGGACGGCTGGCTGAAGGCGTGGGAGCCGGTCTTCGAGGAGCTGACGGCGGGTGACGACGAGCGGATCGCCGGGCTGGCACGGCGGCTGGCGGCGGCCCACCCGACCACGGACGCCGACCGGGACCGGGTGGTGCTCTCCGTCTCCCTCACGGTCGAAGCGGGCGAGGGCCGGCCCTGGACCGGCACCTACCTGCTCGACCTGACCGGTGACGCCGAGGAGTCCGCGATGGCCCGCTGCGTCTCCCGCCCGCTCGCCCTCGGCGTCCGGCACATCCTGGACGGCAGCCTGCGGGCCGGACTGCACCGGGCCGCGGGGTCCGCCCAGCGCGCGGACCGGTGGCTGGCCGAACTCGCCGATGACGGAATGGAGTTCACCCTGACCCTGGGCCAGTAGCCGGCCGCCGGGTCAGTCCCTCACCGCCTCGTGCACCAGCCGCCGCAGCTCGGGGAAGACCTTCAGTTTCTTCGGGCGCACCTGGCTCATGAACTGCACGGTCAGGTCGTGGGCCGGGTCGACCCAGAACGCGGTGGTGGCCACGCCGGTCCAGCCGTACGTGCCCAGGCGGGACGGGGCCAGGGTGCGGGCCGGGTCGGTGACGACGGAGACGTTGAAGCCGAAGCCGAGGCCGTCCATGGCCGGTTCCCGGTGGACCGGGGCGCCGAAGGAGCGGATGGTGGCCCCGCCCGGCAGCTGGTTGCGGGTCATCAGGGCGAGCGTCCGCGGGGCCAGCAGCCGTACGCCGTCCAGCTCGCCGCCGCGGCGCAGCATCTCCATGAACCGGTGGAAGTCGTGCGCGGAGGAGACCAGGCCGCCGCTGCCGGACAGGAACCGCGGCCGGCCGCGCACCGGCAGGCCCGGCACCGGTTCGATCCCGCCCTCGTCCGTCTCGCCGTACAACTCGGCCAGTCGGGGCGCCTGTTCGGGCGTGATGTGGAAGCCGGTGTCGGTCATGCCGAGCGGGCCGAGGATCCGCTCGGCGAAGAACGCGTCCAACGGCCGCCCCGAGACCACCTCGACGACCCGGCCCAGCACGTTGGAGGCGACCGAGTAGTTCCACTGGGTGCCCGGGTCGGCCTGCAACGGCATGCGCGCGTAGACCTCGACGGTCTCCGCGAGGTCCTTGCCCGGCGGCACCGAGTACTCCAGACCCGCATCGCGGTACAGCGCGTCCACCGGGTGGCGGTGGTAGAAGCCGAAGGTCAGGCCCGCGGTGTGGGTGAGCAGATGCCGGATCAGGATGGGACCGGCGGCCGGGCGGGTGCGCACGCCGGCGCCCGAACCGTCCACGTACACACGGGGGTCGGCGAAGGCGGGCAGATGACGTTCCAGCGGGTCGTCCAGGGACAGCCGGCCCTCCTGCACCAGCAGCAGCACCGCGACCGCGGTGACCGGCTTGGTCATCGAGTAGATCCGCCACAGCGTGTCCGGTTCGACCGGCAGTCCGGCGGCCACGTCCCGCAGACCGTACGTGGTCAGGTGCGCGACCCGGCCGCCGCGCGCCACGGCCACCAGGCAGCCGGGCAGGCGTCCCGCGTCGACGTGCTCGGCGAAGTGCCGGTCCAGGCGGTCCAGCGCCTCGGCGTCCAGCCCCGCCTCCGCCGGCTCCACATCCTGTCGCAGCGGTCCCATCGCTCTCCTCCGGTCGCGTCGTCCGCGATGCGTCCCGACTCCCTGCGCGGGCCCGCACCCACCTCTCATCGTCGCGCAGGACCGCCGGCCGGGACGGGCCCATCCGGGGTGTGTGTGATCGATTCGACGCCGAGCGTGGGCGCGGGGGAGCACCGGCCGGGGCGGCCGCCCGTGGGCCGGTCGACGTGCGGGCGGGGTGTTGGGCCTACCTCTCGCGCCGGTCCTTCTCAGGGGTGCGGGGGCGCACCGGCAGGTGCCGGTGTCCGCGGGGTGTCTGTGAGCGGGGGCGTGCTCGCCGCCGGCGGGGCGGGGCGGGCGCGGGCGGGCAGCGCGAGGGCCGCCGGGACGGCGAGCGCGGTCAGGGCGGCCAGGGCCAGCAGGGTCGGACCGGTGCCCGTGCCCAGCAGGGCGGCCGCACCGGCCACGCCCACGGCGGGGCCGACGTTCAGCGCGGTCTGCTGCAACCCGCCCGCGACCCCGGCCACCGTCACCTCCGCCCGGCGCACTATCACCTGTGTGGCCGCCACCATCACCGTGCCGAACCCGGCGCCCAGCAGCGCGAAACCGCACCCGAGCGCGGGCGTCCCGCCGGCCCCGGACAGCACGAGGACGCCCAGTGCGAGCACCGCCGTCGCCCCCGCCGTCGTCGCCCGCGCCCCGCACCGGCGCAGCAGGACGGGGCACAGCGAGGCCGAGGCGACCATGAGCACGGCCAGCGGCAGGCTGCGCAGGGCGCTGTCGAACGGCGCGAGGCCGAGGTGGCGCTGGAGGACGTACGTGGCGACGAACAGCGTGCCGAACAGGGACGCGGAGACGGCGACCAGGATACCGAGCGCCGCCCCGACCGCACGGGAGCCGATCACCTCCGGCGGCAGCAGCGGACTCGCCGTACGCCGTTCGTGCCGGACGAGGACGGCGGCCGTCACCGCGGACAGGGCGAGGCCCGCGCCGGAGACCGGCCGGGCGGTGACCGCGTACACCAGGCCGGCCAGGGTCACCGCGAGCAGGGCGGCCCCGGGCAGGTCCAGCGGGGTGCGGGCGGGTGCCGGGCGCCGCTCCGGGCGGAGCAGAGCGGGCAGCCCGAAGGCGAGCGCGGGCGGCACGTTGACGAAGAACACCGCCCGCCAGCCCAGGCCGGTCACGAGCGCCCCGCCCACCAGCGGTCCCGCTGCCGCCGCCAGCCCGATCGCGGCGGTCCGCACGGCCAGCGGCGACGCGAGCCGGTCCGGCGGGTAGGCGGCCCGCAGCATGCCCAGCGTGGCCGGTTGCAGCAGTGCCCCGAACACGCCTTGCACCGCCCGCAGTCCGATCACCCACCCCACCCCGGGCGCGAGGCCGAGGCCGGCCGAGGCGGCGCCGAAGCCCAGCACGCCGAGCCCGAACAGCCGCCGCTGCCCGTACCGGTCACCGAGCCGCCCCGCGAACACCAGCAGGCTCGCCACCGCGACGAGATACGCGGTGCTGGTCCACTGCACCTCGGCGAACGACGCGTCCAGCTCCCGTTGCAGACTGGGCTGGGCGACGGTGAGGACCGTACCGTCCAGCGCGACGACCACCGCGCCCGCCACACTGCTCGCCAGCGTCCAGGGCCGGTTCACCGGCCGTCCCCGCCAGCGCCCAGGTGCGCGGCGAGGACGGTGTCGAGCAGCGGGCCGACGTCCTCCTCGCCCAGCGCGAGTTGGAGGCTGCGCCAGCGCCACAGCTGGGCCGTTCCGTGCAGGTTCGCCCACAGGGCGCCCGCCACCCGCCGGGCGTCGGCATCCGGGTCCGCGTCGCCGACCAGCCGCGCCAGCAGGGTGAACAGCGGAAGGCTCGTGTCCCGCAGGCCCAGGTGACCGCTCTCCAGCAGGTCGTGACGGAACATCAGCTCGTACATGCCCGGTTGCTCCAGCGCGAACTCCAGGTACGTCCGCGCCAGCGCCGCCACTTGGGCGCGTGGCCCCGCGGGCTGCTGTTCCAGCGCCTCGTGCGCCCGTGCGCCCAGCTCGGTGAAGCCCCGCCGGGCGATGGCGGAGAGCAGTTCCCGGTGGGTGGGGAAGTAGCGGCGCGGCGCCCCGTGGGACACGCCCGCGCGCCGGGCGATCTCCCGCAGGGTCAGCGCCTGCGGGCCCTCGGCGGCCAGCAGCTCCACGCCCACGTCCACCAGCCGGGCCCGCAGGCCCGCGTCGGCATCGGTCATGGGCCGTGTCTACCAGGCGTGCGTAGACACTGTCTACTTCCTCGTCGGCGGCGGGGGAATGCGCGGGGAACCGCCGTGGGTTGACCGGGGTATGACTCAGGACTCCTCGCAGGACGCGCTGCTCGGCCTCCTCTCCGCGGGACACGCCGGCGTACTGGTCACCCTCAGGCGCGACGGCCGCCCCCAGCTGTCCAACGTCAGCCACGCCTACTACCCCGACGAGCGGATCATCCGGATCTCGGTCACCGACGACCGCGCCAAGACCCGCAACCTCCGCCGGGACCCGCGCGCCTCGTACCACGTCACCAGCGACGACCGCTGGGCGTACACCGTCGCCGAGGGCACGGCCGAGCTGACGCCGGTCGCCGCCGACCCGCACGACGAGACCGTCGAGGAGCTGATCCGGCTCTACCGGGACGTCCTCGGCGAGCACCCGGACTGGGACGACTACCGGGCCGCGATGGTGCGTGACCGCCGCCTGGTGGTACGGCTGCGCGTCGAGCGGGCGTACGGCATCCCGAAGGGCTGACCCGGCGGCGGTCCCGCGGCCGCCCGCCCGCTCACGGCGCCTCGGCGGTCCGTGTCTCGACCGCCCGCAGGACGGCGACCATGTCCTCGCCGCCGTACCCCTGCGCCACCGTCTCCTCGAACAGGGCGTGGCAGACGTCGAGGAGCGGGGAGGCGATACGGGCCTTGCGGGCGGCCTCGGCGATCAGCCGGTTGTTCTTGAGCACGTCCAGCGCCGCCGCCTGCACCGAGAAGTCCCGCTCGCGCAGCTTGGGCGCCTTCATCCGGGACACCGCGCTGGCCATCGGGCCCGCGTCCAGGACGTCCAGGAACAGCCGGCGGTCCAGGCCCTGCCGCTCGGCGAAGTGGAACGCCTCGGTCAGCCCGGTCACCTGGGTGATCAGGAAGATGTTCACCGCCAGCTTCATCAGCAGCGCACCCGGCACCGCACCGCACGCGAAAGCCTCCCGGCACACCGGTGCGAGCAGCGGCCGTACGGCGGCCACGGCGGCCTCCTCCCCGGCGAGCATGGCCACCAGCTGCCCCTGCTCCGCCGGCACCCGGGACCCGGAGACGGGTGCCTCGACATACCGGCCGCCGGCGGCGCGGATCTCGGTCTCCAGGGCGTGGGAGTACTCCGGCGAGGTCGTGCCCATGTGGACGACGGTCCGGCCCGCCACCCGCGCGGCCAGCCCGGGCGTGCCCCGGCCGAGGACCTCGTCCGTCGCCGCCTCGTCGGCGAGCATCAGCAGCACCACCTCGGCCCGCGCGAACACCTCGCCGACGTCCGCGGCGACCTCGGCGCCGGCCGCGCGCAGCGGCTCCGCCCGCTCCGGGGTCCGGTTCCAGACCACCAGGGGTGTGCCGGCCGACGCCAGGCGCAGGGCCATGGGCCGCCCCATCACTCCGAGACCGATGAATCCGACGTGCATGGCTGGCCGCCCTCCGCGCCACGGGCCGACTATGACAACGGTCATAGTAGCCGCCGCTATGACGCCGGTCATAGAGTGGCGGGCGGAGGAACGGAGGTCGACGATGACGCAGGCGCGGCGCGGACCACGGGAGCGGATGGTGTTCAGCGCGGCTCAGCTCATCCGGCGGCAGGGGGTCACCGCGACGGGCATGCGCGAGGTCGCCGCGCACGCGGACGCACCGCGCGGCTCCCTCCAGCACTACTTCCCGGGCGGCAAGGAGCAGCTGGTCAACGAGGCGGTCGCGTGGGCCGGCCGGTACGCGGGCAAGCGGGTCGCCCGCTTCCTCGCGGGGCTCGACCGGCCGACGCCGAGCGGCCTCTTCGCGGCGATGGCCGCGCAGTGGACCGACGAGTACGCGGCGGACGGCTTCGCGGCGGGGTGCCCGGTCGCCGCCGCCACCGTCGACTGCGCCACGTCCGGCGACTCGACCCGTCAGGCGGCGGCCACCGCGTTCGCGACCTGGCGGGGCCCGGTCGCCGAGGCGTTGACGGACATGGGCGTCCCCCCGGCCCGCGCCGATTCCCTGGCCACCCTCATGATCAGCGCGCTGGAGGGGGCGATCCTGATGGCACGGGCCGAGCGGGACGTACGACCCCTCACGGCGGTCGTGGAGGAACTGGGCCCCCTGCTGGACGCCGCCACGGGCCCCGGAGACGAGGGCCGCCGCACCCGCCGTGAAACCTAGCCGGCCGCCCGGTCCGCCGTCAGATAGGCGATCACCATGTCACCGAGCATGGTCCGGTAGTGCTGACGCCGCGCCGGGTCCACCAGGTCCCGGCCGAACAGGGCGCCGAACGTGTGCCGGCTCGCGACCCGGAAGAAGCAGAACGAGCTGATCATCGCGTGCAGGTCGACCGCGTCCACGCCGGCCGTGAACAGCCCGGACTCCTGCCCGGCGGCGAGGATGCGGCGCATCACCTCCAGCGCCGGGGAACCGATCCCGCCCAGCTTCTCGGAGGCCGCGATGTGCTCGGCGCCGTGGATGTTCTCGATGCTGACCAGCCGGATGAAGTCAGGGTGCCGCTCGTGGTGGTCGAAGGCCAGCTCGGCCAGCCGCCGGATCGCGGCCACCGGGTCCAGGTGGTCCACGTCCAGCTCCTGCTCGGCGTCCCGGATCACCCCGTACGCCCGCTCCAGCACGGCCGTGAACAGCTGCTCCTTGCCGCCGAAGTAGTAGTAGATCATCCGCTTCGTGGTACGGGTGCGGGCGGCGATCTCGTCCACCCGGGCGCCGTCGTAGCCGGCCCGCGCGAACTCCTGCGTGGCCACGTCGAGGATCTCGGCCTTGGTGCGGGCGGCGTCGCGCACCCGCCCACCGGGTCGTACCGGTTCGTCGGCGCTGGTCATCGCTGTCCTTCGGGCCGTGAGGCGCCGCGGCGGCGCGCTCGTTCGCGTGCCGGTGATTGTAGAAGCAGGGTTCCGGCGCCCGACGGCGGTCTCGTCCACCCCTGCGGGCAGCTCCGCCGCCCGCGCCTTCCGGGCGGACGGCTGCCGCCGGTACCGGCCGGCCGCCACGACGGCCTCGCCGGTGCGGCCGGCGGCCCGGCACGCGGTGCGCGGCCTCACTGGCGGCTGACCGCGCGGGTGACGCCGGCGATCACCGTGGTCGCCAGGATCCAGCCGGTGAGGACGAGGACGTAGGCGAGCACCTGGTAGCCGCCGCGCGGTGCGAACGCGGAGTCCTGCCCGAAGGAGATCACCGGCAGCAGCAGGTCGAGCGTGTAGAACACCGGCTGGAACGGCGGGGCCTCGCCCGCCTTCAGCGGCAGCGGGTGGTGCAGTGCGAAGGCGACGGAACCGGTCGCGAGCAGTGACAGCAGCCAGCCGGCGGCGCGCAGCGGCCGGAAGCCGTAGCCGACGGTGACGTCCTGGACCAGGCCCCACAGCCGGCCGTACCAGGGGAGCGTGCGGCGGTGCCGGCGCTGCTTGGCGAGCTGCACCAGCCGGGCCGCGTGGTCGTCGCCGACGCGGCGGTAGGCGGCCGTCAACTGCTCGTAGGCGTGCGGGCTGTAGCCGTCGCGGTCCCGCTCCAGCACGGGCAGCCGGCGCTCGGCGGGTTCGTGCGGGACCAGGGAGGTGTACGACAGGTGGTTGAGGAGCACCTCGCCGGGCGCGCACTCCGGTTCCAGGAACAGGACGTCGATCTGGGCGCGGCGCAGGTTGAGGGCGCCGTCCATGGGCGGCCCCTTGCGCAGCCACAGCTCGCCGATGGCCGCGCTGCTGGCCCGCAGCGCCGAACCCCCCGGATGGGACAGGGCGGTGTACGACAGGTCGAGCCGCCCGGCTATACGGGCGCCGCGCAGGCCCACCGAGCCGCGCACCCGCGCGTACCGCACCAGCATGTCGCCGCCGACGGTGAAGGTCTCCGCCTCCAGCGCGGCGTCACCGGGGTTGCCGAGCCGTGCCTCGCCGAGGTTGACCGATCCGGCGACGGTCGCGCCGCTCAGCCGTGTCTGCCCGCGGGTGCGCAGCCCCGGCGCCCACAGGTCGGCGCCGATCGCGGCCTGGTTGAGCTGGAGCACCGGCTCCCGCGCGTCCGGCGCGGCCACCTCGGCGCCCTCCAGGTACAGGCTGCCGGCGATCCGGGCGCCGCCCAGCCGCACGATCCCCGTGCACCGGGCCCGGGTCAGCCGCACGGCACCGTCGACCTGCACGGTGTGGGCGACCAGTCCGGGCAGGACGGACTCGCTGAGGTTGAGTTCGCGCAGCCGGGCGGCGTGGTACCGCGGGGCCTCCTCGAAGTGGCAGTGCCGCAGCCGCACCGGGTGGTCGACGGTCGCGTACTGCAGGTCCAGCCGGCCCGTGATCCGGGCGCCCGCCAGACTGAGCGCGGCCGTCTCGCCGTCCTGCCGCGGCCCGCCGAGGAGCAGTGCCCGCACCACCCGGGCCCGTACGGTCCGTCCGGCGCCCCAGTCCGCCCCGTCGGCGGGGTCCTCGTCGGGTGACTCCCGGAAGTCCACGGCCTCCCCGCGCGGGAAGGCCCGCCACAGCCGTTCCTCGGCCGCCGTCAGATCGCTGATCTCCACCAGCGGGACTCTCACCCGAGGGGCGGTCGGCTGTCAATCCGCCCGCCCGGGCAGGGGGTTGAACGCGAAGGCCCCCGGTTCCGCTGTCGGCGGACCGGGGGCACACGGCTGTGCGGTGCCGGCTACGGCCGGACGTTCCACTCCGTGATCACCGGGCGGTCGTGTTCCGTCGACAGACGGCTGACCGTGCCGGTGGCCAGCTGGAACAGCCGGCCCTCGGCGGGCGGCAGGCCCAGCCGGCGCGCGGTGAGGACGCGCAGGAAGTGGGCGTGGGCGACGAGGACCACGTCGCCCCCGGCCAGGGCCGGGGACAGGCGGGCCAGGACCCGGTCGGCGCGGGCGCCGATCTCCTCCGGCGACTCGCCGGGGTGCCCCTCGGGTCCGGGCGGCACACCGTCGGTCCACAGGTCCCAGTCGGGCCGGGAACGGTGGATCTCGACGGTGGTGACGCCCTCGTAGCCGCCGTAGTCCCACTCGTGCAGGTCGGGGTCGGGGACGACCCCGGGTATGCCCGCCAGTTCGGCGGTGCGCAGGGCGCGGCTCAGCGGGCTGGCGAGCGCCAGGGCGTAGGTCCGGCCGGTGAGGAGCGGGGCGAGGGACTTGGCCTGTTCCTCGCCGTGCTCCGTGAGGGGCAGGTCGGTCCAGCTGGTGTGCTGTCCCGACAGGCTCCACTCCGTCTCACCGTGGCGGACCAGCAGGAGGTCCCCCACGGCAGGTCAGTCCTTCTTCTCGACCGCGTGGCCGCCGAACTGGTTGCGCAGCGCGGCGATCATCTTCATCTGCGGGGAGTCGTCCTGCCGCGAGGCGAACCGGGCGAACAGGGAGGCGGTGATCGCGGGCAGCGGCACGGCGTTGTCGATGGCCGCCTCGACGGTCCAGCGGCCCTCGCCGGAGTCCTCCGCGTAGCCGCGCAGCTTCTCCAGGTGCTCGTCCTCGTCCAGGGCGTTGACCGCGAGGTCCAGCAGCCAGGAACGGATGACCGTGCCCTCCTGCCAGGAGCGGAACACCTCGCGGACGTTCTCCACCGAGTGCACCTTCTCCAGCAGCTCCCAGCCCTCGGCGTAGGCCTGCATCATGGCGTACTCGATGCCGTTGTGGACCATCTTGGAGAAGTGCCCGGCACCGACCCGGCCCGCGTGGACGTAGCCGTACGGGCCCTCCGGCTTGAGCGCGTCGAAGATCGGCTGGAGCCGGTCCACGTTCTCCTTGTCGCCGCCGACCATGAGCGCGTAGCCGTTCTCCAGGCCCCACACACCGCCGGAGACACCGGCGTCGACGAAGCCGATGCCCTTGATGCCGAGCGCGGCGGCGTGCTTCTCGTCGTCCGTCCAGCGGGAGTTGCCGCCGTCGATCACGGTGTCGCCGGGGGACAGCAGGTCGCCGAGTTCGTCGACGACGGTCTGGGTGGCCGTGCCGGCCGGGACCATCACCCACACGTGGCGGGGCGCGTCGAGCTTCTCGACCAGTTCGGCGAGGCTCTTGACGTCGGAGACCTCAGGGTTGCGGTCGTAGCCGATGACGGTGTGGCCGGCGCGGCGGATCCGCTCGCGCATGTTGCCGCCCATCTTGCCGAGACCGATGAGACCGAGCTGCATGATCAGTTCTCCGATGCGTTCTTGAGAGTGCGGTAGGCGGCGACGAGGGCCGTGGTGGACGGGTCGAGACCCGGCACGTCCGCGCCTTCGGTGAGGGCCGGTTCGACGCGCTTGGCGAGGACCTTGCCCAGCTCGACGCCCCACTGGTCGAAGGAGTCGATGTTCCACACCGCGCCCTGGACGAACACCTTGTGCTCGTAGAGGGCGATCAGCTGGCCGAGCACCGACGGGGTCAGCTCGGCGGCGAGGATCGTCGTCGTGGGGTGGTCGCCGCGGAAGGTGCGGTGCGCGACCTGCTCCTCGGCCACGCCCTCCGCGCGGACCTCCTCGGCGGTCTTGCCGAAGGCGAGCGCCTGGGTCTGGGCGAAGAAGTTGGCCATCAACAGGTCGTGCTGGGCCTTGAGTTCCTCGCTCAGCTCGCCGATGGGGCGGGCGAAGCCGATGAAGTCGGCCGGGATGAGCTTGGTGCCCTGGTGGATCAACTGGTAGTAGGCGTGCTGGCCGTTGGTGCCCGGGGTGCCCCAGACGACCGGGCCGGTCTGCCACTCCACCGGGTTGCCGTCGCGCTGCACCGACTTGCCGTTGGACTCCATGTCCAGCTGCTGGAGGTAGGCGGTGAACTTCGACAGGTAGTGCGAGTACGGCAGCACCGCGTGGGTCTGGGCGTCGTAGAAGTTGTCGTACCAGATGCCCAGCAGGCCGAGCAGCAGCGGCGCGTTGGCCTCGGCGGGCGCGGTGCGGAAGTGGTCGTCGACGATCCGGAAGCCGTCCAGCATCTCGCGGAACCGGTCCGGGCCGATGGCGATCATCAGGGAGAGGCCGATGGCGGAGTCGTAGGAGTACCGGCCGCCGACCCAGTCCCAGAACTCGAACATGTTGTCCGGGTCGATGCCGAACTCGGTGACCTTCTCCGCGTTCGTGGACAGCGCCACGAAGTGCTTCGCCACGGCCTTCTCGTCGCCGTCCAGGCCGTCCAGCAGCCAGGAGCGGGCGGAGGTGGCGTTGGTGATCGTCTCGATCGTGGTGAACGTCTTGGACGCCACGATGAACAGCGTCTCGGCCGGGTCCAGGTCGCGGGTGGCCTCGTGCAGGTCGGAGCCGTCCACGTTCGACACGAACCGGAACGTCAACTCCCGCGCGGTGTACGGGCGCAGCGCCTCGTAGGCCATCGCGGGGCCGAGGTCGGAGCCGCCGATGCCGATGTTGACGACGTTCCTGATGCGCTTGCCGGTGTGCCCGGTCCACTCGCCGGAGCGGACCCGCTCGGCGAAGCCGGCCATCTTGTCGAGCACGGCGTGCACCTTCGGCACGACGTTCTCGCCGTCGACCTCGACCACCGCGTCGCGGGAGGCGCGCAGCGCGGTGTGCAGCACCGCACGCCGCTCGGTGAGGTTGATCCTCTCGCCGCGGAACATGGCGTCCCGCAGCGCGAACACGCCGGTGGCGGTGGCGAGTTCCTGGAGCAGGGCCAGGGTCTCGTCGGTGATCAGCTGCTTGCTGTAGTCGATGTGCAGGTCGCCGACCCGCACGACGTACCGCTCGGCGCGGCCGGGGTCCGCCGCGAACAGCTCGCGCAGGTGCGGCTGGCCCTGGGCGCGGTGGTCGGCGAGGGCCGTCCACTCGGGCCGGTGGGTGAGCTTCGGGTACTCGGCCATCTCAGGCGTTCTCCTTGGTGCCCTCGCCCTGGAGGGCGATGGCGTACATCTCGTCCGCGTCGAGGCGGCGCAGTTCCTCGGCGATGAGTTCGGAGGTGGGGCGGACCTTCAGGGCGAGGGTGCGCGGCGGCTGGCCCGGCAGGGTCAGCGTGGCCAGCGGGCCCTCGGGGCGGTCGACGACGATCTCGCCGTTCGCGGTGCCGAGGCGTACCGTCGTCACGAACGGGCCGGCGCTGTGCACCCGGTCCACCGGGACGCCCAGGCGGACCTGGAGCCAGCGGGCGAGCAGCTCGGCGCTGGGGTTGTCGGCCTCGGCCTCGACGGCGGCCGAGGTCACCTTCACGCGGGCCTGGTCCAGGGCGGCGGCCAGCATCGAACGCCACAGGGTCAGCCGGGTCCAGGCGAGGTCGGTGTCGCCGGGGGCGTAGGTGCGGGCCCGGGCGTCCAGGACCTCCAGCGGCCGCTCGACGGCGTACAGGTCGGTGATCCGGCGCTGGGCGAGCGCGCCCAGCGGGTCCTTGGCCGGGGCCTCGGGCGCGTCCACCGGCCACCACACGACCACCGGGGCGTCCGGCAGCAGCAGCGGCAGCACCACCGAGTCGGCGTGGTCGGACACCTCGCCGTAGGTGCGCAGCACCACCGTCTCGCCGGTGCCGGCCTCGGAGCCGACCCGGACCTCGGCGTCCAGCCGGGAGTGGGTGCGGTCGCGCAGGGTGCGGGCCTGCCTGCGGATGACGACCAGGGTGCGCGAGGGGTGCTCGTGCGAGGCCTCCTCGGCCGCCTTGATCGAGTCGTAGGCGTTCTCCTCGTCCGTGACGATGACCATCGTCAGGACCATGCCCACGGCGGGCGTCCCGATGGCGCGGCGGCCCTGCACCAACGCCTTGTTGATCTTGCTTGCCGTGGTGTCGGTCAGGTCGATCTTCATGGCCTGCGCCAGCTCCGTCCGTCTCGTGCGAGCATCTCGTCGGCTTCACTCGGTCCCCAGCTGCCCGACGCGTACTGCGCCGGCCTGCCGTGCGACGCCCAGTACTCCTCGATCGGGTCGAGGATCTTCCAGGACTCCTCCACCTCCTGGTGACGGGGGAACAGGTTGGCGTCGCCGAGCAGTACGTCCAGGATGAGCCGCTCGTACGCCTCCGGGCTCGACTCGGTGAACGACTCGCCGTAGGCGAAGTCCATCGACACGTCCCGGATCTCCATCGACGTGCCCGGCACCTTGGAGCCGAACCGCACGGTCATGCCCTCGTCCGGCTGGACGCGGATGACGATCGCGTTCTGCCCCAGCTCCTCGGTGGCGGTGGAGTCGAACGGCGAGTGCGGGGCCCGCTTGAAGACCACCGCGATCTCGGTGACCCGGCGGCCGAGCCGCTTGCCGGTGCGCAGGTAGAAGGGGACGCCCGCCCAGCGGCGGTTGTCGATGCCCAGCTTGATCGCGGCGAAGGTGTCGGTCTTCGACTTGGGGTCGATGCCGTCCTCCTGGAGGTAGCCGACGACCTTCTCGCCGCCCTGCCAGCCGGCCGCGTACTGGCCGCGCACGGTGTGCCGGCCCAGGTCCTCCGGCAGCCGCACCGACTTGAGCACCTTCAGCTTCTCGGTGAGCAGCGCCTCCGCGTCGAACGCGATCGGCTCCTCCATGGCGGTCAGCGCCATCAGCTGGAGCAGGTGGTTCTGGATGACGTCCCGGGCGGCGCCGATGCCGTCGTAGTAGCCGGCCCGGCCGCCGATGCCGATGTCCTCGGCCATCGTGATCTGCACGTGGTCGACGTACGACCGGTTCCAGATCGGCTCGTACATCTGGTTGGCGAAGCGCAGCGCCAGGATGTTCTGGACGGTCTCCTTGCCGAGGTAGTGGTCGATGCGGAAGACCTGGTCCGGCTCGAACACCTCGTGCACGATCGTGTTCAGCTCACGCGCGCTGTCCAGGTCGTGCCCGAACGGCTTCTCGATGACCGCGCGCCGCCAGGAGCCCTCCGGCGGGCTGGCCAGGCCGTGCTTCTTCAGCTGCTGCACGACCTTCGGGAAGAACTTCGGCGGCACCGAGAGGTAGAAGGCGAAGTTGCCGCCGGTGCCCCGGGAGGAGTCCAGCTCGTCGACGGCGTCCTTCAGCTGCTTGAACGCGGTGTCGTCGTCGAAGTCGCCGGGGATGAACCGCATGCCCTCGGCGAGCTGCTGCCACACCTCCTCGCGGAACGGGGTGCGGGCGTGCTCCTTCACGGCGTCGTGCACGACCTGCGCGAAGTCCTGGTCGGCCCAGTCCCGGCGGGCGAACCCGACGAGGGAGAAGCCCGGCGGCAGCAGACCGCGGTTGGCCAGGTCGTACACGGCCGGCATCAGCTTCTTGCGGGACAGGTCACCGGTCACTCCGAAGATGACCAGGCCCGACGGCCCGGCGATGCGGGGCAGCCGGCGGTCCTGGGCGTCCCGCAGCGGGTTCACCCAGTCGGCGGCCGGGGCCACCGGCACGCGCACCTCCTCGGGTGCGGGCGCCTGGGCGGGTGCGTTCTCGGTCATCGGGCGTCAACTCCCTTGCTCTTCAGGGACTTCGCAACGGCGTCCAGGAGGTCCTGCCAGGCCACCTCGAACTTGGCGACACCCTCGTTCTCCAGCTGCCGGACGACCTCGTCGTAGGAGATGCCGAGCCGCTCGACGGCCGCCAGGTCGGCACGGGCCTGCGCGTAGCCGCCGGTCACCGTGTCACCGGTGATCTCGCCGTGGTCGGCGACCGCCTTGAGCGTGGCCTCCGGCATGGTGTTGACGGTGCCCGGCGCGACCAGCTCGTCCACGTACAGGGTGTCCTTGTACGCGGGGTCCTTCACACCGGTGGACGCCCACAGCGGGCGCTGCTCGTTCGCCCCGTCCGCGGCGAGCGCCGCCCAGCGGCCGGACGCGAACACCTCCTCGTACGCCTCGTAGGCGAGGCGGGCGTTGGCGAGGGCCGCGCGGCCCTTGAGGGCGAGGGCCTCGTCGGTGCCGAGGGCGGTCAGCCGCTTGTCGATCTCGCTGTCCACGCGGGAGACGAAGAAGGACGCCACGGAGTGGATCGTGGCGAGGTCCACGCCCCGCTCGCGGGCCTTCTCCAGGCCGGCCAGGTAGGCGGCCATGACCTCGCGGTAGCGCTCCAGCGAGAAGATCAGGGTCACGTTGACGCTGATGCCGAGCCCGATGACCTCGGTGATCGCCGGCAGACCCGCCTTGGTCGCCGGTATCTTGATCATCACGTTGGGCCGGTCGACCAGCCAGGCCAGCTGCTTGGCCTCGGCGACGGTGGCCTCGGTCTCGTGGGCGAGCCGGGGGTCGACCTCGATGGAGACCCGGCCGTCACGGCCGCCCGAGGCGTCGTACACCGGACGCAGGATGTCGGCGGCGTCCCGCACGTCGGCGGTCGTCATCATCCGTACGGCCTCGTCGACCGTCACCCCGCGTACCGCGAGGTCGGTCAGCTGCTCCTCGTAGCCCTCACCGGAGCCGATGGCGGCCTGGAAGATGGAGGGGTTGGTGGTGACACCGACGGCGCTTCCGCTCGCCACCAGCTCGGCGAGGCTGCCCGAGGTGATCCGCTTGCGGGACAGGTCGTCCAGCCAGATCGACACGCCCTCGTCGGCGAGGCGCTTGAGGGCTCCCGGGGTCGGGATTGCTTCGGTCACTGTGCTCATCTCTCTTTATGTGCGTCTTCGGTGCGTCGGTGTGCTTGGTGTGCTTGGTGGTGCGTCGGTGTCAGGCGCGCGTGGCGGCCAGCGACTCGCGGGCCGCCGCGGCGACGTTCTCGGGGGTGAAGCCGAACTCGGCGAACAGGGTCTTGGCGTCGGCGGAGGCACCGAAGTGCTCGAGCGAGACGATGCGTCCGGCGTCTCCGACGAACCGGTACCAGGTCAGGCCGATGCCGGCCTCGACGGCGACCCGGGCCTTCACGGCCGGCGGCAGCACCCGCTCGCGGTACTCGCGCGGCTGCTCCTCGAACCACTCCACGGACGGCATGGACACCACGCGCGTGCCGATCCCCTCGGCCTCCAGCCGCTCCCGCGCGGCCACGGCCAGCTGCACCTCGGAGCCCGTCGCGATGATGATCACCTCCGGGACCTCCGTCGAGGACTCGCGCAGCACGTAGCCGCCCTTGGCCGCGTCCGCGTCCGGCGCGTACACCGGCACGCCCTGGCGGGTGAGCGCGAGCCCGTGCGGGGCGGGGTGCGTGGCGTGCCTCTTCAGGATCTCGGCCCAGACGATCGCGGTCTCGTTGGCGTCCGCCGGGCGGACGACGTTCAGGCCTGGAATCGCGCGCAGCGAGGCCAGGTGCTCGACCGGCTGGTGGGTGGGCCCGTCCTCGCCGAGGCCGATGGAGTCGTGCGTCCACACGTACGTCACCGGCAGCTGCATGAGCGCCGCCATCCGGACGGCGTTGCGCATGTAATCGGAGAACACCAGGAAGGTGCCGCCGTAGATCCGGGTGTTGCCGTGCAGGGCGATGCCGTTCATCTCCGCGCCCATGGAGAACTCGCGGATGCCGAAGTGCACGGTACGGCCGTACGGGTCGGCCCCGGGCAGCGGGTTGCCCTCCGGCAGGAAGGAGCTGGTCTTGTCGATGGTGGTGTTGTTCGACCCGGCGAGGTCGGCGGAACCGCCCCACAGCTCGGGGAGGACCGGGCCGAGCGCCTGGAGCACCTTGCCGGAGGCGGCGCGGGTGGCGACGGACTTGCCCTCCTCGAAGACCGGGATGCTCTCCTCCCAGCCCTCGGGCAGCTCGCCCTTGCTGACGCGGTCGAACAGCGCGGCCCGCTCGGGGTTGGCGGCACGCCACTCGGCGATCCGCTTGTCCCAGGCCGCATGCGCCTCGGCACCCCGGTCCAGGGCCCGCCGGGTGTGCTTCAGGACCTCGTCGGCCACCTCGAACGTCTGCTCCGGGTCGAACCCGAGGAGGCGCTTGGTGGCGGCGATCTCGTCCTCGCCGAGCGCCGAGCCGTGGGAGGCCTCGGTGTTCCGGGCGTTCGGGGCCGGCCAGGCGATGATCGTGCGCATCGCGATGATCGAGGGCCGCCCGGTCTCGGCCTGGGCGGCCTTCAGCGCGGCGTGGAGGGCGGGGACGTCGATGTCACCGTCGGCGGTGGGCGCGACGCGCTGGGTGTGCCAGCCGTAGGCCTCGTACCGCTTCAGCACGTCCTCGGAGAAGGCGGTCGCGGTGTCGCCCTCGATGGAGATGTGGTTGTCGTCGTAGACGAAGACCAGGTTGCCCAGCTTCTGGTGGCCGGCGAGCGAGGAGGCCTCGGCGGAGACGCCCTCCTCCAGGTCGCCGTCGGAGACGATGGCCCATACGGTGTGGTCGAAGGGGGAGGTGCCGGCGGGGGCCTCCGGGTCGAACAGGCCGCGCTCGTAGCGGGCGGCCATCGCCATGCCGACGGCGTTGGCGACGCCCTGGCCGAGCGGGCCGGTGGTGGTCTCCACGCCCGCGGTGTGCCCGTACTCGGGGTGGCCCGGGGTCTTCGAGCCGTGCGTGCGGAAGGCCTTCAGGTCGTCCAGCTCCAGCTCGTAGCCCGCGAGGAACAGCTGCGTGTAGAGGGTCAGCGAGGTGTGGCCGGGGGAGAGGACGAACCGGTCACGGCCGGTCCACTCCGGGTCGGCCGGGTCGTGTCGCATCACCTTCTGAAAGATCGTGTACGCGGCAGGCGCCAGGCTCATCGCGGTGCCCGGGTGTCCGTTGCCCACCTTCTGCACCGCGTCGGCCGCCAGAAGTCGGGCGGTGTCCACGGCGCGCCGGTCGAGGTCGGTCCACTCGAAGCTCTCGGAAGTCTGCGTAGTCATCTTCAAGAAGTCCTCGTTCAGTGCGGGATGGCTGGCCGGACGCGTTCAAACTTAAAAGTCTGACTTTTTCTGGGAAAGGTCCGGGTGTGTCAGCCTGTGGTGAATCTGGGACAGTGATCACGCGACAGAGATAGGACGAATCGGGCATGACGGGCGTAAGACACCAAGCTGAGGGTGACGTGATCAGAACGTTCCCCTTCCCGGCCGATCTGGCCGTCGGCGGCGTCGGCATGCAGATCGGCCCGATGGGCACCGACCACCGCTGGCACGTCGACGCCCCCCTGCACCGCGTCCACCGTATCGACTTCCACGTGGTCATGCTCTTCACCGGCGGCCCGGTACGGCACATGATCGACTTCGCCGAGTACGAGGCCACGGCCGGCGACCTGCTGTGGATCCGTCCCGGACAGGTCCACCGCTTCTCCCGGGACTCCGTGTACCGCGGAACCGTCCTGACCATGCAGCCCGGCTTCCTGCCCCGCGCCACCGTCGAGGCCGCCGGCCTGTACCGCTACGACCTGCCGCCGCTGCTGCACCCCGATCCCGCGCAGCTGGCCGCGCTCCACGCGGCCCTCGACCAGCTGCGCCGCGAGTACGAGGACACCGAGACGCTCCCGCCCGGCCTTCACACGGCCGTCCTGAGGCACAGCCTGACCGCGTGCCTGCTGCGTCTCGCCCACCTGGCCGCCAGCGCGGCCGAGACCTCAGGGCAGCACGCCGACAGCACCTTCACCCGCTTCCGGGACGCCGTCGAGCGGGGCTTTCCGACCAACCACAGCGTCAGCGCCTACGCCGACGCCCTCGGTTACTCCCGCCGGACCCTCGTCCGCGCCGTCCGCGCGGCCACCGGCGAGACACCCAAGGGCTTCATCGACAAGCGCGTCGTCCTGGAGGCCAAGCGCCTCCTCGCCCACACCGACCTGCCGATCGGCCGCGTCGGGGTGGCCGTGGGGTTCCCGGACGCGGCGAACTTCTCCAAGTTCTTCCACCTGCACACCGGCCAGACACCGGTGGCGTTCCGGGCGGAGCTGCGCTGAGCGCCCGCGCGGACGAGGATCTCGGCCGGTGCCCTCCGCGCGGGCACGGCCGGTGGGGCCCTCATGACGGCGGCGCCGGGGGCCGGCGTCCAC
>NZ_JBEYXM010000032.1:0-68846 GCF_040704595.1 Streptomyces sp. NPDC046870
ACGAGATCGGCATGGGCGACAACATCTGGCTCGGCGACCGCGACGCCGTGCGCACCCCCATGCAGTGGACCCCCGACCGCAACGCCGGCTTCTCGACGTGCGACCCCGGCAGGCTCTACCTCCCCACGATCATGGACCCGGTCTACGGCTTCCAGGTCACCAACGTGGAAGCCTCCATGTCGTCCCCGTCCAGCCTGCTGCACTGGACCCGCCGCATGATCGAGATCCGCAAGCAGAACCCCGCCTTCGGACTCGGCTCGTTCACGGAACTGACCTCCTCCAACCCGGCGGTCCTGGCGTTCCTGCGCGAGTACGGCGACGACCTGGTGCTGTGCGTGAACAACTTCTCCCGCTTCGCCCAGCCCACCGAACTCGATCTGCGGGCCTACGACGGACGGCACCCGGTCGAGCTGATCGGCGGAGTGCGCTTCCCCGCCATCGGCGAACTGCCTTACCTGCTCACCCTGCAAGGCCACGGCTTCTACTGGTTCCGGCTCACCCGAGTCGCATCCCGCATCGGCCGCCGACGCTGAACGCCCGGCGCCGAGGAAAGGACGCGTCACCATGCCGAAGACCATCACCCCCCGACCGCGCACCGCGGCCGGGCCCGACGGGCCACTGGCCTCGCTGGGCGGGCTGCTGCGCGACTGGCTGCCGAGGCAACGCTGGTTCGCGGGCAAGGACCGGCCGGTCACCGATCTGTCGGTGCTGTCCGTGACGGAGCTGTTCCCGGGGTGTCTGCACCTGCTGGTGCACGCCTCGCACGTGCCGGTGCCCACCCCCGGCGGCACTCCCCCGCCCGGGGACTGCTACCAGCTGCTGCTCGGGCTGCGCCAGCACCTCGCCCCACGGCTGGAGCGGGCGTTCATCGGACGGGCCGTGGACGGCCCGCTGGCCGGGCTCGCGGTGTATGACGCCCTGCACGACCCGCGCTCGGCCCATCTGCTGCTGGAGCGGCTGAGGCAGCCCGGCACGGCGGGCCCGCTGCGGTTCGAGACGGACCCGGCCGCCCGGGTGCCCGGCGGTCTGCCGCCGCGGCTGCTGGACGCCGAACAGTCCAACTCCTCCATCGTGTACGGCGACGCGTACATCCTGAAGCTGTTCCGCCGGATCCAGCCGGGCGTCAACCCGGACCTGGAGGTGCCGGCGGCGCTGACCGCGCAGGGCTGCACCCGGGTGCCGGCGCCGGTGGCCTGGTTCACCACGACCGCCCCGCGCCCGGCCACCCTCGGCGTGCTGCAGCCGTTCCTGCCGGACGCCACCGACGGCTGGACGCTGGCGCTGCGCGCGCTCGCCGCGGGCGACCACTTCACCGCCGAGTCCCGCGCGCTGGGCCGGGCCATGGCCGAGGTGCACCTGGCGCTGGCCGAGGCCTTCCCGCCGGCCGGGCCGGGCGAGAACGGCCGTACGGCCGAGGCGATGTGCGCGCGGCTCGACGCCGCCGCGCACGCCGTCCCCGGGCTGCTGCCCTACGTACCCGGTCTGCGGGCCGCGTTCGGGGCGCTCGCCACGTGCGACACCGGGCCGCCCGCCCAGCGCATCCACGGCGATCTGCACCTCGGGCAGGTGCTGCGGGCCGGCCGCGACTGGTTCGTCATCGACTTCGAGGGCGAGCCGTCCCGTCCGCTCGCCGAGCGGCGCGCCCCGCAGTCCCCGGTGCGGGACGTCGCCGGGATGCTGCGCTCCTTCGACTACGCGGCCCGGCAGCGCCGTCCCTGGCGACCCGAGTGGGCGCGCCGCTGCCGGGAGGCGTTCTGCGCGGGCTACGCGGCCCGCGCCGGCTGGGACCCACGCAAGAAGCACGCGCTGCTGCGCGCGCACGAGACGGACAGGGCGGTCTACGAGGTGCTGTACGAGGCGAGACACCGGCCCGACTGGCTGCCGGTACCGATGGCGGCGATCAAGCGGCTCGCCGTGTGGGGAGGCTGACCCATGGCACTGAAGGACACCACGCGCCCCGAGACCGCCGGGCCCACGCCGCCCGCGGCCGTGGCCCTGGACCCCGCCGACCGCGGCCGGCTGCTGGCCGGCGCGCACCACGATCCGCACGCCCTGCTGGGCGCCCACCCGGTGCCGGGCGGCACGCTGTTCCGGGCGCTGCGCCCGAACGCCCGGGCGGTGAGCGTCGTGATCGACGGCACGCCCACCGCGCTGCGGCCGGAGGGCGACGGTCTGTTCGCCGGCGTCCTGCCCCACGCGGAGGTCCCGTCGTACACACTGCTGGTGGCGTACGACGACACCGAGCAGGAGGTGCACGACCCGTACCGCTTCCTGCCCGCCCTCGGCGAACTGGACCTGCACCTGATCCGCGAGGGCCGGCACGAGCAGCTGTGGCGGGCGCTCGGGGCCGAGCCGATGGTCCACCAGGGCGTGTCCGGCACCCGCTTCACCGTGTGGGCGCCCAACGCCCAGGGGGTGCGGGTGGCCGGGGACTTCACGTACTGGGACGGCACGCAGTACCCCATGCGGTCGCTCGGCGCGTCCGGGGTGTGGGAGCTGTTCCTGCCCGGGATCGGCGAGGGCACGCGGTACAAGTTCGAGATCACCTCCCGGTACGGGCACCGGTTCCTGAAGGCCGACCCGATGGCGCGGGGCACGGAGGTGCCGCCGGACACGGCGTCGGTCGTGACGTCCTCGCACTACGAGTGGGGCGACGCCGAGTGGATGGCGCACCGCGGTGACACCCCCGTGCACCAGGCGCCGTTCTCGGTGTACGAGGTGCACCTGCCGTCCTGGCGGCCGGGGCTGACCTACCGTCAGCTCGCCGAGGAACTCCCGGCGTACGCCAAGGAGATGGGCTTCACCCACGTGGAGCTGATGCCGGTGGCCGGGTACCCGTTCAGCGGCTCCTGGGGCTACCAGGTCACCTCCTACTACGCGCCGACGCCCCGGCTCGGCTCGCCGGACGACTTCCGGTACTTCGTGGACGCCTGTCACCGCGCCGGCCTCGGCGTGATCATGGACTGGGTGCCGGCGCACTTCCCCAAGGACGACTGGGCGCTGGCCCGGTTCGACGGGGACCCGCTGTACGAGCCCGGGAACGCGCTGCGCGCGGAGCACCCGGACTGGGGCACGTACGAGTTCGACTACGGCCGCACCGAGGTGCGCAACTTCCTCGTCGCCAACGCGGTGTACTGGTGCGAGGAGTTCCACGTCGACGGGCTGCGCGTGGACGCCGTCGCCTCCATGCTCTACCTGGACTACTCGCGGGACTCCGGCCAGTGGGAGCCCAACGTCTTCGGCGGCCGGGAGGACCTGGACGCGGTGGCCTTCCTCCAGGAGATGAACGCCACCGTGTACCGGCGCTGCCCGGGCGTGGTGACCATCGCCGAGGAGTCGACCGCGTGGGACGGGGTGACCCGGCCGACCGACAGCGGCGGGCTCGGGTTCGGGCTGAAGTGGAACATGGGCTGGATGCACGACTCGCTGCAGTACATCCAGAAGGAGCCGGTGCACCGCAAGTACCACCACAACGAGATGACGTTCTCGATGGTGTACGCCTACAGCGAGAACTACGTCCTGCCGATCTCCCACGACGAGGTCGTCCACGGCAAGCAGGCGCTGGTGTCGAAGATGCCCGGCGACTGGTGGCAGCGGCGCGCCAACCATCGCGCCTACCTCGGCTTCATGTGGGCCCACCCCGGCAAACAGCTGTTGTTCATGGGGCAGGAGTTCGCCCAGGGGGCGGAGTGGTCGCACACCCACGGCCCCGAGTGGTGGCTGCTGTCCGACGACTACCACTCGGCCGGCGACCACCGGGGCGTGCAGGCCCTGGTGCGGGACCTGAACACGGTGTACCGGGCGACGCCGGCGCTGTGGCAGCGGGACACCGACCCGGGTGGCTTCCGGTGGGTGCTGTGCGACGCGGCCGACGACAACGTGCTGGCGTTCCTGCGCTTCGCCGCCGACGGGAACCCGCTGCTGGCGGTGTCGAACTTCTCCCCGGTCGTCCGGCACGGCTACCGCCTGTGGGTCCCCGACGGTTTTCCCGCCTGGCGCGAGGAGCTGAACACCGACGACGCCCGGTACGGCGGCGGCGGCGTCCGCACCGAGGGTCCCGTCAAGCCCGAGGAGGGGTTCCTGAACCTCACGCTGCCCCCGCTCGCCACCGTATGGCTGACGCCACAGGACTGAAAGCCGCAGGTGTCGGCGCCCGTGCGAGGGGCAGTCGGGGTCGTACAGACAGCGACTGCCCCCGTGGCACGGACAGAAGGGCGGCACCCAGGTGCGCACCGTCGGAGTGGAGGAGGAACTCCTCCTGGTCGATCCGGACAGCGGCGACCCGAAGGCACTGGCGGCGGCGGTCCTCGCACGGGCCGCCCAGGACGATCCCGGCCAGGACGTCTTCGAGAAGGAGCTGTTCGGGCAGATGCTGGAGTTCGCCACGCATCCGCAGTCGGACATGGCGGACCTCGGCGACGAGATCGTCCGCTGCCGCAAGGAGGCGGCCCGGCACGCCGGGCAGATCGGCTGCGGGGTCGCCGCGCTGGCCACGTCCCCGCTGCCGGTCAGTCCCGCCCTCAGCGTGAACGACCGGTACCAGTGGCTGGCCCAGCGGTACGGGATCCCCACGTGGGAGCAGCTGGTCTGCGGCTGCCACGTCCATGTGTCGGTGGAGTCCGACGAGGAGGGCGTCGCGGTCCTCGACCGGCTCCGTCCGTGGCTGCCGGTGCTGCGGGCGATCAGTGCGAACTCCCCGTTCTGGCAGGGCCGGAACTCCGGATACGCCAGCTATCGCAGCCGGGTGTGGAACCGGTGGCCGTCGGCCGGCCCGACCGAGCCGTTCGAGACGGCCGAGCGGTACCACAGCCGGGTGGCCGACATGGTGGACACCGGGGTGATCCTCGACGAGGCCATGGCCTATTTCGACGCACGGCTGTCGGCCCGGTACCCGACGGTGGAGATCCGGGTGTCGGACGTGTGCCTGGGCGCGGAGAGCGCGGTGCTGATCGCGACGCTCTGCCGTGCCCTCGTGGAGACGGCCGCCCGGGAGTGGCGGGCGGGCCGGCCGGCGCCGGACCCCGGTGTCAGCCTGCTCCGGCTGGCCGACTGGCAGGCGGCCCGCTACGGCCTGGAGGAGGACCTGCTCGACCCGGTGACCATGCGGCCGCGGCCCGCGCCCCGGGTGCTGCGCTCCCTGCTGGAGTACACGGGGGACGCGCTCACCGAGTCCGGTGACGCGGCCCGGGCCGAGCGGGCCGTCGAGGAGCTGCTGCGCACGGGCAACGGCGCGCGGGAGCAGCGCAGGCTGCTGGAGCACACCGGCAGCCTGCGGGACGTCGTCGCCGAGTGCGTGCGGCGCACGCAGGGCTGAGCGGAGCGGTCAGAGGATCAGTACCAGGGCGTACGCCAGGAAGAAGGCCGCGATCAGCACGACCAGCAGCAGGATCAGGGTCAGCGGTGCCTTGGCCCAGCCCCTGCGCTGGACGTGCGGTTCGCGGGGGCCGGCCTCGGGCATGCTGCTCTCGGCCGGCGGGGTCTCGCCGGGCGGGACTCCCCCGCCTGGTTCCAGACCGGTCGTGCGCTCGGGCTCCGGATCGGGGTTCACATGACTCATGTGTCCCGAGTCCCCAGGACACGCCCACATCATCAGCCGATCACGACTTCTCCGTTCCTCTCACCGAACGCGCCTGCCTGGGCTACATTCGAGCACCGCCGACACCGAGCCGATCGGCGGAGTGACCTTCCGTACCCAGGAGCAGCGCATGCGGAACCTCGCCCTCGCTCCCGCCCCCGCTCCCGCCGTCGTCCCGCCGCTCACCGGCGGCCTCGCCGACAGCGTGTTCGCCACGGCGGAGCGGAACCCGGCGCTGCCGGTCCTCGCGCGCCGGGACGGTCCCGACGCCCCCTGGCAGGAGGTCACGGCGGTCGAGCTGCGGGACGAGGTGGTCGACCTGGCCAGGGGCCTGATCGCCGCCGGTCTCTCGCCCGGCCACCGGGTGGCCCTGATGGCCCGCACCCGCTACGAGTGGACGGTGCTCGCGCACGCGCTGTGGGTGGTGGGCGCCGAGATCGTGGCGGTCCATCCGGCGTCCTCGCGGGACCAGGTGGAATGGATCCTGCGCGACGCCGGCTGCGTGGCCGTGGTCGTGGAGGACGAGCAGGGCGTGATGACCGTCGGCACCGTGTGCACCCGGCTGCCACGGCTGCGGCACGTCTGGCAGCTCGACGCCGGCGCCCTTGCGCAACTCGTGGAGCGGGGCACGGCCGTCCCCTACACCACGGTGGAGTCGCTGCGCCGGATCGTGCTGCCGGACTCCACGGCGGCCGTCGTCTACACCTCCGGCACCTCCGGGCGCCCGATGGGCTGCGCGCTCAGCCACCGCGGTCTGGCCTACCCCTGTGACACGCTGCTGGCCGGCTGGGCGCACACCGCCGCACCCCCGGGCGAACAGCCCTCCGTGCTGGCGTTCCTGCCGTTCTCGCACGTCTACGGCATCATGATCATGCTGATGTGTGTGCGGGGCGGCGTGCTGCTGGCGCACGAGCCGGAGCTGACCGGTCCGGCGCTGGCGTCGGCCCTGAGCACGTTCCGGCCGACGTACCTCTACGGTGTGCCGTCGGTGTTCGAGAAGCTGTACAAGACGTTCCTGCGCACCGCCCAGCAGGCCGGCCGGGGTGCGCTGTTCGAGCGGGCCGCGCAGACCGCGCGGGACTTCGCCGCCGCCGAGGAACGCCGGCGGCTGGGCACCGGGCCGGGGCCAGGACTCGAACTGAGGCTGCAACACGCCCTGTACGAGAGGACGGTGTACCGCAGGCTGCGGGCCGCGCTCGGCGGCCGCGTGGTGCGCGGGACCTCCGGCGGCAGCGCCCTCAACCGCGAACTGAGCCTGTTCTACGAAGGCATCGGCGTCTACCTCCACGACGGGTACGGGCTCACCGAGGCCTCCGGCGGGATCACCATGCAGCCGCTGGGCCGGGAGAAGTCCGGGACCGTGGGCCTGGCGCTGCCCGGCACCGAGATCCAGGTGGCCGACGACGGGGAGATCCTGGTGCGCGGTCCGTCGGTGTTCCAGGGGTACATCAGCGACGAGCACGCGACCCGGGCCGCGCTGCGCGGCGGCTGGCTGGCCACCGGGGACATCGGCCGGCTGGACTCCGAGGGCTATCTGACGATCACCGGGCGCAAGAAGGACATCATCGTCACCAGCGGCGGCAAGAGCGTGGCCCCGGCCCTGCTGGAGCAGCGGCTGCGGATGCATCCGCTGGTCCACCAGGCGGTGGTGATCGGCGACGACCGGCCCTGCGTGGGCGCCCTGATCACCCTGGACCCGGAGTTCCTCGCGCACTGGCGGGCCGCCCTGGCCCTGCCGGGCGACGCCCAGGGACGGGAGACCCGGGAGGAGAACGCCCTGCGGGAGGAGATCGCGCGGGCGGTGGCCTCCGCCAACAGTGCGGTGTCCCGAGCGGAGTCGATCAGGGTCTACCGTGTCCTCCAGGAACCGTTCGCACCGCACAACGGGCTGCTGACGCCGTCCATGAAGCTGCGCCGGGACGCCGTCGTGCGGCACTACGCGGCCGAGATCGAGGCAATGTACCAGGCGCGCTCCCGGTCGCGGCCGGGTCCGCCGGAGCCGGCCGAGTGGGACGAACCGGACGATGTCTTCGGCTGACGGCGCCGCGGAAGTACGGCGAACGGGCGGCGGGTCCGAGGGGAGACGGATAGCCTGCGCGGCTGGGGGAACCCGCAGCCCAGCGAGAGATCAGCAACGACGACCGTTCCGGCCGGAACGGGCCGAGCCGGCCCGGGACGGGCCGGGACCGGGGAATGCGAGATGGTGACGGAGCCGCGCTGGGACGACACACCGCCCTCGGAGGAGAGGTACGAGCGTACGTTCTCCTTCCCCGGGGAGCTGCGCAACGTCACGGGCGCTCGGCTCGCGGCGGAGGAGTTCCTGTGCGCCCTCGCCCGCGACGCCCCGCCGGGAGCGCACGAGTACTGGGACGACATCCTGCTCGTCGTGACCGAACTGGCCGCGAACGCGATCCAGTACGCGCCCGGTCCGTTCGACCTGCGGATGCGCCGCACGTTCGACGGGGTGCACGTGACGATGCGGGACACCAGCACGACCAAGCCGGAGCCACGGCCGTTCCACCCCCGCACGGGCGGTGGCGGCATCGGCTGGCACCTGGTGCACACGCTGTGCACCCAGGTGAGTGTGGTGGTGCACGACCGCGGCAAGGACATCCACGCGTTCCTGCCCTGGTGACCGGTGTTCGACGTGTAGGTGTGCGCCAGCCGGTTACTCCACGTCCCAGTGGGGGCATGCTGGTCCCCATGCGTTCGTCTGCCTGCCGCACCCAGCTGGCGGAACGGCTGGAGGCACGGTGGGATCGGAGTTGGCGCAGAGCGATCCAGGGCATGCGAACGGCGTCGAGTCGGACCGCCCGGAGCCGCAGAAAGGGATGAACACCGTGACACGACCCAGGATCCTGGTGGTTGGCGCAGGCTTCGCCGGAGTCGACTGCGTCCGCCGCCTGGAGCGGAAACTCGCCCCGGACGAGGCCGACGTCACCCTGGTGACGCCGTTCGCCTACCAGCTCTACCTGCCGCTGCTGCCCCAGGTCGCCTCCGGCGTGCTCACGCCGCAGTCGATCGCCGTGTCCCTGCGCCGCAGCAGGAAGTACCGCACCCGGATCATCCCCGGCGGCGCGATCGGGGTGGACCTGAAGGCCAAGGTGTGCGTCATCCGCACCATCACCGACAAGATCGTCAACGAGCCCTACGACTACATCGTGCTGGCACCGGGGAGCGTGACCCGCACCTTCGACATCCCGGGCCTGACCGAGCACGCCTTCGGCATGAAGACCCTCGCGGAGGCCGCCTACGTCCGCGACCACGTCATCTCGCAGCTCGACCTGGCGGACGCCAGCGACGACCCCGTCGAGCGGGCGGCGCGGCTTCAGTTCGTGGTGGTCGGCGGCGGCTACGCGGGCACCGAGACGGCGGCCTGTCTGCAGCGGCTGACGCACGCGGCCGTACGGCGCTACCCGCGGCTGGACCCGGGCCTGATCAAGTGGCATCTGATCGACATCGCGCCCAAGCTGATGCCCGAGCTGGGCGACAAGCTCGGCCGCAGCGCGCAGGAGATCCTCAGGCGGCGCGGCATCGAGGTCTCGCTGGGCGTGTCGATCGACAAGGCCGGCCCGGAGGAGGTCACCTTCACCGACGGCCGCGTGGTGCCGACGCACACGCTGATCTGGACGGCCGGGGTGGTCGCCAGCCCGCTCATCGCCACGCTCGGCGCGGAGACGGTCAAGGGCCGGCTGGCGGTCACCGCCGAGATGTGCCTGCCGGGGTACGACGGCGTGTTCGCGCTCGGTGACTCGGCGGCCGTGCCGGACCTGGCCAAGGGCCAGGAGGGCGCCGTGTGCCCGCCCACCGCCCAGCACGCCATGCGGCAGGGCAGGAAGGTCGCCGACAACGTCATCGCGGCGCTGCGCGGGCAGCAGATGCAGCCGTACGTCCACAAGGACCTGGGTCTCGTCGTCGACCTCGGCGGCAAGGACGCCGTGTCCAAGCCGCTGGGGATCGAGTTGCGCGGCGTTCCCGCGCAGGCGGTGGCCCGCGGCTACCACTGGTCGGCGCTGCGCACCAACGTGGCGAAGACCCGGGTGATGACCAACTGGCTGCTGAACGCGGTCGCGGGCGACGACTTCGTGCGCACCGGCTTCCAGGCCCGCAAGCCCGCCCGGCTGAAGGACTTCGAGTTCACCGATTCCTACCTGTCCCCGGACGAGGTCCGGGCCCGGGTGGAGGGCGCGGGCATCGACCACCCGTGAGGTGACGTGACTCACAGGGGACCGCCGATCACTTCACCGCGGATCGGCGGTCTTCCCTGTTGATCGCAGACGTCACACGGAGGGGACATCCCGGCATGACCGAGAAGGCCGTCAAGGGCCCGGCCAGCTATTTCCCGTCGATCGAGAAGACGTACGGCCGTCCGGTCGGCGAGTGGCAGGAGCTGATCCGCTCCTCGCCGCTGACGAAGCACATGGAGCTGGTCGGCTGGCTCAAGTCCGAGCACGGCATGGGCCACGGGCACGCCAACGCGCTGGTGGCCGCCACCCTGGCCGGAGAGAGGTGAGCCGGGGCCGCGTGCGATGCTGGGTCGGAGATCGATTTCCGGCACGGGAGAGAGCGCGGCGGCGTGAGGGCAGTGGCACGGTCGGGACGGGTACGGATGTGGGACCGGCTCGCGGCGTCGGATCCCGGACTGCTCCGCCTGACCGCGGGACTGCGCACGGTGACCGCGATCGCCCTCACCCTCGCCGTCCTGGCCGCGCTGCACGTCCCGGTGCCCCAGCTGGTCGCCGGGGCGATCGCGGCGATGGTCGCCACGTTCGCCATCCGGGAGAAGCAGCGCGCCCAGCAGGCCGTGACGCTGGCGTGCGGCCTGCCGGTGGCGCTGGCCTCGGTGTCACTGGGCGCGCTGCTCAGCCAACGGGTCGTCGCCGGCGACCTGTTCTTCGTCGTCCTCATCTTCTGCGCCGTCTACGGCCGCCGGTTCGGTGACCGGGGCACGGCACTGGGGCTGATCGGCTTCCAGGTCTACTTCCTGTCGCTGTTCGTGGGCGCGACGGCGTCCGTGCTGCCGGAGCTGTACGGCGTCATCTGCGTGGCGTTCGCGTGCAGCGCCGCCGCCCGCTTCGCGCTCCTCCCGCAGACCCCCGCGGGCACCCTGGACCGGCTGCGGCGGGCCTTCCGCGCCCGGCTCGCCCAGTTGCTCGCCACCCAGGCCGAATTGCTGGACGCCGGCCCCGACGAGGCCGAGAAGGTGCTCGAGGACCTGCGCACCGGCACCGCGCGGCTGCACGAGACGGCCTTGCTGATCCAGGGCCGGCTGGAGGACGGCACGTCGGACCCGGCGGTGGCCCGGCTGCTCCAGCGCCGGATCGCGGACGCGGAGATCGCCGCCGAGCGGCTCGGCCTGCTGCTGCTCACCGCGCGCAGCGCGCAGCGGACCGACACGCTCACCCTGCATCTGCCGGGCGCCCCGCTGCCCTCCGGCGGCGAGCTGCCGGTGCGGGACGGGGCGACGGCCGCGCTGCACCGGGATCTCCAGGCGCTGCGGCTGCTGACGCTGCGGCCGGCCGGGGAGGCGTCGGGAACGGCGCTCGCCCAGGTGCGCAACCGGCTGCTCGGCTACCGGGAGGAGGAGAACCTGCCCCCGGCCGCACCGGCCGTGCAGGACGTCTTCCGTGGCCTCGGTGAGACCGCGCGGGCCGCGCTGGGTCTGCGGCTCGCCCTGGACGGGCCACAGGACGAGTCCGACGACACCCCGGCGACCGCCCGCTCGCGCGAGGAGCTGGACGCGGAGGACGCCGCGATCGAGGTCAGCGAGGAGAGCGAAGCGGAGGAGGCGCGGCCGACCGGTCTGAAGCGGCCCACCACCCGGGCCGCCGTCCAGGTGGCCGTCGGCTCCTCGCTCGCCATCGTCGGCGGTGAGCTGCTGTCCGCCCAGCGCTGGTACTGGGCGGTGCTGACGTGCTGGATCGTCTTCCTGAACACCGCCTCCACCGGGGAGATCCTGGTGAAGGGCTACCGGCGGCTGCTGGGCACGGTGCTCGGCGTGGTGGCCGGTATCGGGCTCGCCGCCCTGGTGGGGCACCACACGTGGACGGCGTTCGCGCTGGTGCTGCTGTGCATCTTCGCGATGTTCTACACCGCGCCGCTGTCCTACACGCTGATGTCGTTCTTCGTGACGGCGATGCTGGGGCTGCTGTACACCCTGCTGCACACCTACAGCCTGTCGGTGCTCGTGCTGCGGATCGAGGAGACGGCGCTCGGAGCGGCCTGCGGGGTGATCGCGGCGGCCGTGGTGCTGCCGGTCCACACCGACCGCCGTACCAACGAGCTGCTGGTCGCGGTGCTGGACCGGCTCGCCGACGTCACGCGCGGCGCCGTCGACCAGCTCAGCGGCGGGGCGGGCGGCGACCTGGTGGAGCAGGCGCGGGAGCTGGACCAGGCGCTGGCCGACCTGCGCGCGGCCACCCAGCCGCTCACGCATCCGATCACCCCGCTGCGCTCGCGCCGGAACACGGTCCGGTACGTGGTGGCGTTGCTGGAGACCTGCGCGTACCACGGGCGGTCCCTGGCGGCCACCGCCGAGCTGCTGCCGACGCATCCGTCGATCGCGGCGGACCCCAGGCTGCGCGGGGCGGGCGCGCGGATCGTGCACAACATCGAGGCGATCGCCGCGCACGTCACGGACCCGAGGTCCGCCGCACAGATCGAAACCGGCCCCAGCATCGCGTCGATGCTGGAGCCGGGAACCCTGCGCACCCCCCGCTACGGCCGCGTGACCGACCGGGTGCTGCGCCATCTGCAACGCCTGGACGAGGCCGTCTCCGGCCTGGCCCGGCCGCTGGGCCTGACCGGAGGGCCGGCCCAGCCGCGGAGGTGAGCGGCGCTCACCTCGGGTCGGCGCCCGGGCGGCGGCTGCCCAGCACCTCGTCGCGGACGCGGGCGCAGCTGCGGCTGATCAGCCGGGAGACGTGCATCTGGGAGATGCCGAGCCGGTCGGCGATGCGGCTCTGGGTCATGTCCTCGAAGAAGCGCATGTAGAGGATGGCCCGCTCGCGCTCGGGCAGCCGGCGCAGTCCCTCCTTGGCGGCCTCGCGGTCGACCACGACGTCGTAGGAGGTGTCCGTGGCACCGAGGGTGTCGGCGAGGCTGTAGCCGTCGTCGCCGCTGGAGAGTTCGGCGTCCAGCGAGAGGGTGCTGAAGCTCTCCAGCGCCTCCATGCCGGCGTTCACGTCCTCCTCGCTGAGCCCGGTGTGGGCGGCGATGTCGGCGACGGTGGGTTCGGGGCTGCCGGGGTTCTGGGTGAGTTCGCGCCGGGCCACCCGCACCCGGTTGCGCAGTTCCTGCACCCGGCGCGGCACCCTCAGGGCCCACATCCGGTCACGGAAGTGCCGCTTCACCTCGCCGGTGATCGTCGGCACGGCGTAGCTCTCGAAGGCGCCGCGCGAGGGGTCGAAACGGTCGATGGCCTTCACGAGTCCCAGGGCCGCCACCTGACGCAGGTCCTCGACGGACTCGCCCCGGTCGCGGAACCGGCCGGCGATCCGGTGGGCCATGGGGAGCCATGCGGTGACGAGTTCGTCGCGTACGGCGTCCCGCTCGGGTCCGTCCTCCAGCTCCGCCAGCCGGACGAACAGCTCCGCCGTGTCCGGGGCGTCGTCGTGGTTCCGTCGGCCGGGCGCCGCGGCGGCGCCGGCGGTGTCGCCGGTGGTGGCGGTCGTGCCGGGACGGCTTGTCGACATGTCGGTCAGCATGCGGAATCGCTCCTGAACGGGGTTTCAGGGCACATGGCCGGAACTGCGGTTCCAGGTCCTGGCCCGAACGGTGGTGTCAGGGTTCTCCGCGGGTGAGCCACCAGGCCCGCCGGAAGGGGGCCCAGCAGCGGGTTTGTCCCGCGGGGCAGGCGCCTCCGGTCCGAAGCACGAAACTCCGTCTGCCCCTCGCCCCCACGCGCAAACACGCTGAGCGGAACTTCCCGGACCGCTTCAGCGCAGCGGTACGACGGCCGTGATGCATTTGCCGCCGCGGGGCAGCTCCGCGACCCGGATGTCGCTGGCCAGACGGCACACGATGGGCCAGCCACGGCCGCCGGGATGAGGGTGGCCGGGCTCGTCGTCGGCCCGGTCGGTGACCGGGAGGTCGTCGCTGTCGTCGCTGACCGAGACGCGGACACCGCCACCGTCGACGTCGACGTCGAAGCCGGTGATGCCGCCGCCGTGCAGCAGGGCATTGGTGGTGAGTTCCGACGTGACCAGCAGGGCGTCCTCGACGGCCTCGTGCGCACACGGCAGGTCGCGGGCCCGGCACCGCTCGGTCATGACGCGTTCCACCGTTCTGCGGGCCTCGGCCGGCCGGCACGGCACGTGGTCGTGCGTCTCCGGCAGGGTCGCGATGGAAGTGGTCCGGTGATTGTCGAGCATCCCTTCCTCCCAGATCCTCCCTGAACAGTGCCCGGATTGCAGGGTTCTCTCCCTTTCGACTGACCCGCCGGAGTGTTGTCAAACACCCTCGGTGCCCGTGTCATCACGGCGGACCGAGCGGGTACCCGCCGTACATGACCGATGTGGTGGACGCGGACGAGTTGTTGCGGCGGATCCGGCGGGGCCAGGAGCGCGCGGCCGAGGAGGAGCGGGCCTGGCGGGAGCGGGCGCAGAACCTGACGGCGACCGACCCGGAGGGCGCGCGGGAGGCGGCCGACCGGGCCCGGGCCTTCGAGGCGGTGCTGCGGGTGCTGGAGGAGATCGTCCGCCCGGGCGGTGGCCCGGTGCGGGCGGAGGGGGTGAAACAGGTCACCTGACCCGCTTCCGGTTACCCAAAAGTACGGCAGATGGTTTATGGTTCATCCATAAGTGACGCGGGAGCGGCGTGGAAGCCGTCCTTCCCCGCTTCTGGTGTCACCGCATACGGCCCTGGCTGGTTTCCCCCGTCCAGCCAGGGCTTTTTGCTGCCCCGAGCGCGACACGCGGCCACGGACCCGGCCCCCTCGACGTGCTCCGGACGGTCACAGCGGCTGAAATGGGCTGGAGAGGCACAGCACCCGCACCGCAACCGCCGCCGGCGAGGAGCCATGCGCCATGACCAAAGCGATCAAACTGCTGACCGCCCTCCCCCAGGCGCAGCGTGAGCGCCTGATGGAGCTGGCGAAGGAGGTGTCCTTCCCGGAGGACACCCGCATCTTCGACGCCGGCGGCACCGCCGACCGGTTCTGGGTGATCCGCTCGGGCGCGGTCCACCTGGACCAGCAGGTCACCTCGCGCCAGCGGGTGACCGTGGCCACGCTGGGCGCGGGCGACATGCTCGGCTGGTCCTGGCTGTTCCCGCCGTACCAGTGGGACTTCGGCGCGATCGCCTTCAGCAACGTACGGGCGTACGAGTTCGACGGGCCGTCGGTGCTCGGGCTGTGCGTGGAGGATCCGCTGCTCGGGCTCTCGCTGGTGCGGACGGTGGCCGAGATCCTCGCCCACCGGCTGGAGACCACCCGGGGAAAGCTGATGGAGCAGTACGCGATCCGGCGGCGCAGCAGCCCCCTTTAGAGTCCGCCCCGGGTGCGCCGGGCGCTCAGATCCGGTAACGGCGCAGCGCCGGGACCGCGGCGGCCAGGGCCAGCATCACCACGACGACCAGGGCGCCCCCGCCCGCGACGGCGGCCCGCGGACCGAACGCCGAACCGGCGGTTCCGTGCAGCACGTCGGCCAGGCGCGGTCCGCCCGCGACGACCACCGTGAACACCCCCTGCATCCGGCCGCGCATCTCGTCGGTCGCGGCGGACAGCAGGATGGCGCCGCGGAAGACCATCGAGACCATGTCGGCGACACCGGCCGCGGCGAGGAAGGCCACGGCGACCCAGAGGTTCCCGCTGAGCCCGAACCCGGCGACGGCCACACCCCAGCCGACGACCGCCCCGATGACCATCCAGCCGTGCCTGCGGGCCCGCGAGAAGACACCGGAGAACAGGCCGCCGAGCACCGCGCCGACCGGGATGCCGGCGAACAGCACACCGAGCGCCAGGCCCTCGCCGTAGGAGCCGTACGTGTCCGCGGCCAGCTCCGGGAACAGGGCGCGGGGCATGCCGAACACCATGGCGACGATGTCGGCGAGGAACGACAGCAGCAGCACCTTGTGCCGGGAGATGTAACGGAAGCCCTCCGCTATCGCGCGCACTCCGGCCCGGCGGGCCGTGGCGCCGAGCGGCGGCAGGGCGGGCAGCCGGAAGACGGCCCACACCGTCACGCACAGGGCCAGGGCGTCGATCAGGTACAGCTCCGGCAGCCCGATGACCGGGATCAGCACACCGGCGAGCAGCGGGCCGGCCACCAGGCCGGTCTGCATCACCGTCGAACCGAGGGCGTTGGCGGCCGGCAGCTGCTCCGCCGGGACCAGCCGGGCGATGGAGGCGGTGCGGGCGGGCGAGTTGAGCCCGAAGAACGCCTGTTGCAGGGCGAGCAGCACCATGAGGACGACGACCGAGTCCACACCGGCGAAGGCCTGCGCCCAGAACAGCAGCGAGGTCACCGCGATACCGAGGTTGGTGACCAGCAGCAGCCTGCGCCGGTCCACGGTGTCGGCGACCGCCCCGCCCCACAGCGCGAAGGCCACCATGGGCACGAGGCCCGCGAGGCTCGCGTAGCCGACCCAGGCGGAGGAGTGGGTGATGTCGTAGATCTGCTTGGGCACGGCGACGGCGGTGAGCTGGCTGCCGACGGCGGTGACGATCGTCGACGACCACAGGCGCCGGTAGGCGGGGATGCGCAGCGGGCGGGTGTCCATCGCCCAGCGGCGCCAGCCGCGCCTGGGCGGGTCCTCGGCCGCCGGCGCGTCGGTGTCGGGCCGGCTCTCCGTGCGGCCGGTGTCGGTGCTGCTGCTCTCGCTCGTGTCCACGGACGTCCTGTTGCTCGTTACATCTTTTTGCTTCGAGAGCCTAACTGTTGCAGGAAGTCCTGTGCGCGGCGAACGGTCCGTCTCAGGAGCCGGCGACCAGGGTCGTGCCGAGGGCGAGCATCGTGAGGGCGACCAGGCCGTCCAGGACCCGCCAGGCGCCGGGCCGGGCCAGGAACCGGCCGAGCAGCCGGGCGCCGAAGCCGAGCGCGGCGAACCAGCACAGGCTGGCGAGCGCTGCGCCGAGTCCGAACGTCCAGCGCAGCGGGCCCCGGTCGGCGGCCAGGGAGCCCAGCAGGAACACGGTGTCCAGGTAGACGTGCGGGTTCAGCCAGGTCATCGCGAGACACATGAGCACGGCCCGGCGGCGCGAGCCGGCCGCCTCGCCCTCCGCGCGCAGTCCGGTGCCGGGCCTGAGCACCCGGCGGGCGGCCAGGGCGCCGTAGCCGAGCAGGAACACCCCGCCGACGATCCCGATCGCCCGCAGCGCGCCGGGCCAGGCCACCACGACCGCGCCGACGCCGCCGACGCCGAGCGCGATGAGCACCGCGTCGGACAGGGCGCAGATGCCGACGACGGCGAGGACGGCGTCCCGGCGCACCCCCTGCCGCAGGACGAAGGCGTTCTGGGCGCCGATGGCGACGATCAGGGAGAGGCCGGTGCCGAAGCCGGCGGCCGCGGCGGACAGGGCGTGGTTCATGCCGTCGACGCTAAGGAAGCCCTGATCACAAGTACAGCTAAAGATTTTTACGTACCATTAGCGTTCGTGATGTCAGAGCTGCCTCTGGAGCAGGTCCGGACGCTGCTGGCCGTGGTCGACGAGGGCACCTTCGACGCGGCCGCCGCCGCGCTGCATGTGACGCCGTCCGCGGTCAGTCAGCGGGTCAAGGCCCTCGAACAGCGGACCGGCCGGGTGCTGCTCCAGCGCGGCCGGCCGGTACGGCCCACGGAGTCCGGCGCCGTGCTCGTGCGGTTCGCCCGGCAGCTCGCCCGGCTGGAGCGGGACGCCTGGGGCGAGCTGGGGCTGAGTGGCAGCGGGGAGCCGACGCGGGTGTCGGTCGCGGTGAACGCGGACTCGCTGGCGACCTGGTTCCTGCCGGCCCTGACCCGGGTTCCGGGCCTGTGCTACGAACTGCGCCGGGAGGACGAGGACCACACGGCGGCGCTGCTGCGCGAGGGGCTGGTGATGGCGGCGGTGACCTCCTCACCCGACCCGGTGCCCGGCTGCACGGTCCGTCCGCTCGGCCGGATGCGCTACCTGCCGGTGGCCGCCCCGGAGTTCACCTCGGCCCACTTCGGCGGACGGCCCCTGCCGGAGGCGCTGTCCCTGGCACCCGTCGTGGTCTTCGACCGCAAGGACGACTTCCAGGACGCCTTCGCCCGCCGGCTCGGCCGCGCCTGTGCCGGCCCGTTCCGGCACCACGTGCCCACCTCGGAGGGGTTCCTGGACGCCGTCGCCGCGGGGCTGGGCTGGGGCATGGTCCCGGAGGTCCAGGCGGGCCCGCTGCTCGACCGGGGCCGGCTGGCCGTGCTCGCCCCCGGCGCGTGGATGGACGTCACGCTGTACTGGCAGCAGTGGAAGCTCGACTCGCCGGCACTGGCGTCCCTCGCCGAGGCGGTGACGACGACGGCATCGCAAACGCTGCGCGGCTGAGCCCGCGTCCCGACGGAACCCGGCCCGGGCACTGAAGCACCGCTCCGCACCGTTCGGCTGCGGGACCGCGCGTGTCCCTCCCCCGGCGGTCCGTCAGCTTCCCGGCGGCCGACGGGAGCTCGCCGAGTGACGGGGTTTCTCCGTGGGGAGGCCGGCCGGTGTGAACTCCTCGGCGCCAGGTGCCCGTCGGGAGGGCCGGTGTTCTGCGGGGGCCGCGGCCCGCCCTGTTGGGCGTCTTGCGCGCGCGTGGGCCGGTGCCGCCGGGGCGACCGCCGCGCGCTCGTCACGCTATCTCCGCGCGTTCCGCCGTTTCACGCCCTCCTGACCGGTCACCCGAACCGGAGAACGCGTGCGGAACGCCTCCACGCCCCAACGGCGACGCATGCGACAAGGCACGGACGACTTCGATCCGAACCAGGAGAGATTCCGATGGAGAACTGGCGCGAACATGCCGCGTGCCGTCACGAGGACCCCGATCTGTTCTTCCCGATCGGCACGACCGGACCCGCGCAGGTGCAGGCACAGCAGGCCAAGGCGGTGTGCGGGCGCTGCCCGGTCCGGGAGCAGTGCCTGGACTGGGCGCTGGACACGGGCCAGAGCATCGGGGTCTGGGGCGGTACGACGGAACTGGAACGCCGGGCGCTGCGGCGCCGCGCCCGCTCCCGGCAACGCTCCGGCTGACCGGCGGCCCGGCGGGGCCGGAGGGGGGCTCAGCGGCCACCGCGGCGCAGGGTCCCCCACTCCCGCTCCTGCCGGGCCACCTCGTCCCGGGCCGCGTCGATCACCTCACCGGCGATCCAGCACAGCGGCTCGACCTCCGCCACGAGCGGCTCGTTGTCCGGGCCCCGGCCCCTCTCGTGGCCCCGCAGCACCCAGGGGCGCACGCCGGGGCCCTTGTCGTGCGGCAGGTGCGCGTAGTCGTAGAGGCGGCGCGCCACCCACAGCTCCACCGACCGGTCCTCCCACCACTTCTCGACGTCGAGCGGGTTGGCGGACAGCCCGGGCATGGGGACGCCGGTCAGTTCGTCGATGCTGGAGACGCGGTCGAGGTCGGTGCCCGGCCCTTTGGACCAGCGCACGTACAGTCCCTGGTGCTGTTCCACCAGGCGGGCCACTTCGGCCAGCGTGGACATGACCGGCAGGTCGTCCGCTCCGCTCATGGCATGACCTCCCTCAGCCTCCTCCTGCTGCGCTCGCGCGACCGGAGTACCCCCGGCGCGCCCCGGAAATCGGATTCCGTTGCTCCGCCCTCACCCGTCTCAGAGCTCGTCGCCGGGCGGCGGGGCGGCCGGCAGCCGCAGCGTGAAGACCGTTCCCGCCCCCGGTTCGCTTCTGACCCCGGCCGTGCCGCCGTGGGCGGCCACCAGGTGGCGGACGATCGGCAGGCCGAGCCCGCTGCCCCCGGTACGGCGGCTGCGGGACTTCTCCGCGCGCCAGAACCGCTCGAAGACGTGCGGCAGGTCCTCGGGCGCGATGCCCGAGCCGGTGTCGGTGACGGTGAGGACCACCTCGTCGCCGTTCCGGCGCGCGGCGAGCGTGACGGTGCCGTCGGCGGGGGTGTGCCGCAGCGCGTTGGAGACCAGGTTCCCGAGGGCCTGCCGCATCCGCACCGGGTCGGCGTCCAGCCAGGCGGCGGCGTCGGCCCCGGTGCGCAGGGCGACCTGGGCGGCGTCGGCGGCGACGCGGTGGGCGGCGGCGACCTGGTCGAGCAGGTCACCGGCCGGCAGCAGCTCCCGGTGCAGGCGCAGGGTGCCGGCGTCGGCCGCCGCCAGGTCCTGGAGGTCGTCGATGATCCGCTGGAGGACGAGCGCCTCCTCGTGCAGCGAGTCCAGCAGCGCCGGGTCGGGGTCGACGACGCCGTCCCGGACGACCTCGAGCCAGCCCCGGATGTTGGTGAGGGGGCTGCGCAGCTCGTGCGCGATGTCGCTGACCATGGCCTTGCGCTGCGCCTCCAGGCGGGCGCGGCGCTCGGTGAGGTCGTTGAACGCCTCGGCGAGGATGCCGGTCTCGTCCCGGGTGGTCACCGGCACGCGCACGTGCAGCTCGGGCGGCTGCTGTGCGGCGAGCGTGAGCGCGCGCAGCGGCCGTACCAGCCGGACGGCGACGACGGCGGTCACGGCCACGGTGACGGCGAGGACCAGCCCGGCGACGCCGACCACCTTGGCCTTGTTGGCCGGTGACATGTCGAAGCGGGCGGGGTTCTGGTCGCCGATGCCGAGGAACAGCTCGGCCACCGGGGCGACATAGGGCTGGAGCTGGGTACGGCGGGCGGTCTGGACACAGCGCTGGGCGGTCCGTGTGGCCTCGCCGGTGCCGAGCCTGGCGAGCTTGGCGACCAGGAAACCGCCGCCGAAGGGGTCCTTGCCGCCGGGGTCGAACGTGAAGAACAGGCGTCCGCCGAGGGCCAGTCCCTCCTTGTGCAGACAGGGCCGCACCAGGTCGGACAGGGCGTCCAGGGCCTTCCGTTCGGTCGCGGTGGGGGTGTTGAGCCGGCCGTCCTCGCACACGTCGGCGCCGTAGGCGGAGGGGTCGGCGCCGTCCGCGACGGTGACCACCGGCCGCCCGCTCTCGGTCCGTTCCGTGGTGGCCGTCAGGCCGTGGCGTTCGTAGCAGTGTTCGCGTTGCGCGGCCAGCGAGTCCAGTTTGACGCGTTCCGCGGCCGGCAGCAGGTACGGGCCCACCGCGCGCGGATCGATGCCGCTGAGCTGGGCGCCCATCTCGGTGTAGGTGTCGGTGCGCAGCGGGTCGACGGTGGCGGCGGGCCGGGGCGGCAGCGGGGTGCCGGGGGGCGCGGAGTCGGCGACCAGGGTGCGGTCGGCGGTGGTGAGGGCGATCCGGCGGCCGGTGCGGGCGGCCAGCTCCCGCAGGGTGGGCCGGATGCCCGCCCAGTCGGAGTGGGTGGCCGCGTAGCCGCTGAGCTGGGCGAGGATGCGGTTGCCGGCGGCGAGGTCCTGTCCCTGCTCCTCCTTCAGGGCGCTGGTGGTGGTGGTCACGGCGAGCCAGGCGGTGGCCGCCACGGAGCAGACGGCGATCAGCGCGGACACGAACAGCAGCCGGACGACCAGCCGTTTGCGCACCGGGATGCGGCGCCTCACCGCCGGGTGCCGCTCAGCTTGTAGCCGACGCCGAACACGGTCAGCAGCCGCACCGGCCGCCGCGGGTCGGCCTCGATCTTGCGGCGCAGGTTCATGATGTGCACGTCGACGGCCCGCTCGGTGGAGGCCCGGTCGAAGCCGCGGGTGCAGTGCAGCAGTTGCCGCCGGGTGAACACCCGCTCCGGCTCCCCCGCCATGGCCAGCAGGATCTGGAACTCGGCCGGTGTGCACTCCACCGGCGCGCCGTCGCAGCGCACCTCGTGCCGTACCGGGTCGACGCTGATCCCGGCGGCCCGCACGACCGGGTCGTCGTCCCGGGTGCCGACGCCCCGCCCGCTGCGCCGGAGGACGGTGCGGATACGGGCCATCAGCTCGCGCGGGCTGTACGGCTTGGTCAGGTAGTCGTCGGCGCCGACGTCGAGGCCGAGCAGTACGTCGTCCTCGGCGGAGCGGGCGGTGAGCATGACCACCGGGATGTCCGGCTGCTCCGGGCCGGCGCGCAGCGCCCGGCACACGCCGAAGCCGTCGAGGACCGGGAGCATCAGGTCCAGGACGACGAGGTCGGGCCGCAGCCGGCGGGCGGCGTCGAGTGCCGCCGCGCCGTCGTGGACGACGGTGGCGGTGTGGCCCTCGGCCAGCAGGGAGCGGCGGAGCAGTTCGGCCTGTTTCTCGTCGTCCTCGGCGACCAGCACATGTGCGCACACGAGTTCGGATCCTAAGCGGCTCAGTGCGCGAGCCAGTCGGCGTACCCCATGACGACGACCGGGTGCCGGCCGGGGTCGAGGGTGCGCAGGAGGTCCTTCATGTGCGCCTTGGCGACGCTGACGCAGCCGTGGGTGGGTCCGCCGTGGTCGACGTGCAGCCACACTCCCCCGCCGCGTCCCGGGCCGAGGGGCCGGGTCCAGTCCAGGGGCGAGGTGCCGGGCCGGCGGTTGTAGTCGATGGCGACGACGTAGTCGAAGGAACCCTCCAGGGGTTCGCCCTCGAAGCCGGTGCCGGGCGAGTGGAATCCGCTGGAGTGGTGGTACGGGAGCTTGCCGCCGGGGTCCGGGAGCAGGCCGCCGGCGTCGGAGAGGGTGTAGACGCCGAGCGGGGAGCGCAGGTCGCCGAGCACGTGGTGGGCGCTCCAGCCGCGCAGCGCGTTGTGGCCGGGCCAGGCGGGTCCGGCCTGCCAGCCGGTGGGGGTGCGCTGGTGCAGCACGACGGTGCAGAGCGGGGAGTTTTGGCCGCGCCCGGTGACGACGACGGCCTGGGTGCAGCGCTCGGGTATCGCCGCGGCCCGCTCGGGCCCGAGGCCGGGTATGCCGCGCGGGGCCGCCGGTGTGCTGCCGCGGGGGGTGGGTGCCGGTGCCGGACGGCGGGCCGGGGCCCGGCGTTCGGTCGCCTCGGCTCCGCCGCCGCAGCCGGTGAGCAGCAGCGGGGAGGCGAGGAGAGCGACGGCGGTTCTGCGTCGGATCATGAGCCGATCTTGACCGGCAGTTGTTTGGAACCGGTCAGCGTCACGGGTACGGGTGGAACCGCTCCGCGGTCACGGGCGGTCGGGCTTGCCCGGCGTGTAGAGCCAGGTGCGGAACAGCCCGTCCAGCCGCTTGCCCGAGGTCTTCTCGGCGAGCCGGACGAACTGTGCCGTGGTCCCGTGCCCGCCGCGGTGTCCGGTCGCCCAGGCCCGCAGGGTCCGGAAGAAGTCCCGGTCGCCGACGGCCCGGCGCAGCTCGTGCAGGGCCATGGCGCCCCGGGCGTAGACGGGGGTGCCGAAGATGTTCGCGCCGCTGCCCGGGTCGCCGGGCGGGTAGGCCCACAACTCGTCGCTCGCGGGGCGGGAGTAGAGGGAGTCGAAGGCCTGCTGGGCGCTCCGGCCGCCGTGCTGCTCCTCGTAGAGCCACTCGGCGTAGGTGGCGAAGCCCTCGTTGAGCCAGATGTCCTTCCACGCGGTGAGGGTGACGGAGTCGCCGAACCACTGGTGGGCGCTCTCGTGGACGAGGGTGCCGAGGTCCGGTGCGGAGTCGTACACCGGCCGGGTCTGGGTCTCCAGGGCGTAGCCGACGTCCGGGGCGTGGTCGACGATGGCCCCGGCGGCCCGGAACGGGTACGGCCCGAACAGCTTGCTCTCCCACTCCAGCACCGAGGGCAGCTTCTTCAGCACGGGCGCCGCGGCGCGGGCCTCGCGGGCGTCCACCGCGTTGTACACCTGGATGCCGTCGGGGGTGGTGTACCGCTCGACCCGGAACTTCCCTATGGAGGCGGTGGCCAGGTAGGCGGCCATGGGCTGGGTCTGACGCCACCGGAAGGTCGTCTTGCCGCCGGTGGTGCGCTGCCCGAGCAGGACGCCGTTGGCGACGGCGGTGCGCCCCTCGGGGACGGTGATGGTGAAGTCGTACGACGCCTTGTCCTTCGGGTGGGCGTTGGCCGGGAACCACGTCATCGCGCCCTGCGGCTCGCCGGCGACGAACGCGCCGTCGTCGGTCGGGATCCAGCCGTCCGCCGATCCGTCGGGGTCGGTGACCGGCTTCGGGGTGCCGTGGTAGGCGACGGTCACGCGGAAGTCCTGCCCGGCGCGCAGGGCGTGGCGCGGGGTGACGACGAGTTCCTGGCCGTCGCGCCGGAAGGCCGCCTTCGTGCGGTCGACGGTGACGGCGGTGACCGTCAGGCCCTTGAGGTCGAGGTCGAAGCGGCTGAGCCGCTGGGTGGCGCGGGCGGTGAGCACCGCGGTGGCGTCCAGGCGGCGGGCCGAGGTGTCGTAACGCAGGGTCAGGTCGTAGTGACGGACGTCGTAGCCGCCGTTGCCGCTGAGCGGGAAGTACGGGTCGCCCGCGCCGGGCGCCCCGGTGGTGCCCGGGGCCGTGGGGCCGGCGGCGCCGAGGAGGGCGGCCACGGCGACGGGGACGGTGGCCAGGACGGCGGTACGGCGACGGGCGGGCTGTCTGCGGGACGGCGTCACATGTGCTCCTCGGAAGTGGCCGGTGATCGACTGGCCGTCAGAGTAGGCGCCGCGCGGGCCCGGTTTCCCCCTTGTTCCGGTCAAGTCGTGCCGCGTCGCCGCCGGGTGCGCGGAGATCGGCGCAGTACGCTCGCACGACCGTCCACGACCCGAGAGGGGCCCCGCCGTGAGCGTGCGTGTGCGCCGGATCTACGAACCGCCCGAGCCGGACGACGGCCTGCGCGTCCTGGTCGACCGGCTGTGGCCGCGCGGCCTCGCCAAGGACGCGGTGCGGGTGGACGAGTGGCCCAAGGAACTGACCCCGTCGAGCGAACTGCGCACGTGGTACCACGGCGGGGGCTCCTACGAGGAGTTCAGGAGCCGCTACGAGCAGGAACTGGAGGCACCCCGGGCCGCCGAGCTGCTGGACCGCCTCCGGGAGTCGGCCCGCAAGGGCACGGTGACCCTCCTCACGGCGTCCAGGAGGACGGAGGAGAGCCACGCGCACGTCCTGGCGGAGCTGGTGGAGGGCTGAGGTCAGCCGGTGTGCCGGGCAGCGTGCCGGCCCGCCGCGCGGCCGGAGAAGAGACAGCCGCCGAGGAAGGTGCCCTCCAGGGCGTTGTAGCCGTGGACACCGCCACCGCCGAACCCGGCGACCTCTCCGGCCGCGTACAGTCCCTCGATCGGCGTGCCGTCGGTGCCGAGCGCCCGGGAGTCCAGGTCGGTCTGGATGCCGCCGAGGGTCTTGCGGGTCAGCACGTGCATCCGGACCCCGACGAGGGGGCCGGCGGCCGGGTCGAGGAGGCGGTGCGGGGCGGCGACGCGGCCGAGGCGGTCACCGATGTAGCGGCGGGCGTTGCGGATGCCCTGGACCTGGGCGTCCTTGCTGTAGGGGTTGGCGATCTGGAGGTCGCGGGCCTCGATCTGGCGGCGCACCCGGGCCGCGTCCAGCAGCGGCTCCCCGGTCAGGGCGTTCATCTTCTCGACGAGCTGTTCCAGGTTCCCGGCGGTGACGAAGTCGGCGCCGTGGTCGAGGAAGGCCCGCACCGGTGCGGGGGCGCCCTTGCCGAGCAGCCGGTCGCGCAGCACGGCCTTGCGGTCCTTGGCGGTGATGTCGGGGTTCTGCTCGGAGCCGGAGAGCGCGAACTCCTTCTCGATGATCTTCCGGGTGAGGATGAACCAGGAGTGGTCGTAGCCGGCGATGTCCTCGGTGGTGCGCAGGTACCGGAGGGTGCCGAGCGTGTCGTAGCCGGGCAGGCAGGGGTCGGGCAGCCGGCGGCCGAGGGCGTCGAGCCACAGGGACGACGGTCCGGGCAGGATGCGGATGCCGTGGCCGGGCCATATCGGATCCCAGTTGTGCAGGCCCTCGGTGTAGTGCCACATGCGGTCGCGGTTGACGAGGCGTACGCCCGCCTCCGCGCTGATGTCGAGCATGCGGCCGTCGACGTAGGCGGGGACGCCGGTGACCATCTTGGCGGGGGGTGTGCCGAGCCGCTCGGGCCAGTGGCGGCGGACGATGTCGTGGTCGGCGCCGATGCCGCCGGTGGTGACGACCACGGCCTGGGCGGTGAGTTCGAAGTCGCCGGCCCGGTCGCGGCTGGAGGCGACGCCGCGCGGGGAGTCGTCGGGGGCGAGGACGGTGCCGCGCACACCGCGTGCCGTGCCGTCCTCGACGACCAGTTCGTCCACCCGGTGGCGGTGGTGGAAGGTCAGCAGCCCGTCCCGGGCGGCCTGCCGTGCGTACCGCACGAAGGGCTCGACCACGCCGGTGCCGGTGCCCCAGGCGATGTGGAAGCGGGGCACGGAGTTGCCGTGCCCGTCCGCCCGCAGGTCGCCGCGTTCGGCCCAGCCGACCGTCGGCAGCAGTTCGATGCCGTGTCCCTGGAGCCAGGACCGCTTCTCGCCGGCCGCGAACTCGACGTAGGCGCGGGCCCAGCGCACCGCCCAGGAGTCCTCGTCGGCGAGCCGGTCGAACCGCGCGCTGCCCTGCCAGTCACTCCAGGCGAGGGCCGGGGAGTCCTTGATGCCGAGGCGGCGCTGCTCGGGCGAGTCGACGAGGAAGAGCCCGCCGAAGGACCAGAACGCCTGGCCGCCGAGGTTGGCGGCGTTCTCCTGGTCGACCAGGGCCACCCGGCGGCCCCGGCTGGTGAGCTCGTGCGCCGCGACCAGGCCGGCGAGACCCGCTCCGACGACGATGACGTCCGCGTCCATGACGACTGTGTCCTTCCTGACGGTGCTCGGTGCGGTACTCGGTCCGGTGCCGGCCCGTGCCGGTGCGCTGCGCTCGTACGGCGGTGCCGTTCCGGCCGCGCTCAGGTGGCGGGGGTGCGGCTGCCGTCCGTGAGCAGCGCGGTGAGCAGCTGTTTCAGCCAGATCCGGGCGGTCTCGACGTCCCGGTCCAGCAGAAGTTGGGTGGTGACCCCGTCGTAGGCGGCGACCACGGCGTGCGCGGCGCCGTCGACGTCGCCGAGCACGGCGGGCAGTGCGGTGTGGCCCCGGGCCCGGGAGAGCCGGTCGGCGATGGCCTCCCGGAGCCGGGCGCGGTGTTCGAGGAGCGCCCGGGCGACGACCGGGTGCCGGGCCGCGTGCACCAGGAAGTCGGTCTTCACGAGCAGCCAGTCGACGTCCAGCAGCAGCACCTCCGTGACCCGGTCCACGGAGGCGGGCACGTCGAGGTCGGGGCCGTCCTGGGCGAGGGCGTCGGCCACCTGGGCGGCGATGAGGTCGGCGCGCTGCTGGTACAGGGCGAAGAACAGCTCGTCCAGGGTGGCGAAGTTCGAGTAGAACGCGCCCCGGCTGAACCCCGCCTCCTCGCAGACCTCCTCGATGGAGACGCGGCCGTAGCCCTTCGCCGCGAACACCGCGAACGCGGCGTCGAGCAGCCGGGCGCGGGTGTGGACCCGGCGCCGGGTGACGCGTCCCGCCGTCTCCATGGCTGCCTCCTCCGGTTCGATACGCGAATGTATCGGATACACCGATGTATCGAAAGCCTCCGGCCGGGCCGGATCTCCTGCGGCTCCCCTTGATCAATAGGAACGTATTTTCGATTAAGGAGTACGCTGGGCCCATGTCCACGCACCTCCAGGGCTCCCTGTTCGACCAGACCGACGAGCTGCGGCTCGGCCCGCTCGGCGGGCTGCGCCGGACCGAGCTGGGCTCGGGCGCCTGGATCGACGTCCTGCCGGGCTGGCTGAGCGGCGCCGACGACCTGTTCGAACACCTGGCGGCCGAGGTCCCCTGGCGGGCCGAGCAGCGCAAGATGTACGACAACGTGGTGTCCGTACCGCGCCTGCTCGCCTTCTACCGCGCCGCGGACCCGCTGCCCCACCCGGTCCTCGACGAGGCCCGCACCGCCCTGTCCCGGCACTACGCCGGCGAACTGGGCGAGCCGTTCACCACGGCCGGGCTGTGCTACTACCGCGACGGCCGGGACAGCGTCGCCTGGCACGGCGACCGGATCGGCCGGGGCTCCCGGGAGAACACGATGGTCGCGATCCTCTCCGTGGGTGAGCCCCGCGACCTGCTGCTGCGGCCGGCCGGCGGGGGCGGCACGGCGGTCCGGCGCCCGCTCGGCCACGGCGACCTGATCGTGATGGGCGGCTCCTGCCAGCGCACCTGGGAGCACTGCGTTCCCAAGACCAGCCGGGCCACGGGACCGCGCATCAGCATCCAGTTCCGTCCGCACGGTGTGCACTGACGACCGGGCCCGCTCGCGCGGGTCGAGCGCCCGTCTGGTTGGCTGTCCCCGACGATCCGCCGCGGAGGGCTCGGAGACATCATGCGGGCAGAGGTAAGACAAGTCGCCGACGGCACCTATCTGGTGCACGGCCACAACACCAACTGGGTGATCCTGAAGGACGGCGACGCCGTCACACTGGTGGACACCGGCTACCCCGGGGACCGGGCCGGGCTGCTGGAGTCCCTCGCGGAGGTGGGCAGTTCACCGGACGCGGTCACCGCCGTCCTCATCACCCACGCGCACAACGACCACCTGGGCTCAGCCGAGTACCTGCGCGCCGCCCACGGCACCCCGGTCTATCTCCACCCGGCCGAGGTCCCGCACGCCCGGCGCGACTTCCTCCAGCAGGCGACCATCGCCGACGTGGTGCGCAACGCCTGGCGGCCCGGCGTGCTGCCCTGGGCCGTGCACGTGATCCGCGTGGGCGGCACGGAGCAGCACCCCGTCACGGCCCCCGAGCCGTTCCCCACCGAGGGGGCGCTCGACCTGCCGGGACGGCCAGTCCCCGTGCACACCCCCGGCCACACGGACGGCCACTGCGTCTACCACCTGCCCGACGCCGGCATCGTGATCTCCGGGGACGCCCTGGTCAGCGGGCACGCCACCTCCCGGGTCAAGGGCCCGCAACTGCTGCCCGACTTCTTCCACCACGACCGCGCGCGGACGCTGGCCTCCCTGGACGTGGTCGCCGCGCTCGACGGCGACACGCTGCTGCCCGGCCACGGACCGCTCCATCACGGCTCGGTACGCGCCGCGGCCGAACAGGCCCGCGACCGGGCGTCCTAGCCGGCCACCCGGCCCGAGACACCGGCCCACCCGGAGACACCGTCCCCCGGGAGACCCGGCGCCCCCGAAGCGCGCAGGGTCTCCCGGAGGGCCGGGTTGCCCTGGGCGCGCCGAGCGTTGGAGCGAACGGGGCGCGCGACGATCTTGCCCCTCCGAAGCCTGCCCCCGTCAGGAAACCGGAACACCCGACGTACGCCGGACCGGCGGGAGGAACAGACCGCGCAGAGGCCGGAGCCACCGGACTCCCGGAGCGCCGGACCGAGCCTCACGGAGCGATAGCCGCCCCTCGCACCAGCCGAACCCCGGCCCCGCTGGAACCCCAACCCCCGAACCACGCCCCCCGCAGGAACCGGACCCACCCGGACCGTGTCGAGCCCCCCGGCGGGGCCCCACCGCACAGTGGACCGGAACACACCGAGCCTCCCCGCGCACCACACCGCGCGGAAGAACCGGCCCCCTCCGGAGCCCCCGGCCCCGCTGGGAACCCCGGCCGCCCGAAGCACGCGGAGCGCCCCGCAGGGACCGGCTTCCTCGAACCGATGTACGGGGCCTTAGGGTTCGTGCCATGGCCTTGCAGATCAGCGCCACGAACCCGGAGCATCCCGCGCTCCTGCTCGCGCTCCCCTGGGACACCCCGCTGGAGGAGTGGCCCGAGGAGTACCTCGTGCCGCTCCCCCGCGGCATCTCCCGGCACGTGGTGCGCTACGCCCACGCCGGCGACGAGGTGATCGCCGTCAAGGAGCTGGCCGAGCGGCCCGCGCTGCGCGAGTACGAGCTGCTGCGCGACCTGGACCGGCTCGGCATCCCCGCCGTCGACCCGCTCGCCGTGGTCACCGGCCGCACCGACCCCTCCGGCGACCCGCTGGAGCCGGTGCTCGTCACCCGGCACCTGCGCGGCTCGATGCCGTACCGGTCGATGTTCGAGACGACCATGCGCCCGGCGACCATGCACCGGCTCATGGACGCCCTCGCCGTCCTGCTGGTCCGCCTGCACCTGGCGGGGTTCGCCTGGGGCGACTGCTCGCTGTCCAACACCCTGTTCCGGCGGGACGCGGGCGCCTACGCGGCCTACCTGGTCGACGCCGAGACCGGCGACCTGCATCCCCGGCTCAGCCCCGGACAGCGGGACTACGACCTGGACCTGGCCCGCGTGAACATCAGCGGGGAGCTGCTGGACCTGGAGGCGTCCGGCGCGCTGCACCCGTCCGTCGACCCGGTCGAGTTCGGCCACGAGATCTGCACCCGCTACCACGGCCTGTGGCAGGAGCTGACCCGCACCTCGGTGTACCCGGCGGGCAAGTACCACTACATCGAGCGCCGGATCCGCCGCCTGAACGACCTCGGCTTCGACGTCGCCGAGATGCAGATCGAGCACTCCTCCAACGGCGACACGGTCACCTTCGTGCCGAAGGTCGTCGACGCCGGCCACCACCAGCGGCAGCTGCTCCGGCTGACCGGTCTGGACGCCGAGGAGAACCAGGCCAGGCGGCTGCTGAACGACCTGGAGAGCTGGATGGCCACCCAGGAGGACTACGCGCCCGGCGATCCCCTCGCCGCCCGCCCGGAGGTCCTCGCCCACCGCTGGGTGCGGGACGTGTTCCGGCCGACCGTGCGGGCCGTGCCACCGGAGCTGCGCGGCTCCATGGACCCGGCCGAGATCTACCACGAGCTCCTCGAACACCGCTGGTACCTGTCCGAGCGCGCCCAGCACGACATAGGTCTCGACACCGCCGTCCAGGACTACATCGACAACGTCCTGCCCAAGGCCCGGGCCGGCCTGGAGACGGCGGCCGGCCCGGAGTAGGTCACTCGTGCGGGACCACGGCCACCGGGCAGTCGGCGTGGTGCAGCACCCCGTGCGCGACCGAACCGATCCGGGCGCCGACGGCCGTGCGGCGCGCGCGGCGCCCGACGACCATCAGCTGGGCCCGGCCGGTCATCGACAGCAGCACCTGGCCGGCGCTGCCCATCTCGACGTGCTCGGCCACGGGCACCTCGGGGAACCGTTCCCGCCACGGCCGGAGGGCCTCGGCCAGCGCCTGCTTCTCGTACGGTTCGAGACCGCCCGCGTCGTCGAGCAGCTTGAGCGAACCGGGGCTGTAGGCGAAGACCGGCGGCAGGGTCCAGGCACGGACGGCGCGGACGGCGGCGCCACGGGACGCCGCCGTCTCGAACGCGAACCGCAGCGCCGCCGCGCTGTCCTCGGGGCCGCCGTGCTGGCCGACCACGACGTCCCGGCCGGCCGCCTCCGCCGCGGGCTGGTCCTCGGCGCGGACCAGGACCACGGGCCGGGCCGCCTCCGCGATGACCTGCTGGCCGACCGAGCCCAGCAGGAACCCGACGACGGGTCCGTGGCCGCGCGAGCCGAGCACCAGCATCTCGGCGCCGGCCGCCGCGTCGGCGAGCGTGTGCGCGGCCGCGCCCTCCACCACGTCGGTGCTCACCGTCAGCCCGGGGTGCCGCTCCGAGACGGTGCGCACGGCCTCCTCGACACCCGCGGACACCCACCCGCGCTGGGTGTCCCGGCCGGCGGCGAGCGCCTCCGCGTACCGCCAGGCATGCACCACCCGCAGCGGCAGCTCCCGGCGCACGGCCTCCCGGGCCGCCCAGTCCAGAGCGGCCAGGCTCTCCTCCGTACCGTCCACCCCTGCCGTGATCGGGCGTGTCATCCGTGGGCCTCCTCGTCGTCGTGTCCTCGGGTACCGGGTGCCCGCTGCCGGGCGCCGGCGCACCGTCATGATGATCGCTCCCACGACCCGTCACGCCGGTCCCCCGGACAGCGGGACGCGCGCGCCGGTCGCTGTCAGGCAAGTACCGGTCTCCGTAGGACAAGCGCATCCAGGCGGACCGAACATACGATGGCCTGGAACCGGCGCGGTGGTCCGCACGACACCGACCGGAGGGGGAACCGACACTCGGGTGGGAGACGTATGACACAGGCCGCCGACACCGCGCGGACCGTCATCCTGACCGTGGACGACGACCCGGGGGTCTCCCGTGCCGTCGCCCGCGACCTCAGACGGCGCTACGGCGGGACGTACCGCATCGTGCGCGCGGAGTCGGGCGAGTCCGCGCTGGACGCGCTGCGCGAGCTGAAGCTGCGCGGCGACCTCGTCGCGGTGATCCTGGCCGACTACCGCATGCCGCAGATGAACGGCATCGAGTTCCTGGAGCAGGCACTCGACGTGTACCCGGGCGCGCGCCGGGTGCTGCTGACCGCGTACGCCGACACCAACGCGGCGATCGACGCGATCAACGTGGTCGACCTGGACCACTATCTGCTCAAGCCCTGGGACCCGCCGGAGGAGAAGCTCTACCCGGTCCTGGACGATCTGCTGGACGCGTGGCGCAACAGCGCCTACAAGCCGGTGCCCAGCACCAAGGTCGTCGGGCACCGCTGGTCGGCGCGCTCCTCGGACGTGCGGGAGTTCCTGGCCCGCAACCAGGTGCCGTACCGCTGGTACTCGGTGGACGAGCCGGAGGGACAGCGGCTGCTGGCGGCGGCCGGGCAGGACGGGCAGCGCCTGCCGCTGGTGATCACCCCGGACTGCACGGTCCTGGTGGAGCCGGAGGCGCCCGAGCTCGCCGCGCGCGTGGGCCTGGCGACGACACCGACGGCCGACTTCTACGACCTCGTCGTGATCGGCGGCGGTCCGGCCGGGCTCGGCGCGGCCGTGTACGGGGCCTCCGAGGGCCTGCGGACCGTGCTGGTGGAGCGTTCGGCGACCGGCGGGCAGGCCGGGCAGAGTTCCCGGATCGAGAACTACCTCGGCTTCCCCGACGGGGTCTCCGGCGCCCAGCTCACCGACCGGGCGCGGCGGCAGGCGGCCAAGTTCGGCGCCGAGATGCTGACCGCCCGCGAGGTGACGGGCCTGGAGGTCAACGGCGCCGCGCGCGTCGTGCGGTTCGCGGACGGCTCGGCGATCGCCGCGCACAGCGTGATCCTCGCGACCGGGGTGCAGTACCGCCAGCTGGAGGCGGCGGGCTGCACCGACCTGACCGGCTGCGGGGTGTTCTACGGCTCGGCGCTGACCGAGGCCGCCTCCTGCCAGGGCCAGGACGTGTACATCGTCGGCGGCGCCAACTCGGCGGGCCAGGCGGCCATGTACCTGTCCCGGGGCGCGAAGTCGGTGACGCTGCTGGTGCGCGGCCCGGACCTGTCGGCGTCCATGTCGCACTACCTGATCCAGCAAATCGGCGAGGCCGCGAACATCTCGGTGCGCTGCCACACGGTCGTCGAGGAGGCGCACGGCGCCGAGCACCTGGAGCAGCTGACCCTGCGGAACACGGTGAGCGGGGAGAGGGAGCGGGTCGACGCGCAGTGGATGTTCGTGTTCATCGGCGCCGCCCCGCTGACCGACTGGCTGGGCGAGACGGTGCTGCGCGACCGGCGCGGGTTCATCCTGGCCGGGCCCGACCTGACCGCCGACGGGCGGCCGCCGGCCGGCTGGGAGCTGGACCGGCCGCCGTACCACCTGGAGACCAGCATCCCCGGGGTGTTCGTGGCGGGTGACGCCCGCTCCGAGTCCGCCAAGCGTGTCGCGTCCGCCGTCGGAGAGGGAGCCATGGCCGTGATGCTCGTCCACCGGTACCTGGAGCAGTCGTGAGCGGGCAGGTCGTGGCGTGCAGCCCGCAGGAGGTCGGCTCGCTGTTCCTCTTCGAGAAGCTCAGCGACGAGCAGCTGGGCCGGCTGTGCGCCCAGGGACGGGTGGAGCTGTTCCAGCCCGGCCCGGTCTACGCCGAGGGCGAGCCGGCCACCTGCTTCTACGTGATGATCGAGGGCACGGTCGTGCTGTCCCGCCGGGTCGGCGGCGACGACGTGGAGGTCATCCGGACCTCGCAGCCCGGGGTGTACGCGGGCGCGATGCAGGCGTACCTCGGCGACCGGGTCCAGCAGGTCTACAACAACTCCATGCGGGTCACCGAACCGACGCGGTTCTTCGTGCTGCCGGCGCAGCTCTTCTGCGACGTCATGCACGAGTGGTTCCCGATGGCCGTGCACCTGCTGGAGGGCCTGTTCTTCGGGGCGAAGAACACCCAGGCGATGATCGGGCAGCGGGAGCGGCTGCTGGCGCTGGGCTCGCTGTCGGCGGGGCTCACGCACGAGCTGAACAACCCGGCCGCGGCGGCGGTCCGGGCCACCGCGACCCTGCGGGAGCGGGTCGCGAAGATGCGGCGCAAGCTCGGCCTGATCGCCGAGGGCCCGTTCTCCCGCGATGTGCTGGCGCGCCTGGTCGAGATCCAGGAGCGCACCGCGGAGCGGGTCGCGAAGGCCCCGGCGCTCAGCCCGCTGGAGGCCAGCGACCGGGAGGACACGCTCACCGACTGGCTGGAGGACCACGGCGTCGAGCAGGGCTGGCAGCTGGCGCCCACGTTCGTGCAGGCCGGGATCGACGTGGACTGGCTGGAGCAGGTCGCGGCGGCGGTGGACGAGGAGATCCTGCCGAACGCGGTCGGCTGGCTCAACTACACCATCGAGACCGAACTGCTGATGAGCGAGATCGAGGACTCCACCACCCGCATCTCGCACCTCGTCGACGCGGCCAAGCAGTACTCGCAGCTGGACCGGGCGCCGTACCGGGTGGTGGACGTGCACGAACTCCTCGACAGCACGCTGCTGATGCTCTCCGGGAAGATCGGGCGGGGCATCGAGGTCGTCAAGGAGTACGACCGCACGCTCCCGCCGGTGCCCGCCTACCCGGCCGAGCTGAACCAGGTGTGGACCAACCTGGTGGACAACGCCGTCTCGGCCATGAACAGCACGGGCGGCCAGGGCACGCTGACCGTGCGGACGGCGCTGCACAACGAGCAGTTGCTGGTCGAGTTCCGGGACACCGGTCCCGGTGTGGCACCGGAGATCAAGGACCGGATCTTCGACCCGTTCTTCACCACCAAACCGGTCGGCGAGGGCACCGGGCTCGGCCTGGACATCTCCTGGCGGATCGTCGTCAACAAGCACCACGGCGCCCTGCGGGTGGAGTCGGTGCCCGGCGACACCCGCTTCCAGGTGCTGCTTCCCCTGACCGCAGAGACGCCCGAAGAGGAGCCTGTATGAACGACATCGACGGAATCGACCCCAGCGCCGCACCCAGCGGCGCGGGCTGCGTGGAGTGCGAGGCGACGGGCGGCTGGTGGTTCCACCTCCGCCGGTGCGCGCAGTGCGGGCACGTCGGCTGCTGCGACGACTCCCCCTCGAAGCACGCCACCGCCCACTACCGCGAGACGGGACACCCGATCATCCAGAGCTTCGAGCCGGGCGAGGACTGGTTCTGGGACTTCAGCACCGGCCAGCTGTACGGCTCCGGGCCCGAACTCGCTCCCCCGGACTGCCATCCCGCCGACCAGCCGGTGCCGGGCCCGGCGGGCCGGGTGCCGGCGGACTGGGCGCGGACACTGCGCTGAGAACGCGCGACGGCTCCCCGGACACGCGGATGCCCCGCACGGGGCGGGGCATCCGGTGGTGCCGGTGTGGTGCGGTGTCCGTCAGTGACGGGCGCTCGGCGTGTTGGCGGCGGTGACGTTGACCGCGGCCCACGACTTGTCCACGGTCTTGTACTCGGTGCTGCTCGCGCCGTACAGGTCCTTGGCCGCCTTCAGGGTCGCGGTGCGCGCCTGGTGGAAGTCGGTCGTGGAGACCATGTAGCGGGTGAGCGCACGGTAGTAGATGGCCGTCGCCTTGGTGCGGCCGATGCCCTTGACCGCGATGTTGTGGTACGTCGGCGAGTTGTAGTTGACGCCGTTGATCGTCTTCTTGCCGCTTCCCTCGGCAAGGAGGTAGTAGGCGTGCGAGGAGACACCCGAACCGGCGTGCACCTCGGTGTAGTAGGTGTCCGCCGACCAGTAGTCGATCGTGCCCTCGAGCTTGTCGAGGGACGGGTGGTCCAGGCGGCGCAGGAACTTCTGCGCGAGGCCCAGCTTCTCGCCGATCAGGTAGTCCGGCGTGTCCTTCGTGTTCTTGGCGTAGAACTCGACGTTCGAGCCGAAGATGTCCGCGAGCGACTCGTTCAGCGAGCCGGGCTCGCCGTACTGGTTGCCGTCGGAGTCGACGAAGGTCGGCTGGAGGTTGGCGGTCGCCTCGACCACGCCGTGGGTCAGCTCGTGACCCGTGACGTCGAGCACGACGAGCGGCTTCTTGAACAGGTCGCCGTCGCCGTCGCCGTACAGCATGCAGTTGCAGGCCGGGTCCCAGAAGGCGTTGGCGACCTGCTTGCCCCAGTGGACCATGCCCTGCGCGGCCTTGCTGTTGTTGGCGATGCCCTTGCGCTTGAACGTGGACTTGTAGAAGTCCAGCGTCTTGGTGATGCCGTACTGCGCGTCGGCGGCGGCGCTGACCCGGCTGGTGGTCTTGCCGTTGCCCCACACGTTGGTCGTGTTGGTGAGCTTCGTGCCCGCGCTGAACTTCTCCGTGTACGAGCCCTTGGCGTCCCGCGTCTCGGTGCCGTACCGGTTCGGGTCCTTGAGCTGGTAGTGGCCGCGCGAGGTCTGCGTGGTGGTCAGACCGACGGTGCCCACGAAGAGGGTCTTGCCGGTGCCCTTGGCGGCCGACGGGTAGGCCGCGGCGCCGGCGCCGTGGGAGCCGACCAGGCCCGAGACGGCGGCGTCGGAGCCGGTGCCGGTGGCCGGGTCGAGGGTCTCGCCGCGCTCGCGCAGGGCGTCGAGCAGCTTCGGCGACAGGAACTCGTCCCTGGTCGGCGTGTTGCTGCGCACCTTGCCGGTGACCGCGTCGACGACGACCGTGCGGGCGCTGTCCTTGTCGGTGACGGTGACCTGGTAGGCGAGCGCGGAGGCACCGCCGCGGGCGTCGACGACGAGCTGCGCGCTGCCGGCGTCGCCCTTCGCGGCCTGGGCGGCCTTCGCGGCGGCCTGACCCGCGGTCAGCTTGGCCTTGGCGGCGGCCGGCTTGACCGCGTGGTCGGCCGCACGGGTCACGCCCGTGTAGCCGAGCCGGCGGTCGAGGTGGACGATGAGGTCGCCACCGAGCACCGGCAGGTCGTCGTGGGTGCGGACGAAACGGACGTGCCGGGCACCCTCGGGGTCGATCATGACGTCCTGCGCGTGCAGTTCGTCGCCCTGGGAGACGCCGGTCGCCGAGGCGTGCGCGAAGGCCGCGGTGCGCGCCGCCTCCACCACCGCCGTGGCGTTCGGGGCGGCGGAGGCGGCGGACCGCTCCACCCCCGTGGAAGGAGCCGCGAAGGCCGTACCGGCCAGGCCCGTGGCAGCGGTCGTCACCGCGATGGCGACGGCCACGGTGCGTATGTGCGGTCTACGCAATCTGATCAGGGTTCCTCCGTTCGAAGGCGGCCGGACTGCCCAACCGCCTTGAGGCGTGGCGCGGTTGGGCGCCACGGGGGCCGGTCAGGCCCCGAGGGGCCACCCTTGCGGATCAGTCATGCGCACGTAAAGCCGGAATGATCCATTTCGCGAACTTCTATGGCAATCCTTTACGAATGCCAGCCGCAGAGTGATCACAGGATGACCAACTGTGTGTCGGCTGTGGAGACGCGGGCTCGATCCCCTAGGTTCCCAAGACGGAATGTGACCGACATCGCATCGGGAACCGGCGGATGGGAGTGGGCAGGAGATGGTCTCGGCAACGAGGGGGCGGGGAGCGGTCCTCGCGGCGGTCGCGCTGTCCCTGCTGGCGGTCCCGGCGCGGGCGGCGACCGGGGGGCCGGGCACACCGGTGCCGGCGGCGCTGCCGGCACCCGACACCGCGGGCCTGGCCGCGGTGCTGCGGTCGGCGGTGGCGCAGGGCGCGCCGGGGGCGCTGGCCCGGATCGACGACCGGGGCCGGACGTACCGGGTCGCCCAGGGCGTGGCCGACCGCGCCACCCGGCGGCCCATCAGCACCGACGACCGCTTCCGGATCGGCAGCGTCACCAAGACCTTCTCGGCCGTCGTGCTGCTCCAGCTCGTGGACGAGCACCGGCTCTCGCTCGACGCGCCGGTCAACCGCTACCTGCCCGGCCTGCTGCCGGACGACCGGATCACGGTCCGTCATGTGCTCGGCCACCGCAGCGGACTGTACGACTACACCGACGACATGTTCGCCAGCAGTGTCTCCGGCTTCGAGGCGGTCCGGAACAAGGTCTTCACCTACCGGCAGCTGATCGCCCTGTCCCTGAAGAAGCCGCGCACCAACGCGCCGGGCGCCGCGTACTCCTACTCCAACACCAACTTCGTCGTCGCCGGACTGCTCATCGAGAAGCTCACCGGGCAGTCCGTGCGGACCGCGTACGAGGACCGCGTCATCCGGCCGCTGAGGCTCAAGGACACGTTCTACGTCCATCCGGACACCGCGGTCCCGGGCCGGTACGCGCACGGGTACCTGACGCCGGACACGGCGGGCGCGCCGCTGGTCGACGCGACGGCGCAGACCGTGTCCTGGGCGCAGAGCGCCGGGGCGATCATCTCCAGCGCGCGGGACCTCGACGTCTTCTACGGCGCGCTGCTCGGGGGGAAGCTGATGTCCGCCGCGCGGCTCGCCGAGATGGAGCGGTTCACCGAGGTGACCGGCACGACGGCGTACGGACTCGGGCTGCGGCGGCGGGATCTGTCCTGCGGGGTGTCGGTGTACGGGCACACGGGAGCGGTGCAGGGGTACTACACGTACGCGTTCGGCACGAAGGACGGGGGGCGGAGTCTGACGGCCGTGGCCAACACGTCCAACAACGGGAAGGTGCTGGACACGTTGGCGGGCGCCCTGGAGTCGGCGTTCTGCGGCAAGCCGGGCACGGCCGGGAACTAGCCGCCGCGCGACACGGGAAGGTGCTGGACACGTTGGCGGGCGCCCTGGAGTCGGCGTTCTGCGGCAAGCCGGGCACGGCCGGGAACTAGCCGCCGCGCGACGGTGCCGGCCGCCGCCCGGGACGCTCCGGTCGTGACGGCCGGAGTGTCCGGGCGGACGGCGGTGCCCGGGATCAGCCGCTCACTGCCTCTGCCACAGCGCGGGGGTGTTCGGCGGCTCCCAGCCCTGCTGGGCCTGGTGGGTCTGCAGACAGCGGTACGTGGCGCCGCCGTAGGTGACCGTGGCGCCCGCCTGGTAGACGGTGCCGGCCGACCAGGTGCCGCCCGGATCACCGGGATCGCCCGGGTCGCCGGGACCGCTCGTGGTCGTCTTCAGCGTCAGGCCGTACGACTGGAGGATCGGGTTGACCGGCTGGAAGTACGTCGTGCCGCCGCTCGTGCAGTTGCCCGTGCCGCCCGAGGTGACGCCCTGCGCCTGGCTGCCGGAGACGAACGAGCCGCCCGAGTCGCCCGGTTCGGCGCACACCGAGGTGCGGGTGACCCCGGTGACCGTGCCCTCCTGGTAGGTGACGCTGCTGTTCAGCTGCTGCACCGTCCCGCAGTGCCAGCCCGTCGTCGAACCGGAACGGCACACGGAGGAGCCCACCGTGGCCTGGGTGGAGCCGGTGACCTGCGCGCTGGAACCGTTGACGTACGGCGTCGCCGTCCAGCCAGCGTTCGCGGCCACCCACGCCATGTCGTTGCCGGGGAAGACGGAAGCCTGGAAGGTGCCCTGCGCGACCCGGTTGGAGCCGGTGGTGGCACTGCCGGCCCGTCCGCAGTGGCCGGCCGTGGCGAACCCCTGCTGGGTGCCGCGGGTCACCGGGAAGCCGATCGAGCAGCGGGTGCTGCCGTCGATGTAGTAGGCGTCGCCGCCGCGCAGGTCGTAGAGCGGACGGGGGTGCTCGGCGGACTTCACGACCCGGACGAGGGAGGCGTCGACGTGGGCCGCCGCCAGCAGCGAGCGTGCGGCGTCCGTGCGTACCGCCCGCACCACCAGCGTGTTGGTCGGGACGTCGACGTACCAGACCGGGGTGTCCGTGGTGGCGTGCCGGGCGGCGACCCGGTCCAGGCGTGCCTTGGCCGCGTCGAGCACGGTCAGGGAGTGGTTCACCACGCGCGCGGCGGCGCCCCGGGCCCGGATCGCCGGCACGTCGGCCGGGTCCGTGGTGGCGACGGTCAGCGTGTCCGACTCCGCGCCGCTCACCCAGGCGCCCGCGTAGTGCCCGCCCAGTGCGGCCCGCAGCCGGCCGGAGGCGGCGCCCGACTCCGCCTCGTTGTCGAGGCGGCGTTCGGCCTGCTGCCGGTTCAGGCCCAAGTCCCTTCGCAGCGCCCGCAGGAGGGCGGGCGGGGCGGCGTCGGTGCGCAGCGTCCCGGCCGCCGTGCGCGCGGCCGGGAGGCCGGACGGCCGGGCGCTCGCGGAGCCGCTGAGCCCGGCCACGAGCAGGGCGCCCGCCGCCAGGGCGGCGGCGCACGCGGCTGAGAGGTGTCGTTGGAGCATGGGGAGGTCTCCTCGGATTCGGTGGAGTGCCGGAACCGTACGGAGCGCCCGCCCGTTCCCGTAAGACGTCAGCCGACCCCCTGCCCCGGTGTTATGGCAGCCGCGCGTCCCGCCCGCGTGCCCGCGAGGACGCGCGCCCGGTGCGGCGGTGCGCCGTGGCCGCCGGTTCCCCGCGGTGGGCGAGCCAGCGGGCGTAGCCGTCGCTGCGCGCCGCCGCGTCCTCGTGCGCCTTGCGGCTCTGCGCGAGCACCGTGGCCGCCATGCCCGGTCGCTGGCCGGCCGGGCGCCAGCCCAGCAGGTGCCGCCAGACCAGCGGGGTGCCGGCGAGCGGACGGGTGGTGAGGCCGGGCGTCGACGGGAAGGTGGCCCGGCACAGGCCCACGGCCCGGCCGACCTGCACCAGGTGGACGCAGGACGCGGTGTCCGTCTCGTACATGCGGCGGGGGGTGAAGCCGGCCCGGGCGCAGGCCGCGGTGAAGCAGTCGCCGAAACAGCCGTCGCCCGGGACGCACGCCCACGCCTCGTCCGCGAGCGCGGCCAGGTCGGTCTCCCGCCCCCGGGCGAGCGGATGGGTGTCGGCGAGCATGACGAAGACCGGGTCGACGGCGATCTCCTCCCAGACCAGGTGGGTGCCGTGGGGTGGGGGCGCGGATCCGCAGGTACCGGCGAGGGCGAAGTCCAGGCGTCCCTCGGCGAGCAGACCGGCCAGTTCCCGTTCCGACCAGGAGGCGCGGGTGGTCAGGCTGGTGCCGGGGGCGGCGTCGGCGAGCCGGTCCACCAGCGCGCCGAGCAGCGGCCCGTGGGTGCCGCCCAGCCGCAGCCGCTCCCCCTCCCGGCGCCCGCGGGCGAACTCGGCCGCCTCCAGTTGCAGTTCGCTGACCGCGGGGAGCACGACGCGGGTGCGCTCCAGGACCAGTTCGCCGAGCGCTGTGGCCCGCACCCCGTTCCGCCCCCGTTCGAACAGGGTGCCGCCCAGGGTCCGTTCGATGCGCCTGAGCTGCGCGCTCAGTGCGGGCTGCGCGAGCCCGAGCACCGTCGCCGCCCTGGTCAGACTTCCTGCCTCCGCGATGGTCCGAAGGGTCCTGAGATGCCGCAACTCCAGCTCCATGAGGGGAGCTTGCGACGCCGTGGGGCGCGGGGCAAGGGGTTGGTACAGACCATAGTGCGGTAGGTGCTCCCTGCCCGTGAGGAACGGCGAGCCGTCCGGCTCGCCCGGAGGAAGGGAGCACGAGCCATGCGCGGCACCACCGTCCCACCGGGAGCACCCGGTCTGCCGACAGCTGCCGGGGACGTGCCCCTGCACCGGCTGGAGGTGGCCGGGCCGGGGGACCCACCGTTCGCCGCCGGCTCCTTCGACGCGGTGGGGCCGCTGTCCCGGTGGGGCCGTCCGCACCGGCACACGTTCTACGAGATCGTCCACGTCCGCTCCGGTTCCGGCACGCACGTCGTCGACCTGGCGCGGTGGCCGGTCCGGCCGCCGCGCCTGGCCGTGGTGCTGCCCGGGCAGGTGCACCACTGGGAAGGCGGCCGGGGACCGGAGGGGACGCTGGCGCTGTTCACCGACGACTTCCTGGTCGACCACCCCGGCGACCGCGCGGTGCTGCGGCGGCTCGGGAAGCGGGGCTGGTTCGCGCTGGACCCCGAACACGACAGGTCCGTGGGGCGGTTGATGGCGGAACTCGTCGCGGAGCACCGACAGCGCGCCCCGGGTCACGAGAGCGTCCTGCGCTCGCTGCTCCACGTGCTCGTCGTACGCGCCGCCCGGCTGCCACGGCACGGCGAGGACGACCGCGGCGCACGGGTGCTGGGCCGTTCGGCCGCCGTGTCCGAGGCGTTCGCGCGGCTGATCGCGCGCCCGGAGGCGGCCGGGTGGACGGTGCGGGAGTGCGCGACCCGGCTCGGCGTGACGCCCGGCTACCTCACCGAGGCGGTACGGGCCGCCACCGGCCGTCCGCCGGGACGGCTGCTCATCGAGGCCCGGGTCTACCAGGCGCAGCAACTGCTCGCCCACACCCGGCTGTCGGTGCGGCAGGTCGCCGCGCGCACCGGCTTCACCGACCCGGCCTACTTCAGCCGGTTCTTCCGGCGGGAGACGGGCAGCAGCCCCGGTGACTTCCGAAAACACCACAGCCCCCGCGACCAGTCCCTCGAAGTGCCGCCCACGCGCCCCTAGTTTCGTTCCGCATCCGACCCCCCACGAGGAGGAGACATGGACGGAGCAGGCAGAAACGGCGCCGGGGCGCAGGACGAGCCGGGGTCCGGGCGCCTTGTCCACCGCAAGACGGTGCTGCGCGCGGCACTTGCCGCCACCGCCGCGGTGCCCGTCGCCCTGATCGGCGGTCCGGCGCTCGCCCGCACGTTCGTCGCGGGCGGCACGGCGCCCGGGCTCACCCCGCCGTGCGACGACGGCGACCACCCCACTCCGGAGCAGATCGAGGGCCCCTATTTCACGCCGAACTCACCGGAGCGCACGAGTCTGCTGGAGCCGGGCCTGCCGGGCACCCGGCTCACCGTGACCGGCTACGTCTTCGGCCGGGCCTGCCTCCCCCTGTCCGGCGTCCTGCTGGACTTCTGGCAGGCCGACACCAACGGCGCGTACGACGGCACCGGTTTCCGGCTGCGCGGCCACCAGTTCACCGACTCCCGCGGCTCCTTCGCGCTGACCACGATCGTGCCGGGCCTGTATCCGGGCCGGACCCGTCACCTCCACGTCAAGGTGCAGGCACCGCACCGTCCCGTCCTGACCACCCAGCTGTACTTCCCGAACGAACCGCGCAACAGCACCGACACCCTCTTCGACCCCCGCCTGCTGATTGCGGTGCGCGACGGGAGCGGCGGCCGGGAGGCGTCGTTCGACTTCGTCCTCGACGTCCCGCAGGACCCCGGCCCGGGTCCCGGTCCCTCCTCGCCGGAGAACACCTGGACGCCGGGGACCGCGTACCGGGCGGGTGACTGGGTCACGTACGCGGCGCGCGCGTACGTCTGCCTCCAGCCGCACACGTCCCAGCGGGGCTGGGAGCCCCCGGCGGTGCCGGCGCTGTGGCAGGCCGCCTGACGGGGAGGGGCCGCCCGTGCCGGACGACGTGCGCCGGCACGGGCGGGCGCCTGCCCCGGAAGAACCGGTATGTTCCGTGATCTTGGCGGAATGACATCCTCCGGGACACCATGCCCCGCATGAAGGGTGATCTCTTTTCCAGTCAGCACGTGGTGCAGCCGGCCGTGGAGCCGGGGATGTCCGTCGAGAACGCCAAGTGCGTCAAGTACGCGGTGAACGGCGAGATGTACGCCCGGCAGGGCGCGATGGTGGCCTACCGCGGCAGCCTCAAGTTCGAGCGCAAGGGGCAGGGCGTCGGCGGCATGCTCAAGCGTGCGGTCACCGGTGAGGGACTGCCCCTCATGGCGGTCCGCGGACAGGGCGAGGCCTGGTTCGCGCACGAGGCGCAGAACTGCTTCATCGTGGAGGTCGAGGCCGGTGACCAGTTCACCGTCAACGGCCGCAACGTGCTCTGTTTCGACGCCTCGCTCTCGTACGAGATCAAGACGGTGAAGGGCTCCGGCATCGCGGGCGGCGGCCTGTTCAACAGCGTCTTCAGCGGGCAGGGCCGGCTCGGTCTGGTCTGCGAGGGCAACCCGCTGGTCATCCCGGTGTCGGCGCAGGCGCCGGTGTACGTCGACACGGACGCCGTGGTCGGCTGGACCGCGCACCTGGAGACCTCGCTGCACCGCTCGCAGTCCATCGGCTCGATGCTGCGCGGCGGTTCGGGCGAGGCCGTGCAGCTGATGCTCCAGGGTGAGGGCTTCGTCGTGGTGCGGCCCAGCGAGGTGACGCCCCAGAAGGACCAGCACTGAACCTTCACAGGTGATGCCGGGGGGCGGGCAACCCGCGTCGCCGTACCGGCGTCTTGATCGTCGACAGACCGAGCCCCGGCCCCTCGGGCCGGGGCACTTTTCCGAGACGCTATACACGCCATGTATACACTCGGTGTATAGAAGGGTACGCATGTACGGCAAGGCTTTCGCCCCGGAGTACCAGGGCACCCTGACCACCCTGTCCGTGAACTCCTCGCTGGTCGACGTGCTGGCCGCGGGCACCGAGCGGCTGCGCGAGGCCGAGCACGCCGGACGCCCCGGCGAGGCGGCGCGCTGCGGGCTCGCCGTCGCCGAGGCACACCGGCGGCTCGGCCAGGTGCGGGAGGCCGACCGCGCCTGGAAGGCGAGTTACCGCGCCGCCCGGGAGGCCGGCGACACCGCCGCGATGGCCTGGGCACTGTGGAGCGGGGGCACGCTCGCCCGGCAGCGCGGGGCCTTCCCGCTGGCCTGGCGGCTGCTGGGGCTCGCGGCCGAACTCGGCGAGCGCGGCGGGGACGTCGTCGTGCGCGGCTACTCGCTGGCCGGCCTCGCCGAGACCGGCCGCATCCAGGGCGACTACGCGGCCGTCGGCCGGCTGCACGAGCGACTGCTGGCCGAGGCCCGTGAGCGGGGCGAGGCCCGGCACACGGTGTGGGCCCTGGAGGGCATCGCCCAGATGCACCGCAACACCGGGGACTACGAGAGGGCGTACGCCCTGTTCGAGGAGGCGGCGGAGATAGCCGGCCGGGCCGAGGACCGGCGTGGGCACGCCTGGGCGCTGCGCGGACTCGCGGACATCCTCTCGGTGCGCGACGGCGCCACCGAGCGGGCGCTGGAGCTGCTGGCCGAGGCGGAGCGGACCTGCCGGGAGATGAACCTCTCCAGCGCGCTCGCCTACAACCACAAGATGCAGGGCAACGTCCTGTACCGCGCGGGCCGGTACGCCGAGGCCCGCGACACCTACGAGCTGGCGCTGAGCGAGTTCCGGGCGATGAGCGAACCGCGCGGCGAGGCGCTGTCCCGGCTGGGCCTCGCCAAGTCCCTCGCCCGGCTCGGCCGCGACCGCGCCGAGACCGCCGCCGAACTCGCCGACCTCGCCCGGACCCTGGAGCGCGGCGGGCTGCGGCACGCGCGGGAGATGGTGGCCCGGGCCCAGCGGGAGTTCGGACTCGACGCGGAGGGCACCCGATGACGGGGCCCGGCACGCCGGTGCGGGACTCCGCCCGGCACGTCCTCGCCCGCTGCCACGAGCTGGTGCGGCCGGAACTGCGGGACGCGGTGGGGCGGCTGCACCCGTGGGTCGCCGAGATGGCCGCGTACTCCTTCGGCTGGTGCGAGGTCGGCGGGGCGCCCGCCACCGCGCCGGGCGGCAAGGGCGTACGGCAGGCACTGGCCGTCCTCGGGGCCGAGGCGGCGGGCGCCGGCGGCCGGGCCGGGATCCCGGCGGCGGTCGCGGTGGAGCTGGTGCACGCCTTCTCGCTGCTGCACGACGACATCATGGACGGCGACGCGACCCGGCGCCGCCGCCCCGCCGTCTGGCGGGCCTACGGCACGGGTCCGGCCGTACTGGCCGGGGACGCCCTGTTCGCGCTGGCGGTCGACACCCTGGCCGCCCTGCCCGAGGGCCCCGGCGCGGTGCGGCTCCTCTCCCGCGCCCTCGCCGACCTGGTGCGCGGACAGGCCGACGACCTGCTGTTCGCCACCCGGCCCTGGACCGGCCCGGAGCGGGTGACACCCGAGGAGTACCGGTCGATGGCGGAGGGCAAGACCGGCGCGCTGCTGGGCTGTGCCGCGGCGCTGGGCGCCACGCTCGGCGGGGCGCCCGGGGACACCGCCCACGCGCTCGACCGGGCCGGCCGCCACCTCGGGATCGCCTTCCAGCTGGTCGACGACGTGCTCGGCATCTGGGGCGACCCGGCCGTCACCGGCAAGCCCGTGGGCGGCGATCTGCGGGAGCGGAAGAGGACGTTCCCGGTCCTGGCCGCGCTCGGCTCCCCGGTGGCGCGGCGGCTGCCCGCGCTGCTCGGCCCGGACGGGCACGCCGAGGAGGCCGCCGCGCTGATCGAGGCGGCGGGGGGCCGGACGGCGGCCCTGGCCGAGGCCCGCGCCCACACGGCCGCGGCACGGGAACTGCTCACCGCCGCGCCGCTGGCCGCCGGGGCCGCGGAGGATCTGACGGAGCTGCTGGAATCCCTGGTGGGCCGCGCGCTGTAGCCATGATCCGGAAGGGCGTTGACCTCCGGCCCCCCGGCGGGTGAAGGTGCGAGCGGCGCGGTCCCGATCCGCGCCGGAAGGGTGGAGCACCGTGATCGAGATCTCGGACATCGAAACCGCCGCCCGGCGGATCGCCGGGCACGTCGTGCGCACGCCGACGGTACCGAGCCCCGGCCTCGGCGCGCTGCTCGGCGTCCCCGTCACCGCCAAGCTCGAACTGCTCCAGCGCACCGGCTCGTTCAAGGCCCGCGGGGCCACCGCGAAGCTGCTGTCGCTGAGCGAGGCCGAGCGGGCGGCGGGCGTGGTCGCGGTCAGCGGCGGCAACCACGGGATCGCGCTCGCGGTGATGGCGGCGGCCCTCGACGTGAAGGCGACCGTGGTCATGCCGCGCACCGCGCCCGCCCGTTCCCTCGCGCTCGCCGAGGAGGCCGGGGCGGTGGTGCGGCTGACCGACGGCATGGACAGCGCCTTCGAACTGGTGACACGGCTCCGGGACGAGGGCCTGACCCTGGTCCACCCGTTCGACGACCCGGTCGTGATCGCCGGACAGGGCACCGTGGGGCTTGAGCTGGCCGAGGACGCCGGGGAGCTGACGGACGTCGTCGTCAGCGTCGGCGGCGGCGGTCTGATCGCCGGGGTGGCGGCGGCCCTGCGCGCCCGGCGGCCCGGGGTGCGCGTGTGGGGCGTGGAGACCGAGGGCGCGGAGGCGATGTCCGGCGCGCTGGAGGCCGGCGGTCCGGTGCCCGTCCCGCTCTCCTCACTGGTCACCACGCTGAGCGCGCCCTCGGTGTCACGGCTGACGTACGACCATGTGTCCGCGCTGGTCGAGGAGGTGCTGGTGGTACCGGACCGGGACGCGGTGCGGGGCTGTCTGGACCTCGCCGAGCACGCCAAGGTGTGGGCCGAACCGGCCGCGGGCTGTCTGCTGCCGGCGGCCCGGCAGGTACTGGAGCGGGTCGGCGAGGGGGCACGCGTCGGGCTCGTCGTGTGCGGGGGCAACACGACACCCCGGGAACTCACCGACTGGGCCGGCCGCTTCGGACTGCTGTGACGGCGCTGCTGCCCCTGCTTCACCGCCGGCACCGCGCCGTCACAGCTTTTGGGCGCGCCCCTGAACGCACCCCCGCTCGCCCCGCGTACCTCTGGGAAAGACGAGGCAGGGGTTTCAGCGAGGGATGACCATGGCCAAGGCGCACGTCTCCGCACACGAGTTGGTCGCCGGACGGTACCGGCTCCTGGAGGTCTTCTCCCGCGAGACGAACCGCCTGTGGTGGTACGCCGAGGACCTGGCGGCGCAGCAGCCCCGCCTCGTGGCGCAGACGGCCCTGCCGGAGCCCGTCGACCGGGACGCCGCGCGCCGCGTCACGGCCCGGGTCGTCCGCACCTCGGAGACCATGCGGCTGCTGCGCCCCGGCCAGGTGGCGGCGGTCGTCGACGCCGTGGTGGAGGCGGGCGCCCTGTGGACGGTCACCGAGTGGGTCGACGGCACACCCCTGGGGGAACTCCTCGCCCAGGAGGGCTCGTTCCACCCGGTGCGGGCGGCCCGGCTCGGCCTGGAGCTGCTGGACGTGCTGGAGGCCGCGCACGACGAGGGCGTCACCCACGGCGAGCTGAGCCCCGGCCAGGTCTTCGTGCGGGACGGCGGCCCGGTCGTCGTCACCGGGTTCGGGCTGGCGGGCGCGACGCTCGTGCCCCGGCTGACGGCACCGTCGTACGCCTCCCCGGAGCAGGCCCGCGACGAGCGCATCGGCCCGGCGGCCGACCTGTGGGCGCTGGGCGCGCTGCTCTACACGATGGTGGAGGGCCGGCCGCCGTTCCGGGACCGCGGCCGGCCCGACGCCACACTGAAGGCGGTGGACCGGCTGCCGCTGCGCACCCCGCTGCGCGCCGGGCCGCTCACCCAGGCCGTGCAGGGTCTGCTGCGCAAGAACGCGCGGGAGCGGCTGACCCGGCCGGTGGTGCGCGAGGCGCTGACCCGGGCGCTGCGCGAGGACACGGACGCGGAGCGGCCACCGGCCCCCGAGCCCCGGGTGCGCGGCGCGTACCGGGCCGTGCGCCACCCGGGACCGCTGCGGGGCGGACGGGCCCTGATCGCCGGTACCGCGCTGGCCGTGGTGACCGTGGCCGCCGTGGCGGCGCTGGCCGCGTCCGGTGCGCTGTCCTCCGGCACGGACACGGCGGGGGCACCGCCCCGGGCCACCCCGTCCGGCCCCGCGGCCCGGCAGCCCGGCGGCGCCACACCCACCTCCGCACCCGCCCCGGCCCCCTCCTCGAAGCCGACGGCCGCCCTGCCGGCCGGTTACCGTCGGTACATCGCGCCCGAGGGCTTCTCGGTGGCGCTGCCCGGCGGCTGGCGGCGGCTGACCACCTCCCGGGTGTCCGGCCTGGCCTACCGCGTCACGTTCGGCCGGGGCGGCGGCTCCCCCACGCTCGCCGTGACCTACAGCGAGCGCGTCGGCCCCGATCCGGTGGCCGTCTGGCGGGACGACGTCGAGCCCGGGCTGAGGAAGCTCCCCGGTTACGGCCGTGTCGGCGCCGTGCGGGCGACCACGTACCAGGGCCGCCGCGCCGCCGACCTGGAGTGGCTGGCGGGCTCCGGGGACGCCCGGGCGCACACCTTCGGGCGGGGCTTCCTGCTGGGCGGGGCGCGGGGCTTCTCGCTGCGCTTCACCACCCCGGCCGCGGCCTGGGACGACGCGGCCAACCGGCTGGCGCTGAAGACGTTCCTCGGAACCTTCCGCACGCCGCGGGAGTGACACGCGCGGGTGGGCCGTTTTCCGGGCGCCGAGCCGGGGACTCGCACCCTATGGTGCAAATCGGATACACGATGATGACCGAGCAGGCAGGTCCCCGGGATCTGGTGGACCACGTGGTGAAGGCCGAGGAGGCGGGTTTCGACTTCTCGGTGATCTCGGACCACTACTTCCCGTGGCTGCGCTCGCAGGGACACGCCTCGTACGCGTGGAGCGTGCTGGGCGCCGCCGCCCAGGCCACTTCGCGGATCCCCCTGATGACGTACGTGACCTGCCCCATCCTGCGCTACCACCCGGCGATCGTGGCGCAGAAGGCGGCGACCGTGCAGTTGCTGTCGGAGGGCAGGTTCCGGCTCGGCCTGGGCGCCGGGGAGAACCTGAACGAGCATGTCGTGGGCGGCGGCTGGCCGCCGGTGGACGTGCGTCACGAGATGCTCGAAGAGGCGGTGCGCATCATCCGGGCGCTGTTCGAGGGCGGCCATGTCACGCACCACGGGGAGCACTTCGACGTGGAGTCGGCACGGCTGTGGGACCTGCCGGAGCAGGCGCCGCCGATCGGCATCGCCGTCTCCGGCGACCAGTCCTGCAAGCTGGCCGGCCACCTCGCCGACCTGGTGATCGCGACCGAGCCGAAGGCGGGCCTGCTGGAGGCGTTCGACCGGCACGGCGGCAGCGGCAAGCCCCGGGTCGGCCAGCTGCCGGTGTGCTACGACCCCGACCGGGAAACGGCGATCAAGCGCGCCCACTCCCAGTTCCGCTGGTTCGGGCTCGGCTGGAAGGTGAACGCCGAACTGCCGCACCCGGACTCCTTCGAGGCCGCGACCCAGTTCGTGACCGAGGACGACGTCGCCTCCTCCATCCCCTGCGGCGACGACCCCGACGCCTTCGTGGAGGCCGTACGGCCCTACGCGGAGGCCGGGTTCGGGGAGGTCGCCCTGGTCCAGATCGGCGGTGACTCACAGCCCGAGTTCCTGGACTGGTCGGCGAAGACCCTGCTGCCGGCGCTGCGGGAGGCCTTCGCCTGACGGCGTGCCGCCGCGCGGCACGCCTGCCACGTGCGCTCCCGGGCCGGGCGGCCCCCGCTGCCGTCCGGCCGTGCGGAGCGCCGTCTTTCGGATTCAGTCACACGGGTGAGCATTCCGGGCGCAGCGGGGGTACTAGAGGGCTCTACGCCTATTGTCCCGGAGGCCCCCGCGTGAAGTCGTTCGTGCACAAGACCCTGGTGGTGCAGCTCCTCGCGCAGGGCACCGGCAGGTGTCCGGTGCTGGCCCACCTCAGCTACGACGCCGACGACCCGTTCGCCGTCAGCGCCGTCTTCGCCCACGACGGCCGGGTGCTGGCCTGCTGGCGGCTGGACCGGCAGATGCTCGCCGACGGACTGACCGGGCCGGTCGGCGTCGGTGACGTCCGGATGCGCCCGGAGGCCACCGGTCCCTGGCACGAGCTGCGCCTGGAGTTCCTCGGGGACATCCGGCCGGACGGCGGCCGGCACCACGCGGTGGTGTTCGCCTGGGCGCCCGCCGTCGCCGCGTTCCTGCGCGAGACCCACCAGATCGTCCCGCCGGGCCGGGAGCGGATCGCGGTGGACGAGCTGCTGGCGGAGATCCTCTCCGCGGCTGAGTAGCCGTACTCATGCCGGCCGTCCCCGCCGGGCGCCACCATGGGCCTCCTACGACCCCCAGTCAAGGAGCCCGCCGTGACCGCAGTGCACCCCGCCCCGCTCCGCGCGCCGCGCCGCGTGCCGCCCGCCCTCTTCGCCGGCGTGGTGGCCGTCGGGCTGGCCGTGTCGGCGTGGGGCGCGCGCGACCGCACCACCTGGTTCCTGGAGACGGTGTGGGCGCTGGCCGGGCTGCCCCTGGTCGTACTGCTCTGGCGCCGCTTCCCCCTGACCGGACTGCTGTGCGCACTGCTGACCGCGCACGCGCTGGTCCTCGCGGTCGGCGGCCATTACACCTACGCGCAGGTCCCGGCGGGCGACTGGGTGCGCGACGCGTTCGGACTCGAGCGCAACCCGTACGACCGGTTCGGCCACCTGGTGCAGGGCTTCGTCCCGGCCGTGCTGGTCCGTGAACTGCTCAGCCGCACCTCGCCGTTGCGCGGCAGCCGCTGGCTGGCGCCGCTCACCGTGTGCGCCTGCCTGGCGTTCAGCGCCTGCTTCGAGCTGCTGGAGTGGCTGGCGGCCGAGATCGGCGGGCACGGCGCGGACGCGTTCCTCGCCACGCAGGGCGATGTGTGGGACACCCAGTGGGACATGTTCTGCGCCCTGGTCGGGGCGGTGCTCTCCGTGCTGCTGCTCAGCAGGACGCACGACCGGCACCTGGCGGCCCTGGCCCGCCGGTCCTAGGTGTTCTCGTCCGTCCGCGACGTGTGGCGGCGGCGGGCCCACAGCGGCAGGCCGTACCAGCACAGCAGGTACCAGGCGACGACGGCCGTCACGAGGTACGGAACGTAGCCGTCGTGGGTGGCCACCCGGAGGATCAGCAGCAGGGACGACGTCATCGTGGCGAGCAGCAGGACCAGGCCGACGAAGGTCATCCGGGACGCCAGCCGCACCGCCTGCGGCTTGACCCGGCGGCCGGAGACCAGGCGGTGCAGGGAGACCGGTCCGATGAGGGCGCCGGTCGCGCAGGCGCCCAGGACGACGGTCACGATGTAGATCACCTGGTCGACGGTGGCGAGCTTGCCGTACTTCGGCTGGAAGACGACCGTCAGCAGGAAGCCGAACAGGATCTGTACGCCCGTCTGCGCCACCCGGACTTCCTGGATGAGCTCGCCCCACATCCGGTCGGCCCGCTCCTCCTCGGTCTCATTCCGTCCCCTGCGTCGTCCTGCCTCCGTCATGCGGTTGCGTGTAACCGCCCGGTCGTTCCTTCAAACGGTCCGCGTGCCCGCGGCTACCAGCGGCGCTCGACCTGGTCCTTGATCCGGCGTTCGTAGAGTTCGCGGATCGCGGCCGAGGTCTGCGGCGGCAGCGGCGGCAGCTTGGCCGCGGCGGCGTTGGCGCGGGCCTGTCCGGGGTTGCGGGCGCCCGGGATCACGGTGGTCACGCCGTCCTGCTCGATGATCCAGCGCAGCGCCAGCTGGGCCGGGGTGTACCCCTCCGGGGCGAGGGCGGCGAACTCGGCGGCGGCCTCGACGCCGGTCGCGTAGTCGACGCCGGAGAAGGTCTCGCCCTGGTCGAAGGCCTCGCCGTGCCGGTTGTAGGTGCGGTGGTCGTTGGCCGCGAACACGGTGTCCTTCGTGTACTTGCCGGACAGCAGCCCGGAGGCGAGGGGCACGCGCGCGATGATGCCGACGCCGGCCGCGCGGGCGGCGGGCAGCACCTCGCACAGGGGCTTCATCCGGAACGGGTTGAGGATGATCTGCACGCTCGCCACGTTCGGCCGGGCGATGGCGGTGAGGGCCTCGGCGCAGGTCTCCACGCTCACGCCGTAGGCGGCGATCCGCTCCTCCTCGACCAGCGTGTCCAGGGCGTCGAACACCGCGTCCGAGGAGTAGACCGGGGTGGGCGGGCAGTGCAGCTGCACCAGGTCGATGCGGTCGACGCCGAGGTTGCGGCGCGAGCGATCGTTCCAGGCGCGGAAGTTGTCCAGGACGTAGTTCTCCGGGACCTGTTCGACCCGGCGGCCCATCTTGGTGGCCACCAGCACGTGCAGATCGGGCCGGCCGCGCAGGAACGCGGCGATGGTGGCCTCGCTGCGCCCGTCGCCGTACACGTCGGCCGTGTCGAAGAAGGTCACCCCGGCCTCGGCCGCCGCCTCCAGGACGGACAGCGCCTCCTTGTCGTCCACGTCGCCCCAGTCGGCGCCCAGCTGCCATGTGCCGAGCCCGACCACCGATGCCCACTGTCCCGACCTGCCGATTACGCGTTCGTCCATGGCGTCAGTCTGTCATCCGGCCGGCGGCCCCGCGCCGCCGGCCGCCCCGGCACCGGGCGTCAGCTGGGCCTGGACGGCGGGCCCGTAGCGTTCGGCGAGGTCGTCGGCGTCGGTCTCGCGCACGTGGGGGCCACGGGCGATGCCGTACATCACGCCGAGGCCGACCAGGGCGGCCACGGCGAGTTCGGCGCGCAGGCCCGCGTCGGCGCCGGTGAGCCGGGCGGCGAGGCGTTCGGTGACCTGGGCGCGGAAGTTGGCGCGCAGGACGTCGCCGTGGTCGCCGTGCAGCGGGGCGAAGACGATGCGCAGCAGCGGGTCGGCGCCCCGCTCGCGCTGGCTGGACACGACGTGCCGGACCATGTGCCGGCCGAGCGCGTCCAGCGGCGCGTCCAGCAGGGCGTCGGCGTCGGTGTCGAAGGACATCACGCGGGCGAACAGGGCGTCCTTGTTGCCGAAGTACTTCAGGATCAGCGGCGGGCTCACCCCGGCGCGCTCGGCGACGGCCCTGAGGGTGATGTCGGCGTGCGCGTGCCGGGCCAACAGGTGGCGGGCGGCCCTCAGGATGGCGGCCTTGGTGGCCTCGGCGTCCCGGCGTGCGGGTGCGGGCGCCTCGGCGGGCGGCGTGGTCATGGTCCTCATGCTCCCTCCATCGCCTCGTCGCGGGCGCCCCGGGTGCCGCCGCGGGCCCGCCGGGCGCCGGGCGCGGGGCCGTCGCCGGGGATGGACAGAGCGGCCGCGCAGGCCGCGAGGGCGACGGTGCCCGCCATGGTGAAGGCGAGCTCGTAGCCGTGGAGGCTCGGTACGGGGACGCCGCCGAGGGGGCTGCTGTGGTGGACGAGGACGGCGGCGACGGCCGCGCTGGAGACGGCCTGGCCGATGGTCCGCATGAGGACGTTGACGCCGTTGGCGGAGGCGGTCTGGGCGGCCGGCACGGCGCGCAGGATGAGGGTCGGCAGCGCGGAGTAGGCGAGCGTGGTGCCGGTCGCCACCACGGTGGCCCCGAGGATGATCATCCACAGGTCGCGGCTGTCGGCGATGCGGAGCGCGTACCCGCAGGCGATGACGGCGGCGCCCAGCGCGAGCGTGATCCGGGGGCCGCGCGCGGCGGAGATGCGGGCCGACAGCGGGGAGAACAGCAGCATGGTGACGCCGCCGGGCAGCAGGCAGAGGCCGGTGGCGACGATGGACAGGCCGAGGCCGTAGCCGGTGGCCTTCGGCGCCTGCACCAGCTGGGCGGTGACCAGGGAGTTGGCGTAGAAGGCGAACCCGGTCAGCAGGGCCGCCACATGGGACAGGCCCACCCGCGGCCGGGCGACCAGCCGCAGGTCGACCAGGGGCCGGGCGGTGCGCAGTTGCTGCAGGCACCACAGGGCGAGCACGACGGCCGCCCCGAGGAACAGCCCGAGGACCCGTGCGCTCCCCCAGCCCCAGGTGCCGCCCTGCGAGACGCCCAGCAGCAGGCAGACCAGGCCGGCGGCGAGGCCGAGGGCGCCGAGGACGTCGAACCGGCCGGGTTCCCGCACCGGCGACTCCTTGACCGCCCACCAGGTCGCCGTGACGCCCGCCGCGCCGAGGGCGCTGGTCAGCCAGAACATGGTGTGCCAGTCGGCGTACTGCACGACCAGCGCGGCGAGCGGCAGGCCGAGCGCGGCGCCGATGCCGACGGTGGAACTCATCAGCGCCACCGCCGAGCCCCGGCGTTCCGGCGGGAGTTCGTCGCGCAGGATGCTGATGGACAGCGGGACCACGGAGGCGGCGGCGCCCTGGAGGGCGCGGGCGGCGATGAGGACGCCGATGTCGGAGGAGAGCGCGCACATCACGGAGCCGACGGTCATCAGCGCGAGCGCGGCGGTGAGCACCCGGCGCTTGCCGTACATGTCGCCGGCCCGGCCGAGGACGGGGGTGAGGACGGCGCCGGAGAGCAGGGTCGCGGTGACCGTCCAGGAAACGGCGGCGGCCGACGCGCCGGTGAGCCGGGGCAGGTCGGGCAGGAGCGGAACGACCACGGTCTGCATGACCGCCATGAGGATGCCGCCGGACGCCAGCACGGGAATGGTGAGCCGGTCGCGCAGCCGGGAGGGCGGGGATATCGGGGCGGGCTGGTCCATCGGCGCTCCTGCGGGCGGCACGGTGACGAGGTGAATGCCCATTCACCTTATCGGGTGAATGGGCATTCACCAACGTTCCCTGGGCCGAACGGGGAGCCGGCGTGCAGCGGACGCGGTGGTGCCGCGCCTCCGCGAAGCCCCCACGGGGGGCGGCGTATTGCTCGACGGCGGCCCGGCAGACCTAGTCCCGCCGGGCCGTCGCGCGGGCGTGCAGGGCGCGGGCGGCACGCGGGCCGAGCCAGCGCTTGAGCCGGCGCAGCGCCTCCAGCCGTCCGGCCGCCTTGTCCAGGCCGTAGTAGAGCTGGGGCGGGACGTACGGCAGCAGGGGCGAGTGCCGCTGGCCGAGCAGGGCGAACATCCGGTGCGGGGGCAGGTGGATGTAACGGGGCAGGTTCTCGTACCACTGGGCGCTGTGGCGGGCCGCGCTCTGCACGGACAGCAGTTCGGCCTGGCGCCGGCGCTGGTAGGCGGCGAGGGCGTCGGGCAGGGCGGCGTGCGCGCCCAGGGCCTCGGCGAGGCACATGGCGTCCTCCAGGGCGAGGGTGGTGCCGGCGCCGATGGAGTAGTGGGTGGTGTGGGCCGCGTCGCCGAGCAGGACCACGTTGCCGTCGTGCCAGGTCTCGTTGGTCACGGTGCGGAAGGTCAGCCAGGAGGCGCCGGGGCGCGCGGTCAGGGGGTGGCCGTCCAGGATCCCGGCGAAGAGTTTCTCCAGCAGGGCGATGCCCTGGTCCTCGTCGGCCCGGTCCAGTCCGAGGCCGGTGAAGGTCTCCGGGGAGCACTCGACGACACAGGTGCTGTGCTCGCCGCTGTAGCCGTAGCCGTAGGCCCAGATCCAGCCGTGCTCGGTCTGTGTGAAGGCGAAGGTGAAGGCGTCGAAGACCTTGCTGGTGCCGAGCCAGATGTAGGGGTTGCGGCCGGCGGTGATCCGGGTGCCGAAGTGACCGGCCCGGCGGGTGCGCAGGGCGCTGTGCACGCCGTCGGCCGCGACGACGAGGTCGGCGCCGGCGGGCGGGTCGGTGGGTTCGCCCTCGTACTCCAGGCGGACGCCCAGGGCGCGGGCCCGGGTGGCGAGCAGGTCGAGCAGGCGGTGGCGGCCGATGCCGAAGCCCTCGTCGCCGTGGTGCCGGGTCGTCAGGTCCCCCACGTGGGCGACGCCCTCACTCCAGCGGAAGGAGTGCTCCTCGATCGCCCGCGCCGAAGCGGGGTCGTGGGCCTGGAGCTTGTCCAGCAGGCCGCGCCAGTACGTGACGCCCCAGCCGTAGGTGGAGCCCCGCGGATTGCGTTCGTGGACGGTGACGTCACGGGCGGGGTCCTGCCGCTTGAGCAGGATGGCGAGGTACAGACCGGCGGGCCCGCCTCCGACACAGACGACCTTCACGCGCACACCCCTGACAGTCACCGAACGTGGTCGATTGACATCGCAGGGTAGCAGGGCCATGGGCCCGCCGGATCGCGTCAGTCTGGCGCGGTGAGCCGCGCCACCGGGACGGACGGCGGCCGGGAAGGATCACCGGGAAGCCGGTCGGCCCGGCAAGGAATTCCCCGTTCCGGTACGGATCGGACGGCCGTCACGGCAAGATCATCCTGGTTCAACTCCGTACCACATGTAACCGATTGTCCGGATCACGGCCAACCGGTTCCCACCGATTTCTTCCCCTCCTCGACGTCCCGGTAGGCATGCGTCGTCACCACCGGACCGCTCCTCAGGAGGACCCGCATGCCCGGCATCACCCGGCGTCACGCGCTCACCGCGGCAGCCGCCGTCGCCGCGACGGCCTCGGCCGCCATCGTCGCCGCACCCGCCGCGACGGCCGCGGGCCGCCGCGCGCCCGCCGCACCCGACTCCTTCGACGAGGTCTACAGGGGCCGCCGGATACAGGGCGGTCCGGCGAGCGGCGGCGGACACCACCACCAACACGGCGGCGACTACGCCGTGTTCGTCGACGGCGTGCGGCTGCACGTGATGCGGAACGCCGACGGCAGCTGGATCAGCGTCGTCAGCCACTACGCCCCGGTGGCCACCCCGCGCGCCGCGGCCCGTGCCGCGGTGGAGGAGCTGCAGGGCGCGCCGCTGCTGCCCTTCGACGCCAACTGACCGCCCCGCCGAGTACCTCCGGAGCACCGCGCACCATGACCGTACGCAAGAACCAGGCCACCCTGACCGCCGACGAGAAGCGCCGGTTCGTCGCCGCCGTCCTCGAACTCAAGCGCACCGGGCGCTACGACGACTTCGTGCGCACGCACAACGCGTTCATCATGGCGGACACCGACACCGGCGAGCGGACCGGCCACCGCTCCCCCTCCTTCCTGCCCTGGCACCGCAGGTTCCTGCTCGACTTCGAGCAGGCGCTGCAGTCGGTGGACTCCTCGGTCGCCCTGCCCTACTGGGACTGGAGCGCCGACCGCACGGTGCGCGCCTCGCTGTGGGCACCGGACTTCCTCGGCGGCACCGGGCGCGGCGGCGACGGCCGGGTGATGGACGGGCCGTTCGCCGCGTCCACGGGGAACTGGCCGGTCAGCGTACGGGTCGACGGCCGTACGTTCCTGCGCCGTTCGCTCGGCACGGGTGTGCGCGAGCTGCCGACGCCCGCCGAGGTGGAGTCGGTGCTGTCGATCGCGACGTACGACACGGCCCCCTACAACAGCGCCTCGGACGGCTTCCGCAACCACCTGGAGGGCTGGCGCGGGGTCAACCTGCACAACCGCGTCCACGTCTGGGTCGGCGGACAGATGGCCACCGGGGTCTCCCCCAACGACCCGGTGTTCTGGCTGCACCACGCCTACGTCGACAAGCTGTGGTCGCAGTGGCAGCGGCGCCACCCCGGTGCCGCCTACGTGCCGGCGGGCGGCACGCCGGACGTGGTGGACCTGAACGACACCATGAAGCCGTGGAACACGGTGCGCCCGGCGGACCTGCTGGACCACACCCGGTTCTACACGTTCGACGCCTGATCAGCCTCGGCGGTACGGCACTCCGGGTGGCCCCAGCCCTGCGCGTTCTTGGCGATCTTCTCACCGGCCGCGTACGACCGGCCGCACAGGCACCGGCCGGCGAACTTCGCCTTGATGGTGCGGCCGGACGCGGTGCCGCCGGTGCGTGAGGACGCGGTGCCGCCGGTGCGGCGGGGCGCCTTCCTGCGCGCCGCGCCGGCCCCGGCCGGGGTGTCGGGCGACGGCGGGGGTTCCGGGGAGCCGAGCGCGCTGCCGGCCGCTTCCTGGACGGAGGCCGCCTGGCTGGCGGCGCGGTCGGCGAAGTCGTTCAGCGGGTCGCCGTCGGCCTGGTGGGCGGGGACGTAGCGGAACTCGACGGACCGGCCGCCGAGCAGTTCGTCGATGCGGACCACCAAGTCCTGGTTGGCGACGGGCTTGCCGGCGGCGGTCTTCCAGCCGTTGCGCTTCCAGCCGGGCAGCCAGGTCGTGACGGCCTTCATCGCGTACTGGGAGTCCATCCGGATCTCCAGCGGCACGTCCGGGTCGACGGCGGCGAGCAGCCGCTCCAGGGCCGTCAGTTCGGCGACGTTGTTGGTGGCCCGGCCGAGCGGGCCCGCCGCCCACCGGGCGGGGGTCCGCTCGTCGTCGTCCGAGACCACCCACGCCCATCCGGCCGGTCCGGGGTTTCCCTTCGAAGCCCCGTCGCACGCGGCCACCACACGTTCACGCATGCGCCCGATCATGCCATGGCCGTGCGGGGCGCTCTTCCGTGCCCGGTCAGACCTCCCTGACCTTCGGCATCTCGCCCTCGGTGGTGGTGATGTCGATCACCGAGAGGTTCGCGCCCTGCGGGTCGCTGAGCGCGGCGAACCGGCCGAAGGGGCTGCTCATCGGCCCGAAGCGCAGGATCCCGCCGAGCTTGACGGCCCGGTCGACGGCCGCGTCGCAGTCGTCGACGGTGAAGTAGACGTTGATGTACGACGGCACCTCGGGCGGGAAGTCGTCGGTCATCCGCATCCGGCCGAGGACGGTGTCCTCGCCGACGTCGAACATCCGGAAGTCCACCGCGTCGTCCTCGATCTCCTTCATCCGGTACGGGAAGACCGCGGCGAGGAAGGCGTCCGTCTGTTCCGGCTCCCTGGTGAAGACCTCGGCCCAGCAGTACGCCCCCGGCGTGGCCGTCGCCTCGAAACCCTCGTGGGTGCCCGCCTGCCACACGCCGAACACGGCTCCGCTGGGCTCCCGGGCCAGACACATCGTGCCGAAGTCACCGACCTGCATCGGCTCCATCAGCACCTCGCCGCCGTTCTCCCGGATCCGCTCCGCGGTGGCCGCGGCGTCCGGCGAGGCGAAGTACAGGCACCACTGCGACTGGCCCTCCTGACCGGGCATGGGCGGGACGACCGCCGCCACCGCCCTGCCGTCCACATAGGCCTGGGTGTAGTTGCCGTACTCCGACGACGACTCGCCGAAGGTCCAGCCGAGGACGTCGCCGTAGAACCGCTTGGCTCCCTCGACGTCACTGAACATCGCATCGGCCCAACAGGGCGTTCCCTCGGGTTGCACGGCCATGCTGGCGGCCCTCCTGAAGTGGTGTGGCTCGTTTGTTCACGCTAGCCACCGGGGGTGCGGCCCGCGCGCCGAGCCGGCAGCCGCAATTCGGTCGACACCGGGGCCCGCGGTCCGCTGTGATGAGTGCGATGAACACGGTCGAGATGCGCGAGGGCGAGGTTGGTGTCGACGCACCGCTGGTCGGCCGGCTGGTCGCCCGGCAGTTTCCCGAGTGGGCGGCGCTGCCCGTACGGCGCCTGGACTCCTCCGGCACGGAGAACGCCATGTTCCGCCTGGGCGACGGCCTGGTGGTGCGGCTGCCCCGGCACCCCGGCGCCGTCGCCGACGTGACGCACGAGCAGCGCTGGCTGCCCCGTCTCGGCCCGCAGCTGCCGGTGCCCACGCCGGAGCCGGCCGGGCTCGGCGCGCCCGACGAGGACTTCCCGTGGCCCTGGTCGGTGTACCGCTGGCTGGACGGGCGGAACCCGGTCGCCGGCGCCGTCGCGGAGCCGGAGCGGCTGGCCGAGCGGCTCGGGGCGTTCGTGGCCGCGCTGCGCCGGATCGACCCGCGCGACGGGCCGCCCGCATCCCGGGGTGTGCCGCTCTCCTCCCGCGACGAGCCGACCCGGGCCGCGCTGGCGCGGCTCGACGGGCTCACCGACCGGATCGACACCGCGGCCGTGGCCGCCCGGTGGGAGGAGGCGCTGCGGGCCCCGGACCACACGGGTCCGCCGGCCTGGGCGCACGGGGATCTCTCCCCGGGGAACGTGCTGGTCGACGGGGGCGGGCTGAGCGCGGTCATCGACTTCGGCTGTGCCGGCGTCGGCGACCCGGCCGTGGACCTGATCGTGGCCTGGAACCTGCTGCCCGCGTCCGCCCGGGACACCTTCCGCGAGGCCGTCGGCGCCGACGACGCGCAGTGGGCGCGCGGGCGGGGCTGGGCGCTGTCGATCTCGCTGATCCAGCTGCCGTACTACTGGCACACCAACCCGGCCCTGGCCGAGAACTCCCGGCACGTGATCGCCGAGATCCTCGCCGAGGCCGGGCCACGGTGACGGCGGCCCGCCGGACCTCCCGCTACTCGCCGGCGTACGCCTTCTCCAGCGCGGCGACGTCCAGCTTGCCCATGCCCATCATGGCCCTGGTGGCGCGCGCGGCCTTCTCCGGGTCGGGGTCGGCGACCATGTCGAGCAGCCGGGCGTAGACGACCTGCCAGGACAGGCCGTACTTGTCCTTGAGCCAGCCGCAGGGTCCCCCCTCGCCGCCGTCCTCGGTGAGCTTCGTCCAGTAGTGGTCGATCTCCTGCTGGTCGGAGCAGAGGATCTGGAAGGACACCGCCTCGTTGAAGGTGAACTCGGGGCCGCCGTTGAGCGCGACGAACCGCTGGCCGTTGGCCGTGAACTCCGCGGTCAGCACCGAGCCGGCCGGTCCGGGACCGCCCTCGGGCCAGCGCACGACGCGCCCGAGGGCGGCGTCCTTGAAGACCGACACGTAGTGGTGCGCGGCCTCCTCCGCCTGGCCGTCGAACCAGAGACACGTGGTGAATCCGCCGGTGGTCATGAGCGCCTCCTGGGGGCGTGGACGAGGGGTGGAACCGGGCGTGGAACGCCGTCGTACACAGGGAGACCGCTCCCCCGCGCGAAACTCATCGGTCCACCCGCGACCGCCGGGGAAGGCCCGGCCGCGAACAGCCGGCCGGGCCGCCGCCGGCATCCGGTCAGGCAGCCAGGCAGAGCCCCTGGTACGTCCGGTCCGGCGCGGTGGCGGGCCGGTGCGGTACGGCGGCGGGCCGGCGCCGCTCGGCCGTGCGCCGGGTCAGCTCCCCGTGCGCCAGCGACAGCAGGTCGCCGAGGCCCAGGCCGAGCGCGTGGGCCGCGGCGGCCAGCACCTCGGACGATGCCTCCTTGCGCCCCCGCTCGACCTCCGACAGGTAGGGCAGCGAGATCCGGGCCGCGTCGGCCACGTCCTTGAGCGTGCGCTCCTGCGCCCGCCGCTCCCGGCGCAGCACCTCGCCGACCAGATCACGCCACAGCGGCTCCCGGGGCACGGGGTCGCCGTCCGGCACGTCCGGGCGGCCGGGCGCCGGCCGCAGGGGGATCACTCGGGCTTCCTCGCTCAGCGGGTTGCTCATCCCGTCAGCCTAGGAGCGGTAGGCTGACGGGCAAGGGCGCGGCGTTCCGCCCTCAGGGAAACCCGGCCCGCACCGGCTGTTTCGCGCCACTTGCGGGCGACGCACGCATGCGTGCCGTAGCCGGGGGTACTCGCGCCGTGAGCGGCTCCGCGGGAGGAATGACCCGCCGTACATCGGGTACCCGCGGAGACGTGACCTGTATCCGGGGGCCGACCGGCTGCCGTGCAGGCAGACGTCGAACCGTGACTTTCGTGGGAGAGGCAATGACAACCGCCGCCGGGATCCGGTCGCAAGCAGAGGTCGCCGAGCAGACCGAGCAGGACAGGACGGGCGAAGGATCACTGCCTGGCATCGCGGACCCCGCGTCCGTCGCCCCGCGGGACGCACGGGAGCTCTCCCGCCAGTTCTTCCGCCGGCTGACCGAGCTGGAGGAGGGGACGCACGAGTACCAGTACGCGCGCAACACCCTCATCGAGATGAACATGTCGCTGGTGCGGTTCGCGGCCGGACGGTTCCGCGGCCGCGGCGACGACATGGAGGACATCGTCCAGACCGGCATGGTCGGCCTGATCAAGGCCATCGACCGGTTCGAGCTGGCACGCGAGGTCGAGTTCACCTCCTTCGCGCTGCCGTACATCGTCGGCGAGATCAAGCGGTTCTTCCGGGACACCACCTGGGCCGTCCATGTGCCGCGCCGCCTCCAGGAGCTGCGGGTGGAGCTGGCCAAGGCCAGGGAGGAGCTGTCGAGCCGGCTGGACCGGGACCCGACCGTCGCCGAGCTGGCCACGTTGATGAACCTCTCCGAGAAGGAGGTGGTCGAGGCTCAGCTGGCCTCCAACGGCTACAACTCCGCCTCCCTGGACGCCGCGCTCACCGGCGACGGCCCCGAGGACGGCGAGGCCGTGCTCGCCGACTTCATCGGTGTGGAGGAGGAGGGCCTGCGGCTCGTCGAGGACTTCCACGCGCTCGCCCCGCTCATGGCGGAGCTGAGCGACCGGGACCGGCAGATCATCCACATGCGGTTCGTGGAGGAGGCCACCCAGGCCGAGATCGGCGAGCGGCTGGGGTGCTCCCAGATGCACGTCTCCCGGCTGATCAAGCGGATCATCACCCGGCTGCGGCAGGGAATGCTGGGCGAGCTCGGCTGCGCCTGACACTCGGTCGGGCCGGCGCCCAGGCACCGGCCCGACTTCTCGTTCCTGCCGCCACGTCGTCGACGTCCCGGTTCAGCCGGCCGTCGGCCGGGCATCGCCCTCGCGCCGCAGCGGGAAGACGGCGCGCACGCGTTTACCCACGGGCACCCGCTCGACGGTGACCTCCGAGGCCAGGGCGTGCACGATCTCCAGCCCGTGCCGTCCGACGCGCTTGGGGTCCTTCGGGTAACGGCGGGGCAGAGCGGTGCTGCTGTCGTACACGGACACCGCGACCGAAGCGTCCGTGCCCTCCAGTTCCAGGATGTACGGGCCGTTGCTGTGCTGGTCGGCGTTGGTGACCAGTTCGCTCACCATCAGCAGCAGCTCGCCGTCGGCCCGGCCGTCGGCGGTGGCACACCATTCGGTGCGCAGCTGCTGCAGGAACTGGGACGCGAAAGCACGTGCCTCTGCGATGCATCCGGGTTCGCCGGTGTAGTGCGCCGCGCGCCGCAGCGGCTCCACGGGTACGTCGAAACCAGTCGGTATCACTGCCCCGCCCAGGTGATTGATCATGCTGTCTCTCTCGAAAACCCGGTCCGGCCGGTCGCTGTTGCACCAGTCCTCGTACCCCGAGCCCGGCCCGCCAGTCCACCTGATCCGTTCGCCCACCGCGCACAGTGGTGAGGGTCACGGCGCACGCTTCGCACGCGGGGCCGGGAGGGACCGGGACGACGGCTCACTTGCCCGGCGCGGCGTGACCGGTCCGGCGAGCGCTCAGGCGACGGGTACCACGAGGGCCGGCACGGTCCGCTGCATGCGCAGGGCGTCGACGGACTCCGCGAGCAGCTCGTACTCGGTCGTGTCGTCGCCGGTCGCGATCCGCACCAGCCTCCCCGCGGCCAGCTCGTCGGCGACCAGCTCCTGCTGGGCCGGGTCGCCGCACCACGCGCGCAGGACGGCCGGCACGTCGGGCACGGTGTCCGCGACCGGGACGAGCGCGCTCGGCGGGAAGTGCCCGGCCTCGGGCCGCGGGTCGAGCCGGTCGGCGATCCAGTTGGCGCGGTCGCGCAGCCACCACAGGGCGAGGGCCAGGGTGGGCGCCCGGTAGGTGCCCAGGGGCACTCCGATGCGCTGCCCGTCGCATGTGCCGTACGCGGTGACATGGCACAGGAACTCGTCGTGCATGCGCACTCCCCGTCGCGTCGTTCGCCTGGCGGCTGGCCTCGCTTTCGGTGCGGCTCGTCTGCGGTGCGGCCGTGTGCGGTGCGTGATCGGGACCTCGCTGGAAGTGAAGTCCTCACAGTCGAGTATGTTCACTACTGAACCACTGTCACCATGTCTTTTTGGCCAGTCTCTTGGCATATTCCGCGCCCGTTCTGGCCGAAATGCGGCGGGCCGGCCCGCACCCCGGCCATGACCCCGGAGGTAATCGACCCGGCACCCGCTCCTCCCGCATGGTGGTCACACCGGATCGGCGAACCCCGCATCCGGGACCTGACCAGCACGGACGACCTCGATGGAGGAGCTTCGCCATGACCGCGCACACCGACCGTCACGAGAACGCCGCGGCCCGTTACTTCGAGGCCTGGAACGCCACCCGGCGGGAGGACATCGAGAAGGCCGTCGCGGCCGCGTGGACCGAGGACGGCGGCTACACCGACCCGCTCGTGGAGGTCCGCGGGCATGAGCAGATCGCGGCCGTGATCGCGGCGGCCCACGAGCAGTTCCCCGGCTTCGTGTTCCGTCCGCTCGGCGTGGTCGACGGCCACCACGACACCGCGCGTTTCGGGTGGGAGCTGGTGAACGAGCAGGACGGCTCGGCACCGGTGGCCGGGTTCGACGTGGTCACGCTGGACGACGAGGGCCGCATCCGGCAGGTGCTGGGATTCCTGGACCGGGTTCCGGCGGACGCCTGACCGGGCCGGCGCCGCCTCCGCAAGGGCATCGGGGTGACGGTACGACGCGGGGGGGCGGCCGCGGTTCGTCGCGGCCGCCCCCCGTACCGTCGGGCACTACGGCGCTACGGCCGGACGATCGCGTCGATCCGCGCCAGCTCCTCGGCGTCGAAGTCGAGGTTGCCGATGGCCGCGACGCTGTCCTCGATCTGCCGCGGGCTGCTCGCGCCGACCAGGGCGGACGTCACCCGGCCGCCCCGCAGCACCCAGGCGAGGGCGAGCTGTGCCAGGGTCTGGCCGCGGGACTTGGCGATCTCGTCCAGCGCCCGCAGCCGGCCGACCAGGTCCTCGGTGACCGCGTCCGAGTTCAGGAACGGGCTGTCGCTCGCGGCCCGGGAGTCCTCGGGGATGCCGTCCAGGTAGCGACCCGTGAGCAGACCCTGCTCCAGCGGGGAGTACACGATGGAGCCGACCTGGAGCTCGTCGAGGGCGTCGAGCAGGCCCTCGTCCTCGGGACGCCGGTCGAGCATCGAGTAGCGCGGCTGGTGGATGAGGAGCGGGGTGCCCAGTTCGCCGAGGATGCGGGCGGCCTCGCGCGTCTGCTCGGCGGAGTAGTTGGAGACGCCGACGTAGAGGGCCTTGCCCTGCTGCACCGCCGTGTGCAGGGCACCCATCGTCTCCTCCAGGGGAGTGTCCGGGTCGAAGCGGTGCGAGTAGAAGATGTCGACGTACTCCAGGCCCATCCGCTTCAGGCTCTGGTCGAGCGAGGACAGCAGGTACTTGCGCGAGCCCCACTCACCGTACGGGCCGGGCCACATCAGGTAACCGGCCTTGGTGGAGATCACCAGCTCGTCGCGGTAAGCGGCGAGGTCCGCCTTGAGCGCCTCGCCGAAGGCGGACTCGGCGGCGCCGGGCGGCGGGCCGTAGTTGTTGGCGAGGTCGAAGTGGGTGACGCCGAGATCGAAGGCGCGGCGGAGGATGGCCCGCTGGGTCTCCACGGGCCGGTCGGGCCCGAAGTTGTGCCACAGGCCGAGCGACAGGGCGGGGAGGTTCAGGCCGCTGCGTCCGGTGCGCCGGTAGGGCATGTCGGCGTAGCGGTCGGGGTGTGCGGTGTACAACGCGACTCCAGAGGGGTTGGCACACGATCTACCGGTGCCACTCTTCCCCGGGCGGCGGGCAGTGGTCCAACAGAAGAATCCGATGGAATTCAGCGGATAGGCTTCTCAATCATGGAACTGCGCCATCTCCAGCACTTCGTCGCGGTCGCCGAGGACCAGCACTTCACCCGGGCCGCGGAACGCCTGATGGTGTCCCAGTCAGGCCTGTCGGCGTCCATCCGGGCACTGGAGCGGGAGCTGCGGGCGCCGCTGTTCGTACGGACCACCCGCCGGGTGACGCTCACCGAGGCCGGGCGCGCGCTGCTGGGGGAAGCCGAACGCATCCTGGCACAGGTGCGCTCCGCGCACGAGGCGGTGGCCGCGGTGCAGGGTGTCCTGCGGGGCACGCTGGCCCTCGGCACCGAGCAGTGCATCGCCGGGGTGCACGTGGCCCGGCTGCTGGCGGCCTTCCGGGGGCGGCACCCGGACGTGGAGATCCGGCTGCGGCAGGCCGGCTCCGGCGCGCTGGCCGAGGAGGTCGCGGCCGGGCGGCTCGACCTGGCCTTCGCCTACCGCACCCAGGCCGACACCGACCAGCTGCGCTCGGTGTCCCTGACCAGCGAGCCCATGACCGTACTGTGCCACCCGAGCCACCGGCTGGCCTCCGCCCAGGCCGTGCTCGGGCCGGAGGATCTCGCCGGTGAGGTCTTCGTCGACTTCCACCCGGACTGGGGTCCGCGCCGCACCACCGACGCCGCGTTCGCCGCGGCCGGCGTCCGGCGCACGGTCGCGCTGGAGGTCAACGACGTGCACAGCCTGCTGGACCTCGTGGACGAGAACCTGGGGATCGCCGTCGTGCCCCGGCACTTCCGGCACAAGCGGCCGGCGCTCACCGCGCTCCCGCTGAAGGGCGCGGGCGAGCCGGAGTACGAGACGGCCGCCCTGCTGCCGCCGGAACGGGCCACGAGCCCGGCCGCGCGAGCGCTGGTCACACTCCTCGAGACGGGAGTCCTGGCCACGCCCGCGGACGAGCTGCGGTGACGTTCGCCGGCGAGGTGCGGTGACGGCCGCCCGGAGCCACGCACGCAGGGCCGGCCCGGCGTCGTCTCCCGGCGGGAGCCGCGGGGCCTGTGCGGAAACCGGGTTCCGGGCGCATGCGCGCCGGTGATGCGCGATGGTGGACGGTATGCATGCGAAGGACATCCTCATCGACGGCTACGGCCGCATCCGGGAAGAAGTCCATGCCGCCCTCGACGGCCTCGGCCCGGACGAGCTGCACCACCGCCCGGCCCCCGGCGCCAACTCCGTCGCCTGGCTGGTCTGGCACCTCGCACGGGTGCAGGACGACCACATCGCCGACGCCTTCGACCTGGACCAGGTGTGGCTCGCGCAGGGCTGGGAGAAGCGTTTCGGTCTCGACCTGCCACGGCACGACACCGGGTACGCGCACACCCCCGCCAAGGTCGCGAAGGTGCGGGTGGAGTCGGCGGACCTGCTGACCGGGTACTACGACGCCGTCCACGAACAGACCCTCGGCTGCCTGCGCGGGCTGGCCGCCAAGGATCTGGAACGCGTCGTGGACGAGCGCTGGGATCCCCCGGTGTCCTTGGGGGTGCGCCTGGTGAGCGTCCTGTCCGACGACCTCCAGCACGTCGGGCAGGCCGCCTACCTCAGGGGGCTCCTCTGATGCTCCTCTGACAGGGCCCCTCGTCACACGAGCGCTGACGCGTACCCCGGCAGGACCACGTCCTCGATGAGGGCGTTGCGCTCGTCGAACGGGATGAAGGCGCTCTTGAGGGCGTTCACGGTGACCGTGCGCAGGTCCTCGGCCGTCCAGCCGGCCTCCTCGACCAGCAGGGACATCTCCCGGGTCATCGTCGTCCCCGAGACCAGACGGTTGTCGGTGTTGAGGGTGACCCGGAACCCGAGGTCCTTCAGGGCCGTGATCGGGTGCTCGGCGATCGAGGTCGCGCAGCCCGTCTGGAGGTTGGAGGTCGGGCACATCTCCAGGGCGATGCGGCGGTCGCGCACCCAGGAGGCGAGACGGCCGAGCTTGCCGGCCGCGAGGTCGGGGATGTCCTCGGTGATGCGGACGCCGTGGCCGATGCGCTGGGCGCCGCAGACCTGGACGGCCTGGTGGATGCTGGGCAGGCCGTGCGCCTCGCCGGCGTGGATGGTGAACGGGACGCTCTCGCGGCGCAGGTGCTCGAAGGCTTCGAGGTGGTCGGCGGGCGGGAAGCCGTCCTCGGCGCCGGCGATGTCGAAGCCGACGACGCCCGCGTCGCGGTAGGCGACGGCCAGGTCGGCGGCCTCGCGGACCCGGTCGAACATGCGCATGCCGCACAGCAGGGTGCCGACGCGGACCGGAGTGCCCGCGGCGGCCGCCTTGGCCATCCCGGCGGCGAGACCTTCCTGCACGGTCTCCACCACCTCGCGCATGGTGAGCCCGCCGCTCGTGTTCAGTTCGGGGGCGTAGCGGACCTCGGCGTAGACGACGCCGTCGGCGGCGAGGTCGAGGACGTACTCCTCGGCCGTGCGCAGCAGGCCCTCGCGGGTCTGCATGACGGCGAGGGTGTGCTCGAAGGTGGCTATGTAGCGGACCAGGTCACCGGAGTTGGCGGCCTCGACGTACCAGGCGGCCAGCTCGTCCGGGTCGGTGGTGGGCAGTGTGTGGCCGACCGCGGCCGCGAGCTCGACGACGGTGGCGGGGCGCAGGCCGCCGTCGAGGTGGTCGTGCAGGACGGCCTTGGGGAGCCGGCGGAGGGTCTCGGTGTCGATGCGGGACGCGGTCATGGGCGTTTCGTTTCCTCGGGTCCTGGGGCAGGTGGTGCGGTGGTGGGTCAGTGGCCGGCCGGCTGGAGCAGGTCCCAGCGGTTGCCGTACAGGTCCTGGAAGACGGCGACCGTGCCGTACGGCTCGTGGCGCGGCTCCTCCAGGAAGGTCACGCCGGCGGCGGTCATCCGGGCGTGGTCGCGGGCGAAGTCGTCGGTGTGCAGGAAGAAGCCGACGCGCCCGCCGGTCTGGTCGCCGACGCGGGCCCGCTGCTCGTCGTCCTTCGCACGGGCCAGCACCAGTCCGGGTCCGTCGCCTCCCGGCTCCACGACGACCCAGCGCGAGCCGTCGGGGCGCGGGGCGTCCTCCACGAGCCGGAACCCGAGGGCTTCGGTGTAGAAGCGGACGGCCTCGTCGTAGTCGTGCACGACGAGGGTGACAAGGGCGACGCAACGCATGGCGACCTTCCGGTGGGGGTGGTTAGCCGGTGAGGTTATACGTAAAACTAACGTGACGCCAGTCCCGGTCTACGCGCGTTGCGGTGGGGCGTGGGGGGCCGCGGGGCGCCCCCCGCGGGGGGGGGGGGGGGGGGGCCGCGCGGGAGGGAGAGGGGGGGGGGTGGGGAGAGGGGGGGTGAGGTGGGGGTGGTATGGG
>NZ_JBEYXM010000033.1:0-68437 GCF_040704595.1 Streptomyces sp. NPDC046870
CGTCGAGGAACTGCGCGCCGACCAGTGGCAGCGGCAGATCGACCTGAACGTCTCCGGGCTGATGAACGTCATCGGCGCGTTCACCCCGCAGCTGGTGCGGGCCGCCCAGGAGCGCGGTATCGCCGACCTGATCAACACCTCCTCCAGCGCCGCGCAGAACCTCTACCCGACCTTCGCCGTCTACGCCGGCACCAAGGCCTTCGTCTCGCACCTCTCCAAGCACCTGCGCATCGAGCTGGGCCCGAAGAAGGTACGGGTCTCCGCCATCGAGCCCGGCATCGTGGGCACCGAACTCCAGGACCACGTCACCGACACCGGCGCCCGCGAATGGCTGGAAGGGTCGAAGGACACCATCGACTGGCTCCAGTCGATCGACATCGCGCGGACGGTCGGTTTCATCGCCTCCCTGCCCCTGCGCGTCAACCTCCCGCAGGTCTTCATCATGCCCACCGCCCAGGCCAGCTGACACCGAGGCCGACCCGGCCCGGCACGGGCACCGCTGCCTGTGCCGGGGACGTGGGGCGGGCAGGGCGCGGGCGGGCTCCGCCAGGCATGCCGGGGCCGGCCTGCCGGAGGCGCCGACCGCGGCAGGTTCGGTGGTCCGTGCCCGCCCCGGTCCATCCCTGCCGCCTGCGTCGTGCGCGCCGCGCCCTACGGCGACCGGCCGGCCGGTCGCGCGGGCGGCGACAGACCCGTTCCGGCAGAACAAACACACCCCGACAGCTGGACACACTGTGAAGAAGATCGGATTTCTCTCCTTCGGTCACTGGTCGCCCAATGCGCACTCCTCCACCCGGACGGCCTCGGACGTCCTGCTCCAGTCCATCGACCTCGCGGTCGCCGCCGAGGAGATCGGCCTGGACGGCGCGTACTTCCGGGTGCACCACTTCGCCCGGCAGGCGGCCAGTCCGTTCCCGTTGCTGGCCGCGATCGGTGCGCGGACGTCGACGATCGAGGTCGGCACCGGCGTGATCGACATGCGCTACGAAAACCCGTTGTACATGGCCGAGGACGCGGGCGCCGCCGACCTCATCTCGGGTGGTCGGCTGCAACTGGGCGTCAGCCGCGGGTCACCGGAGCAGGTGATCGACGGATGGCGGCTGTTCGGCTACCGTCCCGCGCCGGGCGAGACGGATGGCGACATGGCCCGTCGCCACACCGAGGCGTTCCTTCAGGTGCTCACCGGTGAGGGCTTCGCCCGGCCCAACCCGCGGCCGATGTTCCCCAACCCGCCCGGACTGCTGCGGATCGAGCCGCACTCCGAAGGGCTGCGCGACCGGATCTGGTGGGGCTCCGCGTCGAACGCGACCGCCGTCTGGGCCGCCGAGCTGGGGCTGAACTTGCAGAGTTCGACGCTGAAGGAGGACGAGACGGGCGAACCGCTGCACGTACAGCAGCGCAAGCAGATCGAGGCGTACCGCGAGGCATACCAGAAGGCGGGCCACACCCGCGAGCCGCGAGTGTCGGTCAGCCGCAGCATCTTCGCCCTGACCAACGACCTCGACCGCGCCTACTTCGGCCGCGACCGCAACTCCCAGGACTATGTCGGCCTACTCGGCGACACGACCCGGTCCGTCTTCGGGCGCTCCTACACCGCCGAGCCGGAGGCGCTGGTGAAGCTGCTGCGGAACGACGAGGCGATCGAGGCCGCGGACACCCTGCTCCTGACCATCCCGAACCAGCTCGGTGTCGACTACAACACCCACCTGCTGGAGAGCATTCTCACCCACGTGGCACCGGAGCTCGGCTGGCGCTGACCGCGTCGCCGGCGAGCACGCCATCCCGCACCGGTGGGCCGGCTTCCCGTCGGGGGAGAAACCTGCCTGGGCGCACGCGGTGACCGGTTTCCTGCGGATCTCCGCCTGACGTCGCACGTCGGCCTGGATGTGTTGTCGGGGAAGCAGGCAGGCACACAAGTGTCACCCATGTCCGGGACATGGGTGACACTTGTGTGCCTGCCCCGCGCTTGCGGTTGCGATGGGACGTACGTTCCGCGCGATGTGGACCAAGCAGGCGTGATGGGTTTGCTTGACACATCAATCATGCTTAGAGTTTCTGCTGGCAAACACCCACCTCCACTATCTGTGCAACACACATGTGTGCCACAGGGGGTGGACGTTGTCCTGCCTGGCTGATGTGCGCCAGCGCCCCGACATTGCGTGGGATTCCGCGGCGATCGCGACGTGTCTCGCGTACGAACGATGAGTGGAGAAGAAGTGTTCAACAAGGCGAAGACGATCCGGCGTGCGGCGCCGGTCCTCGCTGCTGCCGCTGCTGTTCTCGGAGTGGCGAGCCCTGCCCTCGCCGACCTTCCCGGTGCCGGTACCGGATGGCAGCCGGTGACGTACTCGGGCGGGCAGATAAGGAGCAGCAGCACCGAGGGGGAGGCGCGGGACAACCTCAGCAACGTCCTGCACGCCTGGCGCGGCTCGGACAACGACAACATCTGGATCTCGCTGAACAACGGACCTGCCTACCCGTTGCCGGCGACGGCCGGGTCCACCGATCACGCGCAGACGTATGCCGCCCCGACGGTGATCTGGACCAACGACGGGGGCCGAGGTAACTTCCGGATCTTCCACACCGGCAAGGACGGCCACATCTACCAGCACCGCATCCAGCTGACCACCAGCTACCAGCTGCCCGGGACACTGCCCAACGCCACGCAGGTCCCCAACGACGCCCGCACCAATACCAACCAGCCCGTGGCGGCCGCGGCGCTCCCCGGCAACTCGTACATGCTCGCCTGGAACAGCCAGACCACCGACGACGTCTGGACGATGTACTACGACGCCGCGACCACGACGTTCAACGCTCCGCAGGCGGTTCCCAATGCCCGCAGCCAGGACGCGCCGTCACTCGCCGCCCAGGTGAACGACGGCAACGACCCGGCTCCGTGGAACCAGGTCGTCCTCGCCTTCGAGGGCACCGACTTCAACGTGTACATGGCGCGGCAGCAGTACGGCTCCTCCACCTGGACCAACCCGAAGAAGGTCGGGCCGTACACGACCAGCACCCCCTCTGTCGCCCTCACCGACAACGGCTACGGGGTCATCACCTTCCGGGACTACGACGGGACGATCGGCAACTACGAGATCAATCGGCACGGCGACGTCCTGGGCAACTTCAAGGACTCCGGCTACGGCTGGACCAACGTCGCCCCGCTCGCCCAGAGCAGCGGACCCCTCGTCTACGACATCATCACCGGCTCCGGCGGCGGCACCACCGGAGTGGTGTGGAAGCAGGCCGCCGACTTCCGCGGTCTGCCCACGCCCCCGGCACCCTAATGGTCCTGCCGGTCGTGGTGACCCCACACCGGTTGCCGCCTGTGGCGGGAAGCACCATGACCTCGACTGCCGCGTGAACATCCCGGTCCTGACACCGACGCCGGGCGTCGGTGTCAGGACCGGTCGCGCTTCGGCGTACGGCACGAACCGCCGACAGCAACCCGATCGCGCAGAACCGCATTTCGGGCAGCGGCGCCGAGTGACGGGACACGTCGCGCACCGAAGTGACTCGACATCGCCATCAACATCACACATTGACGCAGAAATGAGCTCGTGTGAGACATTTCAGACCCATGGCAGCACTGTTGTCCGGCCTGCTGCTGTCCATCTCCTTGCCGGCGTTCGCCTCCGGCCCGTCGACGACCGTCTCGGCGACGGCCGCAACGGTGACAGCCGGCCCTGACGCTGACGGACCGGATCTCTCCAGCGCCAACCGAACCACCTCGGCCCCCGGCCTGCCGGACTGGTCGCGCGCGGGCTACCGGAGCGGCGCGGCGCTGCCCGGCAACGGGGAGGTGACCGACGACGCGTCCTGCCGCATCTCTCCGGAACAACTGTCCTCCCAGTACGGAGTGAGAGCGGACGACGGGGCCGACGACACCACCGGGCTGCAGAAGGCGATCGACGACATCAAGAGCCAGTGCTCGCCGTCGGCCAGCTACGATCAGCTCTCGCTCATCACCTTGCCGTCCGGACGCATCGATCTGACCCGCCAGGTCTACGTCGACGCCAGCTTCCTGATCGTGCGCGGGCAGGGCTCCGGCGACGGCGGGACGAAGCTGGTGTTCCGGCCGGATCTCAACACCCGTTACGACACGGTGGTCAACGGGCGCTGGGACCAGGACAGCATGAAGGCCGGCACCGGCAGCGACGAAGGAACCGGCGGCTGGATGTGGCCGGGGCGCGGCATGTTCCGGGTGCAGACCCGGGACGTCGCCGACCGGTACAAGGATGACTGGGCGGCGGCGCCGGCCAACCGCAAGGACATCTTCGAAGGCTCCGTCAACCAGCACTGGGCCTCCGGCGTCAAGGTTGCCGCCACGGCCGACGACCCGGGGTACGCCGCCCGGCGGGGCAGCAGGACCGTGCAGCTGGTGGCGACCGCTTCCATGTCGAAGTTCACACCCGGCGGTTACGTCTGGGTGGGCGCGGCCAACAGCATCAAGTTCTACGAACAGCAGGGCGTCACCGACCCGGGCGTGATGGACGACCTCCACATGCGCCAGCAGATGTTCAAGGTTACCGGGGTCGACGCCGACGCGAAGACGGTCACGCTGGACCGCCCGCTGGAGTGGGACCTGCCGGTCGACTCCACCTCGGACGGCTCCGCGGCGCTGGGTGACAAGCCCTACGCCAGCAAGGTCACCCCGCTGCGCATCGTCGAGGGGGTGGGCTTCGAGAACTTCGCCTTCACCCAGGACATGAACGGCCTGCCCAAGCTGGGCGGCGGCACCTACCAGCTGACCGCCGACCAGGCCGTCCACAACTACGGCAACATGGCCCCCGAGTACGCCATGCACGGCATCGTGTACAAGTGGGCCGCCAACAGCTGGGCACGCGGGCTGAAGGCGACCATGACGGGTTCGCACCCGATCGTCACGGAGGACGCCCTCAACCTGCAGATCGAGCGCAACAGCTTCGACGGTGCCTGGAACAAGGGCAAGGGCGGCAACGGATACCTGCGCGGCAGCCGCGTGTGGAACTCGCTGTGGGCCTACAACCTCAGCCGCAACCTGCGCCACTTCACCTTCCAGTGGTCCGCCAGCGGCAACGTCGCCTTCCGCAACGACCTCGACTCCGACCTGAACCTGCACGGCGGCTGGGAACACAACAACCTGTTCGAACAGAACACCGTCAGGGTCCCGTACGAGCACCGCTCGGCCAACTGCCAGACGAATTGCGGCGGTGAAGGCGGCGAAATCGACCAGGGCACCTGGTACCCCATCTGGTGGGCGGCCGGCCCCAAGGCGGTCAAGTGGTCCGGCTCCTCCGGACCACAGAACGTCTTCTACAACAACACCCTGATCAAACAGACCAGTCCCGGCGGACCGTTCGAACCGTACGCGCCGTACGGCACTCAGACCGGCACCGCCTTCCAGTTCGGCTCGAAGAGCAACGCACCCACCCAGTTCGAGCCGCTGGAGACGGACGGGCAGGCGATCCCGGACTGGACCGGCCGGGAGACCCTGGACTACGTGGGGCACGGCGTCGTGCCCCTCGCCGTGGGCAAGCGACCGTCCCTGTTCCTGACCAAGACCGGTGGCGATCTGGACCCCCGTACGGGTACCGACCGAGCCATAGTCAACTGGAACATGCAAGGCGCACTGGCGGACGGAGGGCGACACAATAAGTACGATGATCTGCGCTACATGATGGAGGATGCGGCACCTCGGGGGGCTCACATCGTCCTCATCCAGGAGGCCGGAACCCCGCCGACAGGATCACGCCTCGAATTCCTCGAAGACCACGCGCAGAACGTCTGGCGACACCCGGACGGCACGTACCCCCCGGTCCGGGAGTACCGGCTCCTCGGAACCCGCAGCCGCACGGTGGGATACATATACTGGCTGCACACGAATAGCGGAACGACCAATGACGGACGGGTCAACCTCGCCATAGCCAGCAGAACACCGGTCGCCCCCCAGGACATACACGTCGTCGAGCCGGCGGACTACGACCCGGTACTTGGGCAAGGCTACTCCCGGCCCGCACTCGGAATCAGCGTGGGCGGCGTGGGATACTTCACCATCCACGCGCGAGCGGACAACCAGGGCCAGGACGCTCCCGAACTGCTGCAGAACATCCGCCACCACATGGAGCACCTGGGGGCCGGCGGCGATGAGTCGCAGCCCTGGATCGCCGCCGGCGACTACAACCGGGATCCGGGCGATCTCGCCACCGCCCTCCCCGCGGGCGTCTACAACACCGCTTCCACCGCGGCCGCGACACATCCCACAGCGGGCAGGACAGGCACACCCCATGTCCTCGATTACGCGGTCACTCCCGTGAACAACGGCGTCGACGTCTTCGGATCATCACTGCTTGACGACTACATCGACTCTGACCACTACCCCGTATGGCACTACCTCACCAATCTGCCGGACGATTCCCCGGCGCCGTCGAGTGCGCCACCACTTCCCCAGAACAACGTCGTCGTGATGAGCGCCCACACCGTCAACGTAGCGGGGTTCGCCAGTGCCGGCAGCAACGTCATCGGTGACGTGAAGTTCGACTACAAGAACCCGGGATCGAACTTGCTGTTCGACCTGAAGGAGTCGTCCGAACACCCTGGCTATCTCAACCTGCTCTCCAAGGACCCGAAGTTCTACAACTACTACCTGGGGCAAGAAGGCAGCCAGCGGGACGGCAAGATAGTGCTTTGGAAGAGCCCCGCACTGGATCAGCTGTGGAAGCCCCACTACCAGGGAGACGGAACCTGGAGCCTGGAGAACTACGCGACCAAGCAGTACCTCTCGGCCGATCTCAAGGGTGGCGCGCTCTTCGCCCACGATGCGGACGACCAGGCGCCGAGCCAGCGCTGGTTCCTGCAGGACGTCGAGGATCTGAGCGACCGCAGGGAGGTCCATCTCAAGTCCAAGGACGGCCTGCCCTGGATCCTCAACGCCTGGAACGACGCGATCAACGAGTTCCCCGTGGTTCTGGACGAGGACGACGACGCGCCCGAGGAGAGGTTCACCACGATCCCCGCGGGACGGACCGGTTCGGACGAGTGCTTCTACCTGGCCAACGACGGACGGTACGTGGCGTCGACCAACGACACGGGAGTACCCGTCGATGGCAACCAGGTCACGATGAGCGAGTTCGTGCCCCACGCCGACGGCTTCCTGTGGTGCCTGCGGCCCGCCCAGTACGGAGTGCTGCTGGCCAACCACACGGGTCCGGCGGAACGAGACGAGCCCATCTACCTCACGGGGGGCGCGTTGCACGGCCGGGTGACCGTCAGGAACCGTGCGGACTACGCGGCTGACGTGTGGGACTTCAATCCGGTCACCGAGTGATCCCCACCGCGTCACCGAGTACCTGACGCGGCCCGGTGGACTCCGTGCCCGGCCGGACAAAGGCCGGGCACGGAGTCGCCCTCGACCCCACGGGACCGCCGCGCGCCGCTTCCTGCCCGGCCTGGAGGCGTGCGTGGGCCGTCTCCTTCGGTCGGGAGGATCAGCAGGGGAAAGTGCCGCTGTACAGGGCGTGTCCGTAGGAGGAGCTTCCGGAGCCGAGGCCGTAGATGCCGTCATCGCTCCAGACCGCCTCGCGGGACCCGTTGACACAGGTCGGCGTGGGCGCGAGCGCCAAGCCCTCCAGGTTGTCGATCGGCATGACGGCCGGGTTCGTGTAGGTCACCTCCGGCACGATCGCACCGGACGCATTGACCTGCATGAAGGTGTGCGTCTCACCGCAGGTGTTGTCGCAGGTCGCGACGATGCGCTGGGTTCCGGCGTCGAACACCACGTCCATCACGGACGCCTTACCGGTCGAGACAGTGCCGAACGTGGTGAACGTGCCTTCGGAGTTCAGACCGTAGTCGCGCAGCGTGCCGTCCCACTCCAGGCCGGCGAAGTACAGGCCCGAACCGTGCAGCGGGTAGTTCGCCGGGTTGTACGCGGCAATCGTGAGCGGGTCGGTCCAACCGTTCGCGGTCAGCCAGCCGTCGGGCACGTAGCCGACGCCCTGCCGGCCGCCGACCGAGCGGTGCCGGTCCCTCCACGCGGTGATCACCGGTTCGATCAACGACCCGTCCGATAAGAGTGCGCGGGCTGCGTACCCGTTACACGACGTGCATGTAGGCGCGCTTACTGGCTGGGACCCGTTGCGCACGGAGACTGTCGTCACACGACCTACGAGCGCATGTTGACTGGGCTGCGCGAGCGCGATCGGGTGTGACATCTGTTGACCACGGACGCATCCCGCGGTTACCCGCCGGTCTCCTGGAACCATTCGCGAAGGCGTTCCAAGAGTTTCTCCGGTTGCTCTTCGGCCATCCAGTGACCCGAATCTTCGACCGCTCGCACGGTGACGTTCTCGGCGACCTCCGAGAGCATCTGCTCGGCTATGGGGAGGAAGAAGCTGGCAGTACCTCCCAGCCCCAGCACGGGCATGGTGAGTTTTCCCCTCTCTGCCAGGATGCGCTGGTTGTCTTCCGCGTCCTTCTCGAAGGCCCTGAAGAGCTCGATACCCGCTCGCATGGCTCCGGGCTGTGTGTAGTCGGCGACGTAGCGCTCCGCGTCTGCGATCGAGATCGCATCGGGGTTCGCGCTCAGCCTGACGTAGAACGAGCGAAGGTACGGGAACTCGTGGCCCTCGATGAGCATCTCGGCAGCGTTGTCCGCTGCGCCGTGCATGTGGAAGTGCCAGATTCTGTTCTCGCTGTACTTGCTCGTCGCCACGGCGCTTTCGTATCCGGCGGTGCCTGGGATCGGTGCCTCCGAGACCATGAGGCGCGCGACTTCGTCGGGCCATAGGCATGCATACGCGTAGCCCACCAGCATCCCGAGGTCGTGGCTGACAATCGTAATCGGACTCTGCACACCGAGGTGTTGCAACAACGCCCTGATATCGCCCGCCATGGTCTGCTTGTCATAGCCACCCGCAGGCTTCGACGAGCCGCCGGCCCCTCGGACGTCCGGTGCCACAACGAACCAGCCGTCAGAACGAAGCGGCTCTATGATGTGACGCCACTCCCACCAGGTCTGCGGCCAGCCGTGGATCAACACGATGGTCCGATCGTCCCCACCCTGGCCCGGGGAGGTACCAGCGGTCACGTAATGGATTCGGACACCCTCGTGCTCGAACATATTGTGGTGAAAATCAGGCATGTTACTTCCCTCGGTGAAGTTACGTCTCCGCCGCCACTACGGCCCCGTTCACACCACTCGTCGGTCAAGGCGACCTGGACGGGAATCCCCTCTCTTTCGACTCAGGGTCAATGGCTCGATCACCGCCCATGCCTCGGCTCGGCTACTTCGCGGCGGCCTGTACGTGCTTGCGGATGTGCTGCGCCCAGGTCTCGGGGGAGTCGACAGGGCTGAAGTGCCCGGTGTTCTGCATGAAATGGAGGTCGTAGTCGCTGTAGTAGTCGTCGAGCGTGTCACTCCATTCCGTGGGGAAGAGCGCGTCGCTGTCAGGCCACAGGATGGTGAGGTTCTTTGAAAACCTGTCCTCCGGCGCGGGCTTTGTCTCGTTGGCGTAAAAGGTGATGGGGTTGCCCTCGGGGTAGCGGAACCACATCGCGCCGGCGACGAATTCGCCCGGCTTCGAGTGATTCTCAGTGAGGTGGTCGAGGAGTACGTCGACTGCTGGGGAGCCGGGGGGCGACCAGCTCTCCAGGTTCTCTCGCAAAGCGGCACGCACGGCTTCAGGTTTCCCATCGATCAAGTCCTCGACCAGCCTGGTCTTGTACAGAATGGCGTGCAGGAAGGCGTTGACAGCCTTCTCCTCCAGGATTCGTCGCCCGACCCCCAGCGTCGGCGGAGCGATGACGAGAGAGTGCGCCAGGTCCGGGCGCTTCATCGCGATGGTTTGAACGGTGAAGCTTCCCACGTCGTAGCCGCACAGCACGGCGTTGCTGATGCCCAAGTCATCGATAAGTGCAATGATGGCGTCGACCTGGCCGGTGAGCGAGTACGCATTGCCGACATTCTCCAAGTGCTTGTCGGACTTCCCGTACCCGTGCAGGTCGGGGGTCAGGACGTCGACGTCATCGCCGAGAAGCGGAACCACGCGCGAGAACTCCATGTGGTCGCCCGGGTTGCCGTGAACGAGGACGACGGGCGTGCCGCTGCCGGAGCGTTCGTAGTAGTTCCGGAAACCCTGTATGGGCTGGGAGAAAGGCATGCGGATCGCCTCCAGGCGTAAGCGTGAGGATGCTTCGAAACTTTGATCGGGGTGATGGAGTCTCGACGGCCCCAGTCCTACTTCTCGTTATCAATCGGCGATGACAGCGGACGAATTGGGGTCCGGGTCAGCTAGGGCCGTCGGCAGCGGGCGATGAAGCCCACGCTCAGCGCGATGCTGTGCGGCTGAAGGCGTCGGGACCGTCGCCTCTGAACGCCGTTCTTCGAGCCCGGGACCGCATAGCTGAGGTTGTACGGGCACTCAGCTCAGCGCGGGATCTCTTCGTAGTGGTGCTCGTCGTAGGCCGACTTCAAGTAGCCATTGACGGTGTCGTTGAAGTGGATCCAGTGCGGCGTCTTGCCATGCGCGGTCAGATGCTCCTGCGACTCCCAGTGCTCGATCAGGGCATAGCTGTACGGATCGTGGTCGTTGCGCCACAGCTGGTACAGGTGGCATCCGTCTTCCTTGTTGGACTCCACCACCATGTTGTTCAGCAGTTTCAGGAACTCTGCCTCATGCTGCTGAGCCACGTCGAAGAAGACATTTAGAATGATCATCTCGACCTCCTGTCGAGAGGCGTCACACGACATCCTCCGTCGTACTGCCTCGTCGCGCATCTGGGGGTATCTCTGCCTCTACGGGGAAACCCGGGGGACGACACCTGGAGCAAGCAGGTCAGGCGATTACGTAGCAGGTCAAGCAGCGATTGGGAGTTCAGCGGGAAAGACCGTGCTCTCATCAAACAGTGTGTCGCACCGCAGTCGGCGCTGGTGCAGCCGCGAGGACCGGGGAGGCAAGCACCCCAAGCGTTGGTAGTCATGCAATAGGGACGGAGGGTGATCGCCATGGAATTCAGGCGACTCGGCCGGTCGGGTCTGCGAGTTTCTACGCTGGCCATGGGCACCATGACCTTCGGCGGTAGCGATGTCTTCGGAAACGTCGGCCAAACCGACTTGGCGGGTGCCCGGCGCCAGATCGACATGTGCCTCGGCGCCGGCATCAACCTCGTGGACACCGCCAACATGTACTCGAGGGGCGCAGCCGAGGAGATTCTCGGTCAGGTGATCGCGGGGCGCCGCGACCAGGTGCTGATCTCCTCGAAAGTCCGTATGGCGATGGGTGACGGCCCCAACGACGAGGGACTGTCACGCCACCACATCCTCGACCAGATCGAGGCCAGCCTGCGCCGTCTGAACACCGACCACCTGGACATCTACCACATCCACGAGTGGGACGGGCTGACGCCCCTCGAGGAGACCATGGAAACCCTCGACTCCCTGGTGCGTTCCGGCAAGGTCCGCTACCTGGGTGTCTCCAACTATTCGGGCTGGCAGTTGATGAAGGCGCTTGGCGTGGCCGACGCGCATGGCTATGAGCGCTTCGTCAGCAATCAGATCTACTACTCACTGGAAGCACGCGACGCCGAGTACGAGCTGGTGCCGCTCTCCCTCGACCAGGGACTGGGCATCATGGTGTGGAGCCCGCTCGCCGGAGGGCTGCTCTCGGGAAAGTATCGCCGCGGGCAGCAGGCCAGCGACGGCCGCCATCTCACCGAGTGGTCCGAACCACCCGTACGGGACCAGGACAAACTCTACGACACCATCGAAACCGTCGTCGACATCGCCTCAGACCATGAGGCCTCGCCCGCACAGGTGTCCCTGGCCTATCTGCTCGCCAAGCCCGGCGTGACCTCCGTGATCGTCGGCGCTCGCAAGGACGAGCAGCTGGCGGACAATCTCGGTGCCGTTGACGTGCACTTGAGCAGTGAGGACATCGATCGGCTCGACCAGGTCAGCGCACCCGATCTGATCTATCCGCACTGGCACCAGGCCAACCTGGCCTCCAGCCGCTTCAGCGAGGTGGATCTCGCCCTGCATCGCCCAGCCAGGTGACAGGCAAGGCTGCTGTGGGCTCTTGAGGTCCCACATGACATCAGCGACGACGGAGACTGTGTGAAGGAACCTTCTTCGTTCCGGGTTCGACGTGGTGGGGTACAACCGGAGCCCTGCTCGGGTCGCGGAATTCGTAGTTGCCGGGGGCCCGGTGTCCTATCGGTTGCGGAGGCCGTGGCCGACTCTGATGTCGTGATCACGATGCATCCTGACTCACTCGATGTAACCTCGGTCTACAACGGACCCGACGGCGTGATCGCCAACACCAGGTCCGGCTCTCTTCTCATCGACATGAGCACCGTCCGTCCCGACGTTGCGCGTTCGGTCGCGGCCACGGCCGCCGAGCATGGACTTCGCCTGACCAACGACCTCGGCCAAGCGTACTTCGGCCACGATCGCAACTCCCGCGACCCGGTCGGCACGCACGACGACGTCACCCGGTCCGTCTTCGGGCGGTCCTACGCCGCGGAGCCCGACAAACTGGTGCAACTGCTCCGCGACGACGAAGCCAACCAGGCCGCCGACACCCTCCTGCTGACCGTCCCCAACCAGCTCGGAGTCGACTACAACACCCCCCTTCTGGAGAGCATCCTCACGCACGTGGCACCAGAACTCGGCTGGCGCTGACCGCAGTCACCGGTCGACGCCCCCGCCACATGGAGACATGTCCGCCCCGGCACAGGCCGGCCCGCCCGTCGGGCACGGCGGACATGTGCACCGCCGCCGGTCACCCGCCCGTTCACATGTGACGCGGCTCACGGGAACCCTGCCACCTCCATGGAACAGGTCATGGTGTGAAGGCATCTTTGAGAACCAGGCTTCGGGCGGGTGAACCGGAGGCGTTCCGGGAGTTCGCCCAAGCGATACACCGTCATGCCCTGCGTGTCTCGGACGACTGGTCGGCGGCGGAGGAAGTCGTCTCGCTGACGTTCCTTGAAGTGTGGCGGCTGCGGGAGCGGCTCGCGCCCGGGGACGACCCGGTACGTCCCTGGGTGTACGGCATAGCGACGAACGTGCTGCACAACCGGCGTCGGGCCGTGCGCCGCCACAGTCGAGCCATGAGCCGGCTCCCCGCACCGGATGTCGTCCGCGACTTCTCCGACGAGACCGTCGAACGTGTCGACGACCGTCGCCGGCTCGCCGCCGTGAAGACGGCGGTGACGCGGCTGCCGTGGCTGAGCGAGGACCTGGCCCTACGGGCCAACCTTCGTGCACGGTCACAATACGAAGCTGCCGGAACCACTGCTGAGCGCTGCCGTGCTCTCGTCGGTCCGCTTGGTGCGCGGGGTGAGGACCGGGCCCGCCGGCGCCGCCGCGTCGCGGGCCCGGGAGCACTCAGCCTGTCGTATCCCTCGTGACGGCCGGCGCTCGAACGGGCACTTCGTCCCGAACCCTTACCTGCCGTTCCCCGGCACCTGCCGCGCTGGATGCATCACCGTCGCGCGGCATCGCTGCCACCGTGGCCAGGCGCGACGAGGTCGCGGTGGGGGCGTGCCGCCTGCGGGCCGCAGCGGTTTTCGGGTCCTGCGACCAGGTTCTGCAGAGCGGTCATGAGGCCCGGCGCAGGGGCGCGACGGCGGCCGGTCCGATGGAGTCGGGTCCGAACTTCTTCCGGATGCGGTCCATGGCCTGCTCGGCGACGAGGCGGGACTCGCGGGCGGTGTCGAGGCTGATCTGTTCGGCGACCTGGTCGGCGTCGATGAGGTCCTCGCCCCTCAGCACGATCCCGGTCAGGCGGGCGCGTTGCAGGCCGGCGGCGTCCATCAGCTGGTAGGCGAGTGTGCGCAGGTCGTCCTCGTGGGCGGAGGGTTCGGGCAGGCGGCGGGTCTTCTCCCACGTAGTGCCGCCCGCGAAGCGCAGGGTCAGGGTGAGCGCGCGGGCGGCCTGGCCGCGGTGACGGAGCTGGAGGCCGAGCCGGACGACGAGGTCGAGCAGGGCCGTCCGGACGACGGCGCCGTCCAGGGTGTGGTGCGTGAAGCGGTGGCGTACGGCCGCGGAGGCCGGCAGCTCCCTCGGGACGACGGGGCGGGGGTCGATGCCGCAGGCGCGGTCGGCGGCGAGCTGGCCGGCCTTCTTGCCCAGCAGGCGCTGCACGGTGGCCGGACAGACGGCGGCGAGCAGACCGACCGAGTGGATGCCGTAGTCACGGAGCACGGCCGCCTGGCGGGGACCGATCCCGTGCAGGGCCTCCACCGGCAGCGGGGCGAGCCAGTCGGCGACCTCGTCCGGGGAGACGGCGAGGACGCCGCCGGGACCGGTGACCTGGGCGGAGGCGGTGGCCGCGACGGTGATCGTCGGCCCGACACCGACCCGGACGTCGACCCCGAGGCGCGAGATGCACCGTATACGCAGGACCTCGCCCAGGTGGGTCGCGTCGGTGCCGTGGTAGCGCAGGGCGCCCTTCAGCTCGACCAGAGCAGCGGACGGCGGCAGAGCCTGCACCACCGGCGACAGACCGGCCAGCAGCTCCAGCACCTGCCGGTAGGTCTCCTCCCCCAGCCGGTCCGGGCAGCGCACATGCATCACCGTCGCCCGCACAGTCTCGACCTGCTTCACGCCGTTGTTCACGATCCTCACCTCCACACCCTCACGCTATCGAACGAAAATTCGAACACGCGAGTGCGGAGAGCGTGATCATGGACATAGAATCAAAAATATGTTCGATGAGTTGCCGCCTGACCTAGAGCGGCTGCGCACCTTGCGGGTGTGGCACGCGATGTGGCTGGCACGCATCGACCGCAAGATTGCGCAGCTGGTGCAGCGGCAAGCCGAACAGGAACGCGGCCGGCGGGCGAAGCCGGCACCGCCGGACTGGATCGTCGAACTCGGTATCGGAGTCGGCCGGCCGCCCGTGCAGGTCCACCGGGGCACCTGCTACATGGCGGGCAAACGGCACCGTCCCGTCGGCCCGGACGAGGCCCGCCGGCTGCTGGCCGACGGCACCAGCGCGTGCAGCCACTGCCGCCCCGACACCGCTCTCGGCATCGCCGGCTTAACCGGCCGCGGCCACCGGGCGGTGGCGACTCACTCCTGTGAGGGGACCCGGGCAGCGATCTCCTTGGCCCATCGCCCGGCCTCCGGCGCATGGGCCGTGCCCTCGGCGTTGACAAGCCGCAGCCAGTTCAGCAGGTCGTGCGCCTCCTGAAGCGTGAGCAGCGGCAGCCGCTCGCCCGCTGTCTCCACCGGCGCGAAGTCGATCTCGTCCAGGTCCAGGTCCTCGTAGCCGTCCACGACTGGGGCAACGCTCCGCACCCCACCCCGGTCACGCGACCTGGCCTCGGGCAGGAAACAGCCCCGGCCGGCGTGGCCGCCGGCCGGGGCTGAACCCGTGAAGAGTGTGATCGTGAAGGGCGGTCGCCTACGCGGCGAAAGGCAATGCGAGGCTTCAGCCGAACGATCGTCCTCGCATGCGATAGATGAGGCCCGGGGACACTGTTCCCTTCACCATCACGCCCTGTCCAACCACACCGGCCCGCCGGGCATTCCCGGTGCGGCAGGACACATCTCGTGCGAGCCGACACGCTCGCCGCAGGAAGCCCCTCACGCCGATGGGTTCAGCTCAAATCAGGGCGTCTGTATGTGCGGTCCTGGGGACTGCAGCCTTGGTCCGGCATGCTGCCGGCCCGCATCCCGCCTGAGGAGCGGACTCCGGCCGCCGCCGCCTTACAGCGGGCGGCGCCCGGAGACGGCGCCGCCCGGGTCGTCGGCCAGGGCGATGCGGGCGGTGATGCGTTTGCCGACCGGTTCGCGTTGCGCCTCGAAGCTCTGGGCGACGGCCATGACGATTTCCAGGCCGTGCTGGCCGACCCGGCCGGCGTCCGCGGCCCGGGCGATCGGCAGCACGGGGTCGGAGTCCCACACGACGACTTCGACCGTGTCACCGGTGATGCGCAGGTCGAGCAGCACGGGGCCGGGGGCGTACTTGTGGGCGCGCCAGGTCACCTTCATGGACTCCAGCGGCATCAACATCTTCATCGCCGCCCACCAAGCCCTCAGCGAGGCCGGCGGCTGGCTGCGCCTGGCCGCCATCGGCACATCCGTGATGCGCATCATCAGCCTCGTCGGCGTCGACGCCGTCATCGACTGCCGCGAGACCCTCCGCCAAGCCCTCGCCAACTGACCGACCCCCGGCCCTCTCGTGTACTCCATACTGGCGGGATGGGCGCCAAGACCGAGCTGTCTCAAGCCGTTCCTGCCGAGGTGCGGCCCTACCTGACGGAGCTCGTACGCCGCACGCGCGCGGTGTGCGGCTCCCGGCTGACCGGCGTGGTCGCGGTCGGATCCCTCGCGCTCGGCGACTACCGGCATGGCCGCAGTGACATCGACGTCACGGTCGTCGTAGAGGGCCCGCCTCAGGCCGCGACCCTGCGGGCACTGGCCGATGCTCTCGATCACCGGCAGTTGCCGTGCCCGGCGGCGGGGCTGGAACTGGTCGTCTACGCGGCGGGCTTCGCCCGTGTCCCGTCCGGGGAGGCCGGCTACCTGCTGGATCTCAACACCGGCGCTCAGCTGCCGGGCCGGACCGCCTTCGACACGGCCGGGGGACCGTCGTTCTGGTACGTCATCGACCGCTCCGTGGCCCACCAGGACGGGATTGCGCTGTACGGGCCGCCCGCATCGCAGGTGATCGCGGCGCCCCGGCCGACGGACCTGTACACCGCGATCCGGGCCTCGGTGCGCGAGCACGGCGACGGTGAGGGGCATCTCGCCGACAACCGGGTCCTCAACGGCTGCCGCTCCGTGGTCTACTGCCGCACCGGACGCTGGTTCGCCAAACGCGACGCGGCCAGGCAAGTCGCCGCCGCACAGGAGGACTTCCGTCCGCTGATCGAGGCCGCGGTCCGCAGCTTCGAACGTCCTCGCGCCGCCGCGCTGTCCCTGCCCGGTCCGCAGGTCCGGGCGTTTCTCGGCTGGGTGCGCGACCTCGTCGACGAGCACGCCGCGGCAGTCGGCGCCTGACAGGGCATTGTCGCGGTGGATGACCAGCGAGGCCGCGGTATGCCTTGACGTCATGAGGCGCCCAGTTTCCCGCGGACTCTCCGGGCCGCTTCGGGATGTGGATGCCCGAGCCTTCCCCTGCCATCTTCGAGTGCGCAGGGGTCCCGGAGTCCGGCACCGTCACCCGGCAGCTCGACGCTCGTACGATCCGCATCCCGCGTAGCCTGCGCAGACGAGACCGGGTCGACCGTCTGGACCTATTCGGCTGACGGAAGCAGCTGCACATGATCACGCCACCTGTTCAGCTCCGTGTGCGGGGGCCGGCAAGGGGGAACTCCGCTGTGTGCGTGGCGAATGCCCTCGGTGGTGTCGCGGCCGGCCCCCGAGTCCGGTCACGGCACCCCCACCGGTACACCTGTTGCGTATCCGCACGGTGTGGCGGCTGCCTGCCGCTCAGCTCGCCGTCGCCCGCAGCACGGAAGGTGGGCCGCCCCCGCACGAGGCGACCCACCCGGCGCGTCATCTACCGCCGTGCGAGGTCAGCCGCGGTGTCCGTCACGGTGGTCACCGCCGTGACGCCAGCCGTCACCCCGATGGCCGCCGCCATGACGCCAGCCGTCACCCCGGTGGTCGCCACCGTGGTGCCGGTCGTCGCCGCGGTGGTCTCGGTCGTAGCCCCAGGAGACCTCGTCGACGAACCGGTCGCGGTCGTTGCGCAGGGTCGCGGTGTCGGAGTGGTTGTCCCACACGTACGCCCGCCGGTCCTGGTACACGTCCGAGCGGCTGTCGCGGCCGATGCCGGTGTGGACGCGGACGGTGGCGCGGCCGCTCAGCCGGTAGTGGTCGAAGGTGTAGGTGTGGCCGTCCTCGTCCTCGAGGGTCCAGCCGTCCAGGTTCACCGCCCGCCGCGAGTCGTTGGTGATCTCCACCCACTCCGCGTTCAGCGAGCGGTTGGAACGGTCGTCGCGGCCTGGGGAGTCGTACTGCACGTCGCTGATGTACACCGCCGGGCGGTACGGGCGGCCGTGGTGGTCGGCGGCCGACGCCGGCAGCGCCACCGCCCCCACCACCGCAGCGGCCACACCGGCGACCGCGGTCAGACGACGGACGGAAGAAGAAACGGACACGAAGGTCCCCCTTCAGGTGCGCACACCCAGCCCAACTCGCGGCATCGAAGCCACGGTTCAGCCCGGTGCGTTGTGCTGGTGCGCAGCCGGTCGGCCGCGCACCCACACCTTCCGGCCCGCACCTCGAACCGCGAGGGATTGACGAAGCCTGTTACAGATTGAGTAGATTTCTGTGACGCTCACCTGTAATGAGCATTGATCGGCTGAATCGGGCAGACCGGTGAGGCACCGGATGCCGGGCCCTTGGAACTACCGGCCTTCAAGCGACGCATCGCCGGGCTGCGCCACCCCACTGTGACGAGCGCCCTCACCCGAAAGTGAGTAACAACCCGGCCCACCAATCCGGACGGGACGGACCCGCCGCGGGATGCACCGGCGACTCGTTACGAGAGAAGAAGGGACTGGAACCGATGCAGGCCGCACCGCTCGCGCGCTCCACGCCGCGGCCTTCCCACCCGCACCCCGGCCTCTCCTCCGGCGGCATCGCTCCCTTCGGCAGGCCTGGACGGGCTGCCCACCGGGTCAGGGGCTGTCACCGGACCAGTCGAAACGGCTGCGGTCGCCCGGGCGGGGGTCGTACAGCGCCCAGCCGTCCAGCCCGAACTGCCCGAGGTCCGTCAGCAGGGAAACACTGGTACCGATCTCATCCTGCGTCCAGCCGGTGATGTCCAGCAGCAGCCCGTCCAGCGGACCGCCGACCAGTTCGACGTAGCTCCGGCCCGCCAGCGGTCCCGGGTGGTCGGGGTCGGCGCCGTAGACCCGGCCGCGCAGCAGCTGCTCGCCGTCGCTGTTCATACCGCCCAGCCTTCCAGCCGCCACTGACAATGCTGCTGCTGGCAGTGACGGGCCCGAGGGGACCCACTGAGGGATCTGCCCGGCGTGGCGGACAGAGTGCAGTCGGGGGCGCGGAGGTTCCCGGTGCGTCGTCCGCAGCAGGTCGGGTGCGTCGCATCGTCACCACAGCCACGCGGTGGAGTGCCGCACCCGGGACAGAGCACGCGCGTCGCGGCGCGCGGCCGCGTTGCCGATCCGGTTCTGCTGGGACCGGGGCCGGCGCGACTGCCCGGCGGCAAGGCGGCGACGTCCGGCGTCCTGGAGCCGCCGCCGCTGCTTGCGCAGCTCCGCCTTCTTCGCCGCCTTCGACTTCGGTTGCCGCGGCCGTTTCCAGATCGGCTGCCACCCCACGGGCTCGTCGACTTCGGGCTCCTGGTCCTCGTGGAGCGCGGCGGCCATCTGCTCGCGGGTGGCACGGGCGCGGGCGAGGGCTTCGTCGGGATTGGGGCGTTCTTCCGGGGTGCTCACGTGACTCCTCCTATGGTTCGGCCCGGTGTGTGCTGGGCGCCGGGCTGCTGGGCGTGCGGCGGCGGGACCGCCGCCGGGGCAGGCTGCGGACGCAGGCCGTGGGCGGCTTCGCGTGCCCGGCGGCTGTCCTGGAGCGTGGCGGCCACCTGCGCGGCGGCGGCTTCAAGGGTCTGGCGGGTCTGCTCCACCGCGTCGACGTCGACTCCGGTCTCCGGCTCCAGGAGGCGGCCATCCTTCCGACCGTCGCGGAACGGCCGCGGGTGCGACGTCGAGGCGGCGGGCACCGCGACGGCGTACGGGCGGGGGCGGGAGCCCAGGCGCTCCGCTCGCCGCGCGGCGCGGACCCGGGCGGCCAGGGCGCCGGCGGCGATGCGGGCCCGCTCGTACGGGGCCGCCGTGCGGCTGCGGGTCAGCGGGCGCAGCACGGCCTGGTCCTCGGTGTCGCTCGGGTACAGGGCGCGCAGGTCGGCGGTCATCCTTCGGCCGCGTCCGACGGGGCGGGTGTAGTCGTCGACGGCCGCCTGCACGATCCGTTCGTCCAGGCCGGGCTGGTGAGGCCGGCCGCGCAGGGCGTAGGCGAGGTGGCGGCGAGCTTCAGCGAGCAGGTGGTGGCGTGCGAAGGCGCCGCGCATCACGTACACCACGGCGACGGTGTCCACGGCGGCCAGGGCAATGTCGACCACCGGCCGTACCCGCGCCCACACCGCCGCGGCCGCCGCTCGCGCCCGCTCCGCCAGCCGGTCGACGACCTCGGCGCCGTAGGCCCGGATCGCTGAGGTGCGCCATCGCGTCCGCAGCTCGGTCAGCGACAGCAGCTCGGTGCGCTTGGGCGGGCGGGTCTGGTCGGCGGCCTGGCATGCAAGTGCGTAGGAGGCCCGCTCCCCCGGCGCATGCCCGTGCTTCTCCTCGTACTTGGCCGTCAGGACGGGCAGCGCGTCCTCGATCTGCTGGCGGCGGGTCGACTGCCAGCCGATCAGCCGCTGGTCGATACCCACGATCTCCATGACCGGCCGGCGGCCGGGCGTCACCTCGCGCGGCTCCCACGCCCACCCGAGCCGGGCGGACACCTCCTCCATGAAGTACAGGGTGTAGAGGGTGTCGGCGGCGACTATGTGGGCCATCAGCGAGTCCGCCGACAGGTTGCCCCACTTCCCGTCGTGCGGCCGCCGGGCGCGGATCGACACGACCGCGTGAGTGTGAAGCAGCGGCCTCGATTCCGTGGCTCTGGACTCGTAATGCCTAAAGACCGCGACGACCAGCCCGTCCTTCACCCGGGCGCGCTCCTTGCCGCCAGCCTTCCAGCGGATCTCCGCGACCGACTCCTCCGTCCACGCCAGGGTCTTGTCGCGGGCGATAACGTCGCACAGCTCCAGCACCCGGCGGTGCCGGTCGTCCATCAGGGCCCATGCGACATGTGCCGTCGGCGGGGGCCGGAACGTCAGGCCGAAGGCCAGCCAGGGGGTGCGCTCCTTGGCCTTGTCGGTCTTCGGTGAGCGGTTGTGCTCGATGGGCCTGCCCAGCACGGTCGCCCGCCTCGCCTGCGCCGGGGTCTTGCCCTGCGCCAGGAGCTCGCGCTCGATCCGGTCGGCGTCCGGGTGCCGGCCCTCCCCCAGGAGCAGCTCGGCCTGCCGCTCGGTCACCACGTCCCCAGCCGCCAGGCCGAGCGCGGCCAGGCCCCGGCCCTTCCACACGCCGGGCGGGACACCGGCTTCGTCCTGGGCGGCGCGCAGCGGCGTGCCCGCCCGGCGGTGGCCGTCGCCGACCATCACACCACGGAAGAGGTAGCGCCACCCGTTCCCCGGGCGGACTGGCGACATGCTGATCATCGGCCCATGGAACCCCAGCGCTGACCTGCGCAAAAGCGCGATCCGGGGTCCTTCCCGCCGGGCGGGAGGGCATCGCCAGATCTTTACCGGAGCGCCCGCCAGGCGGACCGCCAGGCCAGCCCGAGACGGTAAGCCACCGGTGTGTGCACTCTCCCGCGCATGGAAATCACCAGAGACGGAATCCCCTGCGCCCTCTGCCACACGGTCACCACGGAGTTGGTGTACCTGGTCCTCAGCGCCCAGTTCTCCCTCCCGCAGCGAGAGGTCATCAAGGACCGCTGGTGCCCCGCCGGCTGCCGCCAGCTTCAGCCCGTCCGATGGAAGGAGGCGATGCCGCTGCTGCCCGGGGACGACGCCTGACGACGCCGTGCGAATGCTGTGCGGGAGATTCCTCAGTCGGGTCTCCCGCACAGTCGGGTATCAGCTGGCGGCATGCGGTGTCCTTGTAGCCAAGAACTGCGCGATCACGGATCGCGTCACTTCAGCTTCCCGCGCCTGTCGGCTGCGCTCTTGCTCGATCTGTTCAAGCACTCGGTTATGCAGCTCGCTGTCACGGACAGGCTGACTGATTCGCTTCAGGAACCTCTCGTACATGTCGATGTCCTCGCCCGGTACGCAGAGACGAGCGTCGTCGGAGGAGTCCCCGGTCATCCAGCCGTGGGCTCGGGCCAGGTTCAGGCTGTCCTCCACTGCCGAAAGCGACATGCCGGTGAGGTTCGCCAATTCGGGAACGGTGAAGCTGATGCCCTGCGTATCGGTGTACTTGCCGGTGCCGAGCCTGTCCGCCAGTACGAACAGGCAGACCACGACCATGTCGGGCAGCTCAGCGGCGAGCATATGACTCAGGTACCGCGTCCGCTCCTCGGCGAGATCTTCGGGATTGTGGATGAAGGCGCGGAGTCCTGCCTTCTGCGCCGCATGAGCGGCTTCTTCTTGTGCGCGCTTTGCGTCCACCTCGCGGGCTGCCTGGCGGTGGCTGATTCCCGCTTTGCTGGCTTGTGCACGGATGCGGGCCTTGCGGACGTTGGAGCCGTTCTTCGTCATGCGCTTCTCCAGGGAACCCACGCTCCTCCCGGGTCAGCCGAACGAGTCTGGCGGCGGGAAGTCTGCACGGGCCCGTGCCAGCGGATGCCGGGGGAGCCTTGGCCGGACTGGGTCACAAGCGGCGTGGGCGCTGCGACGGCGGCGGTAGGCGTTCGTGTCATGCCACCCCGAACCGTAGAGCGCTCCCGATCGCCGACGGCCATCTCACCCTTACGTGGGCGTGCCGCTCCAACCCGTGCGAATACTGCGCCCAGGATCGTTCAGCCGCGGTCCGTATGTCGCTGCTGCTTCGCGTGTTCAGCCCCAGTGCTGTGCCTCGTGACGGCCGTGCCCTGGTTCCTGTCTGTCGTAGTAACCACGCGGACCTTCAGGTCCGCGCGGAGTCGTACGGCCACTTCGCGCAGGTCGCCACTCATGGCGACGAACTGGACCAAATGCTGGAGGGCAGCGAGTTCCCCGGTACGGGCCAGGATGGAGAGGACGGTGTCCTCTCCGAGCATGGCATCGATCCCCCAACGCTCTGCGGTCGCGTTCCGGGCGTTCCGGAAGCGGTTGTTGAACGAGCCTGCCCTGTCGAACGGGGCGAGTCGTTCGGCCAGAGCGTCCAGGTCATGGCCCGGCTTGCGGTAGTAGGGCTGGTCCTCGCTACCGGCTTTGCGGACGTCCAGGAGGCTGGAGAGGAGAAAGCCAGCGACCTTCTCGGGGGCTGGCGTCAGGCCGGCTCCCATCCAGCGCTCGATCGGCGTTCCGCCACGGACTTCCATAACTAGGGACCAGCCGCTGCTGGTGCTCCAGTCAAAGTGGATGTCCAGCACGTCCTTCGGCGCCCCGTTCATCTGAGCGACCACCTCGAGGCCGAGGTCGACGTATCCACCGCCGTCACCTTCGGAGTCGCCCAGTTCCTCTGGCGGGCACGAGCTGATCGAGACCACGGGGTAGCCATCACGCAGCAACAGCTTGGCCACGTCGGCCATGTAGTGGCCCACGCGACGGTGGATCGCGCGATCGCGTTCCGTGGGGCTCGATGCACCCATGCGGGAGCGGCTCCTCCGGCTTAGGTGGTCAATCGGCGGTTCGGACGGCGGTCACACCGTCGGCTCACGTAGAGGCGGGGCCTTCTACGTAGGGGAGACCGACCGCCGCGAGTTTGGTCTGCAGGTTGATGTCGCTGGTCGCGGCGTACAGCTTGGACCCGGGGTGGGCGGACTGCAGGAGCAACGTGGAGGCGATAAAGCGGTCGTCGGGGACGTCCAGGTCCAGCCAGGTGGGGAGTCCGTCGGCGCGGGGCTCGATGTGCTCGAAGACGGCGTAGACGTCGCCGGCGACGCGGGCTCCCTTGCGAACGTCTCCGTTGTCGCGCATCGCCTTCAGCCTCCGGTCGGCCTTCTTCGCGGCTTCCCTGCGCTCGGGGCGGTTGTGGCTGCGCTTGAGGTCGTCGATCTCGCGCAGTACGACGGGCAGGAGGTGCACCATGTAGCGCGGGCTGTCGACGGCGTCCTGGTACACCGTGACGTCGGGGTCGTCCATCAAGGCGTTGGTGTCGACGACCACCCGCACCGGCCAGTCGTCCTGCGGCAGCAGCTGAACAAGTCCACGCAGTGCCGTTGTGGCTTCCCGCAGCCGTGTCACCGCTCCGGTGATGTCCTTGGGAGCACGGTTCTTCACCCGGCCTTCGCGGACGAGCCAGTCTTCCAGCAACCGGATCCCGTCGTCCATGCTGCGCTGCACGGCCGGTGTGGGGTGAGGGAAGAGAAGCTGGAATCGCGGTGCCCAGTCGCGCACCTGTCGTAGGAGTTCCATCCTGCGTGCCTCTACCTCCGGACTGCTGGGCGCCCAGGCCCACGGATGGCCAATGATCGTTACGCCCCCAAGGTCCATCTGCCTCGCCCGTACCTGAGAGCTTTCCAGGATGGAGGCGTAGGAGCCCTCGATGCTTGTGAGTTCGGACAGCAACTGGTCGACGTAGGTTGGGGGTGGTGGCTTCCTAGGCATGCCCCCGATCATCCTCCATGCCGCCGCGCGCTGGGCCCCAGGCAGGGGCCTTCCCTAGTCGCAGCAAATGTGAGTTGGAGCCGTTACCGGCCCGCCATCACCTGACCTAGTAATGTTCGGCCACATGAGCATCCCTAGCCCCCGAGGGGAGCGAGAGAAGCTAATTACAGCCCTCACTCCCCAGTTGCGCAGGCATCTGAAGATCCGTGCGTTTGAGCACGGAATGGACATCCAGGACGCGACTGAGCACGCTATCAAGGCGTGGTACGAAGCAGACGGTCTGCCAGAAGTGAGGACCGACGGTGCGAAGACGTGGGGAACGTTCCTCCCTGCCGGTGAGCCCGACAAGTTCAAGGCGGCCTGCTCTGAGCGGGGCGTCACCTATGTGCAGGGGCTGGCCCAAGCGCTCACTCTGTGGCTCGACAATCACCCGTCCCCGTCTGCACCGCTGGTGTCGCAGCCTGTGGTGCGAGTGATAGTGGCCAACCAGAAGGGCGGCGTCGGGAAGACCTTCCTCTCTTCCGGGATCGCCCAGGCGCTCGCGGAGGCCGGCCATCGCGTGCTCCTCGTCGACTACGACCCGCAGGGGCACCTCACGGCAGAGCTCGGCTTCGAGGACCTCATGTACGAGGACGACGTCGAGACGTTGATGATGCACATGGATGGAACCGCCAGGGGCGACATCCACGACCTGCTGGTGGCCTTGGACGGCGATCGGTTCGGCGATCGCCTTCACCTGCTCCCCGCATCCGACGACGCATTCCTGCGCGACGTCGCCCTGTCCAAGGTCAGCTTCAGCGAGGCCGCTCTCGAGCGGGCTCTGGAGCCGCTCGAAGCTGACTACGACGTCATCATCATCGACGGTCCACCCAGCCTGGGCCTGAACATGGACACCGCGCTGTACTACGTCCGCCGCCGCGAGGGAGAGCTCGCCGACCGGTCTGGCGTCATCACCCCGGTCTGGGCCAACAAGGCCTCACACAGGGCGTTTCGTCTTCTGAAGAACCAGATGGACGACCTGTGCAAGAAAGGTCGGATCCAGGTCGACTACCTAGGGTTGATCATCAACGCCTATGACAGCCGGCGCGGCAAGCTCGTGAAGCAGAACAGGGACGAGTGGGAGAAGAGCAGTTCCCCAGCGGTCCTGGCCGTGATCGGTGATCTGAAGGAGGGCCGGGAGGCTGCAGACGGTGAGATCCCGCTGCTGGAGTACGCGCCCGACAGTGAGCACGCGCAGGTGATGCGCGATCTGGCGAAGGAGCTTGCCGTATGACACCCCCTCAGGGCCGGATCACCCGCGGGTTCAGCATGGATGAGGAGGAAGGCGGCGAGAAGAAGGCGCCACGCCGCATCCGGACCCGCCAGCAGATCATGAACGGTGAAGGGAAACGGCCTCCGGCCAAGGTGGAGCTCAAGCTGCTCGCCAGCAACCCGTTCAACCCCCGGGATGAGCTCACGGAGATCGAAGAGACGGCAGAGTCTCTGCGAGCCAAGGGGCAGATCCAGCCCGTCACGGTGGCACGGCGCGCGGCCTTCCTGAACGCCCACCCTGGGCAGGAGTCGGCAATCGGCGAAGAGGCGGAGTACGTCGTCATCGACGGCAACCGGCGCCTGGCCGCTGCGCAGCTCGCAGGACTCACCGAGCTGCGTATCGACGTCAACGACGACCTCGCTGCCAGCGCAGCGGACATCCTGGAAGCCGCGCTTATCGCCAACATCCACCGGGTGGATGTCCCTCCTATGGACCAGGCGAAGGCCATCCAGGAACTTGTACAGGCCCATGGTTCGCAGGGGCAGGTGGCCAAGAGGCTGGGGAAGACTCCGGCCTGGGTCTCCCAGCGCCTGGCGCTGCTGGAGCTCACACCGGATCTGCAGGAGAAGGTGGAAACCGGCGAGCTCAAGGTGGAACCGGCTCGCCGGATCGGCCGACTCCCCAAGGAGCAGCAGGCAGGCGAGGCGGAGAAGGCTATTAACGCCGTTAAGCCCCCGCGCCAGCGGCGAAAGCTCTCGGAAGAGAGAAGCGCGCCCTCAACCGTTAACGGCGTTAATACCCCCGGAGGGGCAGCCGAGCAGACCTTGGCCGAACCGTCGACCGTTAACGGCGTTAATACCCCCGCCGGAAGAGAAGGCCCGGCTGAGACTCCCGCCGGGGCAGGTTCCGAACAGGGCGAGAGCTCGGGCGAGGGCGAAGGCGAGCAGCCGAGGCGACTGCCGTATGACGATGCGGTCTACATCGTCCGGCATCTTCACTTGAAGATGACCAGCGAACACTTCGTCCAGGGCGCACGAGTGTGGATGAAGATCCTCCACGAGCAGCATCCCGAGGAGTACCAGGCCCTGCTGCTTGAGCTGGGGGAGCAGGAGCAACAGCCGGTCTGATCCTCCAACGCAGAAAGGCCCGTACCCCCTGCGGATTGGCAGGAAGTACGGGCCTTTGCCGTGACGCCTGTCAGACCGCCCAGATCGCGGGCGCGCCTTCGTCGGGGTTGGGGATGCTGGCGGCGGTCACCAGAGCGGCCGGGTGTCGCATGGCAGTGATCGGGACCGCGCCGGGCTCAGTGCTGGGTGCCTACGCCATCCGCCAGTCTCATCCCACTCGCATCCGCAGCCGTGGTCCGGGTGCGGGTGCCGTAAGAAGACGCCGTGCGTGAGGACGGCGCGCGGGATGCGGGGGTGATTACGGAGGGGTCGTCACCCGGGTACAGATGCAGGTTCCGCCAGCCGTGGATCCGGGCCATGTAGGCGGCGGCCTCGATGGTGTCGGCCCACCCCTGGTGTCCGAGGACGACGAAACCGATCGGGTAGAGGTGGTCGTCGGTGGGGTCGTTGATCCCGGTGACGTACAGGCCGCGATGGACGACGAAGCCGTTCTCTGCCGCGTCCTCGCTGGGCGTCCAGAGCTGTTCGACGGGGTGCGTGGTGCCGTCGTCGCCCTCGTTGGTCTCGATCTCGTACAGGCCCGTGGTGGTCACGCGCTCGCTCCAGTGCTGGTGTCGGTCGTCTTGAGGACGCGCGGCAAGTGGATGTGGAGGTGTTCGACGTCGACCTGGCGGCCGCGGGCGCGGACTTCGCGGGCAAGGAGCTCGGTGAGCCCGGATGCCCTGTGCTTGCCGCCTGCACAACCGATCGCTATGCGGCGAGGGCCCGCAGGCAGGGTCGCGTAGTCAGCGAGGTTGGCGAGCAGTTCGCGGGCGCCGGGGGTGTTCAGAACGACGTCCTGGACGCGGGGGTTGAGACCGTCGAGGTCGAGGATGTCGCGGGCGGCGGCCGGGTCACGGAGCCGGTCACGGACGTCCTCGATGCGGTCGGCCGACGGTGGGACGGGGCGACCGTCGGCGTCCTTGGGAAGGTGGAGGAAGCCGAACGACGTCAGCAAGAGGACGTGTTCGGTGTCGGGTTTGGGCATGCGGAGGGATCCCTTCGCAGAGCGGGTTGAGGTCAGTGGTAGTGCGGTGAGGCGGGCCGGAGTTGGCGTCGACGGCCGCCCCGCAGGCACGGCGGGTCCCGGCCGGGCCGGGATCACCGGGTGTGCAGGGCGGCGAGGTGCTCCTGGCGGTGCTCGCGGGCGGCGGGCTCGGCGAGGACCTTGACGTGGTGGGTGTCGCCGACGTCGCCGTGGTGCGAGCACACGACGGCGTACGCGGTCCGGCCCGTGCAGCCGGAGGCGGGGTCGCGCGGCTTGCCGGACGGCTTCACGTCGTGCTCGCAGCGGCTGTTGTCCTCGTGGCGGGGTTCGACGCGGATGGTGATGCGGGCCATGTGGTGTGCTCCTTGTCGCAGACAAGAGCGCCGCGCCCGCCCTGGACGGCGGGGCGCGGCGCTCGGGGGTGGTGGTGCTAGTTGGTGGTGTGGGTGACCACGAGGAACTGGTCGCTGGGCAGGTCCATCACGACCTGGGCGTCCGGCCTGCCCCGGGCGCGCTGGACGGCGGCGTACTCTTCCGCCGGCCATGAGCCTCGGGGGCCTCCGGCGGGGAACCGCTCAAGGACGGTGCGTTGGGGCTGGGTGGTCATCGGGTTCGCCTCCCTTCGGGGGTGGCTGAGGGTCACGGGTCGGTGTCCTCGGGTGCGGGGATGTCGCCGAACATGTCGTCCATCGCCTGCGTGACGGCGGGTCGGTGCTCGGGGCGGGTCGCGTTGAGGACGGTGTTGGTGAGGTCGATCAGGTCGATGTCCTCGAACAGTTCGGTCAGGTCCGCGATGGTCTCCGGGTCCAGGACGACACCGTCGGGGCGTTCGCTGTCCAGGTAGCAGTTCATGGCGTCGACGTAGTCGGCGAGCCGGTGGGCCATGGCCGGGGTGACGTCGAAGCTGTGGCAGTGCTCCAGGCCCGAGCCGAGGGTTCCTGTCGGGCTGATGTGGATGCGGATGCTCTGCCCGGGGCCGGGTGCGGCCGGTCCGAAGCCGGTGAGGGCTTCGGCGAGAGCCGCGATCGCACTGTTGCGGTCCGCGTCCGCGTCTATCGCGGTCGCGGTGTCCGCGTCGTCCCCGTGCACGTCCAGCAACGGCGCTTCCCAGAGCACTTCGAGGGTGTCGGCGTGCAGCCGGATGACCCCGTCGGCAGTGTCCGGGAGCGTGAGGTGGCCGATGATGCGCAGCAGGTCGCCGGGCTGCCGTTCGGTGAGCATGGCGTGCGCGATGTCCGGCTCCATGGTGGTGCAGGGAATGACCGCTTCTTCCACCAGGTGGTCGGTGCCCGTGGAGCAGTTCAGCCGCCAGTAGGCGGTGCCGTCGCGGTCGCCGGGTTCGGGTTCGGCGGCCAGGTAGCCGTCCAGTGCGAGCGGGATGGCGTCCATCAGCTCGCCTCCGCCAGGTTGGTGGTGCGGTGGGCGGCGTCGTAGGCGTCGACGACGGCCTTGGCCGGGTTGCCCCGGTCGGCGACCTGGTGGCCGTTGGCGCGGGCCCACGTGCGGATCGCGGCCAGCTCTTCCTTGCTGCGCTTGCCGGTGGGAGCCGCCGGATCCGGAGCGGGAGCCGGGCGCGGGGCGGCCTGTACCGCCGTGGCGGTGTGGCCGCCGGCCTTCACCGCACGCAGCTGCGCCTGGGCGGCTTCCAGTTCGGCCTTGGCCCTCGCGACGCGCTCTTCTGCCTGACGCTGCGCTTCGTCGTCGGCACGGCGCTCGGTCAGCTCGGTGAGATCACTGCGCACCCGGGCGGCCCGGTTGCGGATGCCGGCAGCAGGGTGGTTCTCCGCCCACACGAGCAGAGCCTCGATTCCGTCGGCGTCCATCGTGCTGTCGGGCGCTGCCGCGGCCGTCTCCGGAATGCCCGTGCCGGCCCCGGTGTCCGTGTCGGTGGCGGGCAGTCCGGCGTGCCGGACGGCCTCGGTGAGTTCGTCCTCGGACAGGCCGAGGGTGCCGCGGACGTGCTCGGGGCTGTCGCCGTTGTTCAGCATGGAGACGGCGGTGGCGATGAAGGCGTTGACGGTTCCGGTGGGCATCGTCTCTCCGGTTGGGGAGTCGTCGGGGGTAGTGAGGTGCGGAAGCAGGCGTACGAGGTCGTCCTCGCCGCAGGGCAGACCGAGCGCGCCCAGCAGGTCGATGAGGTCGGCCTTGTCGCGAGAGTGGTGGGCGACCGTCAGGGAGGCGGCCGCGTTCTGGTCGTCGCGGAGCGGGGTGAGTTCGAGGTCCTCGGCTGCGAGGGCCTCTTTCATGTCGGTGAACATGACCGGCCCTCCTACGCGGCCCTGGTGCGCGACTTGCGCAGGGCGATGTCCAGCAGCTCGCGGTTGCGCTTTTGCTGTTCGGGGGTGAGCGGCCGGGCCTTCACGCTGCCGTGGCGGTGCCAGAGCGGGGAGGCCGGCGGCTCGGGGTAGGCGAGGGCGTGGTCGACGTCGCGGTCGGTGCTGCTCATGGAGGTCCTCCAGGTGGAGGTCAGGCGTGGTCGCCTTGGCCCTTGGGCTTCGGCGTGAGGTCGGAGGCGAACCGCCCGCGGCGGGCCTCCACGGGGTTGGCGGTGATCCAGCCCTCCGCGCATGCCTTGTGCACGGGCTCGCCGGAGTGGGAGCGCATGGGCGTGGGCTGGCCGCACAGCGTGCAGGAGAGGTCCTGCCAGCGGTCGAAGTGCTGGGCGTCGCGCCAGACGAGAAGCTCGCCGGGAGCCGGGATCAGACCCGGCTCGAACGGCGGCTTCTGCTTCGTGCGTCCCTGGCCGGTCACGGCCGGAAGTTGGGCATCTGCTGGAAAACCTGCGCCAGCAGGTCCGGCGTCGGCTTCCAGGCCGCAAGCGCGCCCGTGGCGGGCACGGGCAGGGCGAGCTCCTGGACGTCGGCGAGGACCAGGTGGTGCGCGTCGCGCTCCGCCCAGGGGCTGGTGCACTTCTCGGGCCCCTGGTCCAGGTGGCAGCCGGTGAGGCGGGCGATGCCGATGACCGCGCCCAGGTGCAGTTCGCGGCCGCGGATCGCGGTGGCGACCAGCGGGTCGCGCAGCACGGCCGGCTCCGGCTTCTTCTTCCCGGCGTGGATCAGGACCCAGCCTTGCCATGGCCAGTGCACGGGCCTGTTCTCCGGGTTCTTCCCGGCGAGGATGCAGGTCGCCCAGGGCTGGCGGATCGTAATGCCGCGGATCCAGTCGCCCTCGGGCAGGGTGGCCAGGCTCATGCGGCTCGCCCCCACACAGCCGTGCCCGGGCGGCCCGCGCGCCGGCCGTTGATGGACGCCACCTTCGCGTGCTCCTTCGTCGCAAGGTGCGCGCGGCCCGAGTACTTGCCGTCGTAGAGGGCGGCGTCGGCGGCCCGCTGCAGCAGGGACAGGTCGCGGGTCCCGACCGCGTGCGGGGTCGCGGCGCCAACCGAGGCGGCGACGTCGACGGTGCGGTCGTCCTCGAGGACGACCGGGGTGTGCAGCATGCGGACCAGCTGCGCGAGGCGCTGCTCCAGACGTGCGGCGGGCAGCGGCAGGACGACGGCGAACTCATCGCCTCCGAGGCGGCCGACGGACGCGCGCGGGCCCGACCACGCGGTGAGCCGGGCGGCGGTCGCCGCGAGGACAGCGTCGCCGGCCTGGTGGCCCATCGTGTCGTTCACGGCCTTGAAGTGGTCCTGGTCGACCATGATCACGGCCGTGTCGTCGCCGTGGCGGGCCAGGAGCCGGCGGGCACGGGCGGTGTAGGCGTCGCGGCGCAGCAGGCCGGTCAGCGGGTCCTTCCGGGTCGCGGCGAGCTGCTTGTGCAGCGCGGCGGCGTGGATCGCCCAGCCGGTCAGCGGCAGGGCGGCGCTGGTGATCAGGAGGGTGCGCGAGCCGATCCGGCCCTGCGCACGCAGAACGGAGTCCATACTGAGGATTTCCCTCTCGTCTTGTACGGGTTGGGTGGGCCCGGGGCAGCCGTCGAAGCCGCCAAGCACGTGCGGCTGTCCCGGGGCAGAGCTACATCTCGAAGGGCTTGGAGTTGAGCCAGCTGTACGGGCTCCTCCAGGGGCCGGCCTTTGCGGCGGGCCAGTCGAGCTCCCAGCCGGGCCGGTATCCGCAGGCCGACCAGCCGTCCGGGCGCCCGTGGGGGATCTCGCGTCCGGCCTCCGCTGCGGCGCGGGCCGCGTCGTAGACCTCGTGGGCGGCCTTCACGGCGGCGTCTCGGCTGTCGGCCCAGCCGGTGAAGACGTGCACCCCGCGCAGGGTGGGCGTCTCGGTGCTCCGTATGGGGACGTCGACCTCGTAGTACGGGGGTTGGGCCATGACGTCCGTCTCCTCTCGTGATCGCGGTGGTGAGGGACCACCGCGACCGCCCCGGCCCCGGCGCTGTGGCGGGGTCGGGGCGGCACGGAGGTCCGTCAGCCGTGGATCACTTCGAGGTCCTGCGCCTCGAGGTCGTCGTCCTGGTCGTCGCCGTTGTTCGGGCCGTGGGCGGTGCAGACGATGTCCTCGTCGTCGTCCAGGTCGCCGTTGAGCGCGCGGAAGAGGCAGGTGACGCTGTAGGCGGGCACCCAGGCCCGGCCGGTGCATTCGTCGTCGTGCGGGCACGGCACCAGCACGTCGAACCCGACGTCGCCCTCGCCGTCGACGTCGGTGCGCAGGGCGAGGGTGAGGTACTGCTGACCGAGGCGGATCTCCGCGACACGGTCGCCGTCGGCCACGTTCGAGCCGGGCTTCCACTGCCACAGCGGCAGGATCTCCTCGCCGAACACCCGGGATACAAGGTTCAGGTCACCGAGGCCGGCACTGCCGTCCAGGCCGAGGTCGGCCTGCCGGGTCTCGCTCAGGCGCTCCAGGAACGGCAGCAGCCGGTAGAGGCTGTCGGAGAAGACGACCTCGGAGAACCCTTCGGTCTTGAGGGTCCGGTGCGAGGCGACCATGGCCTGGTGCTGCTTGGCGACCACGTCCTTGGGCACCGTGCGGTTGGCCGGCCGCGGCCCCTGCCGCTCGATGCAGACGCTGCTGGGGGTGGCGACCATGACCGCGATGGGCAGCATGTCGTGCCGCTTGGCGGCGGCGATCAGCGGCTCCCTGGCGGACCTGGTGACGTTGGTCGCGTCGACGACGGTGAACAGCCGGCGGCGCATCCTCGCCTCCAGGAGCAGGTGCAGGGCGGCGACCGCGTCGCTGGTCGCGTCCTGGTCGCCCGCGTCGTCGCTGACGACCTCGCGCAGCGCGTCCAGGGACAGGACCTGGGAGGCGGGCCAGGTGCGCGCGATCGTGGACTTCCCGGCGCCGGACGGGCCGATCAGGACCACCAGGCTGTGCTCGGGCATCTGCGGGTAGATCAGCTCGGTCATGCGAGATCTCCTTGCGGGTGAGGGCGCCGGGCAGCCCGAATGGGGGCGCTGCCCGCCGTGGGCGGTGAGCAGGGGCGGGGGCTTCGCGCAGCGGTGTCAGCGGACGATCATGTGGTCGGGGTGGCCGTTCTTCATGTGGTCCACGCACTGCGGGCAGTCCTCACGCGGACCGAGCCCGGCGTGGGCCTCGCGGCTGGCGTACGCGTGGAACCAGCACTGCGTGCACTCCCCTCGGGGCGGGTTCGTCGCCTTCGCGCTCGCCATCAGATGCCTCCCTGCTGCGGGTGAAGGGCGCGGGCAGCCCAGATCAGGCGCTGCCCGGCGTTGTCGGTGATCAGGGCGGCGGCCTCGTGCAGGGGACACGAGGCGTCGCCGTCGCGGTCCGGCTCGACCTGCTCGGCACGACGCGCGGCGGCGGTGAGCAGCTGCGCGACGGCCGCCATGAACCCGCCGGGCGGGTCGGTGTCCTCGATGAGCTCGCGCAGGATCGCGGCGAGCTCCTCTTGGTCGACGTCGCCGGCGCGAAGGTCGTCCTCGATCTGCTGGAGGGCCAGCGAAGCGATCCCGACCGAGGCGCGTACGCGTTCCAGTCGCGTCCGGGGCTGGCCGGTCACCGGGTGGTGGCCTTGGCCGTGGCAATGAGCGCGGCGACGGTCTCCCAGCCGTGGTGCCAGGAGTTGTCGAGGTGGAAGGCGCCGTTCATTCCGTGCGAGGCCAGCTTGTAGAAGTTGGTCTTGCCGGTCTTGTCGGCGAGCTTCTCCAGAACCCCGTGGCCCGGCACCCGGCGGTCCGCGATGTAGTGCGTGCCGAAGGACAGGGCGAGCGCGGCCGCGGCCGCGCCGGGGTGGACCCGGATGCCCAGCGCGCGGGCCCCGAGTCCGGCGACGACCGCCTGCGTGGCCGTGTAGGTGACGCAGTGGTGCAGGCACGCCTTGCGGCCGTCGGCGGTGCCGTGGGTGGTCTTCTCCTTGGTGGCCGGGTCCTCGTAGGTCACCGGGGCGTCGTCGGAGGCACCCTTCACTCGGGCGCAGAAGTCGTTCTGGACCCAGAAGTCGCCGACCGCGCTGGCGGCGCGGGTCAGCCCGAGCAGGGCGGCGAAGACGGCGGGACGATGCATGCTGGAGGTCTCCTGATCTCGAAGAGGGTGAGGGAGCGGGGTGGCCGGCCCTTTGCCGATGCGCGGCCACCCGGCGGTCCCGACCCCGGCCGGTGTGGCCGGGGTCGGGTCGTTCAGAACGGGGGGGCTCGTTGTCCGGCCAGGCCGGGACGGGCAGGAGCCGGACGCGCAGCTCGCGCCGGTCCGACCAGCAGCCGCACGCCTCCATCTCCGGGTTCGCACCGCCGACCCACCAGCCGCCCGCGCCCCGGCAGTCGGGGCAGGAGCGGCGGGGCCGGGGCGTCAGCTCGATGCGGTGCCGGTCGGCGTACAGCCGCCAGTGGCCGGCCTTGAGCACGACGGCGGCCGTCGCCGCGGCGAGCGGGAAGGCGGCGGCGAGCAGCAGGGCGGCGCGCAGACGGCAGCCGGTCGCCGCAGCGGGATGGCGCGGCAGTTGGCGGCGTGGCTGTTGGCGTCCGGCCGGATGCGGAACAGGAAGTCTTCCTCGGGCCGGTCGGAGGAGTCTCCGCAGCCGTGGCAGTTCCAGCGGTTCTTGTCCGAGTGCTTGCCGTGGCCGGTGACGTCCACGTACGAGCCGCCTACGGTGATGAACCTGATCAGCAGGTTCTTGGGGCGGTCGGGCTCGGTGAAGGCGGCGAGGGTGGCGGTGCTCATGGGCTGATGTCCTCTCGGATCATGCGGCCAGCAGGTGCTTGGCCGGGGGAGCGATGTAGGAGGCGGGGTCGGCGGGCGTGCCGTCGAAGCACTCCAGGCAGGACCCCAAGGTCTTGAGCGGGAGGCAGTGGAAGTAGCGCCGACGGCAGGTGCCGCACGTTTGGCGTGCGGCCATGGCCTTGTCGAGCGCGGCCTCCTTCGCGAGGGTCATCGGGCGCTTCGGCTTCGCCAGGTCGATCCGGTACAGCCACGCGAAGCGCTTGCCGCCGCGGCATTCGATTCGGGCGACGGGCTCCTGGCCGCCGGGGCGCAGTCCCATCTCCCGCAGCTGGCGGCGGGTGGCGAGGTTCGCGTGCCCGGCCTGCTTCCACCGGAAGACTGGTAAGGAGCCGTCGCCGGGGTCGTACGGGTCGACGTCGACCAGGTCCTGGTCCTGGTCGGCCATCACCTGCTCCAGGTACCGGGCAACCGGCGCTGAGGCAGCGGGTAACGGGTGCCGGGACGCTGCGGGCGGGGCCGGCCGATCCGGCGGCGCGGGCGGGGGATGAGCACGAGCGGTTCCTCCTGATGTCGGTGGACAGCAAGCACCGCGCCGTCGGCTGTTCGTCGGCGGGCGCGGTGCGAGGCGGCCGGTCGGCCTGTCCAGCCCTCGCCCACCCGGGAGCGGGGTGGGCGAGGACCAGGCGGAGCGACCGGGAGTCAGTCCCGGAAGGGGCAGCTGCTGTGCGGGTGCTGTGCGGCGGGCTCGGCCGGGACCGGGTACGGCACCGGGACGTGGATCTCGGGCCGGACGCTGACCTTGGCCGGGCGTCCGATGACGCGGCGGCGCAGGGTCAGGCCGCGCAGGGCGACCGCGGACAGCAGCGTCCAGGCGAGGGCGGCGAGGCCGGCGGCGACGGGGCGGCTGGTGTCCGGGGTGGCCGTCCAGACCATGAACACGGTGGCTGCGCCCCAGGCCGTCCACATCGCGCGCACTGCGTTGTTGCGGGTGAGGAAGCCGAGGACCAGGCCGGTGATGCCGGTGAGCAGCCACAGCGTGTAGACGGTGGAGGCTGCGACCGGGAGGCCGGCGGAGTGCTGGGCGATGTAGGTGCGCACCGGCTGGTCGACGACGGCGGCGACGCCGTTGGAGGTGTCGATGCCGACCTGCACTTTGGGCGCGGCGGTGAGGATCTGGTGCAGGGCCTGGAGGAGGATTTCGCCGGCGGCCTCGGCCATCAGCACGACGAAGGAGACCCCGGCGACCATGAGGACGGCGCGCAGCCAGGGCGCCATGTGGCGCAGGCCGTCGTCGGGGGCGCTGAGGACGTCGTCCCACATGTCGTACAGGACGCCGTCGATGTCCCAGGCGCGCTTCCACCAGTCGCGCAGTGCGGCGAGGCGCGGCGGTTTGGCCGGTGTCTTCGGGAGCGGGACGGGGAGGTAGGCGAGCTCCTGGCGGCCGGGGCCGGTGTTGTCGTTGGACTGCACGGGGCAACTCCTTGTTGTCGATGTGGTGTTCACGGAGCGTGCGAGTGGGCCAAGCTGTGAGCGACGGGCCCGGGAGAGAGGGGAGGCGGCTGCGATGGGGTGGTTCACCCGCGATGAGCCGGAGGAAGTCGTCTTCGAAGAGGTCGTGGACACGGACGGGCAGATCTGGCCCGCGTTCACCGACGACGACGGCGTGCTGTGGATCGACGTGGACTACGACGTCGAGGTGACGATCAACGGCGCGATCGTCGACGGCCAGATCCGGGGTGCCGAGGTCGACACCGAGGGCCGTATCTGGATCGACTACGACTGATCCGTGAGGCCGGACGGCCTGTCCCGCACCCGAAGCCCCGGCCCGCGGGCGAGGTGTTCGGATACGAGGCAGGGCGCCCGGGTCAGCGGACGTCGTTGCGGGTGCGGGAGAACATCCCGCGCTGGTTGCTGGTGTTGTTGATCTGTGTGTTCTGCACGACCGGGCCCTCGTAGACCGTCTTCGGCACGGACTTGCGGGCCTTGCTGAACGCGCCGCCGATCGCGGTGGCGACCATGGCGACGCCTGCGAACGGCAGGGTGACCATGAGGACGCCGTAGAGCGTGACGGAGGCCAGGCCCTGGAGCACGAGCCAGGCTCCGCAGCCGACGCCGGTGATGCCGGCGCCGACACCGATGGAGGCGACCGCGATCCCGGCCGCCCAGGCCGGGACGATCCGCTTGTCGTCCTGCTTCTCGGGCGGGGTGTCGCCGTAGGCGGGCAGCGGGGTGTCGTCGCGGAACGACGTCGGGAAGTGGCGCTCGGGGCGCATCGCTTCGGCGATGATCCGCTCGGCTTCGGCCTTGGCCTCGGAGTCGGACAGCGGGCGGGTGATGTGGTCGAAGTCCATGGTGATCTCCGTTTCGGGGGCAGACGCGGGCGCCCTCCCCGCGTGGTGGCGGGGAGGGCGCAGGGGCGGGGGAGCGGGGCGGGGCTACTGCTGGTCGGCGGCGGCCTCGAGGGCGTCGGGCGTGGGGTACTGCAGCGGCCGGCGGCTGTGGGAGCGGACCACCAGGCCGTTGCGGCGGCCGGTGCGCAGCAGCTCGTCGACCAGGGCGCGGGCCTCGGGGCTGGCCGCGAGGACGTCGGTGGCGGCGTCGACCACCAGGACCAGGGGGCGGTTCATCGTCGTTCTCCTTCTCATTCGGCGGGTCGGGATCGGGATGGTCAGAAGCTGCTGATCCAACCGGTGAGGGAGGACACGGCGCTGGTGATGGTGGGGGCGATGCCGGTGCTGGCGAGGAAGAAGCCGAACAGGCAGACGGCGATGCCCGGCATGATCCGCTGGTAGCCGGTGCGCACCAGGATGACGACGATGATGCCGAGCAGGAGGACCAGGGAGATCGACAGGGCCACGGGTATCGGTTCCTTCGGTGAGTGAGTGGTGGGTGCGGGTCAGTTGTCGGCGAGCTGCCACAGGCCCCGCTTGCGCGAGATGGCCAGGCCCTTCGCCTTGAGCTGGGAGCAGGCGTTGCTGACGCTGGAGGGCTGGAAGCCGGGCAGCGCGGCGCGCAGCTCCTTGAGCTGCTTGGGTCCGTCGGCGAGCAGTTCGAGGATCTGGTCCTGGAGGCCGGGCTCCTCCCCGATGTCGGGGCCGCTGTCGCCGAACGGGATGCCGAACGGCGCCTCGAACGGGGCGGGTGCCTCGCCGCTGTCGCCGTCGGTGTCCGCAGCGGTGGCCGGGGCCGGGGTGCCGGCCGCCGGCTTGCTGCCGGGGGCGTCGGAGAACGCCTGGGCGAGGGTGTCGCAGTCGGCGTACGGGTTGGTGTGCCGTACGCCGTAGATCGCGGCTCCGGCCTGCGCGGCCTTGGCCTCGCCCTCGGTCAGCCCGGTGGGCGGGTCCTCGCCGTACAGGGCGATCAGGTCGGGGTAGACCCCGTCCTTCTTCTCCGCGAAGAAGGTGCGCATGAACTTCGCCCGGCCGTCGAGGAACATGTAGGCCATGCCCGCGGTGGACTCGCCGTCCTCGTCGTCCTTGCCGGAGAACAGCGCCTCGATCTGTCCGTTCTCGTAGATCCGGGCGGGGATGTTCTCCATCTGGAAACCGGCCGGGGCGATGCCGTCCAGGCCCATCTCCTTGGTGGAGGAGGATGCGGTGCGCATGAGGAACAGCGCGCCGACCTTGCCCTGCTGGCGGATCGCGTCGTCGTCGCCGAGGTCCTTGAGGTGCAGGGACTGCACGGCGAGCCGGATGCCGATGCCGACCTTGCGGCCGGTCTTCTGGATGTCGGCGATGAGGTAGGCGGTGGCCTTGCGCATCGCTTCGTCCGGGTGGGACAGCAGCCGGTTGATCTCGTCCAGTGTGATGTTGATGAGCGGCCACGGCTTGTTGAGGGCGAAGTCGCCGCGGCCCATCTCGTTGGAGATCCGCTCGCGGTACTTCATGACCGCGTGCGCGGCCGTGAGCATCAGGAGCGTCTCCACCGGGCCCTTGGCGAACCAGTCGACCCGGCCTTCCGCCTCCGGGAGGGACATGCCGCCCTGGACGTCGCCGACCCAGGAGACGACGCCGGAGCGCTTCTCCGCGGCGAGGATCAGGTTCTGCAGGACGGACTTGCCCGCGCCGGTGACGCCGGCGGTGATGCCGCGCAGCGCGCCCTGTCCGGGATCCCACAGCCGCATCCGGGCGGGCTTGCCGTCGTGGCAGACGCCGATGGTGACGCGGCCCTTGGAGTCCATCGTCAGGTCTTCGACGGTGGCCTTGCGGACCTTCATCAGCGGGTTCGTCTTGTAGACGGAGATGACGCCCTGGCGGATGCCATCCGTTTCGATGACCAGGCGGGAGGGGTCGTCGATGCCGAAGGCGGAGCAGATCGCCGTGTGCGGCAGCCGGATCTCCTTGCCCGGGGGCGAAGCGACCAGGAGGACGATGCGGTGCGGCTCGGACCGCCAGTCGATCAGGTGGACGCCGGGGGCGGCGCCGCCTGGGGCAGCGACCGCCGACTCCCACAGGCCGCGGATGCCTTCGGCGGCGGCCTCGGTGTCCTCGGTGGTGGGGCGGGCGACCAGCCGCATCCGGCCGGGCCCGGAGCCCTGGATCGGGCGGATCTTCACGGTGCCGACCGGGAAGTCGAACGCGGCGGCCAGCTGCACCTCTGTGAAGGTGGGCACCGCCTTCCCGGCCTGGGCGACGACGACGGCCTCGAAGTCGGGCCGGTCGGCGCGGTAGGGCTGGATGGACACCAGCCGGGTGCCGTCGCCGGTGGCCTGCTGCCACTTCGCGGCGAGGAACTCGGTGTAGGTCAGCGGCTCCCCGGGACCGGCGCCGTGCTGCGCCTGGTGCTCGGTGAGCTCCAGGACCAGGCCGGCGCTGCGGGTGAGCGGCGCCATCCAGCCCATCAGGGACGCCCACGCGGCCGGGGCGACGACCTCCCACCAGTTGAAGCCGGGGGTGATCAGGTTCGCCACGTAGGTGCCGGCGGCCGTCAGGAACGGGATCGCCCGCTGTGCCCTGGTGAGGGCGCTCAGGCCCTGGTCGGCATCCTTGGTCTTCGCGTACAGCCAGGCGAGCGTGCCCAGGCCGATCCCGCCGGAGGCGAGGTAGGACCAGGCGCTGTCGTCCAGCTGCGGGCCGACGGCCATCCCGGCCGCGGCAAGGGCGTAGGAGGTGCGTTCGGCCAGGACGCGCCGGTAGATGACGTGGCCCGGGACGCGCTTGGTGGTGTCGGCGGCCGGCGCCGCCTGGTCGATGGTGCTCAACACAGCCTCCGTTCAGGGGCAGGAGGCAGCAGGGGCCGTTCCCGGCGCGGGAACGGCCCCTGCTGCTGCGAGGGTGGGGTGCGTTAGCTGCGGCGGCCGGTGCGCCGGTAGAAGCCGGGCTTGGCCTGCCGCACGCCGGAGCCGTTGGAGGCTTCGTAGCCGGGGCGGTACTCCCGGTCGTGCGCGCTGTTGAAGCCGCGGGCGTCGGTGTCGACGGCGTCGGCGGCGTTCACCATCTCCCCGGACGCCTCCGCGACCCCGGTCAGGGCGGCGGAGGTGTCCTCGATCATCGAGGTGAACCGGGGCTCGACTTCGGCCTGGCCGCACATCTCCGACAGGCGCCTGGCCGCGTTGGCGTTGGCCTGCATGTGGGAGCGGAGCAGGTGCATGCCCTCCTTGAGGAAGAGGGCGGCGGCCGCGAGCTGGGCGGTCCGGCCGGCCAGGGCGAGGAAGCCGTTGCCGCTGCTGGCGCCGCCGGTGCTGGCGACGCCGTTGTTCATGCCCGGGATGGCGGGGAGGTTGTCGCTCACGTGATCTCCTCTCAGTTCTCGTTGTGGATGCGGGCGGCGGGCACGGCCAGGCCCGCGTCCTCGGTGGCCTGCTGGAGGGGCCGGTAGGCGTCGAACATCGCGTTCTCCGCGCTCTCGGAGAGCTCCGCCGCCGTCAGGGACTTGGTGGACATCTCGTCGGCCTTGCGGGCCAGCAGCTCCATGGACTCCGCGAGCTTGGCCATCGCGGCGCCGGTCAGGCGGCCGATGACGTTGTGCGTGGAGCGCAGGTCGGCGGCGAGGTCGTCCAGCTCGTGCCGGATCTGCCGCGCCTTCTCGGAGAGCTTGCGGCAGGTCTCGTGAGCCTTGAACGACTGCGCGGTGAGCTCCTCCAGGACGTCGAGCGTGTCGTCGAGGGTGACCTCGGTCTCGTGCTGGGCGTCCATGTCCGCGACGCTGCCGCTGCCCCACTTCGTCAGCCAGGCGTCACTCACGCTGTTCTCCTTCGTGCTCGTGCTCGAGGTGCCGGCGGGAAGTCCCCCGCCGGACGTGGCCGGACCGGACCCGGGGGAGTCGGCCCGCTCGACCGTGATCGGACCAGCCGGAGCGGACACCGCCGTCGCCATGCCCATCGCCTCGAACGGCGACAGGCGCGGCATGCCAGTGCCGGTGCCGGGCACCGTGCCGCCGCCCGGTGGTGCCGGGAGCGGGGTGGCCTTGGTGACCGTGGCGGCCGGTGCCGGTGTAGCTGCCGGAGGAACGGGCGGGCCCGGCGGCGGGGGCGGTGTGGTCGTGCCGGTCGGCGGCACCGGGCGGGGAGCGGGGACCGTGGTGGTGCGCATCCGGGCGCGCTTGCGGGCCCTCGCCTTGGCCGTGGACCAGGGCGTGCGGCGGGCCGGGGCCTTCGCGGCCGGACCGGTCGGCGCCTTCGCGGCGGGACCGGCGGGCTTGATGCCGCTGGGCTTGGTGGTCTGGGTCTTCGGGCCGGTCTTCTTCTTCGGCTTCCTGACCTTGACCTTCGTGACGACCGGCGGGCCCATCTTCTTGCGGCGGCGCTTGAGCCGCTTGCTCGCGGTCTCGTACACGGCCTCTCCGAAGGTGGTCCGGCCCCTCGCCGCGGACTTCATCGCCCCGAGGACCTTGCGGTTGTACTCCTTGCGGAAGCGCCGGCACTTGCGGCAGCGGCAGTCCTGCTTCACCGACGACGCGAACGTGCCGTGCGCGATGCCGTACGAGAGCTTGAGCTTCTTGCCCTTGCGGGACTTCCCGCCCGGCGCCTTGGGCACCGAGGCCGGGCCCGTCCCGCCCTTGCCGGAGCGGGTCTTGCCCTGCTTCCCGCCGCGCTTGCTGCCGGGGGCCGTGGTGCCCGCGCCGCTGCTGCCCTTCCCCTTCGGCATGGTCTTCGGACCGGTGCCGGAGGTGGTGGTGCCCGGCTTCTTGCGCAGGATCCCGGACGGGCCCGTCGTGCCGCGCGGCGACTTCTTCGTGCCGCTCTTGGGACCGGTGCCTGTTCCCTTGCCGGTACCGGGCCCCTTCGAGGTGGTCGTGCCGGGCGTGGTCTTCCAGCCCGAACCCGTGCCCTTGCCGGGGCTCTTGGTGCCGGGGCCCGTGCCCTTGCCGGTCCCCGTCCCAGAGCCCGGTCCGCGCTTCTTGCCCAGGCCGCCAGACGAACCGCCGGCCCCGGGCCCGGTGCTGCCGGGCCCGCGCTTGCGGTTCGTGGTGGAGCCGCCGCCCCCCGAGGAGCCGGACCCGCCGCCGCTGCCGGGGCCGCGGTTCTTCTTGCCGCCTCCACCGCTGTTGTTCGGGCCCTTGCCGCCTCCGGAGCCTCCCGAGCCGCCGGACGATCCGGGGCCGCGGTTCTTCTTGAGGTTCACGCCGCCGCCCTGCGAGGTGCGCTTGAGCGGGGTGACCCCGGAGCTGTTCTTGTTCGGCGAGGTGGTGCGGCCGCCGCCCGGGCCGGTACCCGGACCACGTCCGCGCCCGCCGCCACCACCGCCACCACCGCCGGAACCGCTGGGCGAGCGGGTCGTCGACCCGCCGCGCCCCCGGCCTCCCGAGCCGCTGTACGGCCCGCTGCCGCCCCGCCCGGACCTGCCCGGACCCGAGCCGCCGGAGCGGCCTCCCAGACCGCCAGGACCCCGCTGGAGGGTCTTGCGGCCGTACTCGTGGCTGGGCTGCACCTGCTTCTTCGAACTGCCCCCGGTGGGGCCGTCCTTGGCGGTGCTCGCGGTCTTCGCGACCGCTTCGCGCTGCTCCCGGTTGGCCCGGCCCGCCGCGACGGCGGAGTGGATGCCGCGCATGGCCGCCAGGGACACCGCGAGGATCGCCGCCAGGGACAGCGATCCCAGGCGCGGCGCGGCGGGCTGCGCGCCCTCCGAGCGGAAGGTCGCCGGGACCATCGTGCCCGCCGTCGCAGGCGCCGCGGCGGGCTCCGAGTCGGCGGCGAACGGGGCCCCGAGACCAGGCTCGGGCAGGGTCGCGATGACGCCCATCGGGTCGGTTCGCGTCGCGGGTGCAAACGCTTCGGGCGTGGCCGGGGAGGCGTCTGCGGGGGCGGCGAACGGCACGTCGGCCGGGGCCGAAGTAGGGGGTTCCGCGGGGGGCTCGGCCGGGGCGGTGTAGCCCACGCGGGGGAAGTGGATCAGGTTGTTCGGGCCGTCGTCGTCGGCCATGACGTCTCCCTCTCGGAGTTGACAGACGGTCACCGCCTGGGCACCCTCGCGCGCGCACGACACGCGCGCGCCTTGGGGTGCTCCGGGCGGCGAGGAGGAGGCGGTGATGAAGAAGAACTTCGTCACCCTCCGTTGTTCTTGTAGAAGTCGTGCAGCACCTTGGTGAGCGCGGGCCACAGGTTCGGCTTGCCGTCGCGTTCGGCCTGGCGGGCCAGGGTCCGGCACGCGTCGTACCAGACCCCGGCCCGCTCCGGCTCGCTCGTGGCCTCCGCGACTCGCGCGTTCCAGAACCGCGAGCGGTTTTGCACCTGCCGAGGGGTAGTCACCCCTGCTCTCCCTTCGCGAAGTAGTCGTTGATCGTGCGGGTCGGGGCCTGCTCACCGCCGGCCGCCATCGGCCACTGGTTCCAGGGGTTGTCCGGGGTCACGAACTCCGCCGGCCGCGCCTGCGGGACCGCGCCCGGGGCCTGCTCCTGGGGGGCGTGGAGCGCGGTCACGGTCTTGTCCAGGGACTTGGCGACGGCCGCGCCGATGGCGGCCTGGCGGCTGTTCTTGCGCTCCAGGCGCTTGGCCTCCGCGGCCGCCCTGCGCTGGGGGAGTTCCAGGACCTCGTTGACGTAGGTCGCGTACAGGGCCTCCGCCTTGCTCGCGGCCTCGCCGGACGCCTTCTGCATGGCCTTGAGCTGCCGCGACACCTTCCAGGCGCGGAGCTTCTTGGACATCCAGCGGTCGCCCTCGATCGGCGTCTGCTCCAGGCGCCGGCGCACGATGTCGGCGATCTGCCCGTACTGCTGGGCGTCGCGAACGTGCTGGTCACGAACGGTGGCGGTGAAGGCCCGCAGGCCCTCGTCGGTGAACAGGGCGTTGATATCCATGAGTGGGTTCTCCTTCTCGGGGCGGGGGCGATCTGGGAGGCTTTGCGGTGGCGTTTCGGCGCCTTCACCGCGCTCCCGAGGCGCTGTCTTCGTCTCGGGGGCCGGTGGAACCGCCGAACGGCTCGTTTGTGCAGGTCACTGCTCCGGGCGGTAGCCCTGACGGAGCAGGTCGACCGCCTCCTGGCGGTACTTCGAGGCGGTGTCGGTGGAGGACACCTGCGTCTCGCGCTGGATGTCGGAGAGCAGCACCTGATCGGCGTCGCCGCCGGCGGCGAGGATCATCCGGGCGACCTTGCGGACCGCCCGCTCGCGCGGGGTGAGCTTCGCGGCGTCCTCGATTTCGACCGCGCGCCGCTCGATTTCGGCGGCGGCGAGCCGCATTTCGGCGGCGCGGTACTCGGCTTCGGCCTCGCGCTCCCGGGCGGCCTGCGTGTTGGCGCGGGCGATGGCCGCGCGCTCCTCTTCCTCCGCCTTCAGCCGGTCGGCTTCGGCGGCACGGCGGGCGGCTTCGGCAGTGGCCTCTTCCTCTTCGGCGGCAGCCCGGTCGGCTTCGGCGGCACGCCGCCGGGCCTCCGCGGTGGTGGCCGTCTCGATCGCCTGAGCCTCCGCCGCGGCGACCTTGTCCGCCTCTGCCGCTTCCTTCCGCTTCTGGGCTGCCTGGCGCTCCAGCTCGGCTGCGCGGAGGTCCGCGCCGGCCTTTGCCTCGCGCTCCTGGGCCTCCTTGCGCTTCGCCGCCGCCTCCCGGGCGCGGGCCTCGGCGACCAGCGCCGTCTCCAGCGCCGCCTCCTCCAGCTCCGCGGCCCGCTCGGCGGCGCTGGCCTGGGCTCGGGCGTGGGCTCGGGCCTGGGCCGTCTGGCCTTCCACCTGGGCTCGGACCGTTTCCAGCTCGCCCTCGGCCTTCAGCCGGTCGGCCTCGGCCTTCTTCTGCGCGAGTTCCCGGCGCGTCTCCGCGTCCAGGCGCCGGCGCTCCGCCTCCTCCGCCCTTGCCTCGGCCTCGCGTTCCTGCTGCTCCGGCAGCGCGAGGGCCTGGGAGACGGTGTAACCGTAGGCCGCCATCCTCATCGGCAGCTTCTCGTCGTCGCTCGCCTTGCCCAGGTCGCCGTTGTACTTGCGCTTGAGCCACTGCTCGTAGGCAATGAGCTCCTGCTGCCGGCGGATCATCTCCGGGTAGGAGGTGATGCCGTGCAGCCGCATCCGGCGGTAGAAGCGGGGCGTGGCGACCGGGGCCAGGATCCAGCGGTGCAGCGGGATCCGGTCGGTGGCCGTACCCGCTTCGAGCTGGGCTTTCTTGATGAACAGCTTGCGTGCGGCCTCGACGCCGATCACGAAGAGGAGCGGCATGACGCCGTGGCTGGCGGCCCTGACCGGGTCGGCCGCGATCTGGCCCTGCGAGGAGGCGTTGAACCAGATCGTGGCGCCGGTCATGGCGTGCGCGGCCAGCCGGAGCAGCGGCCAGGCCGTGTCCTTGCGGATCAGGTACAGGTCCAGCGCGAGGAACGCGATGATGCTCGCGTCCACGCCGACCGGGAACCACGGGGCCAGGTCCGGGCTGAATCCCCAGCTCAGAGCCACCGTGGCCAGGGTGCTGTAGGACATCGCGAAGCCGATGACCCCGACCAGCGTCCCGCCGACCGCGGCGGCGATCGACAAGGCGGTCATCAGCCTGTCGCGACCCGGCTTGATCGTCTTCCGCTTCGGCGTCTGCGAAACGCTCCACGGTGCTCCCGAAGTCATCGCGGGTGTGCTCGAAGCGGTGTCCGGTGGGAGCGAAACGGGGGTGTCGGGTACCGCGTTCTGCGGCGTCTCGGTGATCGTCATGGGGTCCTCCGGGAGGGGCCGGTCAGGGCGGGGGCGAAACAGCGGTCGGTGCTCCCGAAACGCGAGCCGTGCGTCCCCGAAACCGCGGTCCGTGGGGATGGTTGCTCGCAAAGCGGACACCGGCTCTACCCGCTCCGAGCACACGAAAGAGCCGCCGGCCCGGGAGGCGGGCGGCCGGTCTGGCGGCGTGCTGCGGGGCGGGCTCGAAACTGCCGTCGGCTCCCGCCGGGCGGGAACGAAGCCGGCGTCAGCTCTCGGGGAGCTGCGCGCCGTGGCGGCGGAGGTCGGCGGTGGTGATGCCGTAGATCTGGCACTTGTCGATCAGCGGCTTGAGCGCGGTGCCGGCGGCGCGGGCCTCGGGCGAGCCCTCGCCGTACAGGGTCTCGGTGTGCAGCAGGTCGTTGATCGCGGTCGCGGTGCGGGCGGCGTGCCGCTCGACGCGGCCCTCGCCGACCCATTCCTCCGCGATGACGTGGAGGGTGGTGCGCCAGCTGCCGCCGTATTCCTCCGGCTCGATCGGGGGAAGGTCGCTGCCGAAGATCGCGAACGCGGCGGCCTGGGCGGCGGCTTCCGTGCCGGGCTGGAGCAGGGTGATCGTCGTGGCCATCGGGGCCTCCTTCGACTGGCGCCGGGCTTTCCGGCTCCCCGTCACCGCCCGCCACCGGCCGCCGGGGGACCGGCGTCGGTGCGGGCGGATCAGGCAACCGGCAGACCGGTCACGGCTGTTCGGAGGTCACCTCGTCTTGGGTGGGGAAGCTGCGGCGGCCGTCGTCCATGAGGACAGTCAGGTGTCCGTCCGTGTGGACCTCTTCGACGGTGCCCTGGTCCCCGGCGCGGTGCCGGGTTCCGAGCGCGTCGACATCGGTGGTGAGCGTGATGCGGGTTCCGCGCATACTGGGCGCCCTTCGCTGGTGTGGGATGCGGCCGGGCTGTCCGGCTCCCCTTCACCGCCCGCACCAGCCAGAGGCGGTGCGGGCGGATCAGGCAGCCGCCAGAACGGATCAGGCGGAGCGGCGACGGGCGGCGCGGCGCTTGAGCGAGCGACGCTCCTTCTCCGACAGCCCGCCCCACACGCCGGCGCTCTCGCCTCGGTCCAGCGCGCCCTGCAGGCAGCTCTCGATCAGCGGGCAGCGACGGCACACGGCTTTGGCCTCTTCCTCCTGGAGCAGGGCCGGGCCGCTGTCGCCGATCGGGAAGAACAGCTCGGGGTCCTCGTCGGCGCAGGCGGCACGGGGGCGCTCGACGACGGCCGGAGTGACGGCGCCGTAGTAGTTGGTGCGTACGATGGAGCGGTTCATCAGGGCCTCCCAGAAGGTCCGGTTGTACGAAGCAGCCCCGGGGAGGCGAGCCCCGGGGCTGTTCTGTGTCGTCGGCCGGATGGCCAGAGCGGGGTAGCTCCCGGCGCTCTCCGCCGGCCCCGGCCGGGAAGGCGCGGGGACGACGGGCAGGGCCGGGGGATCAGCGCTGCTTCTGGCGTGCGGTGTAGGCGTCCTGGAGACGGGCGAACCGCTCGTGGATCGGCGCTCCTTCCGCACACGGCGTCTCGCCCTGGCATGCCGGGCAGTCGGCGGTGTGCTTGGCGGAGTCCTCGAACGCCTTCATGTAGCGGACGAACAGGTCGTCTGTCGGGCGGGCGCTCACTTCTGGTGCCTCTCCGACCGCTGGTTCTGCTCCCTGTTCTTCTGCGAGAGCGCCTCCCGCTCGGCGTCGGTCAGGCTGGTGATCACGCCGCCACCTCCCAACCGGCCGACACCGACGCGACGCTGGGAACGAGGACCAGGGCGACGTCGACGCGGACGGCCTCCTCGGGCTCGTAGCCCTTGGAGTCGTCCTCACGCTCGATTTCGTCGATGATCCCGGCCCGCGGCTGCGCCGCCGTGCGTGTCATGCTGTGCTGCATCAGGTCCTCCGAGTCAGGTCCTGGACAGCCCCACGGGCCGCAATCCCAAGGGCTGTCGCGATCACTCCCCAGTTGGGGAGCTGACTGCTTGTACGAGCAGCCACGGCCCCGGCCTCCCCTCTATGGGGTGGCCGGGGCCGTGGTCGTTCGTCCAGGAGCGGGTCAGCGCGCGGGGCGCTTGGGGTGGAGCGTCTTGAGCGGCACCGGCGGCGCGCCGAGCGGCGCGTCACCGTCGGGCAGCTGCGCGCGCCGGGTGTCGGCCTCGTGGACGGCCGACTCGGTCGACGCCCACTTCATTTCCCGGAGCAGCCAGAGGGTCCGGCCATCGCCCGACTCCTCCTCTTCCTTTCGGGCCGCAGCGGCGACGGGCGCGTTGCGCAGCTTGTAGAGGTAGAGACGGGCGAGTGGGCTGCCCTCAGCACAGTGAGCGTGGCCGGACTCCTGGCACACCGTGCACTGCTCGGCGTGGGCCCGGACCAGCCGGAGCGCGCCCTTGGCGTCCAGGTCCTGGACCACCATGTGAGCCACGGCCGGCGTGGCTGCGACCTTGGGCTTGCGCCGCACGGTGGTCCGGCGGCGGCTGGCGGTTTCCGCGTGGCCGTCCTCCAGGCGCTCCTGCCACTTCTTGACCGTGACGTCGACCGTGACCAGGCGGTTGCTGCCCAGGCGGCAGCGAACGGCCGGGTCCTTGCCCGCGCGGCCGGCGTCGTGCGGCACGACCTTGGGCTGCTTGGTCTGGAGGCCGGTGATCGGCACCCACGTCTTGCAGTCGGGGCAGACCAGCGACGCGCAGGCGGGATGCAGGTCGTACTGGTGGGGCCCGAGGGTGGAGAGGGCCAGCGCCGGGCGACCGTTGACGGTGCGGGAGCGGGTCCGGCTCCGGCGGGGACGGGCGGTGCGCTCAAGAGTCGAAGCAGACATCTGAACTCCTCACGAACGAAGAGGCAGGGGAAGCGTCGCGATGCTCTCTCCGCCCTCCGAGCCGCACGGCACAAGGCCGGCGTCCCGCAGGACAGACAGCGCACAGCGCTGCGACGTGCACACAGTCGTCGCGGCCGTCAGGCTCCGGAGGAGTTCGATGGTGCTCTCGCGTCCTGCAGCAAGCTGAGGACCACTCCGGCCGCCCCGGAGGGCGGACGACTACTGCGGTCTAGCGGTATTGCTCACTCGGTGCTCCCGGAGGATCACCGACGCCTTACATACATCAGGTTGCATCAGGTACCCTCAGGTGTCAAGCGGTATAGTGAGGCACCTAGAGGGAATTTGAAGGAGGCGAAGGCACATGGCAGGGCCACCCCGAGCCGACAATCGGCCGCCGTACGCGCGTATCGCAGGCCACTACCGCGACCTGATCAGCTCTGGGGAGCTCTCGCCCGGCGACCTTTTGCCCAGCATCAAGGCGCTGGCGACCGAGTGGGAAGTCAGCACAGCCACCGCAGACCGGGCGATGCGACTGCTGCGCGAAGAGAAGCTCGTGCGGGGCATCCCCGGCGTCGGCACCGAGGTGATGGCACGGCCCATCTCCCTGTCCTCCGGCGCGGAGCGCCACGACCGCAGCAGCAAGACGCAGTCGTCGTGGGGCGTCGGCGAGAAATCCTCCGGCCACACCGCCGGCATAGTCGAGGCTCCCGAAGACGTCGCTATCGTTCTGGGCATTGCGCCTGGTGACGACGTGATTCGTCGTAGTCGGGTCTACAGGGACGGTCATGGGATCGTCTCCCACTCCACGTCCTGGATCCCGGCGGAGTTCGCCCAGGCCGTCCCCGAGTTGGCTCGGAGTGAGCGACTCAAGGGCGGGCTGTCACTCGACTTGATCGCTCGGGCAACCGGGCGGCACGTAGTGAAGCGCGTGGATGAGGAGACGGCTCGCATTGCGACGAGGCGCGACCTCGAGCTCCTGGAGTTGGAGGCCGACACCGTCGCGGCAATCCTTGTGCTGACCGCGCGCTTCCTGGACGCCGACGGCGAGCTGCTGGAGTACGGCGTGGACTTGGGTGCCCCGGGCCGCACCCGTCGCACGACGTCAGAGGTGCTGCGATGACGACGCAGAACTTTGCAGTCCTCGACGACACGCTCGTCTCCTGCCTCGAAACCCGCTTTAGCCAGCTCCGCCAGGCCGAGCACACCGACACCCTCACACTGGAAGGACGATTCGAGATCACTCGTATCTCCGCCGCTTTGTCCGGCCGACCGGGCCCAGCGCCTCGCGCGATCCTTATGGCCGGTCTCCAGGGTTCCGGCAAGACCACCCTCGCCCGCGCCCTGGAAGAGGCCGGCTTCCGGCGCCTGTGCCCTGACGAGGAGATGTTTCGCCGCTACGGTCACTACGGCAGGGACTTTCCTCGCGGCCAGTTCAAGGTCAGGGAGGCCCCGGTACTCAAAGACATCGCCCTTGAGCTCCGGGAGCTGCTCGAGGCCGGACACGACGTCGTACTCGACCATGGCCTCTGGACTCATGAAGAGCGGGCGCATTGGGCAGCGACGGCGATGGAGGCCGGCGGCGCACCTGTCCTGATCTACTTGCCGGTGCCGCATGAGGTGCGCTGGAGTCGGATCAGGGCGCGCAACGAGCAGTCCCTGGTCGACGCCAACAGCATCGAGTTCAGCGAGGAAGATCTGCTTCGCCATGCGGGCCGCTTCTCTGCGCCCACCGATGAAGAGCCTCATATCGTGTATGACGGTCATCCGGAGCAAGTCCTGGCGGAACTCCGCCGTGCACGTCCTTCCTCGGATGGCGGCCCCCATTGACTTCTACCTCCCACGCGCAGCACCCGGCACCTGTTGACCATGACCGTGCTCGGGTCGTGCGACCGCGGAAAGTGACAGCACGTGGTGACATTCGGAATGTCACCGCCACTTGTCACCTCCGCGCGATCAAGGGGCCGTGCCATGCTCGGCCGCAGGAGGGCCGGCTTCCGCTCCGCGGGCATCACCCTGTCGGGGCGCAGGCTGCGCCGCTGGACCGTACGGGGAAGGGGATCGCGATGGTTGACGAGCGTCCTGACTGGGCTCGCCGGATGGTGGAGGAGCGCGCTGCTCGGGACTGGTCGCAGACCGACGCGGTACGCGCGCTGATGGTCCGGCTCCCGAACGACCAGGTCGTGAGCGAGCAGGACTTGCTCCGGCAGTGGAAGCGGTGGGAGGCGGGCGAGGCTCAGCCGACGAAGTACCGGTCGGCCATCGCTCAGACCTTCGGCACGACGACTGGCGCGTTCTTCCCTGAGAGGTCCCGCCGTGACGGACGCGCCGAGATTTTGCAGGTCAGCGGCATGGACACCGTGGACATCATCGCGCGGCTGCGTGCGTCGGACGTCGATGTCGCGACGCTGGACGCGCTGCGGATCACGGCGGACCGGCTGTGCTGCGAGTACGCGTACATGCCCGCCGACCAGCTGCTCGTTGAGGGCAAGGCGTGGCTGGCTCGGGTCGTCGGCCTCCAGCACCAGCGGGTGAGCCTGGCACAGCACCGTGAGATCATCGCGCTGGCCGGGAAGCTGTCGCTCCTGGTGGGCTGTGTCGAGTACGACTCCGGGCGCCCGCGCGACGCGGAGGCGACCCGGCGGGCCGCGCTGATGCTCGGTCAGGAGTCGGGCGATCTGAGCGTGCAGGGCTGGGCGCACGAGATGCGCGCCTGGTTCTCCCTGACCCGGGGCGACTACCGCGGTGTCATCGCGGCCGCGGAGGCCGGCATCGCCGTGGCGCCGAATGAGAGCGTGGCCGCGCAGCTCTATGCGCAGCAGGCCAAGGCGTGGGCGCGGCTGGGGGATCGGTCGCAGACCGAGGTGGCGCTGGACAAGGGGCGTCAGCTCCTGGAGCGCCTGCCTTACCCGGAGAACATCGAGGACCACTTCGTGGTCGACCCGGGCAAGTACGACTTCTACCGGATGGACGCGCTGCGCCGGGTGGGGGAGAACCGCCTCGCGGAGCAGCTGGCGAACCAGGTGATCCGGGCCGGGACGGACTTCGACGGCACGGAGCGCTCGCCCATGCGGAACGCGGAAGCCCGGGTCACCCTCGGTGTCGTCGCGGCCCGCGAGGGCGATCTCGACACCGCCCTCGCATACGGGGAGAAAGCACTCGCCGGCGACCGGAAGTCCTTGCCGTCGCTCGCGATGGTGGCCGCCGACCTCGGGCAGGCCCTGCAGTCCCACTACGCCCACGCCTCCGAGGCCCAGGCGTTCGTCGCTCACCTTCGCGAACTGCGAGGTGGCCAGTGACTCGCAAAGACCGGGTCTATCTGATCGGCTCACCCGACTCTTCACTCGTAAAGATCGGCTGGACTGATAACCCGGAGCGGCGTCTCCGCCACCTGCAGACAGGTTCACCTGTGCCTCTACAGCTGCTCGCGGTCTTCGAGGGCGGCACCATCGTCGAGGCCGAACTTCACCGCCGGTTCGCCGATAAGCGCCGCCACGGCGAGTGGTTCGACCTCGGCCCGGATCCGGTCGCGGGCGTAAGCCCCTTTGTGAAAGTCGCGCAGGTGGAGGAAGGCGAGCGCACCGGACGTCGGCAGCCGGTGCACGAATTGCGATCTGACTATGCCTCCATTGAGGAGCGGTCCGTGTGGATGCCGGATGTGCCTCCGCGGGTGTATGAGCGGGTGGAGCAGGAATGCCCCACCTGGAAGGAAGCCGGGAGGTGTCTGTGCGACAGCTGACCTTCCCAGCTGGTGAGTTCGGCATTCTGGGCACGTCGAACGTTGCGCGAATTCGTCCGACGGTTGTGTCGGGTTGTAGGGCTAGGCTGTGGGAGATCGAAAACGACGAGAGCCCCAGGACCGTGCAGGGTCCCAGGGCTCTCGAACGGGGCGAAGCCTCGTTTTGGCGACACCTGATGGGAGGTGATCGCGGGATGAAGAGTACCCGCGTCGGAGGAACTGCACGCGTATCTGCGCCGTTCCTCTTCTGCGATCACACCATCGGACTCGCCTTTGGGTATGCGCCGACTCCGCTCTCGCATTCGAGGGGGTCGGCCATGACCTAGCGGCCATCGGCCGCGCGCGCCGACTGTGGAGTGGCATCCACAGTGGCCTCGCGCGGCCCGTGTCCCGACCGGAAACACAGTCCAGGTCGGCGCTCAGATCCCGGTTGGCCCCGGCTCTGGGCTCCAGCTCATCGAGCTGTTTCTTCTCGCAAAACCCCGCTTTGGCAAGCGGGTCCAGCAACACCCGGTCCGCTTGGCAGCGGGCCACCCCCGGCACGGCGGGGCCCCTTTGGCAGGGGGCCATGCAGTGCCGCAGCGTCACCCCGGGATCCGGCGGCTTTGGCAGGCCGTCGGGCTCGGGGCCCTATCCGTACAGAGCGCTTGGCCGTGGTCAGGTCCCTTGGCAGGGGCCTAGTCGCGGTCGGGGCGATCCATATGAAGGTTGGTGTCCCCGCCATAGTGCACGAGATCGGTGTCCCCTGTCAGCTCGACCATGTCCGATTCAGCCTGGTTCGAGCCCTCGGCGTTTCCCGCGTGACGGGATTCGCACACCCTGTTTGCCCTGTTCACGGCATTAATCACGAAGATTCAGGGGGGCGGAGCGTCACACGCCCCCCGGTCCGACGCACCTATACCGAGAGGGGGACCCCTGTCCTCCCGGCGGCACCGGCCGCCGCGATGCTCCGGGGCTCCGTCCCGTGGGGCGGGACGCGCTCCGAAGTTCCTGCCCGCCGGGCGGGAGGGATCAGCGATCTCGCCACTTCGCGGACTCTGTCCACAGGCTGCCTGCGCAAGGCTGCCGAAATGATCTCTATCTCGTCCGTCCGGGCGGTCCGGTGAGCGCCGTGGCGGCGTCGGCCGTCGTGATGGTGCCCGCTCCGCGCCCGGCCGTCGACGACGCCGGCGCAGTCGCCATGCTGCCGGTGCTGTTCGTGCCGGAGGCATCGCAGTGGCTGTCGACGTCGTCGGGCCGGATCGCGGGCGACGGTTACTCCTGGATGCGGGCGGTCCACTGGGTCGCTGGGTCCGGGCTCTACAAGCCGCGGCGGCACCGGTCGCACGGGCCGCGCTCGTTCGGGCCGACGACGGTGCGCGTCGCCCAGGAGCTCGCGCAGCTGTTCCCGTGCCGTCCGGGCATCGAGTACCTGATGCGCCGCACCGGCCTGGCGGAGCGGTCGGTACAGAACCACCTGCAGATCCTGCGGGAGGCCGGGCTGCTCGCCTACATCGTCAAGGGCACCCGGGTGTCCGGCGGTCCGGCGCAGGCCAGCGAGTTCGCGCGGATGATCCCGGTGGAGTTCGACGCCGCGCTGGGGATCCGCACGGTGCAGCGCGATGAGGACGCTCCGGCGTACATGCGGGCGGTGTCCGGGATCGCGGAGGCCGGCCGGGAGCTGATGGCGAAGCTGGCGAAGAAGGCGGCCCGGAAGGTGCGCAAGCCGCGCTCGAAGACGTCGTCGAAGGCCCAGGCGAAGGCCTCGGTGAGGGGTGCTGAGCAGGGGGTTGTGACGGCTGTTTCGGATGAGGTCCGTTGCACCCCAATGCAGGTCGGTACCTCAACTGTCTCTTCTGCGGGTGGTACTTCCTTCCCCCCTGAGAGCAAGCTCGCAAGCGGGGTCAGCAAGTCCCCCACCCCGAAGGAATCCAAGGCGAAGGCCGGCGGTCGCCGGAAGCTGAACGTCGTCGGGCGCCGCTTCCAGCTGGCCCGGGAGCTCACCCAGGAGCTGGACTGGCTGCGCGGCTGCTCGGTGCCCCGGCTCGCCTGGGTGGCCCGGAACGTCGCTGATGCCGGATGGACCGTGACCGACGTCCGCGCCTGGCTGCACTTCCGCGGCGAGGCGGCGAGGGTCCGCCGGGGCTCCGGCCTGCTCGCCGTGCTGCTGGCCGGTGCGGAGACGGTCCTGGACACCCCGGAGAAGCGGGCCGACGCGATCGAGCAGTGGCGCGGTGCCCAGGAAGCCGCCCGCCGCCACCGCATCCAGCAGGTCCGCGCCCGCACCGAGCGCTACGAGGGCGACTGGGACGCCCCTTCCAGTCGCGCGGTTCAGCAGGAGGTGGAGGCCGCGTTCGCCAAGGTCAGGGAGGCGGCGAACGGCGGCCGCCACCAGGACCAGGACGACGTCGCCGACGACCAGGCCCTCGAGGCGGAGCTGAGCGAGCAGGAGCTCGCGCAGCTGCGCGCGGACGCCTGGGGCCAGTTCATGGCAGGCGAGACGGACCTCGTCATGACGGCCGTGGACGCCATGGGGCGTCCCGCTGCCGAGCGCATCTACGGCGCGGAGCTGGTGCACCGCGCCCGCCAGATCGCGAGCGGCTCCCGCAGCTCGCTGATGACCTACGGACGCCGGTAGGAGGCCGACGTGACCGAGCAGACCACCACCACCGAGCAGACCAGCACCATCGAGCAGACCAGCACCATCGAGCAGACCAGCAGCGGCGCCGGCACCCCGGAGCTGTCAGGGGTCGACCTCGCCCGCGTCGCGCTGCAGCAGGCCCGCCTCGCCGCGAAGAACAACGGCGGCATCGAGGCCCGCGCCCCGCGCCAACGCCGGACGACGACCATGAAGCGCGACGGGCGGGAGCCCTCCGGATTCGCCGCCGTCCTCGCTGGGCTCATGGCCGACCGGGCCTGGGAGCTCCCGGCCGCCGGCGGCAGCGTCCTGGACCAGTGGCCCGACATCGCCGCGAGCGTCGCCCCGCAACTGCCTGACCACGTCACAGCCGTCGCGTTCCACCCGGAGACCGGACAGCTCGACCTGCGCCCGGACTCTTCGGCCTACGCCACCCAGCTGCGCCTGATCACCGCACGGATCGTCGCCACGGCCAACAGCACGGCCGGCACCGACGCGGTCCGCACCGTGCGAGTCCTGCCCCCGGGTTCCGCGCCCGCCCCCCGGACCGCTCCGGCCGCCGCGCCGGACGCTCCCCAGGCGCCGGTGAAGACGCGCGAGATGGGATCGCCCGGCTTCCACCAGGCGCTCGCCGCGCACCAGGCCGTCGCGCCCGTCAGCCGCGTCGACCCGTCGATCGCGGAAGCAGTGGAGCGCCAGACCCGGGCGATGCGAGCGCTGAGCCTCCAGGCGTTCCCCGAGCCGGAGCAGGCGACCGACGATCAGCCAGCCTCGATCGAGCAGGCCCGCACCGAGCGCCGCCGCCAGGCCGACGCCTCCCACGCCGCGGCCCTGCGCCGGGCCCGTGCCGAGCGCGCGGCGAGGGAAGCAGGGACGGCGGCCGTGTTGCCGCAGCCGGCCCGGCTCCAGGAGTCTGCGTGAGCGGGAATGACTGGATCTCCTCCCTGCCCTGCTCGTCAGGGGCCACCATCGTCGAATGGACACTCAACGGGTGCGCTACTACGCCTACTTCACCAACGCCGACGCTGCCGAGGGCGAGGGCGAGGAGGACGAACTGGAGGTGCTGGTGGAGTCCTGGGACGCGGACGGCAGAGCTCTGGTCCTGGTCCCGGAGGAAGGCCGGCTCGTGCCGGCTACGGACCGGCCGGGCTTCTTGCGGGTGGAGCGGTACGAGGTGCCGCAGGTGCGCGGCGTGCTGCCGGGCGGGAACTGGAGGCTGCGGAAGAAAGACGGCCCGAAGTTCGGGCACCAGGTCGTCGCGTTCCTGGTCTACGACGGGTACGTCCGGCCTGTGTCCGCCCTTCCCTCCGCCAACCGCCGGTGGCGGACCAACACGGAAACGCACCACCTCTTCCAGGCGGACTGACCAGCCGTCCAGCCTTGACCGCGGCGCCCTTGCTCAGCAGGGGCGCCGCGCGTCATCTTCAGCCCCGAACGCATGCCGTACGCGATTCGTACGCCAAACGTACGTGATACGTACGCTTCATGGGGTAGAGTGTCGGTCAGGAGGTGCTTTTATGTCCGAGTTGTTCGACGCGGTCGACGCGTTGCTCGCGTCCCGCGCCGTGCTGCCGCCGCCGGCGGAGCGCAAGCGGCTGCGGGCCGCGCACGGCCTGACGATCGACGAAGTGGCCACCGCGCTGAGGGTGCGCCGTGCCACGGTGTCCGGCTGGGAGGCGGGCAAGGCCGAGCCCCGCCCGCCCGAGCGCGACGCCTACGCCCGGCTGCTGGACAAGCTCGCGGAGCTCTACCCCGCCGCCCCGGCCGACACGGCCACGCCCGCGTCCGTCGGCGACGCTGCGGTGTCGGCGACGTTCACCGCAGCGCCCGCCCCGGCGGAAGCGCGGACTCTGTCCACAGGTCAGGCGTCCGAGGCTGCGGCTATGACTGCAACCGGGAACACCCAGACCCCTGCCCCTTCCCCTGCTGCTCCGGCGGCCGCGTCCCGTCCGGCGCGCACCACCAGGACGTCGTCAACGTCGCGCCGCCCGGGTGCGAAGAAGGCGGCCCCGGCCGGCACCCCGGCAGGCGGCACCGACCCGCGGTTTGAGAACGGCCCGCTCGCGGTCGTCGACGTCGAGGACGGCAAGGTGCTGGCGTACTGCACCGGCGGCCTGGTCCTGGACGTGCCCGCCAAGTCCATCCCAGCCCTGGTCGACTGGACGCTGCGCGAGGCCAAGCTCGGTCAGCCGAAGCTCGCCGGGCCGGGCAAGGACGCCGACCCACTGCTCGTACTCACCGAGTCCGCCCTGGAGCGCTACGGCCTGCCCGTCACCCTCACCGATGAGGAGCGGCTCGCCGGACGGCTCCCGGAGGGCCACAAGGTCGTCAAGCAGCTCGCACGTGCGGAGTGGAAGCTGACGAAGCGCGGGCTCGGCCCGTGGGCGCGGATCTACCGCCCGGCCAAGGGCTCGGAGCGCGCTTGCGTGCAGCTGTGCATCCCGTCCTGGCACGCGCTCGACTCCCGCCACTGGGGCCACGCCGGGCAGCTTCCGCCGGCAGACCTCGCCCGGCTCCTGGGCACCTATGCGTCCCGGGTGATGACGCCGCGCGGCTCCACCGCCGTGACCGGCCTGGAGCTGATGACCGCCCTGCACCCGCCGACCCGCGCCTCCGAGCCGGACACCGACGGCCGCCGGCACCCCGAGCACAACCCCGGCAGCCTGGGCAAGGACGCCATCGATCCGATGAACTGGCCGCCGTGCGAGGTCCCCGACGGCCACCCGGTCCTCAAGGACCTGCCTCGGTTCCACGTGCGCGGCCCCGGCGAGAAGCTGTTCGAGGAGGCGTACGACTGGGCGCGGCCCATGACCGATGCCGAGTGCACCTTGCGGCACCTGGTCGGCATCGACGTGAACATGGCCTTCGCCGCCGGCGCCAACGGTCTGAACGTCGGCCTCGGTGAGGCGACGCACGTCAAGGCCCCCGCATTCGACTCGAAGCTGCCCGGCTCGTGGCTGGTCGACCTCTCCCACGTCGACCTGTCCCGCGTGAAGGTCGGCAAGGAGTGGGTGGAGTTGGACGGCTCGCTGCTGCCCTCTCCGTTCACGCCGAAGGGCGAGCGCCCGGAAGGGCCAGCCTGGTACGCGACGCCCACCGTGGCGTACGCCCAGGAGCTGGGCTACGAGGTGCGGCCGATCGAGGCGTGGGTCCGGTACGAGAGCGGTCGCTATCTGGACGGCTGGTACAACCGGCTGCGTGACGCCTACCTCGCGACGATGGCCGACCTCGGCGTGCACGCGGACATGGAGCCGGCCGACTTCCTGGCGGCGATGGACGGCTACAAGGACCGCGACCCGGACCTTGCGATCGTCGTCTCAGCGATCAAAGCGACCGTGAAGGGCGGTATCGGCAAGCTCCGCGAGCGGCCCCGGGGTGAGGGCTGGCGGCCCGGGCAGCCGTGGCGGGCGCTGTCCCGTCCGACCTGGCGGCCGGACATCCGCGCGGCGGTCATCTCCCGCACCCGGATCAACCTCCACCGCAAGATCGTCAAGCACGCGGCGTTCACCGGGCAGTACCCCATCGCGATCCTGTCCGACTGCGTCGTCTACGCAGCCAACGGCACCAGCCCGCTGGACTTCCTGCCCTATCGGGACGGCAAGCCGCTGCCCGGCGGTTTCAAGCTCGGCATCAACCCCGGCCTGGTCAAGCACGAAGGCACCCAGACGGTTCTGTGGGGCGAGGAGGTCCGCGAGCGGTTCAACGCCCCGGAACTCAACCTCGCCCGCTACATCAAGGACGGCACCGTCACCGACATCGACAACGGAGAGTAGGAGACGAGATGCGAGGCAGGGACGCAACCATGCAGGCTGACACACGGCCCTGGGCCGCGCGCTGGTCGTTCACCACGGCATCCGGCGTCACCACCGGAACCGCTCGCACCACCTCCTTCCAGGAACTGCACTCCACCGTCTCCAGGGCAGCTGAGCAGTCGCTGGCCAACCTGACCGAAGACGAAGGCGACGCCCTGGACGGCCCCTGGAACCGCTTCCTGGCCCGCCTGGAACTCCTCGCCGAACGCCAGGCCCGCCGCGCCGGCAGCTGGCACTACACCGCCGACGGGTGGGCCGACATCGAGATCACCCACATCACCCACCACGAGACCAGCGGGGAGTAGGCCGCGATGAGCCTGTTCGGGGACGGCCTGGAGGCCGCGGTGCAAAAGGCGTTCACCCGCCCGGCACCCAAGAGCGCGGGCGCTCAGATGCGCTACCTGGTCAAGCAGCTCAAGGGCACCAAGCCGGTCGCCCAGATGCTGCGCATCTCCCAGCGCACCGTCGAACGGTACGTGAAGGACCAGATCAAAAAGCCCCGCCCGGACCTCGCCGTGCGCCTGGAGCGCGAGGTGAAGAAACGGTGGCAGCCACAGATCCGCGCGAGGGCCAAGGAGCGCGCGGCGACGACCGGCGGCATCGTCATCGACACCCAGGCCCGCATGGGCTACACCGCGCCGATCGGGTCGACGGATGAGGACCGCGTCCGGCACCTGACTGTCGCGCTGCCGCCCCGCTACGCCGCTCGTCTCTTCGAGGCCCAGGAGGCCGGCGCCAGCGACCAGCAGCTCCAGCAGATCGTGGCCGAAGGGCTCAAGGAGGTGTACTTCCAGGACGGCGGCCGCCGCGCCGGCTCCCTGGAGGAGGTCCGCTTCATGGACGTCCAGCACCTCGAGTTCGATCTATAGCAGCGTGCCCCGAACAGCCTGCGAGCCCCGGACCGATGCGGTTCGGGGCTCGCTCGCGTATCCGCGGGGGTCGGATGTTCATGCACGCGACGCCGTGCCCAACGACTGTGGGCCGCCCGGGTCACCCTGCCCGCGTGGTGGTGCCGGGAGACGGGAGGCCATCCTGAATGGCGGCGGCCGTTGCTGCCGTCCGGTCCCTGCGGGGTGGAGGCTGCCCCTACGATTCCCGGGTGCGGAACACGAAGGCATTCAAGGAAGCCGTTGCCGAGACGCTCGCTGAGCTGGCACGCCGGGGGGTGACACTCGCGCCGTCGACGGTTGAGGACACCATCGAGAAGATCGTCACCACGGTGGCGGAGCGGCTGGGGATCCAGGTGCGCTCCGCCTGGCGCTACTTCGACGCCAAGGCCACAGCCGACCGCCTGGCGCAGAGCCTGGACTCCTACAAGGAGAGCAGCAGCGAGAAGGAGGTGGGCCAGGCTCCGATGCCGCCGCTCGACAACCCTGAGCTCGCCCTGGTCCTCGCTGGCGTCCCGGACGCCCTGGCCCAGACCGGCGGTGACCTGTACGCGGTCATCGTGAACGTGGCGGTCAACGCGTGGATGGCCGGCCATATCCACGGTGAGGACGGCTGCCCTGGGTGCAACGGCAGCCGCGGCCCGGCCGGGCACGACTGGCAGGCTCGGATGCGCACCATCACCGAGATGCAGCCGGACATCACCAAGTGGTTCGACAGCGAGGTGTGGACCCGCGCGGTCAACGACGTCGGCTATACCGTCACCCGTCGCTGAAGGTCAGTGCGCGGGGACGGGCAGGACGTCGCGGATGACCAGCTGCCGAAATCACCGAGGTCGTCGCCTCCGCAGGTCCGGTCGTAGGCAGCTGCGGCTTGTTGGCTTTCCTGGGTCTGACCTGGACCAACGCGACCGGCGATCGAGCGGGGATTTCGCCGCTGCGCGGGTTCAAGGGGTCAGGGCGTCATCGGAGTCGTCCGCGTCCGTGGTGTCCGCCGCGAACAGTTCGTAGGTGTCCGTGATCTCCAGGAGGCGCGCGGGCTGGGGCTGGAGTCCGATGACGGCCAGGCGGCCGCCCTCGGCGTGAAGGCGCCGGCGCAGCAGCACGAGCAGGTTCAGCCCGCTGGAGTCCATAAAGGTCACACCCGACAGGTCCACGTACAACGCCTTGCCGCCCAGCGGGATGATGGCCGCGGCCCTCGCCAGCTGGGGACAGGTATGCAGGTCTATCTCCCCGCGCACGGTGATTACGCTGCGGTCGGGGTACTGCTGTGAAAGCACGGTGAATTCGCTCACGGTTCGCCCCGTTCCGGGGTCGAGCCCATCACGCCCTCCGAGGGGAGAGGGCATCAAGCACGCGGCGTGGGGCCGCGTACAGCCGAGCAAGACAACCCGTACCGCGCCCCGGTCACGGACAGATGACCTTCGAGGGCGGCGCGGGGCCTCTCACCAGACCAGGCTGGTTGTCCTTGAAGCGTCGCACATGCGGGTCGGCGTCCACCAGCAGTGCTCCTGTGTGCTGTCGAGCGGGGCGAGCCAGGTCCTCTAGCTGAAACCCGGCGCCAGCATCAGGCCCCGCCGCCGGCCGCCATCTCACCTGGGACGGCCACCTTGTACAGCCAGGCATCCGGGACTTGCTGGCGCTCCTGGAGGCGGCCGCTGACCTCCTGGCCATCGGGAATGACCACGGTGATGGGCGGCGGCTCGTGCGGCGTGTCCGCCACGGTTACGCCGCCTCCTGGCTCCCGCCATCCTCGCGTTCGAGGGCGTGCTTGAGCTGGGACCGGGCATCGGACCGCTCAGGTGCGGCGACCTCGCTCCAGAACGGGTGTGTGAGGATCACGGCAGTGAGGTCGCGTTCCTTCTCCCGCAGCGCGGCGACGTCCTTCTTGTCCTGCTCCGACCAGCCTGGCGAGTCCGGGTACGCGCGGGACGTGGTGAGCCAGTAGCCGTCGGGGCGCTCCCACGCCTCCATGGGTTCCACGGAGTACGGCAGCGTTTTGACCAGGGCTTTTAGGCTGGAGCGCACCTCATTCAGGGCCTGCTGCGCCTTGAGGAGATCGTCGGGATAGGCGTACGTCGTCACGGCCCAACAGTAGTTCGCCCCTCCGACAGCGCCGTCCGTACGACGCGGCGGTGTGCTCGCCGTCATCTGTCCACAGGTGACCTGACGGACGCTTCTCCCATGGATGATCAGCACGACTCGCAGCAGCCGGCGCCGCGTCGCGGCAAGGTCCTGGACGCCCTCGTACGGGCGGAGCGGAAGGTGTTCACCCGGCCTGCGCCGAAATCCGCGAAGGCTCAGGTGAAATTCCTTCTCACACGGGTGAAGGGGAACCAAGGCCCTGGCGGAGCGCCTGGGTGTCTCGCGGCGCACGGTGGAGCGCTACCGCGCCGGGAAGTTGACGACTCCGCAGAAACGCCTCCGAACCGCCCTGGTGGAGGAGACCGAATCCGAGTGGCAACCGCAGGTCAGGGCACAGGCGCGCGAACAGGCGTCCACCTCTAGGGGGATGATGGTGGAGGTGACCGCGTACTTCGGATTCACGTGCACGGGCAGCTCGGACGACGGCCGGATACGCACCATCACCACCCCGATCTCGCCCACCTATGCGAAGCAGATCCTGGAGCTACAGGAGGCCGGAGCGACGGAGGAGGATCTGCATCCGATCGTCGCGGAGGCCATCACCGAGTCGTATTTCACGGAATGGGGCACCCGGGCCGATGGCCTGCGCGCGGATTTTACGCACGTACAGGCCATCGAGTTCCTATTCTGACGCGGTCGAATTCCGGGCCTGCTATAAAGCAATCCTGCGGGTCGTCGTACAGCGCTCTGGCGGCGGCCCGCTCCCGAATCCACATCATGAATAGAGGCCGACGATGACCACGCCTTGGCCGCCCCGGCGCACTGCCCGCAGTCCGCTCACACCGCGCGTCACCGCGCTCCGGGAGCCGGTCGACCCCGCCCGCATCGGCCGCCGCGTCGTCCGGCGCCGGGCGAAGGGCATGGACGCCGCCACCGTCGCACGCGCCCTCGAGGACGCCCGGTTCGACGCACGGCAGAACTCGCGGCACGAGGACCTGGCCGGTGACGTCCGCGGCCCGGCGGAGCTGGCGGAGTGGGAGCGCATCGACCAGCTGCTCGCCGCCGCGCCGCCGGGCACCGTGTACGACCCGGACAGCGACGACGTCGTCCAGGCCGAGCTCGCCGCCGAAGCCGCGGCCGCCGCCGCCCGCGAAGCCGAGCTGCGCGAAGCCGCCCGGGTCGCGGCCCGCGCCGACGACCTCCAGGCGCTGCGCGAGCTGGGCAGCCTGGAGCAGGCCGAGCCCCGCGAAGGCGACGAAGCCGCCCGTGACGAGTTCACCCGCCGCGCCGGGTCCTACGTCCAGGCCGACGTCGACGCCTGGCTCGCCCACGCCCTGGCCGCGCACCGCGGCCACTACGCCGACCCGGCCGCCCGCGAGGCAGCCGCCGGTCTCCTGCCGGAGCCCGTCCTCGCGCACGCCGCGCTGCTGTCCGCGCTTGCCCGCCTGGCCCCCACCGCCGCGCCCGGCCAGCTGGCGGTCGCGGCCCGGCTCGCCACCGCCGAACCCGAGGCCACCGCCGACCTCGCCGCGCTCCTCACCCGCGCCACCGAGCCGGCCGACACCGACGGGAGCCCGGCATGACCCACGACCAGGAGCCGGAGGTCGCCGCGGTCTGGCACACCGCAGCGCCATCGGCCGGCACTTCGAGGAGCTGCTCGCCGACGGCACCGTCTACGCGTGGATTGAACCGCCCATCGGCGAGACGTACTACCCCGGCGAGGACGACCCCGACTACAACCCGATCTGCCACTGCCCGCGCACGCCACGCACCTTCTGCATGGAGTGCGCCGGCTGCGCCGACTGCGAGCAGTGCCGCTGCCCCCGTCCGGCCCTCCTGTGATCTCACCCTCTGCAACCTCCCAGGCTCCCAGATCCCCCTGCGAGACCTGTGACAGATCTGGGAGCCTGAGAGCCAAAAATGCCCGATATACCTGCAATGCCTGTGACATTGGGAGGCCGTTTCCCCAGGCAGACGCGTTTCTGGGAGGTGACCTGTGACCCTGTGACATAGCTGGGAGGTGCGGCCCGTGACGATCACGGAATGTGAATGTCACGCTGTCATGCCCAGGGGTGTCACGCACCCCGTCCGGCTGTCACGCGGCCGGTTCGGCCCGGAAACACGGGCCCGGAACCCGATCCGGGCCTCTTGCCTGATCAGCGTGACACGGCCCGAGTCCGGTTACCGTCCGCTGCTGAACAGTCCGGCCGACCTGTGTCATCAACTGCCTGTTTCCCAGGTGGGCAAGCCTGTCTGTGTCACTGATCAGCTGATCTGTGTCATCGCCGACCGGGACCCGGGTGAACCCAGCAGCCGCCCCAGAACTTGGGTCCCTGGGTCCCGAGACCGGTGTTTTCCCTGGTGGACATGAACGGGGCCAGTAGCTGGGTCCACCTGGGCCCCTGGGTCTCGCACCTCGTACGGCCGGGTTCGTCCGGAGTGGTCCCCAGCGTCCGGGGCGGCCGATACCGTTGGGGGAGACGCCAGTTCTGCCTTCTGGAGCCCTCGATGAGCGAACAGCCGGCACCCGCCGACCACGCCCGGCAGCAGCTGGAGCCTGCGGCCGCCGACGGGCTGCGTGCGTACGCGGCCAAGACCCGCGCCAGCGCCGACCAGTTCGCCGCCGTCCTGGAGGACATCGCGGCCAACGGGCTGCCCTCGGTGGAGGACTGCACGCCGTGGGAGGAGCTGCGCGAGGCCCACCTCGCCCGGCTCGCTCGCCAGCGCCCGGCCGTCGCCTGATGCCCCCTCAGCGCGGCCCGCGCCGCGCCCGCATCGCGTTCTCCGACTCCGCTGCCAAGCAGCTGGAGAACATCACCAGCGAGGCGGAGATCCACGCCCTGGACCGCGCCCTGGTCGTCGTCTCCGTCGACCCCGAGGTCGGCGAGCCAATCCCCGGCGACACCGCCGGCCCTCGGCTGCGCGAGTACGCCGACGAAGTCGAGCGCGTACGCCTCCTGTACTGGGTCACGGCGCTTCGCACCGTGGTCGTCGTCGCCTACCTCGAGGTCTGACCACGACGTCCTGGACCAGGCCGACCGCGCGCTGCTGGCACTCCGCATGTCCGTCGGTTGGTGAGGGATCGGGTCTGTCATCTGATGAGGGATCGCTCGCGTACAAGGAAGATCTAGGACTGACTGACCTGATGACGGGCACGCTCTTCCACCCGCCGTAGGCGAAGTCCCGGAAGTACGGCCGGCCGGGCGGATCTCGCCACCGAGCCCGCGACCCGCCTTGCACTGACCGCCGGACGCTGCGCTGGCGGTTCGGTGCGTTGCGGGCCTGTTCGGAGCCGGTCTTGCACCCTATTGGTAGGTACTACAGGTAGTACCTATGTGCGGGTTGTAGATCTCTCCCCCTGAGAGCGAAGCTTGCTGCGCGGGCACACACCACCCGCCGCCGTCTGCACTGAGGCCCACCTCGCCCGCCCGGCGCACATGATCCTTCCCGGCTCTGCGCGGCCGTCTGCGGCGCTCTGCGCCCTCCGGGCTCCCGGAGCGACGGTCAAGGGCCTTAGAGGCGCTCACAGCGGCGTACAGCGGTTGGAGCGGGCAGCGGAACGCTCTGACTGACGCTCGGCAACCGGCTTCACGGCGGGTGCCATGCCTTCCACTCTCGCTGCTCCCGGCCCGAGCTCTGCTCTCAGGAGGAAGGAACTCAACCCACAGGTAGGTACTACCTGTACTACCTACCAACGGGGTGCAAGACCGCCCCCGTCAGCCCCTGGGCGTCGACCGACCTCACCGGCCTGTTGCAGCACCTCGCGCTGCCCGGTCCGCGACGTACTGCTGCTCCTGGTAGTGAAGGATGCAAGACGCGTGCTGCAGGTCTGCTCAGGAGTGCAGCGCAGCGCAGTAATCGCACGACCGGGACGGCACACGGATGCTGCACGTGCAGCAGGGGCGGTCTCACCATGCAGCAGACAGCCCGCTGCCTCCCAGACGGCTACGCCGTCGCACCTGCTGCAGCCGGGCTGCTGCCGGGATGACTGCTGCCCCGCGAGCAGGCCCGCAGCGCGCAGTCGAAGTACACGTCCACGTCCACGCCACGATCCTGGCGGGTGACCTGATACACACTCTTGATCGCCTCGAAGGCTGCCACGACGGGGAGGGCGTTCTCGTCGTACGCCCGGGTCTCAAGGTCCAGGTAGTGGTCGAAGCCGAAGTGACGGGTCCGGTTCTGTTCCGCAGTCACCACGCGCTGGTGGGCCCTGCGGGCCGCCTCGAACCACCTTGCCGCGTCGTCCACGCCCAGCGCGTTGACGACGATCGCAAAGAACGGGATCACCTGCTCGGCGCTCCCAGGCCAGCCCTCGTCGAGGAAGCCGTAGGGCTTGACGAGCTCCTGGGCGAAGTGGAGGCCGAAGTTGTTGGTCACGCTCCACTCGTACCGCGACAGCCGGCGGGCAGGCGGGCGGCGCGCAGCGCCACCTCCCGGGAACGCTCGTGCGGGCTGTCCTGCCTGCGGTTTCCCCTGGAGGTGAACGGTGTACTGCTTCGGGCACGAGAACGGCGCCGCACCAGGGGTGCGACGCCGTGTTGCCCGGCCGGCCGGGCGGCCGGGTCAGCGGACGCGCTTGAGGCGGGCCGTCTTGGTGATGGGCGTGACGTTGCCCTTGGCCTTGGCTTCGGCCTTGCGTGCCTTCTCGTCCAGGTGGAGCTGGAAGCGACGCTCGTACTCGTCTTCGAAATCGCCGACGTCCAGTCGCATGTCCCGGGGCAGGGCCTTGATGGCGCGCTGCTGCTCGCGGGGGTCGTTGAACGCGGCGATCATCGGGTGGAGCTGGAAGCGCCCTCGGCGGACCACGGTGACGAGCCGGGCAGCGACCAGATGCGGCATGGCGCGGCTGATCATGCCGCGCTCCATCGCGAGTCCGGCCGCGAGTTCGTCGTGCGTGGCGACGACCAGACCGCCGGGCTCCTGCTCGGTCATCATGTGCAGCAGCAGGGTGTAGGCGGTGGGAGGCAGCCGCGGTACGTACGCGAGACCGTTGAAGCTGCCCCACAGCACGTTGCGGCGCGGAACCCATTCCTCGGCAGCGGACGTCATGACGTGGCCTTCCCTTCCCCATCCGACTCCTTGCGCACTTCCAGTTTCGCGCCAGGAGCGGCCATCGCCCGGAACGCTTCGGGCGCGTCCGGGTCCTCCATGATCTCGCGCAGCAGGTCCAGCTGCTCCACCCTGTCGCTGATACCCGCCTTGGCGCGCTTCTTCTCGCCCTTCTGCGGCTCCCTGATCCCTCCCCTGAGCGATGCGGCCGGGTTGAGCTGGTAGAGGCCCCGCTGGAGCCTGCGCAGCGCGCCGTCGCCCTCCAGGACGTTGAAGACGCGGCTGATGTGAGGCCGGCTGTACCCGAGGGCCTCAGCGACGTCCTCGTGCTTGGCCTCGATCAGGCCGCCGGGCTTCTGCGAGCCCATCAGGTGGAACAGCACCACGAGCACGAACCGGTCGCTGTCGTAGCGGACGGCAGCCCAACGCATGAACTCCAGGCTGTCCATGGAGAACGCCTCGCCGATGAACCCCGTGCTGGAACCGACCGGGAAGACCTGGGCGGCGTGGCCAGCGGGCAGCTCGATGGTGGAGCCGGAGGACCGGTTGTAGGCGGTGGGCGGCGGCTTCGGGCGTCGCCGACGACGGGACGGGGCGCCGGGCAGCTTCGGCGCTGCGCTGCCGTCCAGGGGCCCTGAGCTCATAGGGTCGCTGCCTCCTTGATCGTCGTGGTGCCAGAACCATAGCGGAGAACCGTGGCAGTAGTGCCACCAAAACGCGGCAGCGCCGACACGAAAGTCACCCGTACGTCAGCCCTGGACTGACCTCCGCTTCCGGATCAGGTCCGAACCTCCCGCTGACACATCGTGCGCCGTTTCGTGGCAGTAGTGCCACGAAACGATGTTGATCGGTCAGGACCGGCTGACGTCGCGACCGAGATATGTCAGTCCAGGCCTGACATATCTTGCTGAACTCGACTCCCTGACCTGCGGAAACGCAGGGCTCTTGCCTCTAGAACGTGCGCGCGCGTGATACCGGTTCTCCCCGCTGTGATCAAGCATCGCCACACCGTGGGGTCCGCCCGCCAGCAGCAGCGTCAGAGCCCGCCGGCCGGACCCCGTCGTTGCGCGCGCGGCTTCGCGTACAGCTTCGGCGGCCCGGTGCGGGTCGTGGACGGCAGCAGCGGCTCTGAGTCTCGGGTGATGCCAGCTCTGACGCTCAAAAGCGAGGAAGCGTGGCCGGTGCCGGTGGGCGGTTCCGCCGCCCGGCCCTTGGGGGCCGTTCGGCTCCGGTACCTCCGCACGCCGGAATTCGAGCTTTCCGAAATCTGAGGTACCGTTCTGTGGCCCGCGTCCGCAACTTCCCAATTCGTTATTCCTCGCGCGAGTTGGGGGAACCAAACTTCGGCGCTGACATCACATCAAAGCCGCGCCCCATCGGGGTGGTTGGAGGGTGTCCTGTATTTCCGCCAACGGTACATGCTGCATCAGCCTGATGCACGCGGTACACTGGAACCCAACACGAACGAGCGACCCCCCTCCCTCGTAGCCAGCCCGGCCCGCGTCAGCGGGCCCAACGGTTTTGGAGGCGCAGCCGGAAGGACCGTCAGGCGGGGGAGCGCAGCGGACCCGCCGGCCCCGGCCGGAGTGAAGCGGAGGCCGGTAGCGGGACGCAGTCCCGCCGGGCCGGGAGCGCAGCGGACGGC
>NZ_JBEYXM010000034.1:0-64206 GCF_040704595.1 Streptomyces sp. NPDC046870
TACGCCGGCACCAAGGCCTTCGTCTCGCACCTCTCCAAGCACCTGCGCATCGAGCTGGGCCCGAAGAAGGTACGGGTCTCCGCCATCGAGCCCGGGATCGTGGGCACCGAACTCCAGGACCACGTCACCGACACCGGCGCCCGCGAATGGCTGGAGGGGTCGAAGGAGACCGTCGACTGGCTCCTGCCGGACGACATCGCGCGGACGGTCGGTTTCATCGCCTCCCTGCCGCTGCGGGTCAACCTCCCGCAGGTCTTCATCATGCCGACGGCCCAGGCCAGCTGACACGGGCGCGAGTCCGCCTCCGGCATGCGCGCTCCGTCACTGGTCGCGCACGTGCCGGAGCCGGGCCGGGGGCCACGTCAGAAGCAGCCGCCGACGCCGTGGCCGCTCGGCCACCGGCCGTCGTGCCGCCTGACGGCCGGCGCCGCGGGAGGGGTCAGAGACAGGACCCCTCCTTCTCGGCGCTGTCGGCCCGGATGCAGGCCGTCCCGGCGGTGTACCGGCCGCCGCGATCGAAGACCTGGATCACCGACGGCTCGTCGATCCGCCACCAGGCGGCGAACGCCTCGGCGACGTACTGGGACTCCTTCTCCAGCGCCATGACCTCGTCCGTGGCACCGTCGGCTTCGTAGTCGACGGTCGGATAGTCGGACGCCACCTCGATGGCGGGGTACGCCTTCCGCGAGAATCCCCGCCACTTCTCCAGGTGCTCGACCGCCTTCTTCTCGTGAGCAGTCCCGTGCTCGGCGACGAAGTGCTGGAACTGCTGGAAGGTCCCCGGGGTGTTGACGATCTCGTCGAGGGACAGGGTGACCTTCTTCGGCTTCGGCCGGGTGGGCTTCGGCGAGCCGTCCGCGACGCCGGAAGCGGCGCTGTGCTCGGTCGCCGACGCGGTGTCCGCCTTGCCGTCGTCACCGCCGCTGCACGCGGACACCATCGAACACACGAGCACGACGGCCATGAGGATGCCGCATCCGATGACCGAATCACTGCTGCTCTTGCTGCTGCCCACGTACCGATCTCCGTTGAGTGCCGGAGGGGTCACCGACAGGCGTCAGCGCAGGTAGGTGCCCCCCACATCCAGTGTCGCGTGATCGTACATGTGGTCGGCACGTGAAGAGATCGCACCCCTGGCACGGGGGAAGCGTCACGGCATCGTGACGCGGGGCGGCTTCGCGGCGAGGATGCGATGCTGGGGTGAGGGGCTCGCCGGCGGAGGTTCGTGTGCGTGCGTGTGCGTCTCATCCGGTCCGAGTCCCGGGGCCCTCTCCCGCGGCCTGGCGACCGCGTCCCGATGCGGCTCGCGGGGGATGCGGCGCGGAACCGCGCCTGTGAGCGCGCCGGCCGGGGCACCGCTCACCGGGCGTCGCCAGGCGGCCTCATCGCGCGGGTCCGGCCGGGACCGCGCGACCACCCCGGAAGGCAGGTGTGTCCCATGCGCACGTCGACCCGTATCGCCGGTGCCCTCACCGGCCTGACCCTCACCCTCGGCGGTGCGGTCCTCGCCGCTCCCGCGGTGCGGGCGGACATCCCCGCCTGCACGCGGATGGCCGAGCTGGCCGGTGCCACCGCTTCCGACTCCGTCACCGCGGCCTGCGGCCGTGGCGTGGTCGGAGACCTGCAAGGTTGTGTGACGGGCCTGACCGGGGCCGGAGTCGCGGGCGGCGCCGCGACCGGTGCCTGCCGGGCGGCGGCCCACGAACCGCGTTAGCGAGTCCGCGCCCGGCAACCGCCCGCAGGCACCGGCCGGAGGCGGGTACGGCCCGTGGCCACGGTTGTGCGTACCGCGGGGCCGCCCTGGCGCGGCGCCCTGCCTCGCGTCGCGGGCGTCACGCCGAGCGCCCATGCTGAGGAAGAGGCGCCGTCGTCTTGGGACTTGTCCCTCCAGAAGGCCGAACGAAGGCGCCTGAGTGGAGGAGGAAGTCATGCGCATGCGAAGAATCCTGGGCCTCGCCCTGGCCGCGGCGACCCTGGCCGGCGTGAGCGCCGTCGGCGCTGTCAGCGCCGCGTCCGCCTCGTCCCCGACCATCTCCAGGGACGACTGCGCGGCCGCCGGCGGACAGATCGTTTCACGCCCCTACGCCGGCGACTTCTGCGCGCTGCCGGACGGGACCTCGCAGGCGATCACCTGACCGGTCCGCGCAGGGGGTGACGGCACCCGGCCCACCGTGGCCGTATCCGGCCACGTTGCCGCACGGAAACCGGACGGACGTGTACACCACCAGTCTCCGCACCCCCTGACCGACGCGGACGCCGCGGACCGGCCCGGGAACCACTCCGTGACCACGTACCGATAGCCTGCGTCACCATGATGCGAGCCTGGATGCTGCCGATACTGTTCGTGCTCAGCGGCTCAGCCGTCGCGACCGGGCAGATCCTCGCGGGGAGCCCCGGCACGGCCGCAGCACTCCTGACGGCGTTCCTGGTACTCGCCGGGACGACCTCGCCCCTGCTCTTCCCGAGGCCGGTCGGTACGCGCGAGGCACAACGCCGCAGCGCGGTCGACGGCCGCCCGGTCGTCTACTGGCGTCCGGGCTGCACGTACTGCATGCGGCTGCGCATCCGGCTGGGCCGTGGCGCCCGCCGGCTGCACTGGGTGGACATCTGGCGTGACCCGGCGGGAGCCGCGGTGGTGAGGGCGGCCAACGGGGGCGACGAGACCGTGCCGACCGTCGTCGTGGCGGGCCGGCCGCACACCAACCCCGATCCCGCCTGGGTACGCGAACAGCTCCGGGCCGGGCCGCCGCACTGAGAGACGCGCGGGCGAGCCGCACCGCACGCCTCGCGCCGCCTGTCCGTGCGGCCGGTGTGCCAGGGGTGACCTTTGTCGACCATGCCGTCGGAGGCCCAGCAGAACAACACCTGTGGAAACGGTGCGCTGATGGTACCGATTCCACCAGCACACCGAACACGTCCGTACCGGGTGTCAGGCCGGCATGAGTCCTGGGGCGCCGGCTTCCGTGACGAAGGAGGCCGCGGTCGTGAGGGGTGCGCCCGGCCTGGTGACGTAGGGGACGGTCTTGAAGTCGGCGCGGGCCGCTTCCTGGCCGAGCGTGACCGTCACGTAGCCGCGCCGGCCGTTGTAGAACCTCATGTGCGGGTTGGCCGCGAGGTAGGTGGCCCAGTTGCTCGGCCGGTCCGCCCCGTCGCGCCCGCTGGTGATCGACGTGGTGACGATCTCCGTGCCCACGGTCCGGGAGCCGGGGTCGCCGAAGTCGCGCTTGATGTCGAACGCGTAGTGCACGTGCACGTCACCGGTGAGCACCATGAGGTTCTCCACGCCGACGGCCTCGGCCCCCGCCAGGATCCGCTCGCGGGAGGCCGGGTAGCCGTCCCAGGAGTCCATGGAGACCTTGGACGGCGTGGCGGTGGTGTTGTACCGCTGGGAGAAAGTGACCTGCTGCGGTACGACGTTCCACAGCGCCCGCGAGGCGCGCCAGCCGTCGATCAGCCACCGCTCCTGCGTGGCGCCGGTCAGCGTGCGCGCCGGGTCCTCGGACTCGGGGCCGGGGTACTGCCAGCCGTCGCCGTAGGCCTGGTCCGAGCGGTACTGGCGGGTGTCCAGGACGTCGAACTGGGCGAGCCGGCCCCAGTGCAGCCGGCGGTAGAGCCGCATGTCGGAGCCGGTGGGCAGCTGGGGGCGGCGCAGCGGCTGGTTCTCCCAGTAGGCGCGGTAGGCGGAGGCGCGGCGCAGCAGGAACTCCTCGGAGGAGCCGCCGTCCTCCGGGGTGTCGTCGGCGTAGTTGTTCTCCGTCTCGTGGTCGTCCCAGGTGACGACGAAGGGGTGCGCGGCGTGCGCGGCCATCAGGTCCGGGCCGGACTTGAACAGGGCGTAGCGCAGCCGGTAGTCCTCCAGTGTCACCGTCTCGTGGTTGAAGTGGGCCGGGAGGGTGCGGTCGGTGTAGTTGCGGTCGTTGCCGGTGGCGTTGACGGCGTACTCGTACAGGTAGTCGCCCAGGTGGAAGACGACGTCCACGTCGTCCTCGGCGAGGTGGCGGTAGGCGGTGTAGTAGCCGTCGGCGTACGCCTGGCAGGAGACGGCGCCCAGGGTGAGCGCGCCGGGACGGGTGCCGGGCAGCGGGGCGGTGCGGGTGCGGCCGGTGGGGCTCAGCCAGGAGCCCGCCCGGAAGCGGTAGAAGAAGACGCGGTCCGCCGGCAGGTGGGGGACCTCGACGTGGACGGTGTGGCTGAACTCGGGGTGTGCCGGGGCGGTGCCGCGCCTGACGATGCGGCGGAAGTCCGCGTCGTGGGCCAGTTCCCACTGCACGGTGACGCGCCGCGCGGGCAGTCCGCCGTCGGGCTGGTACGGCTGCGGGGCCAGCCGGGTCCACAGCAGGACCGAGCCGGGCAGCGGGTCGCCGGAGGCCACGCCCAGCGTGAAGGGGTCGCCGGTGATTGCGCGGGCGTCCAGCTCGGCGGCGGCTGCCGTGCCGGCGGCCGGCAGGTTCACGGCGAAGGCGAGCGCGGCGGCGGCGCCGGTGACGGTGAGGAAGCGGCGCCGGCCGAGGTGCCTGGCGGCGGCGCGGAGTTCGGGGGCATGCTGGGACGGGCGTGCTGCGGATGTCATCCGGTCTCTCCCCTGTCACGGTGAATGCAGGGGTAGTTGACCCGGTCATGACTACTGCGGCGGGGCAACAGCCCGGCAGGAACATGACGTTCACATGGCGGAAGGGCATGTTCCGGCACCCCGCCCGGTGCTCCTGTACCGACCGCGGCGTCTGCGAAGGGGCCAGGGCGCCAGCTGGCCCGGTCGGCCTTGAGGACGGACGAGAAGCACGCGGATGCCCTCGTCGAGGTCAGCTCGGCCAGGGCGCCGGGGCCCGCGTCGATCCCGCCGCGCCGTGCGACGGGCGCGTGCGGTTCACGCATGGACGGGCGCAACCGTCCGTCCTGGTAGCCAGGCTGTGCGGTGGAGCGGTGCGACGACGCGCTCCACCGCGCGGGCCATCCGTCGCCGCGCTCCCGGTCACCGCCCGTTCACGGCCGGCGCGAGGGGCGTGGGCTGACTCGTCCAGCTGTGGGCCACGTCGACCACGATCCGGCCGTCCAGTTGGATCACCCGGAACGGCAGCCGGGCGCGTACACCGAGACCGACCTGCGTCCGCCCCTCGAAGGTGCCGCCGAACCGGGTGTCCCGGAAGGTGCGGTACCCGCCGACGTTCACGCCGGGCAGGGCCTCGCCCACCTTCCCCGGGTAGGTCGGCTTGCCGGCCTCCAGGTCGTAGCTCCACGCGTCGACGTGGATGTCGAGGACCGCCCCGCCGGCAACCGGTATGTACTGGCCCGAGGGGTCCGCGTGGAACCGGTCGACGTACTGGACGTGGTAGCCGATGCGGTCGCCGCCGCCGGGCACGTCGAACACGATGCGGTCGTAGCACTCGTGCTGTCCGGTCCTGATGTCCGTCAGGTGCTCGGCCCCCACGGCGGCACCGCCCTTGGCGCCGCTGCCCCAGCCCGTCGGGCAGGCCGCCACCGCGCGCGGTCCCTGCACCGGGGCCGCGCCCGCGGTGCCCGCCGCCGTCCACAGCGTGGCCCCCGCGAGCACCATCACCGTCACTGCCGCTCTCGTACGTCGCATCGTGTCCCCCTTGGCCGAGCCTGGTCGCGGAACTCTGATGCCAGGTGAGACGGCCCGCCGCACCGGAAGGTTGCACGTCAGACAGGGACAAAACGGGGGATCTTGTACAGGTGGTCGAGCGGGCCTTCGCCTGGCCGCACGGCTGCACCGTTCCACCGCTGCCGGCTCAATGGTGGCGTCACCGCCCGGGGGTCGGCGGCGTGCGGGGGCCGCACGGCCCGTTCGGGCGCGCACCCGGCCTCCCGGGTCGGTGCCCGGCAGGTGTCGCGACCGGCCACGGGGACCGGCCGAGACACCCTCGTCACCGGTGCCTCCGCGACTCAGAGTGTCTTGACCGTGCCGCCGTCGATGACGTGGTCGGCGCCGGTGATGTTGCGCGCGACGCCGGAGAGCAGGAACACGATCAGGGCCGCCACCTCCTTGGGCTCGGTGACCCGGCCGGTGGTGATGTCGGAAGGCCTCGGGGATCTGCTGGAGGAACGCGGAGTGCTCTGCCTCGGCCGCGGCCGCCACCTTGCCGCCGAAGCCGTCGGGGTCCTCCCAGAGGGGGGTGCGGACCACTCCGGGTGAGACGGTGTTCACTCGCACTCCCCGGGGCCCGAACTCCTTGGCCAGGGACTTCCCCAGCGCGGCGAGGGCCGCCTTGGCCGCGCTGTACGCGACCGGGCCGGCGGCGGGCAGCCGGGAGCTGATCGACGAGACGTTGACGATCGATCCGCGGCGCTCGATCAGGCTGGGCAAGGCAGCGCGGGTGGTGCGGACGGCGCTGAGCAGGTTGAGGTCGAAGACCCGGGTCCACCGGGCGTCGTCCGTGTCGAGGAAGCCGACGGGCTCCACGTCGTCCCCGGCGCCGACGTTGTTCACCAGCAGGTCGACGCCACCGAGTTCGTCGAGAGCGCTGTCCATCAGGGTGGCGACACCGTCGGCGGTGCTCAGGTCGGCCGACACCGCGTGCGCGCCGGCTTCCTCCAGCTCGGGCGTGATGGTGCGGGCCGCGCCGACGACGCGGACGCCTTCGGCGGTCAGGGTCCGGACGATGGCGAGTCCGATGCCCCGGCCGGCGCCGGTGACGACGGCTGTCATGGACGTGAGATCGAAGTTCACGGCACTCCGATTCTTGAATTGGAAGTACAAAACATGGGTAGCGGACGCTGCGGGAGTGGGTCCGGAAGTACGGGAACTGTGGGTGGATCAGAGGGAGTCGACAGCCGCGTCGATCACTTGGAGGAGCCGATCGGGGCTTTCGGTGACGCGCGCCGTGAGCCGCAAACCGACGACCGTGTTCAGCAACAGACTTCCCAGCGCCGTGGGGTCGCGGTCGGGTGCGATCTCTCCCGAACGCTGCCCCTCCTCGACCAGTGCCCGGAAGGCGTTCTCGGTACGGGCGAACATGCGCTAGACGAGTTCGGTCGCCACCTCGTCCGTTCCGGCGAGTTCCGCTGCCGTGTTCACGGCCATGCAGCCCCGGCGGTCCGGGTCGGCGAGGTCCATCTCGGCGAGAAACCCGAGAGCTCTGAGCAGACGCGCCTTGACCGGACCGGGCTCCCCGAGCATCTCGACGAGCGTGACGGCCTGGCTGTCGCGGTAACGGCGGAGCGCCCGCTCGAACAGGGCGTGCTTGCTGTCGAAGGTGTTGTAGAGGCTCCCCTTGCCGATGCCGAGCGCGTCGACGAGGTCCTGCGGAGTGGTTCCGGCGTACCCCTTTCGCCAGAACACCTCCATGGCCTGATCGATGGCGACATCCGGATCGAACTGCTTGGGCCTCCCCATGCCCGGAACACCAGCACTGTTCTTGACCTTGAAGTCAAGAAAGTGGGTGGAATCTGTGGGCGGGAGGGCGGAGTTCGTCTCGGGCCGACACAGGGCGACGGGCTCACGGAAGATGACGGTCGCAATCCGCCCTGATCCGCGCCTGGATGCTCGGTCCCCCGGAGAGTGTCGGCGGACAGGGCCGAGGACAGCCGGCCACGCCGGCTGCCGTATGACGACGCCTTGTTCCCAGCACTCGGACGGGTACAACGCCCTGCTTCGGGAACCGACCGTTCAGGAGGGGCGACCCGCCTGACGCGCAGGACCCCCAAGGTCCGTAATCCTCTCGCTTCTGGCAGGGGAGTGCGTGCTTTCACGCTGCTGATGAGGCCCGGCTCTCACAGCAGTCTTCTGCGGCCCCGGTCGGTCACGGCCGGAAGCCGGGCAGTTGCCGGAACACCTGCGTCAGCAGGTCCGGTGCCGGTTTCCAGGGCGCGAGTGGTCTCACGACGGGGACTGGCAGTCGCAGCTCCTGGACGTGGGTGAGGATCAGGTGCCAGGTGCCGGCCTGTGTCCACGGCGTACAGACCGGGGAGCCTTCGGGGTCCTGGTGGCAGTTGGCCAGGTGGGCCCCGCCGATCACGGTACCGGTGGCCGGCACCCGGCCACCGGGCGGAACGCGCAGGGCGGGGGCAGTGGTTCCTGTCGACGCTCGGCCACTGGATGCGGACCGCAGGATACTGCGCAGCTACAGCGCGGCACGGTCGCGCCGCTGTTCCGAACAATCCCCCTTGCCTTTGGCGACTTCCCGCGAGACGCCCCCTTCGTCCGTGACGGCGGGGCATGCTGGGTCGGGTCAGCAGACTGGGAGCTACGGGAACGCGCTTCCGGCCCGCAGAGGAATGGCCGGTGGGGTGGTAGCTCTGGTCACCTGCAGCACGTGCAAGTGACTTGATGAAGCAGCAGAAAGGTCGTCGCGTGTACCTGAGTGTCCCCTTCGAGGACGGTGAGGTCTTCGTCGTCGAATTGTCCGACGAGCAGGGTTCCGGGGTGATCCGGGCGAGTCGTGGCGATGAGCTCTTCGAGACGTCCGCCGACACGTTCGAGTCGGGCATGGCTCGGGTGCAGCGGGTGGCCGCGACAATGCTGGAGCGGCTGACGGATCTGCCACGCAGTCCTGATCACGTTCGTGCAGAGTTCGGACTGCGCGTGACAGCCGAGGCGGGCCTGGTCGTGGCTAAGGGGTCCGGGGACGCGCACATCAAACTGGAGCTGGAATGGAGCCGCTCCGAGGGCGGCCAGTGACGCTGGCAAGCCAGCCGGACTCCGCATGGGAACGCGGGACAGCTCGGGTGCTGCTCGACGGACGTCCGGTCGGGGTGGCGTTCCTGATCCCCGGCCGACTGCTGCTTACATGCGCACACGTCGTCGCCTCGACCGCGGACCTCCCGTTCGACGAGCCGCTCCCAGATCTCCTTCCCGTCACCCTTGACTTTCCGCTACTCCCCGGGCGTCCCCAGGCCACGGCTTCCGTGCACTTCAGCGTGCCTGTGGCAGGTGACAGCAGCGGTGATGTCGCTGTCCTGCAGCTAAGCGGCGAGCCCCCGCGGGGTGCCGTACCTCTGCGGATCGTGGAGGCGGAAGACCTGGCCGGGCACCGCTGGCGGGCGTTCGGCTTCCCGAAGTACCCGGAGCGAGGCGGTGGCAAGGACGCCGGAATCTGGACTCGGGGAACCGTCGAGGGTCCCCAAGGAACCGGCTGGTGGCAGTTGACCTGCGACGAAGAGGCCCCCTTCCCTCTGGCAGGCGGCTTCAGTGGGGCGCCGGTGTGGGACGAGGAATACGGCGGTGTCATCGGCGTCGTCGTTGCTGTCGAGCGGGACCAGCGGCGCCGGACCGGGTACGCCCTCACCGTGGAGTCCCTCACCAGGGAATGGCCCCAACTACGCAGAAGGCTGGTGGCGGATACCCCGTATCGCGGACTACTGCCGTTCACCGAGCACGACCGTTCTGTCTTTCACGGTCGTACGAACGAGACGCAACAGCTGATCGAACTCCTTGAGCAGCAGGTTCCCATCCTTCCTGTACTCGGGTCCTCCGGCGTCGGCAAGTCTTCACTGGTGGGCGCCGGCCTCCTAGGTCATCTGGACCGCGACCGGTATGTGGTCGCCCGCTTGCCCCACGGACTGCGCCTGACCGCTGAGGAGCTGCTGGCCTGGGCCCTGGCCTCGGCGGGAGATGCGGACATCATGCAAGCCGGCTGGCACGACCGATGGTTGGCGCTGGCCCGACAGGTCACCGACGAACAAGGCATTCGTACCGCCGTAGAGCAGACATTGGCCCGCCACGGCGGACGGTCCCGGCTGGTCTTGGTGGCTGACCAATTCGAAACGCTCCTCGCGGACGCGCCCGACACAGCCCGGCGGCTGGACACCATACTCGGGGTTCTGACTGCTCGCCGCACGGACGGTAGCCGTCCCGCCCAGGCCGTGGTCGTCACCCGGATTGACTTCCTCCAGCAGATCGAGGAGCTTCCCCACCTTCGTACGGCATGGGACGCCACATCCATGGTGGTACAGCCCATGACGCGTACCGAGCTGCGGGAGGCGATCACCTGTCCGCTGAAGGGACACGCGGGGGTTCGGTTCGCCGACGGTCTGGTCGAGCAGCTGCTACGGGATACGCCGCCCGGTCCGGCCGCGCTGCCGATGCTGGAGTACGCCCTGAGCCGACTGTGGGAGCGGCAGGAACGCGGGTGGCTCACCACCAGCGCGTACCAGGAGCTCGGCGGCGTTGAGGGAGCCCTTGCGGGAGAAGCGGAGCACAGTCTGTGGGACTGGGCGGACAAGGCCGAACAGCAAGCGCTGGAGCGGATTTTCATCCAGCTCGTTCGCCCCGGCGAGCAGTTGGACGCCGGGGAGCGCGGCCCGGACACTCGCCGGGTCGCCGCCCGTACTGAGTTCTCCGCGGGCGACTGGGCATTGGTCCACCGGCTGGCCAGTACGCGGCTGGTCGTGGTAACGCGACGCCCGACGGGGTGGGACACCGCTGAGCTCGCCCACCAGGCACTGGTGGAGAAATGGCCGCGGCTGCAACGCTGGATCGAGGACAACCGGGAGTTCCGCAGCTGGCAAGAGGGGTTGCGCCGTTCCCTGCGGGCTTGGCATGAGCAGGGCCATCCGCGCAAACTCTCACTCGGCCGGGAACAGATCGCGGAGGCACGACGGTGGATCGGCGCTCGCGCCGCCGAAATACCCGCCGAAGAGGCCGGGTTCATCGAGGCCAGTGCTCAGGTACAGCGTCGACGTCGCCTGGTCCTCGCAGGCTCCGCCCTCCTTACCGCACTCATCCTCGTTGTGGCCGGTCTGACCACCCTCAACGCTCGTAGCGGCAGCAACGAGCAGCGGGCCCTGGCCGCCTCTCGAAGTCTGACGGAGCAGAGCCGGCAGTACGCCAACGCCGACCCTGCCCTGGCAGCACGCCTTGCCCTGGCCGCTCAACGCATCTCCCCAACCCCGGAGACCCGCGCCCAGCTCTTGTCCACGGTGTCCTCCCCCCTGCGGGCCACTCTCACGGGGCACTCCGGAGAGGTGAAGTCGGTCGCCTTCAGCCCGGACGGTAAGACCCTCGCGACCAGCGGCAATGACGGCACCACACGACTGTGGGACGTGGCGAGGGGCCGACATCTGGCTTCACTTGACGGCCACAGCAGCCAGGTGCAGACCGCGGCGTTCAGCCCCGACGGCAAGACTCTCGTCACCAGCCATGACGGCTGGAAGGTACGGCTGTGGGACGTCCACAGGCGTGTGCAGACTGCTGTCTTGACAGGTGTGGGGGGCCCGACGGTCTTCAGCCCGGACGGGGACACGCTGGCCACCACCAGCCAGCGGGGCAAGGTCTTGCTCTGGGACGCCCATACCCACCAGAAGACTGACGAACTCCAGGCCTACCACGACGACGATGGTGTCTATACCTCCCTCCTCGCATTCAGTCCGGATGGCAGGACCCTTGCCGTCACCGTCACCGGCTACGGCACCAGCGGTAGCGACAAGTCCGCGGTTCAGCTCTGGCACGTAAGACAGAAGCGCCGCATCGCCACGCTGAAGGGCCACACGGGCTGGGTCCAGTCGCTGGCGTTCAGCCCGGACGGCATCACGCTGGCCACGGGCGCGAGTGACTCCACGACGCGTCTGTGGGATGTGCGCACACACCGTTCACTGACCACGCTCACCGGACACAACGGCACCGTGTTCGCCCTGGCCTTCAGCCCGGACGGCCGGACCCTGGCAAGCGGAAGCCAGGACCGTTCCGTATGGCTGTGGGACGTGCGGGAGCGCACGGCCCTGACCGTACTGAGCGGCCATACCGGGGCCGTGGACGCACTCGCGTTCAGCCCGGACGGCTCGACGCTCGCCAGCGGATCCGGGGACGCCACGGTCCGGCTGTGGGACATGCAGGCCGGGCGGCCTCGGGCCGTCTTCGCCGGACCACGTGGTTCGGCCAACCCGGCGGCCTACAGCCCGAACGGGAAAGTGCTCGCGACCGGTGACAGCGACGGAACCGTGTACCTGCACGACGTTCGTAGGGAGCGCACGCTGGGCCGCCTGACCGGACACACCGGCGAGGTGAATACAGTACGGTTCAGCCCGGATGGCCGGTTCATCGCCGCGAGCAGCAATGACGATCCGGCTGTTCTGCTGTGGGACGCACAAACCCACCGCCGCCTCGCCTCCTTCGACGGCCATCGCAGCCCCGTGCAGTCTGTCCGCTTCAGCCCCGACGGCCGAACCCTCGCCGCCAGCAGTTACATCGACGGGACAACCCGCTTGTGGAGTGTACGGACTCATCGGCAACTGGCGTCCTTCGCCGACGGGGCCGACTGGATGACCTTCAGCCCGGATGGAAGGGTCTTCGCAACCGGCAGTTTCCAGTCCTCATCCGTACATCTGTGGGACGCACGGAACCACCGCCGCCTCGGCACCCTCGACGCTGTCACCAAAATGGTCAGCTCCGTAGCCTTCAGCCCGGACGGCAGCATCCTGGCAACGGCAGGGTGGGACGGCAAACTGCGGCTGTGGGACGTGCAGCGCCGCCGCCTCACGACAACACTCGCGGGTCACACCGACTTTGCGCAGTCGGTGACTTTCACCCCGGACGGGCGAACTCTCGTCAGCAGCGGTCGGGACGCTGCGGTGAGACTGTGGGACGTACGTACCCATCGTCGCCTCGCCACCCTGAGCGGCCACATCGGCACCGTTCGGTCGTCCGTCGTCAGCCCGGACGGTCAGACCCTGGCAACTTTCGGCGATGACCGGACGGTACGCCTGTGGGACCTCCGGACCCACAGGCAACTGGCCCTACTTACCGGCCACACCGACGTCCTGCGGTCGGCCGTCTTTGCCCCGGAAGGGAACACGCTCACCACCAGCAGCGACGACGGGACCGTACGGCTGTGGGACACCGACGCCTTCAGTGACCCCGGCATCCTCACCGGCAGGGCCTGCACCATCGCGGGTCGGTCCCTGACCGAGCAGGAATGGCACCGCTACGTTCCCGACGGAGTCGCGTACCGCCGGATCTGCCCCTGAGCCGTGTCCGGGCCAGGACGACGGTCCGCGATATCCCCCCCGTCAGGTTTGCCAGCTCGCGCCAGACGCTCGCGCGCTCGTGGTCGGAGGGCAGCGGCGTGGAGTCAGACGCATGTGTCTCCGTCGGACCAGGTCTTCGTGGCACCTCCGGACAGGGCCTGCCAGTGAATCACGGTGCACTGGAAGTTCTGCCGGATCTCGCTGCCCACGGCGTACTCGTAGGACGTCGGGTAGCGGATCCATCCTGCCTCACACCCTTGGTCGCACCAGTAGGTGCCGATGTCTCCCCAGACAGGCCAGGCGCCGCTGCGTGGAGACCAGTAGATGGTTCCGTTCTGGAACTGCGTGCGTCGGCCGATACCGTCGGGGTTGACCAACTCCTCCGTAAGGGGACAGCCCAGGGGGCCACCGGGACCGCCCATGGCGAGGTACCGCTGTTCGATGGCGCCCAGGACGCTGTGGCCGCAGTAGTCACCGTCGGCCTGTGCGGAGGACGCGGCCGACACGACGAGCGTGCTCGCCAGCACGGCGAGCAGGCTCAGCGTCGAAGTTGTCCTCCCTGGCTTCCTGCCCCGGACCGTTCCATTCGGATGCTTCATGCTTCCACCTCTCCTGCGCCGACGGAGCGGACAAGTACCGATCTACCACTCCGAACAGGATCGCTCCTTCCTTTCGTGGAGGAAGTCCTCCAAGTGGACGTTCGACCACCACAGCACCGTCGGCGCCTCACGGTCCTTCCCGCGGATCGAGCAGGACGAACGGTCCTCTTGCGCCAAGTACCGAAACGCTCGTCGAGAACCTCACACCCCGGCGCGGCCGGCGTCAGTCGGCGGTCGGGGCCGGCGTGCGACTCGTGGAGGGCCAGTCCAGAACGGTCAGCTCCGGCCACCGCTCCCGCCACCGGGCCGCCTTGGCCTCGTAGACCGCCTGGGGAGCGAGCACCGGGTTCGGCCGGACGACGAGGTTGAACACGTCCGACAGGCCGTGCGGCGCGTACACGCGCCACCGGCCGTCCGCCTCCACACGTACCCCGAGGCAGCAGGTCGTCGCGGCGAAACTGTCGATCGCGGCCTCACTGGAGTCGTACGGCGGACACGGGACACCGAACTTGTCCTGGTACCAGAGGTGGACTCGTGCCTCGTTGCGGATCTCCACCTCCGCGGGCAGGCCGGCGAAGACCGTGCGTCCGGCCCTGATCACCGTGTCCTCGGCCTCCCAGGACAGGTCGCCGCCGTCGAAGTAGAAGAGGTCGTAGTCCTTGATCCCGCCGGCCGGCGGCCGGCCCGTGACGACGTTCCACACGGTCTGGAAGAGGCAGCCGGCCGTCACGTACCACCCGGGCAGCTCCAGCGTCGCCGCGCGCGACAGAACCTCCGTCAACACGTCGTTACGGGACAGCACCACGCGCAGGGACTCGAGTTGCTGGTCGAGAGGGAGTCGGCTGATCACCAGCCCTGCCTACCACACCTCGCCCGCCGTCCGGATGAGGACGCCCCGCGCGTGGAGCGACCGGGCTCAGCCGAGACCACGATGCGCGGCCCACAACTCCCCGGCCCGGCTCGCGGCTTCGGCCACCAGGGCCGCCAGTTCGGGCTTGTCGGGGACAGGGAACGAGACGTATGCGCCCCGACCACCGCCGACCGGTCTGCCGTAGGCCTTCACGGCGAGGTGACCGTCCGGGAGGAGCCGGACGTTGAGCGTGGTCAGCGTGAACGTCTCACCGCGTCGAGTGTCCGTCCAGCGCAGTGCCTGCGGGATCGTGACGTTGATCGCCAGAGCGCTCACATCGAGGTCGCTGCTCATGGACGGATGATCTCACGCGGGGCGCCGCGCGCGGCCGTTGTCGTCGGCGAGGTGCCGGTGACCCTGTTCGACCCCGGGCGGCACGCGCGTGGCCTGGTGGTAGTACATCCGCCAGCCTGCGGCCGGGTCCCTCCTGCGCCAGATCGAGCTGTGTCTGGTCCTGCGGTCGCCGAGCACGGTCTCGAAGGTCAGGTGCACCAGGCCGGGTGCGAGCAGCACTCCCGAGATCTCCGAGGGCTCGTACCGGACACCGTCGGCCGAACTGCCCGGATGGTCGGGCAGTTCGGCGAGCATGGCCTCGTACGTCCACCGCCGCCCCGACCCGCCGACCTCCACGAACTTTGGGTCGAGGAGCCGCGCGGCGCGTTCCCGGGAGGAGCGGACAAGCGGGTCCATGAGCTGCAACTCGCCTGCGATCGCCTGGTTCACGTCGTCCGTCGCACTGTCCATGGACGTATCCTCACCGGACGCGCGGGTCCCGCCGCAACCCATTTCGTCCGCGTGCGGGAGGTGGCCGGTCACCGGCCCGGCCGTGGGAGTGTGCGCAGGACGGTCCGCGTGGTGGAGTGGGGGCCACAGACAACTCCGGAAGCAGGGAGCGCTTGTTCCGATGACCACACAGCCCGCACGTCCTGAGCGCAGCGGTCCCGGGACCGCCTCGGTCACGGATGTCTCGCCCTTCAAGTCTTCTCTCGTCAGAGCGGTGTTCAGGGACGTCACCTCGATGCACGTCTCCCGGCCGGCCGCGTGGGCCGCCGCGTCGGTGACGCGGACCGTGCTGACGGAGATCATCGACGGCGCGAGGAGAGTGGCGGCGGAGCGGGCCCGGAGGAAGCTGGTTCCCGGTGACCTCCTCTCGGCGATCGACCGGAACGTCGAGCTCGAGGTGGGGAGCGCGTGGTACGACCACAGTCCTACGTTCCGAGGGCTGACCGGTGTCCTGTACGACGCCGAGGGTGTCATCGTGCCTTCTCGTGGGCGCGGCAGGTCGCGCAGGCCGAGTGCTGTGGCCGGCGCCCACAGGTTCGAGGCCGGGGTCAGGAAGCTGCTGCGGAGCCAGGGCGTGACGGCCGTCCCCGCGATGGTCCGCGACCTGGACGGAATCGCGAGCGTGTTCCTGACGGACCTCGCCCGGGACGCGGCCATGGTCGTCCGTGAGGGCGGGGCCGAACGCTTCGGGACGGTCGCCCTGGTGACGCCGGGCGAACCGGCCCCGTCCTCGTTCCCCAAGGACGCCTTCCGGGCCCGGTCCACCCGCAGGGGGGACGGGCGGACCATCGGCAGGGACGACGTCCTGGCCGCCACCACGGTTCAGTTGTCCGGCGGCGCCCTCAGGCGGCGAGCCCTCACCGAGGCACGCGAGGCGACGGGGAACCGACCCGCGCGAAAGACCTGGGGTTCCTCTTCATGACGATCACTCCGAGAAGGCCGGCGCTCTGGCGTGACCAGCGGTTCGTACTGCTCGCGGCGGCGCGGACCGTCTCGGTCCTGGGGAACGGGTTCGCTCGGGTGGCCCTGGCCTTCTCCGTGCTGGCACTTCCCGGCGCCGGCCCGGGCACGCTGTCCTTGGTGCTCGCCTGCCAATCGCTGCCGCAGCTGGTGTTCATCCTGCTCGGCGGTGTGGTCGCCGACCGGATGTCCCGGTCTCGCCTCATGGTCGTCGCCGACGGTGTCGGGGCGTTCGCCTACGCGGGACTGGCGGCGATGACCCTGACCGGGCACGCGCCCCTGGTGCCGATGTGCGGCCTCGCGGTGATGGCGGGGCTCGCGACCGCGCTCTTCGCGCCGGCGATGGACGGTGTCGTGCCGCTCGTGGTCCCGGCGGACCGGTTGCAACGGGCCAACGGTGTGCTGCGGATGAGCACCAACACGTGTCTCTTTCTCGGACTCGCGCTGTCGGGCGTGGTCGTCGCGTGGGTCGGCGCGGGCTGGGCCCTGGCCCTGAACGCCGTCTCGTTCGTGGTCAGTGCCGGCCTCACGGGTCGCCTGCGGCTGCCCGCGAGGCCGGTGAGGACGTCGTCCGTGCGGACGGACCTGCGGGAGGGCTGGGAGGAGTTCGCCTCACGGCAGTGGCTGTGGGTGGTGGTCGCCCAGTGCACGGCCGTGGTCGCCGTCTTCAGCGCGACCCTCGGAGTCCTCGGGCCGTTGGAGGCCCAGCGGCATCCGGGCGGGGCGGGGTCCTGGTCGGTCATCGTGGCCGCCCAGGCTCTGGGAGCCATCGCCGGCGCCGGGCTGGCCGCGCGGGTCCGGGTCCGCCGGCCGGTCCTGGTCGCGGTCATCGCCACGTTCCCGGCGGCGCTGCCCATGGTCTTCCTGAGCGTCTCGGCCCCGGTCTGGCTGACCGCCGCCGCCGCGTTCTGCGCGGGTGTGGCGAGCGACGTCTTCAACGTGCTGTGGTCCAGCACTCTGCAGCGCGAGATCCCGGAACAGGTCCTCTCCCGCGTCAGCTCCTACGACCTGCTCGGCTCCCTGGCCTTCGCCCCGCTCGGCCTGCTCGTCGCCGGCCCCGTCGCCCAGGGTGTCGGTCCGAGCGCGGCTCTGGCCGGTTGCGCGGCCGTCGTCGTCATCGCCACCCTCGCCGCCCTGGCGTCCCCACAGGTCCGGGCACTTCGGCACTCCGCGTCCCCGCTCCCGGCACCGGCCGCCGTACGCGAGCAGACCGCTGAGGAAGTCGCCCGCTGATCCCCGCCCGCCCGAAAAGCCGCGCGCCCGGCGGTCAGGACGGCTGGACCTGGTCGAAGAGGGCGAGGGCTTCGGCGGGGTCCGGGCTCACGAGGCGTTCCAGGCCGGCGGTCGTGATCCTCGCCCACTTGCCGGCCCGTGCCCACATCCTCTGCTCGACGGCGCGGACGGTCTCGTCCGGATCGTCCGGCCCGGCGGCGATGGACTCGGCGAGTTCGGCGCCTTCCAGCATCGCGAGGTTCGCGCCCGCCCCCAGCGGGGGCATCAGGTGGGCGGCGTCGCCCAGCAGTGTCACCCCGGGGACGTACGTCGTGGGGCCGGCCGGGTGTCCGGCCGGCCCCACGGTGTCGTCGTGCCGGTTACCGCCTGGTGAGGGCGAGGTCGGCGGTGATGGTGGTCGTGCCGTGCGGGTGTACGGTGCGCCGTCCGGTCCGGTGGCCCTCGGCGTCCGCGGTGACGCCGATCGTGGTGGGGGCGTCCATGAGCCACACCTCGTAGCGGCCGTCCACGGCGGTGTTCAGGGTGTGTGTCGCGCCCTTCGCGGTGACCTTCACCTTCGCGCCGGCGAGCGGTGCCGCCGACGGACCCGCCCCCGTCACCGTGCCGGTGAGGTGGACGGCGCCCCGCGGCGGCACCACCGTCATGGTGACCGGGACGGTCACGGCGCCGTACGGACTGTCGCTGTCGATGATCAGCCGTGCCCGGTGGACGCCCGCGTCGGCGGGCCCCATCGCGCGGGCGTCGGCGGTCACCGTCAGCCGGACCGTCCGGCCGGGGGCGACGGTCGTCGTCCCGGTCTTCTCGCCGAGCCACGGCACGTCGGCGTGCGGTGTGTCCCAGCCCGGCAGCACCTGGGCGCCTGACTGGACGACGCCGTCCGCGCCCTGTCCGCCCAGCACGTACCAGCCCGGCGCGGACGCCGCCGCGTACAGCGGTTGCGGCAGGCTGGGCAGCGCGGCCCAGGTGTCGGCGACGGGGTCGTAGGCGTACGCCTCGTTGGTGAGGGCGCCGGCCCCGGTCAGGACGCCGCCCGCCGTCAGCAGGCGGCCCCCGGCGGTGGTGCCGGCCGCGCCCCAGGTGTCGACGGGCGGGTCGGCGATGGGCGTCCAGTGGCCGGCGCCGGCCTCCAGGGCGTAGCCGACGGCGGTCGCCCGCGGAGTGCCGCCGTCGCTCTGGGAGACCCCGCCCGCGCAGTACACGGTCGCGTCGACGGTGCCGCAGGTCTGCCACGAGGTCGGCGTGGGGTAGGCCGGACCGGAGGACCAGGAGTCGGTCGCCGGGTCGTAGACCTGTACGTCACCGGTGCCGCAGCTGAACTGCGCGCAGCCGCCGATGACGTACAGCTTGTCCCCCACGACCGCCGCGGCCGAACCGGCGTAGGCGACGGGCTCGTCGGCGATCGCCGACCAGGAGTCGGTCGCCGGGTCGTAGACCTCGCCGCCCGCGACGGGCTGTCCCGCGGCGTTCTTGCCGCCGGTCACGTACAGCTTGCCCCGGATGAAGCCGGCCGCCGCCTCGTACCGCCTGGTCGCGGCCGGGGCCAGGGTCTTCCAGGCGCCGGTGGCCGGGTCGTAGGAGCGCAGGGCGTCGCTCCACTGCCCGTCGGGGGTCGCGCCGAGTCCGGTGTAGACGACGCCGTGGTAGGTGGCGGCGATGCCGCCCGCGGTGCCCTGGGGAAGGTCCGTGACCGGCTGCCACGCCGGGTCGGCGGTGACGGTGGCGGTGGCCGCCGCGGAGGCTCCCGCGGTGGTCCGGGGCGTGTCCAGCGGGCCGGCCCCGGTGGCCGCGCGCCTGCGCGGGGCGCCCTTGACCGTCGCCGTGGTCCCGGCCCTGACGTCCTGCTCGCCGAGGGTGACCGTGGCGGGCGCGCTGCCGTTGTCGCGCAGCCGGACGGTGATGTCGCTCTTCGTGCCCCAGGGCACGGTGACGCCGATGGCGGAGGGCTTGACCTCCAGCTTCGCCGGACTCAGCCGGAAGTCGGCCGTCGTCACGGCGTCCGCCCGGACCTGCACCGCGCGGGTCTGCGCCGGATAGCCGAATCCGGCCAGGTCCGCGGTGAACTCCTGCCGGCCGGTGCCGGAGGAGAAGGCCCAGTACAGGCCGTCGTCCACGGCCGGGTCGCCCGGGGAGGCGATGCTCCGGCCGCTGTCGGCGGGGGTGCGGCGGGCGGCGACCGTCGCGCCGAGGACGCCGGCACCCGTGTGGGCGTCCCGGACATGACCGGTCAGCAGGCCGCCGGGCACGACGTCCAGGGCGCGGGTGCCGAGGGCCACGTTGTCGACCTGCCAGAAGCCGGTCAGGGAGCCGGTGTAGTGGAACCGGACGCGTACGGACTTCTCGCCCGCGTACTTCGTGAGTGCCACCTTCTCGTGCGCGGGGCCGTTCACGACGTCCGTGTGGTGCCAGACGTTCTCCCAGGTGGTCCCGGAGTCGGTGCTGACGTCGACGTCGGCGGTCGGGTCGTTGAAGCGGTAGCTGCCGGGCAGCGCCGTGTCGAACTCCAGGGCCGGGTGGGTGAGGGCCGAGAAGTCGTAGGCGGGGCTGATGAGTTCGGTGTCGACGGGGGCCCAGCCGAGGGCGTAGTCGTCGGTCTGGGCGAAGCGGCCCGCGCCGCCGGTCTGGTTGCCGCGGGTCAGCGGGTCGCCGAAGTCCCAGCCGCCGGCGCCGGTGTGGTCGACCACGCTCCAGCCGTCCGGGGTGGTGGCCCCGTCGAAGGGCTGGAGGCCGCCGCCGTGGTAGGAGACGGCGTAACCGGGCGGGAGGACGCCGGTGCCGGTGAGCGGCAGTTCCAGGTTCACGGTGCGGCCGGCCGACCTCAGGTCGGCCTCGACGGTGGCGGGCCGGTACCCGGGGTACAGGCCGGTGGCCCGCACGGTGTACTTCGCCCCGCGGGGCAGCCGGATCGCGTAGTGGCCGGTCGCCGGGTCGGTGAACGCGGTCCCGGGCACGCCGTCGACGGTCAGCCGGGCGTACACGCCCCAGCCGTGCCCGCCGCCGTCGCGGACGCTGCCGGAGAGGGTCACGGTGGGTATGGCCTCCAGCGCCGCGTCACCGCGGACCTGGGCGCCGTCGGCGACCTCGATCCGACCGAGGTCCTTCTCGGCGTAGCCGAAGGTGCTCACGGTCAGCCGGTACGTGCCGGGCGGTACGACCAGTGACCAGGTGCCGTCGGCGCCGGACAGGGTGTGGTAGTCCCCCAGGCGTACGGTGGCGCCGGGGATCGGCCGGCCGCTCGCGCGGTCGGTGACCGTGCCGGCGACGGTGCCGTGCGCCCCGGGCCGGAAGGCGGCCGGGCCGTCGGGTGTGCCGAGGCCGGTCGGCCCGTCGTAACCGGGGCCGGCGATGCAGCTCCTCGCCGGTTCGCAGTGCGGGACCGGGCCGGAACCGCACAGTCCCGAGTCGCCGCAGCTCGCGTCGTCGCCCTCGGTGACGTCGTGCAGGGCGCCCGGGGTGAGGTAGGGGTAGGAGGCGGGGTAGGTGCCCTCGGCCGGGGTGCCGGCCAGCGCGTAGACGCCCGCGATGATGGGAGCGGAGGCGCTGGTGCCGCCGTACACGTTCCAGCCGGCGTCGGAGAAGCTGTTGTAGACGGCCACGCCGGTCGTGGGGTCGGCGACCGCGCTGACGTCCGCGACCGAACGGCCCGCGCAGCCCGTGTCCGGCTGGAACGACGGCTTGGGTTCGACCGCCGAGCAGCCCGATCCGGTGGCACCCCACGACGGTTCGCCCGAGGGGGAGGTGACGACGGTGTTCCAGACCTTCTCCGACCAGCCGCGGGCGGTACCCGGGTCCCGGGTCAGCGAGGTGCCGCCGACCGAGGTCACGAGCGGGGAGGAGGCGGGGTAGCTGACGCCGTAGCCGTTGTCGCCGGAGCTGAAGAGCAGGGCGGTGCCGGGGTGGTCGAAGTACGCGGCGTCCAGGGCGGGCAGGCTCGCGTCCTCCTGGTAGGCGCCGTAGGAGTTGGACACGTAACGGGCGCCGAGCGCGACCGCCGTGTTGACCGCGGCCCCCAGGTCGTCCGTCGAGGCGCTGTCGGCCTCCACGAGCAGGATGTGCGCCTTGGGCGCCACCGCGGACACCATGTCCAGGTCGAGGGAGATCTCCCCCGCCCAGCCGTCGTCGGGCACCGGGTAGTCCGCCCCGCCGCGCTGGTCGGCCTTGCGGAAGCAGCCGTTGTCCGTGGTGCAGGCGGGCAGCCCGTACTGCGCGCGATAGGTGGCGAGGTCCTGCTCGGCGCGGGGGTTGTCGTACGCGTCGACGATCGCGATCGTCGCGCCGGCGCCGCCGTCGGCGGGCAGGGAGTAGGCCGAGCGGAGGTCCGCGGGGCCGTAGCCCTCGGGGGTGACCGTGCCGTCGGCGCGCACACGTGTCTGCGGGGCGCCGGTACGGCGGACGGCGAAGCAGCCGAAGTGTCCCGGACGGGGGGTCCCGCACAGGGCCTCGGTGCCGGGGGTGCCGGGCGTCGCGGGGGAGGAGGACGCCGCCGGGGGCGCGGCGGGGGTGGCCGATGCCGCGGCGGCGGCGGGCAGTTGGGCCGTGAGCGCGGCCAGCAGCACGGCCGTGACCGCGCCCAGGACGGGTCTCGCGCGGCCACGGCCGGGGCGCGGGACGGGAGGTCTACGCACGGGACGACTCCGGGGGAGGAGAGCGGGCTTGGAGGCGGAACCGGTCCGACTGCGGTGTCGGTCAAGGGAGTTCGCCAGTGAGAAGAAAGATCACCCGGGAGACCGGACCCGTCAATGCGCTGCTTCTGGCGTCTTGCCGCCGTGACGTATTCACGCCCCTGTTACCCGGCCGCCGTCGCCCGGTGCGGGGAGCGCGGGCTGATCGGCTCGTGTGGACGGGACCGCTCGCGTGACCTAGTCTGGGTAGACCGACCTACCTAGTCTGGACTGTGATGAGGGGAACCGATGTGAGCACCCCGGACGGCGCACGCCGGCGCCCGGCCCGCGAACGCCTCCTCGCGGCGGCGGCCCGCCGCTTCTACGCCGACGGCGTGGCGGCGACCGGCATCGACACGATCACCACCGAGGCCGGCGTGGCGAAGATGAGCCTCTACAACAACTTCTCCTCCAAGGCCGACCTGGTCAGGGCCTACCTGGACGCCCGGCACGAGGAGTGGCTCGGCCTGTACCGCAGCCGGCTGGAACACGCCCGGGGCCCGCGGGACGGCGTGCTGGCGGTGTTCGACGCCTACGCCGACCACGCGGCCTTCGCCTACGAGCACGGCTTCCGCGGCTGCGGACTGCTCAACGCCGCCGCCGAGCTGCCGGCCGGCGACGAGGGCCGGGCCGTGGTGCGCGCCCACAAGGAGGAGGTCGAGCGGCTGATCGCCGGCCACCTGGAGGAACTGCTGCCCGAGCGGCCCGACGAGGCCCGGGCGACGGCCGAGCACCTCGCCTTCCTCCTGGAGGGCGCGATGGCCCGCGCCGGTCTGGAGGGCGACGGCGAACGCCTCCGGCACGCCCGCGCGATGGCCGCCGCCCTGCTGGACCGGCTGTGAGCCGGCCCGCCGGACCCGGCCGGTCCGCCGGGACGGGGGCGCTCTGCGTGCTGGCGGCCTCCGTCCTGTGGGGTACGACGGGTACGGCCGCCACGTTCGCCCCCCGGGTCGGCCCGCTCGCCATCGGCGCCGTCGCGATGGGCCTGGGCGGACTCCTCCAGGCCCTCGTCGCCGCCCCGAGGATCGCCCGCCACGCGTCCCGCCTGCGCGAACAGCGCGGCACGGTGCTGCTCGGCGCGGCCTCCGTCGCGGTGTACCCCCTGGCGTTCTACAGCTCGATGCACCTGGCCGGAGTCGCCGTCGGCACCGTGGTGTCGCTCGGCACCGCCCCGCTCGCCTCGGCCGTGATCGAACGGGTCGTGGACGGCCGCCGGCTCACCCGCCGCTGGACGACCGCCGCCGCCCTCGGCCTGCTCGGCACCGCCTTGCTGTGCGTCGCCGAGGCCGCGCACGCGGGCGACGGCACGGGCCGGCCGTCCCTGGCGGCCACGCTGCTCGGCGTGAGCCTCGGCCTGGTCGCCGCCGCCACCTACGCCCTCTACTCCTGGGCGGCTCACCGGCTCATCACGCGCCGCATACCCTCCCGCGCGGCGATGGGCGCGGTCTTCGGGCTCGGCGGACTGCTCCTCCTGCCCGTCCTCCTGGCCACCGGCGCCCCCCTCGTCGGCTCCTGGTCCAACGCGGCGGTCGGCACGTACATGGCCGCCATCCCCATGTTCACCGGCTACGTCCTGTTCGGCTGGGGCCTCGCGCACGTACCCGCCAGCACCGCCACCACGCTCTCCCTGCTGGAGCCGGCCGTGGCGGCCGTGCTCGCCGTCCTGGTCGTCGGCGAACGCCTGCCCGGCGTGGGCTGGGCGGGCATCGCACTGGTCGTCGCCTGCCTCGCGGTCCTCACCGCCGCCCCCCGGCGGCGGAAGCACTCCGAGGCCCCGGCCGGACCGGCTCCCGACGCGGCGCCGCCGGTCGCGGCCGGTCTCACCACGGTCCGGGACCAGGCGGCAGACTGAGCACGAGGGTGCCGCGCCCCCGACACGGGCTCCGCCCGGCGGAGGGACGAGCGGGCCCGGGCCGTGCCGTCAGGGGGCGGTCGGCTACGGCGCCGGATCCTCCTGCGTGCTCCGGACCGCCTTCTTCACGGACTGTTCCAGCTCGTACCGCGACCCGCCCTCGCGCGCCGCGTACGCCGTCAGGGCGGTCTGGAACGCCTCGGCCGCCCCTCGCCACGCCCGCCACTGGGCGTCGAACTCCTCACCGCACAGGCCGGCCAGCTTCGCACGCTCCGCTTCACAGGAACGTTCCAGCTCGACCAGTTCGCCCGGAATTTCTGTCACACAAGGATGCTATGCAGAGCATCACCGGGACGCCCGTCAGCGCACGCCGCCGCCCGCGCTCCCGGGAGGGCCGCCTGCGGCCATCCGGCGTGCCTACCGCCCGACGGCCTGGTCGTGGTCCTCCGCCCCGGCGTCACGGGTGAGCCGCGTCAGCTCACCGGTGCGCACGTCCACCGTCCGGACGGAGTACGAGCCGCGCGAACGGCGTGCCCGCCGCGCTCGGACGCGAACCCGGTGCGACGGCCGCCGGCCTCATGGACACCCCGGTCGTCCCGCGGACCGGAACCGTCCGGCGGCCAGGCCGACCGGGGCCGGTCGGGGCCTGGCCCCGGTCGGTGCCGTCGCCGCGACGCCCGCCCGGGGCGGCGACCACGGCACGCCCTCCGCCTCGACGGCCGGACGCCCGCCGTCCGGCGAGACGGCCACGGACGCGCCGGTGCCTCCGGTGGCAGCGGAAGGGCCGGCCGGCGGCCACCGCTCCCGTACGACCGTGGGGGAGCGTGCGTGGCGTCGCGCGGTGGGCGCGCGTCGCCGGGCAGGCCTCAGTGACCCCCGGTGCGGACGACCCACTTGATCCACGAGCGCAGGCGCGTGACGTCCCCGAACGAGGCGACCTCCGTCCGGTCCGACGCGGACAGGACGCCCACGAGCACCTCGCGGCCCGCCTTGTCGAACGCCGTCGCCGGGCCACCCGAGTCGCCGCCCGCCGGCAGACCGGTACCGCGCTGGACGCAGAAGTCCCCGGTCCCCACGAGCAGATCGCACCGCGGGTCCGTGTGCCTCACGATGGTGACCTGCGCCTGCTTGAGCACGTTCGACTGGCACGAGGTCTCGTCCCGCGGCGGCGCGCACGTGGCCCCCCAGCCGTAGGACCGCACACCGCGCCCCACCTTCACGCTGTCGCCGGTTCCCACCGCGAGGGGTTCGACGTCCAGGCGGGGCACCCGTACGAGGGCCACGTCGGCCCCCGGCGCGAACACCGTGCCGTTCTCGACGCGACGCACGACCTTCCCGTGCCGCTGGTCGAGGCTGCCGACGCGGAACGTGACGTCCCAGTTGTCGTAGCGGACACAGTGACCTGCGGTGATCACCCACTCCGGGGCCACGACGGTGCCCGTGCAGGACGGCTCGCCGTCGGTGTAGACGCGCACCGCCCAGGGGCCGTGCTTGCTGACCGTGCCTCCCTGGATGGCCGACGCGGGTCCCGCCGTCGTCAGGGAGAAGGCGATGCACGCGCCGATCGCGCCGATCACGCCGTATACACGCGTCTTGCTCAACATGGGGTTTTCCTCAAGTCCGGTAGCTGCCAGTTGCATGCGTCCGGCTAGAGCGAAGGACCGTCCGGGCGGTTCCGCGACCGCGCGGTCCGTGCACTCCGGGAACAGAACGGTTCCCTCCGTGCCGGGCTCCCGCCGCGCTGACGCTACGTCAGAACGTCTGGGCAGAACGCCCATACAGGGACGACCGCACGCGCTCCGGACGCCGGTTGACTCGCGTTTGGTGTTCCGTTCCCTGAGCGTTCAGCCAGGAATCGCCGTCAGGGTCGTGTGCGCTTCCTAGGGTCCATGAGGCTTTCCGAAAGAAGGGGCTCATGGACGCACAGCTCGCGATCCGGGCGCGCGGCATCACCAAGTGTTTCGGTGACGTCGTCGCGCTCGACGGCGTGGATCTGGACGTGCCGCGGGGACAGATCCACGGCCTGGTCGGCCCCAACGGGGCCGGCAAGACGACGCTGCTCGGCCTCCTCCTCGGCCTCGCCGTGGCCGACGGCGGCAGCCTGGAGATCCTCGGCACGCCGGTGGGCCGCGCGTTCGAAGCCCCCGGCGGTGTCTCCGGGTTCGTGGACGGGCCGGGGCTGTACCCCTCGCTCACCGCCCGGCAGAACCTCGCCGCGCTCGCCGCCCTGCGTGGCGACGGCACGCGGTCCGCGGGGATCGACGACGCCCTCGAAGAGGTCGGGCTCACGGACGTCGCCGACGAGCGCGCCCGTGGCTTCTCCCTGGGCATGCGGCAACGGCTCGGCCTCGCCGCGGCCCTGCTCACCCGGCCGCGGCTGCTCATCCTGGACGAACCCTCCAACGGCCTGGACCCGGCCGGGAAGAAACACGTCCACGGTGTCCTCACCCGGCTCGCCCGGGAGGGTACGGGCGTCGTGCTCTCCAGCCACCGGATGGACGACCTGGAGGCCCTGTGCTCCGAGGTCACCATCCTCGCCACCGGACGCGTCGTCTTCTCCGGGCCGCTGGGCGAACTGGCGGCCGAGAACAGTGAACTCGACTACCGGCTGGTCACGTCCGACCCGGAGCGCGCCCGCCGGCTGGCCGCCGACGCGCCCGGAATCCGCCTGTCCGACGACGCCGCGGGACGCCGGGGAGAAGAGGCACTGGTGCTCAGCGCGCTGGTGCCCGCCCTCGACGACCTGGTGGCGCGGCTCGTCCACGAGGGCATCGCGCTGCGCGAACTGGCGCCGCTGCTCTCCCCGTTGGAGGCCGCGTTCCTGTCCCTGACCGAGCGACGGGAACCCGACGGCCGGCAACGGGATGACGCGGGCGCCTCGCAGCGGGGTGACTCCGTCGCGTGGCAGCGGGATGACTCCGCCGTCCGGCAGCGGGACGGTGCCGAGACCCGGCAGTTGGAGGACGCCGAAACTCCGGAGCGGGGTCACGCCGCTGTCCGGCAGCGGGACGGTGCCGAGACCCGGCAGTTGGAGGGCGTCGAGAGCCCGCAGCGGGACGATGCCAGCGCCGCGCAGCGGGACGGCACCGCCGCCCGGCAGCGGAACCGTGCCGAGCCCCCGCATCCGGACGGCGCCGAGAGCCCGCAGCGGGATGACGCCGCCGCCGGGCAACGGGGTCAAGCCGCACGGCAGTTGGACGGCGTCGGCACCCCGCAGCAGGACGCCCCGCAGAAGTCCGCCGCCCAGCAGCAGGAGACCGGCCGATGACCGCAACGCCGACCCCCACCGCGACCACATCCCCGACCCCCACCACGCCCCCGGCTCCGGCCCCCACCCCCGTACCCCTCGCGCACACCAGCGCATCAGGCCGTGTCACGGTTGCCCGAAGCTACCGCTTCGAGGTCGTCAAGCTCCTCTCCCAATGGCGTATCCGCCTGCTGCTCCTCGCCTGCTGGATCGTGCCGGCGCTCTTCGTCGCCGGGGTGAGCGGGCAGAGCACGCTGCCCACGGACACCCTCTTCGGCCGCTGGATGCACGCCACCGGATGGGCCGGCCCGCTGGTGACGCTCGGCTTCGCCGGCACCTGGGCGCTCCCGCTGCTCACCTCCGTCGTCGCCGGTGACGTGTTCGCCTCCGAGGACCGGCTCGGCACCTGGCGCCACCTCCTCGTCGCCGTCCGCTCGCCCCGGCGGATCTTCGCGGCGAAGGCGCTGGCCGGCCTCACCGTCATCCTGCTGCTCGTCGCCGGGCTGGCCGTCTCCAGCACGGTCGGCGGGCTGGTCGCGGTCGGCGACCAGCCGCTCGTCGGCCTCGACGGCCACCTGCTCACGCCGGGGGACGCCGCCGGCACCGTCCTGGCCGCCTGGGCCGCTGTCCTCGCCCCGACCCTGGCCCTCGCCGGGATCGGGCTGCTCGGCTCGGTCGTACTGGGACGCTCCCCGATGGGTCTGCTGCTGCCCGCGCTCGTCGCGCTCGCGATGCAACTGGCCCAGATGCTGCCGCTCCCCGTCGCCCTGCGCCTCGCCCTGCCCGGCGACGCCTTCGTCACCTGGAACGGCCTGTTCACCAGCCCGGCGCAGCTGACCCCGCTCCTGATCGGCATCGTTGTCAGTCTCCTGTGGGCCGTGACGGCGACGGCGCTGGCCTGTGTCCTCTTCCTGCGGCGCGACTTCACCAACCCCACCGACGACGGCTCGGCGCGCCGCGCGGTCATCACGGCGGCCCTGCCGCTCGCGGCACTGCTCGGTGTGACGGTCGTGGTCGTGGCGGCGACGACCACGGCCACGGGCTCCGGGATCGAGCAGGCCAAGGTGGAGCGCTCACTCGCCACGGAGTTCGCCCACCTGTACCGCCTGCAGACCGAGCAGCTCCACCGGCCCACCGTCACCGAGGCGCAGCTGAGGACCTCGGCGGCGTGCACCAAGGCCGGTGTCCAGGACGGCGCCCAGGGCCCGGGCAACGACTGGCGGTGCGTCGTCTCCTGGCACCTGCCGGGCGTCGCGGCCACCGGGTCGGCCGTCTACCAGCTCGACATCACGGCGGACGGGCGGTTCGTCGCCGACGGCGACGGGCCGAAGGAAGTGAACGGCTACTTCGTGGTGCGCACGTCCACCGGAGACGCACCGAACCCGCTGTGGCAGTTCGACGGCGACGTCGACCTGCTCTCCGCCTCCCCGGACTCCCGGACCCCCTGAACCTCTCCTTCCCGGCCACCCCCCAACTCCCTCTCGAATCCCGAGGAATGACGCATGCAGATAACACGCCGCCGCCGGCAGGCCGAGAAGAAGTACTACGACCTGCTGGGCAGACGTGTCAGCCGCCGGGCCGCCCTGGTCACGGCATGCATCACCACGGCCGCCCTGGCCACCGGCACCGCCGTCGCCGAGACCCGCCAGTTCGGCACCGAGCAGGTCGGCCAGGTCACCGACAAGGGCCAGGTCGTCTCCGCCGACCAGTACATCGCCCCGTACGGCGACCGCCTCGTCGTCGACGACGGCAAGATCATGTCGTCGACGGTCAGCCCCGACGGCAGCCGCCTCGTCGCCTCGGTCACCGACGGCGACGCCTCGCTGGTCGTCGTCGACCTCGCGACCGGGCAGATCAAGCAGCGCGTCGGCACCAACGCCGCCGACGACCTGCGCATCAGCAGCAACGCCGTCGGCCAGGAAGGCCCGACGTACTCACCCGACGGCAAGCAGCTGTGGCTGGGCCAGCTCGACGGCTACACCAAGTTCACCGTGAACCCGGACGGCACCCTCGCCAACCCGGTGGCCGTCAAGATCCCGGCCGACGGCAGCAAGCAGGCCCTGGCCGCCGCGGCCGTCTTCTCGGCCGACGGCTCCACCGTGTACGCCGCGGTCAACGGCCAGAACCGGGTGGTCGCGATCGACGCGGCGAGCGGAACCGTCAAGCAGAGCTGGACGGTGGGCAACGCCCCGCGCGGCATGGCCCGCGTCGGCGACAAGCTCTACGTCAGCAACGAGGGCGGCCGGCCCGCGAAGGCCGGCGAGTCCACGCTCAACTCCTACGGCACCCAGGTGCCGGCCGACCCGAAGACCGGCGCCACCACCACCGGCACCGTCAGCGTCATCGACCTGGCCGACCCGTCCGCCGCCGTCGGCACCATCGACGTCGGCCTGCACCCGACCGCCGTGTACGCCCAGCGCGGCGCGGTGTTCGTCACCAACACCGCCGACAACAACGTGTCGGTCATCGACACCGCCAAGGACAAGGTCGTCCAGACCATCTCCACCCAGCCGTGGCCGGAGGCCTCGGTCGGCTACGAGCCCGACGCGGTGACCCTCACCGACGACGGCCGGCTGCTGGTGACGCTCGGCCGCGCCAACGCCGTCGCCGTCTACCGCTACACCTCCCCGCAGGAGCCGGTCAGCTACGTCGGCCTCCTCCCGACGGACTACTTCCCCGCCGAGATCACCACCGTGGGCAAGAAGGTCGTCGTCTCCAACACCCGCGGCATCGACGCGCGCCGCCCCGCCGCCGCCGGCCACGGCACCCACGACACGACCTCCAGCCTGACGCAGTTCACCCTGCCCAGCGACCGTGTCATCCGTTCCCAGACCGCCAAGGTCTTCCAGCAGAACGGCTGGAGCGCCGACTCCGTGCGGCTGGCCAAGGGCCACGGCAACGGCAACGGCAAGGCGCAGCCGGTGCCGGCGCGGATCGGCGACCCGTCGACGATCAAGCACGTCTTCCTGATCGTCAAGGAGAACCGCACCTACGACCAGGTCCTCGGGGACGTCCCCGAGGGCAACGGCGACCCGTCGCTGACGCAGTTCGGCGAGAACGTCACGCCGAACCAGCACGCGCTGGCCGAGCAGTTCGGGCTGTACGACAACACCTACGACATCGGCACCAACTCGGCCGAGGGCCACAACTGGCTGATGCAGGCCGACAACCCCGAGTACACCGAGTCCTCGGCCGGCGAGTACAAGCGCAGCTACGACACCGAGGACGACGCCCTCGGTCACCAGAAGACCGGCTTCCTGTGGTCGGGCGCGCAGGCGGCCGGCAAGTCGGTGCGCAACTTCGGCGAGTTCCAGCAGTTCCTGACGAAGCCGTCCGGCGCCAGCTGGCAGAACCTGTACTGCGACGCCAGGAACATGGACGCCACCGGCCAGGCCACCGCCTACCCGCTGAACTCGTCCTCGCCGATCCCGTCGCTCAACAGCGTCTCGGTGCCCGGCTTCCCGAAGTTCGACACCAGCGTCCCGGACCTGTACCGGTACGAGATCTGGAAGCAGGACTTCGAGAAGAACGGCCCGGCGAACCTCAACATGTTCTGGCTCTCCAGCGACCACACCGGTGGTCCGGCGAGCCCGGCCGCCCAGGTCGCCGACAACGACCTGGCCACCGGCAGGATCATCGACAAGATCTCGCACAGCAAGTACTGGAAGGACTCGGCGATCTTCGTCGTCGAGGACGACTCCCAGGCCGGTCTGGACCACGTGGACGGCCACCGCGCCCCGGTCCAGATCATCAGCCCCTGGGCCCAGCACGGCACCGTCGACAGCCACTACTACTCGCAGATCACGATGATCCGCACCATCGAGCAGATCCTCGGGATCCACCCGATGAACCAGAAGGACAGCGCGGCCACTCCGATGCGGGGCGCGTTCACCCGGCACCCCGACTACACGCCGTTCACCGCTCTGCCCAACCGCACCTCGCTCACCGACGGCGTGAAGACCCCGCCGGCCTGCGGCGTGGACACCCCCGCCGCCCAGGACCCCAAGGCCGCGGCCGTGCCGTCGGCGAAGGTGCCGGCCGGCAAGGAGTCCCTCGCCGCCGAGTGGGACGCCTGGAAGTCCAAGCAGCACCTGACCGGCCCGCACGCCATCCCCGACTACGCCAACCCGGCCCAGCTGAACCACCTCACCTGGTACCAGACCCACAACTGGACGCGTCCGTACCCCGGCGAGAAGAAGATCTACGCCCCGAACGACGTGCCCGGCGCCTACATCCCGTCGGCGGAGTCCGACGGCTGACGGTCCTGCCGCCGGCAGCCTGACGGCTGACACGCGCCCAACCGAGGACCCCTGTCGGGCCGGCCGCCCGACAGGGGTCCCCCCGTCAGAAGTCCTCGCCCGGGAAGTCCTGGTCGAGACCGCTCGTGTCGATGTCGGAGCCGTCGATGGGCGGGCCGCCGAGGAAGCCGTTCATCAGGTCGCCCAGGTCCAGCTTGGTCGCACCGGCCGGAGCGGTGGGCCTGGTGCCCTCGCTCATCCGCAGCGTCAGCCCGAGCTTCTTGACCTTGGCGGTCTCGGCCAGCTTGGCGAGGTCCACGTCCACCTGGGACAGCTCGCCGTTCTTGAGGGTGAAGTCCGCCGTCACCTTGGCGTTGGGCGCGTCCTTCAGGTCCTTGTCCGTCGGCAGCTCCATGCCCGGCGGCAGGTCCTTGGCCAGCGGCCGCAGCTCGCCGAACAGTTCGGTGACCAGCGTGCGGAAGGGCGCCGTCGCGGTGACGTGCTCGGTGCCGTCCCCGCCGCCGGCCGTCTTGAAGCGCACCTCACGGGCGACGACCTCGCGGAGCGCCTTCACCAGCTTCTTCTGCGTCCTGGCGTCGAGGGACGGCGCGGGCGCGGGACCGCCCTCGCCCTCGGCGGCGGCCTTGTCCATCTCCTTGGTGCTGAACTTCACCCACTTGCCCTCGAGGACGGCCTTGAACGCCCCGGCCTGAGGCGGCAGGTCGTCCGCGGACGGTACGGGGCTGCCCGACACCTTGCCCATGGCGTCCATGTCGGCGCGGAGGTAGGTGTAGTCGCCGATCACCCGGTACTCGGCGAGGTCGCCGTCCGGGGTGCTGACCTTCAGGGCCGTGCCGACGAGGTCCTTCTCGCCGGACTCGGCGAGCGGCTTCTTCGACTCCACGGTCACCGTGATCTTCGCGCCGCTGATCAGCTGGGCGGCTTCGTCCGGGATCTCCTCACCGGGCGCGGGGTCGGACTCGGCGTCCAGCGCCTTCAGGGTCGCGGCGTCGGCGTCCACGTCGAGCTCGAAGGAGAGCCTGTTCTTCTTGCCCAGTTCCTCGAAGGCCCGGTCGAGCTTCTTGCCGGCGGACAGCTGCTCCACCGTTCCGCAGGCGGCGGAACCCGCGAGGACGGCACCGACGACGGCGGTGGCGGTCAGGGTCTTGCGTATGGCGTTGATGATGGTCTCCTCGTTGCTCCGATCACAGTGTGATCGAACAGAAGACTCACAACCCGCCCACAGGGTTGTACGGCCCGTCCTGGCACTGACGGACAAGAAGCGGTGCGCTCGCCGACAAAAGACGGCGGCACCCGCCGCCCTAGCATGAGCGCGCAATCCACTCCCAGCGAAGGACATGACACCGTGCCGTACATCACCGTGGGCCAGGAGAACTCCACCACCATCGACCTGTATTACGAGGACCACGGCACCGGGCAGCCCGTCGTCCTCATCCACGGCTTCCCGCTCGACGGCCACTCCTGGGAGCGGCAGAGCGCCGTGCTGCTGGACGCCGGCTACCGCGTGATCACCTACGACCGCCGCGGCTTCGGGCAGTCCGGCCAGCCCACGACCGGGTACGACTACGACACCTTCGCGGCCGATCTGAACACCGTGATGGAGACGCTCGATCTGCGGGACGCCGTTCTGGTCGGCTTCTCCATGGGCACGGGCGAGGTCGCCCGGTACGTGTCGGCCTACGGCTCCGCCCGCGTCGCCAAGGTCGCCTTCCTGGCCTCGCTGGAGCCCTGCCTGCTCAAGACCGACGACAACCCCGACGGGGTCGCCCCGAAGGAGTTCTTCGACGGCGTCGTCGCGGCCGTCAAGGCGGACCGGTACGCCTACTACACGGACTTCTACAAGGACTTCTACAACCTGGACGAGAACCTCGGCACCCGGATCAGCGAGGAGGCCGTGCGCAACAGCTGGAACGTCGCCGCGAGCGGTGGGTTCTTCGCCGCCGCCGCCGCGCCGTCCACCTGGTACACCGACTTCCGCGCCGACATCCCGGCCATCGACGTGCCGGCCCTGATCCTGCACGGCACCGGCGACCGGATCCTGCCCGTCGAGGGCACCGCCCGGCCCTTCCACAAGGCCCTGCCGTCCGCCGACTACGTGGAGATCGAGGGCGCTCCGCACGGTCTGCTGTGGACCCACGCCGAGGAGGTCAACGCCGCGCTGCTCGCCTTCCTGGCGAAGTGACGTCGCTCGCCGCCCCGGCCGGGGGCCGGGGCGGCGAGGCGGCCGGGCCCCGGGTTCCGGCCGGCCGTGCGCCGGCCACCGGTGCCCACCGGTTCGCCGTGGGCGGTGCCCGGTGCGCACCAGCCGCTCACATGCCCGTCCCCGTCAGCGGGCCGTCATGCGGCGGGAAGTGGCGTCTTCGGCGGGCCGGGAAGCGTCCGGCCCAGGCGGCCCAGCGGGGACAGGGCCATCAGCGCCGGTGACAGCAGCATGCCCGCCGCTGTCGTCAGCAGCCCGGCCCGCGTTCCCCACACGTCCGCGAGCAGGCCGCCGAGCAGCGAGCCGAGCGGGGCCGTCCCCATGCCGACGAAGTTGACGGTCGCGGCAAGACGGTGGTGCGCATCCGTGGTCCGCCGGTCAGGTCCCGCCCTTCGGTCCGTCGGTGGTGACGGCGGCGGGTTCCGGGGCCGGGGCCGGTGCGGGCACCGCTCCGGGCCTGCGGTAGACGTACGGCGGCGCCTCGGTCCGGTCGCCGTCGGCCGGGTCCCGGACGAGGTGGTGGTCGGGGGAGAGCGCGCACGCCGGGTCGGTGCGGGCGGCGTCGCCGGTGAGGGCGAACGCCTGGCAGCGGCAGCCGCCGAAGTCATCCTCCTGCCGGGGACAGCCCCGGCAGGGGCCCGTCATCCAGTCGGTGCCCCGGAAGCGGTTGAACGCCGGGGACCGCTCCCAGATCCAGGCGAGCCGGTGGTCGCGGACGTTGGGCGGGTCGAGGTCCGGCAGGGAGGCGGCCGCCGGGCAGGGCAGCACGGTCCCGTCCGGCGCGACGGTCAGCGAGACCGCCCCCCAGCCGCCCATGCAGGGCTTGGCCACGCCGTCGAAGTAGTCGGGGACGACCCACACCAGGTCCATCCGCCCGGCGAGTTCTCCCCGGCGGCGTTCCACGGTCTCCCGGGCGCGGGCCAGTTGGCCGCGGGTGGGCAGCAGCGCGGCCCGGTTGAGCAGGCCCCAGCCGTAGAACTGCGCGTTGGCCAGCTCGACGCGGTCCGCACCCCAGGCCAGGCCGAGCTCGATGACGGCGTCGACGGCGTCGAGGTTGTCCCGGTGCAGCACGACGTTCAGGCCGAGCGGGACCCCGGCCCGGCGGACGAGCGCCGCGGCCCGTTCCTTCGCGGCGAAGGAGGCGGGGCGCCCGGCGATGCGGTCGTTGGCCTCCGGGCCGGCGTGCTGGACGGACAGCTGGACGCTGCGCAGCCCGGCCTCGGTGAGGGCGGCCAGCCGGGCCTCGTCCAGCCCGGTCCCGCTCGTGACCAGCTGGGTGTAGATCCCGGCGGCCTCGGCGGCGGCGACGATCAGCTCCAGGTCCGGGCGCAGCAGCGGCTCACCGCCGGACAGGTGCGTGTGCACGACGCCCAGCTCACCGGCCTGACGCAGTACGTCCGTCCACGCGTCGGTGCTCAGCTCGGTGGAGCGGCGGGCCAGTTCCAGTGGGTTGGAGCAGTACGGGCAGTGCAGCGGGCAGGCGTGGGTGAGCTCGGCGAGCAGGGCCCAGGGCGGCGCGGGCGCCACGACGGACGCGGGGTTCACGGGGGTGGTCACGTCAGCCAGCCCTCCTGTCGCAGGCTGTCGAGGAAGGCGGGGACGGTGGCGGCCACCGGCGCTCCGGGAAAGCGCTCGGCCAGCTCGCCGACGATCCCGGGCACGGTGCGGGTGCCGTCGCACAGGCTCACGACCATCCCGCCGTGTCCTTCGAGCACGACCACGCGTTCCGGCAGGACCAGCAGGTCCGTGCCGCGCACGGCGTCGTGCCGCAGCATCAGCGCGGGGGCGAGCGCCGGGCACCACTGCTCCATGGGCCGCGGCGTCACACCCGCTCCAGCGCGCTGTCCCGGCCGTGCGCCCGCTCGCCCCGCCCGTCCTGCCCGGGCGTGCCCGCGTACTGCTGTACGGCGTCGAGCAGGGACCACAGCACATCGCACTTGAAGGAGAGCGCGGCCACGGCCTTTTCCTGCTCCTCGCGGGTCCGGGCCCACTCCAGCACGAGGTCCAGCGCCTCGGCGCTGTCGCGCCGGCCCTGGTCGACGCGGGCCCGGAAGTAGGCGAGCCCGTCCGGCGCGATCCAGGGGTAGTGGCGTTCGAACGCCTCGATGCGCCGGCGCATCAGACCGGGGGCGGTCAGCTCGGTGAGCGAGGCGGCGACGGCCTCCAGGGCGGAGCGCAGGCGGCAGAAGGTGACGTAGCCCTCCACGGCCAGCCGGACGCCCGGCAGCACGGTCGCGCCCGACGACAGGACCTCACGGTCCACGCCGGCCGCCTCGCCGAGCCGCAGCCAGCGCTCGATGCCGCCCTCGCCCTCGTCGCGTCCGTCGTGGTCCTCGATCCGCCGCAGCCACATGCGCCGCAGCCGCGACGAGTCCAGCTTCGCGAGGATCAGCGCGTCCTTGACCGGGATGTGGCGCTGGTAGTGGAAGCGGTTGGTGATCCAGCAGCGCACCTCGTCCGGACCGAGGTCGCCCTCGTGCATGCGGACGTTGAAGGGATGGCGGTCGTGGTAGCGGTCCTGGCCCACCGCGCGCAGGCGGTCCTCGAACTCGGTGCGGCTCCAGGGCTTCACCGGCGGGGCGGGTGTCGTGGTCACAGCTCGATCACCATTCCGTCTTCGGCCACCCCGAGGCCCAGCCGGGCGAGCCGCTTGTGCTGCGGCGCGGCGGGGTCGACGAGGGGGTTCGTGTTGTTGAGGTGGGTGTAGAGGCAGCGGGCGGACAGTGTGGCGAGGATGCGGGCGGTGCCGCCCGGTCCGTCGACGGGCAGGTGCCCCATGCCCGTCGCGGTGCGGGGGGAGACGCCGGTGCGGCGCGGCTCCTCGTCGTCCCAGAAGGTGCCGTCGACGATGACGCAGTCGGCCTCGGCGGCGGCGCGGTGCAGCTCGTCGGACCAGGCGGCCACGGCCGGGGCGTACAGGGCGGTGCCGCCGGTGACGGGGTCGTACAGGCGCAGCGCGACGACCCAGGCGTCGTCACCGGGGGCGTCGGCGGCGTAGCGCGGGCGCTTGCCGGAGACGGGTACGGCGCTGATCAGCACGCCGGATCCGGCCGGGAGGCCCGTGCCGGTGTGCAGCGGCTGTGCGCCCCGGCACCGCAGCTCCCGCCAGGTCAGATCGGTGTACGGGGCGAGGACCGCGCCGAGGCGCAGCCGGCCCTCGACCGCCTCGCGGACCGGGGCGGTGGCGAGGATCTCCAGGGCGCCCGCCTCGCGCAGCCGTCCGATCCCCAGCGTGTGGTCGAGTTCGGCGTCGGTGAGCACGACTCCGGCGACCGGCGTCTGCCGGGGCCGGGGCCCGGGATGGAGGACCGGGTGGGCCTCGATCTGGTCGCCGATGTCGGGGGTCGCGTTGACGAGGTACCAGCGGCCCTCGTCGGCACGGACGGCAAGCGAGGCGTGCCGGCGGCGCCACCCGGGGTGGGCGCGTGCCCCGGAGCACCCGGGGCACGCGCAGTTCCACTGGGGGATGCCGCCGCCGGCCGCGGTACCGAGAACCTGCAGCAGCATGCCGGCGGCTAGCGGACGCTGAGGGAGTAGGCGGTGACCTCCAGCGCGGTGTCGACGACCACGTATCCGGGGGTCTGCCAGGCGGTCCGGTCGATCTCCTCGGTCGTGCGGGCGGGCTGCTCGACCTGCTCGACGGCTTCGGTCATGGTGCGCACCTTCCTTTCTGCGAGGGGGTGTTGCCCTCCCGGGCGGGAGGGAGCCTTCAGTCGGCCGTCACTGCTTGACGGTCACCTTGAGGATCAGGTCCTTGCGGGTGCCGCGGTCGCTGGTGCCCATCCACAGCTGGTCCGCGCCGGGGACCTTGACCAGCGCCCGCAACCGGCCGTAGGCGCCGTTGTAGTAGGCCGTCGCCCGTCCGACGTCCTGTCCGGTGGAGTCGATCGGCACCCGCCACAGCCGATGGCCGCTCAGCGTGGAGGCGTAGATCACGTTGTCGACGATCGCGATCTGGGCGGGCACGCCTCCCTTGTTCGGGTCCCAGACCATTTTCGGGTTCGTCATTCCAGCGGCGCGGCAGGCACCCTCGCAGGTGGGCCAGCCGTAGTTCCGGCCCGGCTTCACGAGGTTGAGCTCGTCCCAGGTGTCCAGGCCGATCTCGGTCGACCACAACCGTCCGGCGCGGTCCCAGGCCAGCCCCTGGGGATTGCGGTGGCCGTAGCTGTAGACGCGTGTCCCGAACGGGTTCCCGGGGGCCGCGGCACCGTTCCTGGTGATCCGCAGGATCTTTCCGTTGAGCGACTTCTTGTCCTGCGCCAGCCGGCCTTTCTGCGCGTCGCCGGTGGTGACGTACAGGTATCCGTCGGGCCCGAAGGCGATCTGTCCGCCGTTGTGCTGGGTGTCCCGGACGATGCCGGTCAGGATGGGGGTGTAGTCGCTCAGCCTGGTGCCGTCGAACTTCATCCTGACCACCCGGTTGTCCTTGGCCGTGGTCTCCATGAAGAACACGTCCCGGTCGGTGGTCCCGTTCCAGGTCGGGGAGGTGGCGACACCCAGCAGGCCGCCCTTGTCCTCGGTCTTCTTGCTCCACACCGCGTTCGGCACCGTGCCGACCTTCTTCTTGGCGCCGTCCAGGGCGACCTTCCAGACCACGGCGGTGTCGCGTTCCGTCACCAGCGCCGCGTTGCGGCCCCGGAGGAACGAGATCCCCCAGGGCGTGGTCAGTTCGCCCGTCAGCTTGCTGATCGCCGACGGGGCGCCGCCCGCGCGCGGGCCGGCGGAGCCTTGTCCGGCCGTCGCGGGCGCCCCGGACACGCCGAGTGTGGTGACGGCGGCGACAGCGGTGAGCGCGGCCATGCCCGGACGGACCCGATGCAGCGCCGCATGCGCCAAGCGTGACATCCTGATGCCTTTCATGTCGTGGCGCGACCGCGTGATTCCGGACGGAACGACGCGGCCGACTGCGATACGAGGGGGGTGCTCATCGCCGCGCTGCGCCGCGGTGGACCCGGGGGACAGGGCATGGGCCGGAGCGTGGCAACGGCTCCTTTCCGGAGTTCAGGCGCCCCCTGAAGCGAACGGCCACCGGGACCGGCCCGTCGTGCTGACGGGCGTTTCCCGGCGTCGGGACTGCGGATACCAGTGAGCTTGCGCGCCGGCACGTCCGCCGCCGGTCATCGGCGCCGGGGAAGTCCCTCCCACGGGTGACCCGCCGCCGCGCGGATGGGCGCGGACGGAGTACGCCGGGTCAGGGGGACTCCTGGCGCGGGCCGGAGCAGCCGGCCTGGCCGGTGTCGTACGGCGTCGGGGTCCCAGGGGTCCCGGGGGTGCCGGCAGTCGTCGCGGGAGCGGGCTCGGGGGGCGCCGCCGGCTGCGGCGAGGGGGCCGTGGCGGGACCCGGCTCGGGCGCCGGCGCGGGGCTCGGACCCGGGCTCGGGCTGGAACTCGGGCTCGGGCTCGGCACCAGGCACGGGGGCGGAGCGGGTGGGGTCGACGGGGTGGACGGGGCGGACACGGACGAGCCGGCCTTCCCGCCCGCGTCGACGCAGTCGACGAACTGCACGAAGGGCACCTGGCCCGTGCCGCCGGCCACCGCGAAGTCGTGTGCCGTGTGGCTGCGGAGCAGGCACATGTCGTAGCGGGCGAGGACCGGGAGGGTGTCCGGCGCGGCGGCCGGCCGGTACTCGTGGCGGCCCACCAACTGGCAGGAGTCGTAGCGGATCAGCGGCCCGCGCGGGCCCACGTTGTAGCGGTGCGGGCGGACTTCGGCGGAGAAGTCCTTGAAGGCGAGACCGGTGTCGTCGCAGTCGTCGAAGTGGACCGTGCCGCCGTTCCACACGCAGTCGATGACGACCACGTCGGGGTTGCGCACCTCGAAACGGATGTCCTGGGCGTGGAACCGCTGCACGGAGTCGTGGTGCCGGGCCACCGGGAAGCGGAAGAACGTGCTGGTGGTGCCGTATTCCGGGGTGCTCTGCGGGCGCCTGCCCGTGATGATGTAGGAGCCGCCCCGGCAGGCGATGGAGCCGCCGTAGGGGAACTCGAGGAAGTTGCCCCACTCGTACTCGACCTTCATGTCGGTGAACCAGTAGTTGAGGAACTGGTCCTGGTCGTTCGGCTCCTGCTGCCCGTTCCGCGTCAGCCCCGAGTACAGGAACGCCCTGCGGTAGCGGCCGCCGACCCGGCACGCCTCCCACCGCATCTCCGAGTTGGTGTCCGTGCCGCTCAGGACGAGCCCGTACTCCCATTCCCCCGTCCACTCGCACTCGGAGAACCGGTAGTCCTGCGCCTGTCCGGTGGAGTAGGAGTCGAGGAAGGAGGCGCCCGGTGTGGCCGAGCGGAACCGCATGCGCTCGAAGGAGAGGTTGGACCACACGTCCTGGTTGCGGCAGAGGGAGGAGCCGGGGCCGGTGCCGGGGCGGAAGACGAGAGTCGTCATACGCCTGCCGGCACCGGAGAACCGCAGGCCGCTCGCGGGCCGCGGCGGGGCGACACCGTTGAGCAGCGCGTGCGGGCGGGTGATCAGGAACTCGCCGGCGGGGATCTCGATCACCACGCGCCCGACGCCGTCGGTGACCCGTGCGGCGGCGAACGTGTAGGCGATCTCGAACGCTGCGCTGTCGTCGGTCTGCCCGTCGCCCACCGCGCCCAGGTCGACCACGTTGACGACGGTGTCCGTGTCGGAGGCGGGGCGCGGGGCGGCGGAGGCGCCGCGGGTGGACAGGGCCGTCGCGGCCAGCACCGAGGTGCCGCCACGCAGCAGCCGCCGACGGCTCACACGGGCCATCGATCCCTCCCCTTCTGTCATAATCCCCTTCTTTCCAGACAATAAGGAGCTAAATGACCGGGTTCATCGAGGTGCTCAGGCATATGTCGGCGGCACAGAAGCCCGCGAAGGGGGTGTCGGTCTACACCCTGTTCGTCAACCGCCCGGCCGGTCGCGTCCTGGCTGCCCTGGCCTACCGGATCGGCGCGACCCCCAATCAACTGACGGTGCTCGGCGCCCTGTTCACCTTTCCGGCACTGGCCGCCGTGGCCCTGGTGCGACCCGGTCCGGGACTGTCGGTCTGCGTCTGCGCGGCCCTGGCCGTGGGGTTCGCCCTCGACGCGGCGGACGGACAACTCGCCCGCACACAGCGTTCCGGGAGCCCCTCCGGCGAGTGGCTGGACCATGTGCTGGACTGCGTCAAGCTGGTCACGGTGCACCTGGTCGTCCTGGTGTCGTTCTACCGGTTCTTCTCCCTGCCCGACCCCGCCTTCCTGCTGGCCCCGATGCTGTTCGAGCTGGCGGCCGTGGTGATCTTCTTCGCCGGCATCCTGACCGAGCAGCTCAAGCGGCGGACGGCGGCCCCGGCGCCGGCGGAGCCCGCGCCGGCGCTGCGGTCCCTGCTGCTCCTGCCCGTCGACTACGGCGTGACCTGCCTCGGCTTCCTATTCCTGGCCAGCCAGCACGTCTTCCTTTCCGTCTACTGCGTCCTGCTGCTGGCCCACCTCGTGTTCATGGCCGCCTTCCTGGTCAAGTGGTTCCGCGAGCTGCGCTGAGGGGATCCGCGGCGGCTCGCCGCGGGAGAGCAGTTCCAGGGCGCCGCGCAGCAGGGTGCTGGAGGTGTGCAGGGTGTAGGGGAAGTAGACGACTTCGACGCCCACCTCCGCGAAACGCCGCTCCAGCTCGTTCCACTTGGGCGTTCCTCGCCAGTCGTCGCCCTTGAAGATGACGTGGAAGCCGACCCGCTTCCACATCTGCAGTTTGTCCTCCTGCGACTCGACGACGGCCGCGTCGACGCAGCGCAGGCTGCCGACGATCTGCAGGCGCTCGGCGAGCGGGACGACCGGCGGCCTGCCCTTGAGGCGGACCACCAGGTCGTCCGAGGTGACTCCGGCGACCAGGTGGTCACAGTGCCGGCGCGCCTCGCGCAGGACGTTGAGGTGTCCGATGTGGAAGAGGTCGTAGACGCCGGGCGCGAATCCGATGCGGGTCACTGCGCCGTGTCACCCCCCGCCTGCACCGGCACGGACACCTGCAACGGCGGCGACTTCCGCGAGGTGTTCGTGCCGTCCGTCACCTCGATCCGGTACTGGTGACGGGTGCCGGCGCCCACCGGGTCGGTGTAGCTCATCAGCGGGCGGTTCCAGTAGGTGGACGACTGCTTCTGCCGGGAGACCAGCCGGCCGTCCCGGTAGAGCCGGTAGGTCAGCGTCGCGTCGTCCCGGTCCCACGAGGCCTTCCAGCGCAGGGTGACCTGTCCGGGGCGCCTGGTGGCGAGCGAGAGCGCGGGCACCGTCGGCGCGCCGGTGTCGGGGCCGGGCCCGAAGCGGGTGAGGGCCTGCTGGGGCTCGCCGTTGACCTTGGTGAACTCGCCGCCCACCCAGAGGACGCCCCGGGCGACCGTCAGCGCCCGGGGTCCGATCTGCTCCCCCGTCCCCTCGTCGGTGTCGGGGAACCAGTGCAGGATCCTGCTGTTCCCGGGCGACTGGGCCAGCAGGTGCTGCCGGTCGTGCCGCTCGGGGAACCCGCCCGGAGTCTCACGGCAGTCGTGCGCGTGCGAGGCGCTGTACAGGACGCCCTGGTAGGGCAGGACGGCCTGGGTGGCGCCGTGGCAGGTGTCCTTCCACACCATCCGGTCGTTGTCGACCCGGCCCGCGATACGGCCGTCGAAGACGCCCTCGCCGTGGCCCTCGGCGCCCACGTAGAACCGGCTGCCGTCCTGGGCGATCGACTTCACCGACGACCGGGGCGGCAGCCAGTCCGGGAAGGTGTGCTCGGTCGCCCCGCTGGTGGAGTTCAGGGCGACCAGCGAGTGGGCCCGCCGGCCGTTCACCCACTCGAAGTCACCGCCCGCGTAGATCTTCTCGTGCGAGGGCGCCACCGACAGCGCCCGCACCGGGGCGTCGACGTCGGCCCGGAAGCGCCGCAGGCCACCGTCGGGGGTGAAGGCGGCGATGTGCTGCCGGGTCCGGCCGTCGACCCGGCGGAAGTCACCGCCGAGGTAGACCGTCCGGTCCGTGACGTCGATCGCCCGGACGGTCGCGGACACCGCCGGGCGGAAATCCCCGCGCAGGGAGCAGTCGGCCGTGTCCAGGGCGACGGCGCTGGCCACGCCGGCGGAGCCGACACGGCTGAAGGAGCCGCCCACGTACAGCACCCGGCCGTCCGGCGAGGTCCTGAGCGCGCGGACGGTTCCCGCGCCCCCGGTGAACGACGGCGCGCACGGCAGCAGGGCGCCGGTCACCGCGTCGAACGCGGCGAAGTTGCGGCGCGGGACCTCCCGTTCGCCCGGCGCCGCGCCGGGCGGCCGCACCGCGTCGAAGGTTCCCCCGACGTAGACGACACCGTGCGCGGAGGCCAGCGACCAGACGATGCCGTTCGTCTGCCACGTGGTCAGCGGATCGGCCGTGAACGACGTCCTGGGTTCGCCGGCGGCCGCGGCGGGAGCGGGCTGGAGCAGGGCGGCGGAGCCGAGGAGCGTGGCGGCGACGGCACTGGTGGCCGCCCTCGACGGCAGGTTTCTCAGGCGCAAAGGACACCCCGGATGGCAGTGGTGTGGGCGACGCGCGGGGAATGACGCGGGGTCCGCCGCACCCGGACCGCACACCCTTGCCCGGGCTCATGCGGCGCGACGGCGCAGGACTCCGACCAGCTCACTCACTCCCAGCGGCCTGCGATACCACCACAAAGTAGTGCCAAAGGTACACAATCCCAAAGTCATCCCGGCGGCGAGTCCTGACGTGGTGTCACCTCCCAGTGAGCGCGCGGCGGCCAGCACCACCGAGACGGCCAGTCCGGTCCCGAGGGCGGTGGTGTAGCCCCGGTCCACGGTCGTGAAGCCGAGGCGCAGCCGGATGAGCAGCGCGGCCGAGAGGTTCTCCACCACGATCGCAGCGCCCCAGGACACGGCGGCCCCGACGACGCCCCAGGGCGGCACGGCGAGCAGGCCGACCGTCAACTGCACCGTGAACGCCAGCGCGGTGACGGCCAGGTGCCAGGAGCTGCGGCCGGACATCAGCAGCACGGTCTGGGCGTTGCCGACCGCCACGTTGACCATCGAGGCCAGGCACAGCACGACCAGGGCGGGCGCCCCGCGGACGAACTCCGGGCCGAAGACCGACAGCACGGTCCGGGGGAAGGCGGCGACGAGGACGAACACCGGCCAGGAGAAGAGCACGATCCAGCAGGTCGAGACGCGGTGCAGATGGCGCGCCTCGGCGACCTGGTCGACGGCGAGCAGCCTGCTGATCTGGGGTGCCACGGCGAGCCGCACGGCCAGTTGCAGCAGGGTGCCCGCGGTGACCACGCGGCCGATGGCGGTGTAGACGCCCGCCTCGGCGCCGGTGGCCAGCGCGGACAGCAGGATGACGCCGACCCAGACCGCGCTGATGTCGAAGACGGACGAGATCGCGCGGGGTGCCGCGAAGCTCCAGAAGGAGCGCCAGGGAACCGCCCCGCGCACGGCCGGCCGCGTGGTGCCGCGCAGAGCGCGACAGCGGCGCAGGGCCGGCCAGGCGGTCAGGGTGCCGGCCAGCGCGGGCAGCGACCAGGCCGCGGCCAGCGGCAGCAGACCCGGCGCAAAGGCGGCCACCGGTACGGCGATCAGCACGCGCAGCACGGGTTTGCCGACCTGCTCCACGCCGACGAACGGCACCACGGTGCCATGGCCCTGGGTGGCGCCGAGCAGGACCAGTCCGACGGTGGCGACGGGCAGGAACAGCCCGAAGAGCCGGACCAGGGCGACCGCGTCGGCCGGCGGCAGGTGCGGCAGCAGCGTGGTGGCCACGGCCGGGCACAGCAGGAGGATGAGGGCGGCCGCCGTACTGGCCACGGCCGCGGGTACGACGGCCGCGCGCAGCAGACCGCCCACCGAGCGGCCGCCGCCCACCGCGATGTCCCGCGAGACCAGACGGACGAGCCCGCTGTCGGCGCCGAGCTTGCAGGTGTTGCTGAGGATGGTGAACAGGGCCACGCCCGTGAAGACGGCACCCGCGCCCTGCGCCCCGAGGGCGCGGGTGAGCAGGCCGACGAAGACGAAGGCGAAGACGGCGTTCGTCGCCGAACCCGCCACACCCCACCACCCGCCCCGCGCGGCGGCGGCGACGCTGTTCGAGGGGGCGGGGGCGGCGGTCGCGTCCGGGCCGGTCATCCGCGGGAGACCGAGAGCGTGTCGTCCTGCGCCGGGAGCTCGACGACCGGGGTGGCGGACTCCGCCTCGGGGCGCGCGGGGCGGCGGCGCAGCACGGCACGCAGGCGTCCGCGGCGGCGGCCGGCGTCGAGCACGGTCCCGAGCAGGGTCCCGCCGGAGCACTCGATCAGCTCGTGCGCCCGCCTGAGGTCGTCCCGCCGGGTGGTGCCGAGACCGGCGACCAGCAGGACACCGTCGACACGCTGCGCGAGGGCCAGGGCGTCGGCGTGCTCCAGGAGCGGCCGCGCGACGACGACCGTGGTGCGGGAGCCGGGCCCGGCCGGCAGCCGGAGGACGGCGGCGGGCCCGCCCGCGCGGTCGGGCGAGCCGGTGCCGCCGGCGCAGCAGGCGAACCGCCCGGCGGTCCCGGCGTCGACGAGGCGGCTGCCGTCGGGCAGCGAGGAGGCGTCCTCGGACGTGCGGGCGTCGTCCGGCAGCAGCGGCAGCCGGTCCGAGAGGGCGGCGGTGCCGGGGTCGGCGTCCACGAGCAGCACCTCCTCGCCGGACTCGGCGAGCGCCGCGGCCAGGTTCACGGCGACCTCCTCGGCGGCGGCACCGCGCCGGGGGGAGACGACGAGGACCCGGCCGGTGCCGGCGCGCAGGCCGGTGCCGCGCAGCCGGTAGGCGAGGGCGCGCAACGCCTCGGCCCGGTCCCCGCCCCGGCGGCCGACCGCGAGCAGGTCGTCGTCGTGCTCCTGGTGCCCCGGGGGCAGCAGGCCGAGCACCGGGGTGCGCAGCGCGGCCCGGGCCTCGTCGGCCGACCGGACCCGGGTGTCGAGGGCGGAGCGCAGCCAGGCCAGCAGGATGCCGAGGGCCAGCCCGCCCGCCAGCCCGAGGGCGAGCAGGACCGGCCGGCCGGGCACCGAGGGCCGGGTGGGCGGCTCGCCGCGGCGGACGATGTCGCCTCCGTCGGTGTCGCGGGAGTTGATGTCGACGACACGCTCGCGCAGGGTGTCCAGCTGGCTCTGCAGGGCCTTGGCGGTGTCGTCGTCCTCCGTCGCCTTCTTCTGAGCGGCCTCCACCGTCTTGATCTGCTGCTCCACCCCCTGGGTGGCCCGCTGGGCGGCGGCTTGGTTACGGGCCTTGCGGTCGGCCAGATAGGCCTCGGCGAAGGCGTTGGCGCCGCGTGCCGCGCGCCCCGGGGTGCGGGCGGTGAACTCGAAGCGCAGCACCTGGGACTTGGCCTGGTTGGTGATCCGCAGGGCCTCCTCCAGCGCGTTCGCCGTGCCGTCGGCCTGGCCCAGGAGGCGTGCCGCGCGGACGGCGACCGCGGTGCTGGCGGCGATCTGCTGCTCGGTGCCCATGCTGACCTGGTTGTCGGCGGCCACGCTGACCGTGCCGAAGGGGTCGGCGGTGGAGCGTACGAGGACCTCGCTGGTGGAGGTGTACGTGTGGGCGCGGGAGAGGGCCAGGGCGGCGCCGCCGAGCAGCCCCAGGACGATCCCGAGGGTGATGACGCCACGGTGGCGCAGCAGCCGGCGCAGCTGGTCGCGTAGCTGGTCCGGCTCGTCGTACCGGTCGTAGAGGTGGATGGGGCCGGTCACGGGTGCCCTCCTGTTCCGGGGAGCTGTGCGGGTCGGGTGGGTGCGGTCGGCGGCGCCGACGGCAGGAGCCGGGCCGCGCGGGCGGCGGGGGTGGTGACGAGCAGCGGAACGGTCACCAGCAGCGTCAGCGGGCCGACGATCCCCAGCAGGCTGCCGCGCAGGAAGACGATCTGGTAGAAGCCGAACGCCGGGACCAGGAACGCGGCGAGGGTGCCCGTCCGGTCGCGGAGCCGGTGGCGTACGTCGTCCATGCGCCGTCCGACGGCGCCGAGCACGAGGAACACGGCGGCCACGGCGGGCGGGCCCGCCCACAGGTAGCTCTCGATCCACAGCGGGGCGGAGAGGTTCAGGAAGTCGTAACCGGCGTACTGGGCCAGGGTGATGCCGGTGTCCCCCGGCTTGTCCGGCCACACCGAGCGCGGGACCGGGAACAGCACGGGCCCCAGCGCGTCCTTCGGTGAGAAGCCCCGGTCCCGTGCCATGTCGATGCCGGTCTGCACCTGCTGGAAGGCGTCGTAGTCGCCGTTGGTGGTGAACTGCGCGGACAGGGAGACGACGGCGAACTGCTCCCGGTCGCTGTAGCGGAAGTAGTCGCTGTACGGGAACAGCAGCAGCACGGTCGCCATGAGGGTGGCGGCGATGACGCGGAAGGCGCGGGGCCGGCTCAGCCGGGGCACGGCGAACAGCAGGGTCAGCAGGACCGTGCCGAACCAGAACCGCGGTTTGCTGACGGGGTTGTTGACGACGACGTTCAGGGCGAGGAGCAGCGGCAGCAGCAGCCGGCGGGCACCGCGCAGCAGGCGGTCGCCCCCGGGTTCGCGCGGTACGTGCATCAGCCCCAGCAGCGCCCAGAACGCGGGCACGGACAGGGACCAGCTGCGCACGGCCGCCAGGAACGCGTCGTTCGAGCCGTCGGCGATGCCCGCCTCGCGCAGCGCCTGACGGCTCGTGAAGTAGGCGCCGACGCCGCCCGGCTGGCCGGGGACGAGCAGTGCCGCCAGGACGAGGGCGAGCCCGCACAGCGACAGCAGGCGCCAGGGGGCGAGGCGGCGGGACAGCAGCCGTTCCACCGGTCCGGGCGAGCAGGCGGCGGGTCCGGCCGCGCGGGCCCGCTCCCGGCGGGCGGCGACGGCGGCTCCCGCACTGTGGGCGAGGAGCCCGAGTTCGACGACGGCCACGGCCGTGAGGGCGGTTGCCTGGCCGGTCCGGTAGGCCCAGGGGTAGGTGTCGGTGGCGAGCTGTGCCAGGGGCGCGAGGCCCAGCCAGACGTAGGCGAAGACCCAGAACCCGAGGGCGGTGAGCCGCACCGTCGTCGCGGTCAGCACACGGACGAGGGCCACGCCGGTGTGTCCCAGCACCACACCCTGGGCGGCGAGCGGGACCGAGGGGTGCGCGCCGTCCGACTGGAGGATCAGTCCCGGCAGCAGGACCAGCAGCGCCACGGCCCACAGGGAGACCGCGGCCACGCTGCGGACGGGGACCTCGCGCCACCGAAGGTCTTCACCAGCCGGGTATTTCCCCTGAAAGCTCATCAACAGGGTTATAGCGCCCGTACCTCATGAAGCCGTACAGGCGCGCGCGAAGCCGGAAGCCGCGCGCGGCCGTCCGCACAGCGTCGTCATCGGGTGACGCGGGGGACAGGTCGGCGTGCCATTTGCACCAAATCCTGACAAATATGCATTGCTTTATCGCACCAGGTCATCGGATCTTCGGACAAGGGAGTTGCCCATGGGCAAGCAGGTCGACGTCGTCGTTGCCGGTGGCGGGGGATTCATCGGAGGCCATCTCGTGGGCTCCCTGCTTTCCCAGGGGCTGACCGTACGCTCCATCGACATCAAGCCCCGGCACGAGTGGTACCAGGTCCACGACGCCGCGGAGAACGTGATCGCCGACCTGTCGCTCCTGGAGAACGCCCGCGCGGGGGTCCGGGACGCGCGGCACGTGTACATGCTGGCCGCCGACATGGGCGGCATGGGCTTCATCGAGAACAACAAGGCCGCGTGCATGATGTCGGTGCTGACCAGCACCCACATGCTCCAGGCCGCCCACGAGGCCGGGGTGGAGCGCTACTTCTACTCCTCCTCCGCCTGTGTCTACGCCGCCGCCAAGCAGACCGACCCGGACGTCACCGCGCTCCGCGAGGAGGACGCCTACCCGGCGCAGCCCGAGGACGGCTACGGCTGGGAGAAACTCTTCTCCGAGCGGATGTGCCGCCACTACACGGAGGACTACGGGTTCACCACCCGCGTCGCGCGCTACCACAACGTCTACGGCCCGCACGGCACCTGGGCCGGCGGCCGGGAGAAGGCCCCCGCCGCGGTGTGCCGCAAGGTGGCCGAGGCGGTGCTCTCCGGCGACCACCGGATCGAGATCTGGGGCGACGGCCTGCAGACCCGCTCCTTCATGTACATCGACGACTGCCTCCACGGCACCCAGATGATCATGGAGGGGGACAGCGGCGAACCGGTCAACCTCGGCTCCTCGGAGCTGGTGACCATCAACCAGCTCGTCGACATCGTCGAACGGATCGCCGGCATCCGCTGCGAGCGCAGCCACCGGCTGGACGCGCCCCAGGGCGTGCGCGGGCGCAACTCCGACAACACCCTGATCCGCGAGATCTACGGCTGGGAGCCGTCGGTCTCCCTGGCCGACGGGCTGGAACAGACCTACGCGTGGGTCTACGACCAGGTCAAGCGCTCCCACCAGTGACACCGGACGCGCTGCGGGGACACGGGACGATGAGGATCCTCGTCCACGACTACAGCGGCCACCCGTTCCAGGCCCAGCTGAGCCGGGAGCTGGCCCGCCGCGGTCACCGGGTCGTCCACTCGACGTGCACGGCCTACGTCTCCGGCAAGGGCGACCTCGCCGGATCCACGGCGGGCCTGCGCTTCGCCACCATCGGGGACGGCGTCAGGCTGCGCAAGGACGCCTACTTCCGCCGGCTCGGCCAGGAGACCCGGCTCGGGCTCGAACTGGCCCGGCAGGTACGCCGAGAGAAACCCGACGTGGCCCTGCTGTCCAACCTGCCGATCCCGGTCCTGGTGGTGGCCGCGGCCGTCCTGAAGCGGCTGCGCATCCCCTGGGTGCTGTGGCACCAGGACGTGACCGCGGTGGCGCTGAAGAGCTTCGCCGCCGCCGACGTCGCCAAGTCGATGGGCCTGGCGGCGAAGGTGTTCGAGGCGGGCGAGAAGTGGTCGGCGCGGCAGGCCGCGGCCGTCGTGGTGATCGCCGACTCGTTCGTACGGGTCCACGAGGAGTGGGGCACCGCGGACAGGGTCACCGTCATCCCCAACTGGGCGCCACTGGACGAGATCGTCCCGGTGGCACGGGCCAACGGCTGGTCGGCGGAGCACGGTCTGGACGACGTGCGGACGGTGCTGTACTCCGGCACGCTCGGACTGAAGCACAACCCGGAGCTGCTGGTGCGGCTGGCCGAGCGACTGCGCGAGCAGGGCGGCCCGGTGCGACTCGTCGTCGTCAACGACGGCCCCGCCGTACCCGTCCTCAGGGACGCCGCCGCGGCACGGGGCGTCGACCTCACCCTGTTGCCGTTCCAGCCGTACGAGCGGCTGCCCGAGGTGCTGGGCACGGGTGACGTCCTCGTCGTCCTGCTCGACCCGGGCGCGGGACAGTTCTCGGTCCCGTCCAAGACGCTGTCCTATCTGTGCGCCGGGCGGCCGGTGCTCGGCCTGATGCCCGCCGACAACCTCGCCGCGCGGCTGCTCCGGCAGGCCGGGTCGGCGGTCTTCCCCCCGCGGGAGTCCGCACTGGACGCCGCGGCCGCCTGGGTCCGGGAGGTGCTGTCCGACCCGGCCCGCGCCGAGCGGCTGGGCAAGGAGAGCCGCGCCCTGGCCGAGCGGGAGTTCGCCCTGGAGGACTGCGCCTCCCGCTTCGAGGCGATCCTGCACGCGAGCGCCGGCGGCACCCGCCACCGCCCCTGAACGAAGCCTCCCGCCACCGCGTTCCGTGAAGCGGCGGCGGGAGGCTCGCGCGCGAGCGTGTCGAGGTACCCCGGTGTGCGCGCGGCGCGGGAGCGGGCGTGGGCGGGTGCCTGCCGGACAGCGGTGGGCCCGGGTGGGCGGGGTCAGGCGAGCGGGGCCGGCTGCTGCCGGGGGCGGCCGGCGGCCGGGCGTGCCGCGCCGCGCGTGTCGCCCCGGCCGACCGGCTCGTTCCGGCGGCTGCCCCGGTAGATCTCCTCCAGCCGGTCGACCACGGCGCCGATGGAGTAGACGTCCTCGACCACCCGGCGGCCGGCTTCCGCCATCCGCGCGCACAGCTCCGGATCACCGAGCAGCCGGCGGACCGCTGCCGCCATGGCCCCGGGGCTGCCGTCGGTGACCAGGGCGGCGCCACGGCGGGCCAGCTCGTCGGCGATGCCGCAGGTGTCGGTGCAGACCACGGGCGTACCGGCGGCCAGCGCCTCGATGACCGTCATGCCGAACGGCTCGTTCACGCTCGCCAGCACGTGGACGGCCGCCGTACGGTACGCCTCGCGCGCCTCGGAGGGGTCGAGCGCACCGCCGTAGCGGACCACGCCCGCCGGCCCCTGTGCGATGAGCCGGCGCACGGCGGGCAGCGATCCGTCGTCCGGGCCGTACAGCGTGAAGCGGGCCTCGGGCATCTCCTTGTGGACCAGCGCGGCCATCTCCACGAAGGCCTCGGGACGTTTACGGGGATGCAGCCGGGCCAGGAACAGCACATGCGGCTCGCGCGGGCGCCGCGGCGCCGGTTCGGGCGGCCCCGGCTCGATGCCGTTGGGCAGGAGCCGCAGCGGCGGACCGTCCGGCCCCAGCACCCGCGCCACCAGACCGCGTTCCTGCTCGGTCAGGACGCAGCAGGCGCGCGCCCGGCGCAGCAACGGCAGGTACAACAGGTCGAACAGCCGGACGGGCAGCGCGGTGCGCGGCTCCACCATGCCGTGCGTCTGCGCCACACACGGCACGCGGCGCAGGGCGGCGACGGCGAGGGCGGACAGGGAGACCAGGTCGCGCCCCGCGTGCACGTGCACGACCTCGGCACCGCCCATGGCCCGCCACAGATCGCGTACGAGCAGGGGGTGCAGCAGACCGATGAAACCCCGTCCCGGCAGCAGCGTGCGGGCCGGACGGGAGCGCAGCCGGACCGTGCCGACGCGCTCCGGCGCGCGGCCGCCGCCCCGCCACAGCGACATCAGCGCGACGTCGTGACCGCGCGCGGCCAGCTCCCGCGCCTGGGCGACGGCGACGCTCGGCGGACCGCCGAAGGCACCGTCGTCGCTGAGGAGCGTGACCACGTGGAGCAGTCTCATGCCGTACGTCCCTTCGTCGTCAGGACCTCGCCGGGCGCCAGGTCCCGGTGGGCGACGGCGGCGGCGCCCACCACCGCGCCCCGGCCGACCGTGACACCGCGCAGGACGACGGCACGGGCCGCGACCCAGCTGCCCGGCTCCAGCCGGACGGGGCCGTTGTCGAACTCGAACGTGGCGGAACGGGCGCGATGGCTGCCCGTGCACAGCAACGCGCCCTGGGAGACACAGCAGTCGCTGCCGATCGTGACGGGTTCGAGGTTGAGGATCCACGCCTCCTCGCCGATCCACACGTCGTCGCCGACCTCCAGCTTCCACGGCCAGTGCACCCGCACCCCGTGCCGGATCAGCACCCGCTGTCCGACCCGGGCGCCGAAGGCGCGCAGCAGCACCGGGCGCCAGCGGTCGGGGCACCACCATTTGACGAAGACCAGGTGGAGGACGGCGAACCAGGCGGCCTGGACGAGCAGGGGGCGTCCCTTGTCGTAACCGGCGCCGGTGAAGCCGCGCAGGGATCGTTCGACGACGGGCCGGTGCGGGGCGGCTGCGGTCTGCGCCATGACGGTGTTCCTCCCGGTTCCTCCCCGGTACCTTGCCGGTTCCCCGCCCGTTCCGCCGTCGCGATCGGCGCGTGTTGGCGGCAGGCCTGCCCGGATGGACGAACTTCAGTAGGCGCCCTGGCCGTTCAGCACCGCGCGTACGGTGCGGGCCATCACGTTCATGTCCATGGCGGGGGACCAGTTGTCGACGTAGCGCAGATCGAGCGAGACCGTCTCGTGCCAGGACAGGTCCGACCGTCCGCTCACCTGCCACAGCCCGGTCAGCCCCGGCTTGACGTGCAGCCGGCGCATCTCCACCGGGTCGTACTTGACGACCTCCTCCGGCACCGGGGGGCGCGGGCCGACCAGGGACATGTGGCCGAGCAGGACGTTGAACAGCTGGGGCAGCTCGTCCAGCGAGTAGCGGCGCAGGACGCGTCCCACCGGTGTGACCCGGGGGTCGCGGCGCATCTTGAACATGTGGCCGTCGTTCTCGTTCGCCGCCTCCAGCTCGTTCCTGAGGCTCTCCGCGTCGACCACCATCGTGCGGAACTTCCACATGGGGAACGGCGTCTTGTACTGCCCGACCCGGATCTGACGGTAGAGGGCGGGACCGGGGGAGCCGAGCCGCACGGCCAGCGCCAGCAGGAGCAGCAGCGGCGAGAGCAGCACGATCAGCAGCAGCGCGCCGACGCGGTCGACCGCCGCCTTCAGCAGGGCCGGCACGCCACGGCGCAGCGGCGGCGAGATGTGCAGCAGAGTGAGCCCGGACGCCGAGGTGAGCCGGACCCGCCGGCGGGCGACCTCGACGATGCCGGGCAGCACGACGACCGGGCAGCCCCGGTCGTGCATCGACCAGGACAGCCGGCGCAGCCGCTCGCCCGACAGGTGCGGGCCCGTCGCCACGAAGACCAGGTCGGCGCAGAGTCCGTCGGCCGCCCCGAGCACCGTGGCGGCGTCCTCACCCGGGATCCCGGGCTCCTCGCGGGGCAGCCGCGCGTACACGGGGACGCCGGAGAACACCTCGTCCTCCCCGACCGGGCAGCAGCCGACGATCGCGTACTCGTGGTCGGTGCGCTGGGCCAGTTGACCGACCACCGCGTCGATCGTCGGGCCCTCCCCGACCACCAGGACATGGCGCAGCGCGCGGCCGTTGCGGCGGGCGGCCAGGAGGTGACGGTGGATCACCTCGTGGCAGACCGCGGTGAGGACCAGGGCGGGGATCAGCGCGGTGAAGGCCTCGGCCGGCACGCTTTCCAGCCCGCACAGCACACGCAGCGTCGCCAGCGCGCCGACCAGCAGCAGCCAGTCCCGCAGCACGGCTCCCAGGCCGCCGCCGTCACCCCAGGCGGCGGGCGTGTACCGCTTGCCGACCGCCCTGATCAGCGGCCACAGCAGGGTGGCGACGGCCGCGAGCCGCAGGGGGTGGGGCTCGTGGACCTCCACGATCGCCGCCGTCACCGGCAGTGCGGCGCCGGCCAGGTCCACGCAGACGGACAGGGGGCCGTACCAGCGAGCGTGGGTGCCTTCCGGATGGGCCGGCCGACGCGGCACGGAAACCGGGGTCTGTCGGGTTGCCGCGATTCTGAAGGGCCGCATGCCTCTCCTTAGGAGCTCCAATCCCAGACAACCGGCGCGGCCGCGCTGCCCCCCAGGACCGGCCACGCCTATACGTGATCTTTATATCAAGCAATAGTCATCAATGTCTGATTTGCTTACCGATTTCGGTCTAGACCAGGACGGATCGGCGCCTCCTCCCAGGACGATCCGCGCCTCCTCCCAGGACGGATCCGAGCCCCCTCCCAGGGCGGAAGCGCGGCCCCGGAGGGCCGGTTCACGGCTTCCTGGCAGGCAAGGCGCGCATCTCCCGGCCGTGCGGCGTAGCGTGTGGGAGCGGGGGCGCGTGGCGGAGCGGTCTGCCCCCGCCGTACAGGAACAGCGGGCCACCGATTCCCTGCCCGCCCATCGTCCGAGACAGGAGCGCCATCCATGACAGCACGTGTCCGCCGGCGCGGAAGGGGCCGTTCGGCGGCTCTGCGCACCGGCATCCCGCTCGTCACCCTGCTGCTGACCGCGGTCGCCGTCGGCGAACCGGCCGCCCAGGCGCATACCGTCCAGCCGGTCGGCGCCGTCGCCGATCCGGGTCCGGGAGCCGTCGCCACCACCTGCGCCGACCGCGTGTACACGGGTATGACCCAGGCACAGCGCATAGGCCAGCTCTTCATGGGCGGGGTGTCCGCCGCGCACCCCAGCGCGACCGACCTGCGCACGCTGCGTGACTACCACGTCGGCTCCGTCATGCTGACCGGGCGCAGCAGCGCCGGCACCAAGGCGACGCGCAAGGTGGTGGACGGCTTCCGGGGCCAGGCGGACACGGTGTCCGGCCGGCGGGTGGGCCTGATGGTCTCCACCGACCAGGAAGGCGGCCAGGTCCAGGTGCTGAGCGGCCCCGGGTTCTCCACCATGCCGGCCGCGCTGACCCAGGGCACCTGGTCGACGTCGACGCTGCGCAGCCGGGCCGCGGACTGGGCGACGCAGTTGAAGTCCGCCGGGCTGAACCTCAACCTCGCTCCCGTCGCGGACACGGTGCCGGCCAGCCTCGGCACGCGCAACGCGCCCATCGGCCGCTACAACCGCGAGTTCGGCCACACCCCCGAGGTCGTCGCCTCGCACAGCGGGGCCTTCGCCGAGGGGTTCAAGCAGGCCCATGTGATGACGACGCTCAAGCACTTCCCCGGTCTCGGCCGGGTGACCGGCAACACCGACACCACCGCGAACGTCGTGGACTCGGTGACGACGACGTCCAGTTCCTACCTCGGGCCCTTCCGGTCCGGCATCAAGTCCGGGGCGCCGTTCGTGATGATGTCCTCGGCCACCTACACGAAGATCGACGCACATCACATCGCGGCCTTCTCGCCGACGGTCATCCGCAAACTGCTGCGCACCCAGCTCGGCTTCAAGGGCGTCGTCATCTCGGACGACCTCGGACAGGCCGTCGCCGTGAAGTCGTTCACCCCGGGCCAGCGGGCCGTCAACTTCCTCTCCGCGGGCGGCAACATGATCCTCACCGTGAAGGCGTCCACCGTACCGGCGATGGCGCAGGCGGTCAGCGCCCGCATGAAGACCGACGCCGCGTTCCGCGCCGACGTCGCCGACAGCGTGCACCGCATCCTCGCCGCCAAGTCCGCCGCCGGCCTCCTCAGCTGCGGCTGAACACCCCACCGGCCGGCGCCGCGTACGGACGAACGAACCGGCTCGGTCCCCGGGTGCGCCCGTGGGCCGGGCGGGTCGTCCGGGTCGCGGCCCCGCGCCTCACCGGCCGGGAAGCGTCCCCCCGCCGTCCACGCCGAGCACCTGTCCGGTGATGAAGCCGGCGTCCTCGCCCAGCAGGAACGTGATGGCCGCTGCGACCTCTTCCGGGCGGCCGAAGCGGCCCATGGGCACCGAGCGCAGCACCCTGGCCTCCTCCGCGCCGCCCACCGGGTGCTGCAGGCGGAAGAGTCCGGTCTCGACCGGGCCCGGGGCGACCGCGTTGACCGTCACCCCGTGCTCCGCCAGCTCCAGCGCCCACGTGCCGGTCAGCCCCACCAGCGCGCTCTTGGCCGCCGCGTAACCGCTGCGGGTGCGCGACCCGTGCTGCGCCCGGCTCGTCACGTTGACGATCCGGCCCCAGCGGCGCTCCCGCATCCCGCCGACGCACGCCTGGGTGACCTGTACGGCGACGCGTACGTTCAGGTCGTACACCTCGTGCAGCGCGTCGAGGGTGATCTCGCCGAGCGGTTCCGGCAGGACGACGCCGACGTTGTTGACGACCGCGTCCACGCGCTCCTCGCGGGTGACCGTCTCCAGCAGCTCGCGCGTCGCCCCGGCGTCGGCGAGGTCGCAGGCGTGCAGCACCCCCGGGAAGTCGCCGTCCGGGACCCCGCGGGCGATGCCCAGCACCCGGTGTCCGCGGTCGGCGAGCCGGTGCGCGGTGGCGAGGCCGATCCCCTTCGACGCTCCTGTGATCAGCACGGTACGTCCGGACAACGGCGTCTCCTTCTCCTGGCGTTCCTGGACCGGATCCTGTCGCCGATCCTTCCACCCGCCGCGTCCGGGTACGGAGACATCAGGAGACGATTACGCCGTAATAGCCGAGGGCGTCGGACCGGCCTGCCTCGCCGCGCCGCCCGTCGAGAGGCGGCGCGGACACCGGACTCGGGGTGCGGTGGCCGGTGCCGGCGGCGTGCCGGGCCGGTGCCCGGGCTGCTGCGGTGGCCGGCCCCCGCGACGGCGGGAACCGCGCGGGGGCCGTTCCTCCCGCCGGTGGTCAGGCCCGGCTCACCGGCGCCTGGAGTTCCGTCACCCAGTCGTCGCGGTTCTCGGGGCACTCCAGGTTGACCTCGCGGGGGTACCCGGTCGACCGGTAGCCGCCCGCGTCGATCCAGTGGGTCAGGGCCTGCGCGGTGGGCAGCACGGTGTCCGGGGAGCCGCGGTGCACGATGGTCGCCGCCTGGTCCAGGGCCGGCAGGTCCAGGACGCGGAAGGCACCGTCGTCCTGGAGGCGGGCGGAGACCTGGACGGCGGCGTGGACGGTGATCCTGCCGCCGCCCTCCGGGGCGTCCTCGTAGTAGGCGACGCCGGGGCCCGTGGGCGCGATGCCGGCCGAGTCCAGGCGCCGGAACAGCTCGGCGTACAGCGGCTCGATGACCGGGCCGATGTCCTCGGGTGAGAAACTGTCCGCGGTCGCGGCCAGTTCGGCCACCCGGACGCCGGGGACGCTCTTGATGACGACGTCGTTCGTGGGCATGTGCCCCTCGCTCTCGATGGCTCGGAGCCTCGCCTCGACCTGGACCAGCCGTGCTCCCGCCGCGGCCATGGCGCTCTCGAGTTCGGCCCGCCGCAGTCGCAGCATGCCGCGCAGCTCCTCGGCGGCGACCTTCTCGTCCACGATGTCCCGGACCTGTCGCAGGGAGAACCCGAGGTCCTTGAGAGCGATGATCCGGTTGAGGCGGGCCAGTTGGGCGGCGGTGTAGTGACGGTAGCCGCTGACGGGGTCGACATGGGCCGGGCGCAGCAGACCGGTCGCGTCGTAGTGACGCAGCATCCGGACCGAGACGCGGCCGTGCCGGGCGAAGTCTCCGATGGTGAACATGATGTCTCCGAGTCGACCGCCTGACACGGTGTGAGGGTCAAGAACCTACCTGCCGGCCGGGGAGGGCGGGGTCGTGGGCGGGCTCCGCACCGTGGGACAGGCACCTGTCCGCATGTCAGGCGTCCCTCGCGCGGGGAGCGTTGCCCGTGGGGTGTGACGCGGCACAGACCGCGCCGATCCGCGGCGGGGCGGGCATGCCGGGGTCAGCGCGAGTGACGGCGGGCCGACCGCGACGTCACGTCGTGACGACCGTGTGTGAAAGGTGGTTCCCCATGGCCGGTTCCGCTCCGTACGGTGACGTCCCCTCCTACCGCCCGCGCGGCGGCCCCGGGTACCAGGCGCCGCCCGGCCCGCGGTCCGTCGCGGCGGGCCGGCTGTGGGCCACCGGTGCCGCGACGACGGTGGTCGCCGCGCTGGTCGCGGTCGTGGCCACGATGTTCGTCCGCGGGGTGCTCGACGTCGCGCTGTTCTCGCCGCGCGCTGCGGGCGTGGGGGGCGATGTGACGACGGGATACCTGGCGGCCTGGGCGGCGGCCGGCGCCGTCACGGGCACCGGGCCGCTGCACCTGCTGCTGCTCACCGTCGCCCGGCCGCGCGCCTTCTTCGTCTGGATCGCCGGCCTGGTGACCGTGGCGCCGGCCCTGCTGCCGTTCACCAACGATCTACCGCTCGACGCCCGCCTCGCCACCGCGGCCGTGTTCCCGGCCATCGGCGGAACGATCACCGGGCTGCTGTCGGCGACCGCGTACAGCGTGGCGCCGGACCGGGGTGACGACACCTGGTGACGTACGGCCCCGGCAGCGGCCCGGCCCGCTGACGCCGAGGCACATGTCGAGCCCGCGGCGATGACATCGGCGTCACGTGTGCCGCCCGTACCCCTTCCTCACCGAACGCCCCCGGCCGTGTGCGGCTACATTGCGGAGCATGACGGTACGACGGTGGTACGGCAGCCGGGGGCTGGGGCTGACGCGCCTCACGGTCGCGGCGAGCACTCTGCTGGCCCTGCTGATAGGTGTCGCGTTCGTGGTCCTGCTGTGGGCGATCGACGACGCGAACGACTCCACGTCGGCGCGCCGCGCCTCCCGCACGGCTCTCGTCGAGGCCGGAACCATGGAGCAGTTGCTCGTGGACCTGGAGACCGGGCAGCGCGGCTTCGTGATCACGAAACGCGAGGACTTCCTCCAGCCGTGGCAGGCGGCGCGCACGGCGCTGCCCGCCGGAGTCCGGCGGTTCACCCACTCCGCCACCACCCCCGCGCAGCGGCGCACCGCCGAGCAGATCGCGCGGGGCGTCCGGTCCTTCCTGGACGACTACTCGATCCCGCTGGTGGAATCGGTCCGGCGGGGCGACCCCGCCGCGTCCGGCCTGACGGCGACGGCCGAGGGGAAGCGCCGCGTCGACGCCCTGCGGGCCCGGTTCGACGCGTACACGGCCGGCGAGCGCGCCCAGCTCGCCGCGCGCGAGGACGCCGCCGGCGCCAACGCGCACCGTGCGGTGATCGCTGCCGGCGTGGGCATCGCGGCGTCGACCGCGCTGGTGGCCGCCTTCACGGTGCTCCAGCACCGCGCCGTCGTACGGCCCGTGCGCGGGGCGGCGGCAGCGGCCGGGCGGCTGGCGGGCGGTGACCTCGGCGTCCGCATCCCGCCCAGCAGGGTGGCGGAGATCGACGCGCTCGGGGCGTCCTTCAACACCATGGCGACCTCGCTGCAGGACAGCCGCCGACGGACCATGGAGAGCGTCGAGGCGGTGCACCGGCGTACGGCCCGCGATCTGCACGACGGGGCGCAGCAGCGGCTCGTGAGCCTGATGATCGGCCTCCGGCTGGCACGGGAGATGATCTCCGACACGGACACGTCGGTGACCGAGCTGATGGACCAGTCGATCGACAACGCGCAGACGGCGATCGACGAACTGCGGGAACTGGCCAGGGGCATCTACCCGCTGGTGCTGACGGTGAAGGGCCTGGCGGCGGCCGTGGAGGACCTGGCGGCGCGCTGCCCGGTTCCCGCCGTCGTGCGGGCCGACTACCCCCGGCGGCTCTCCACCACCGTGGAGTCGAACGCGTACTTCGTGGTGGCCGAGGCGGTGACGAACGCGGTCAAACACGCCCAGGCGTCCCGGATCGACATCTCCCTCGCCCTCACGGACGTCCTGCGGATCCACGTCGTGGACGACGGCGTCGGCGGCGTCGGCGACGCCACCGTCGGCAGCGGCCTGACCGGCCTGGCGGACCGCGTGTCCGCCTTCGACGGCACCCTCGCCATCGACTCACCCCCCGGCGGCGGCACTTCCCTCCTGGTGCAGATCCCGATCCCGTACGGAACAGAAACTTCTTCACAGCTCAACTAACGTGTGCCGGACGGCGCGTCCGATCGCCGCCCATGCCACGGGAGTTGAGTTGCCCATACCCCTGCCCACACCACCGAGCGCTGTGCCCCGCCGGCGCAGACGCCTGACCGCCTGCGCCGCCGCGCTGGCCGCCGCCCTGCTGACGGCCCTCGCCGCCCCGGTCCCCGCCCGCGCGGAGACCGGGGACCGGACGGTGGCACCCGCCACACAGACCGCACGGGACCACGTACGACCGCTCTGCGGCCCGCCCAGGCCGCACGAGTTCACCTGCTTCGGCCTGCTCCGCACCGACATGACGGACCGTCGGCAACCGCGCGGGGCAGATGCCGACCCGCAGGGCTACGGACCGGCCGACCTGCGCAGCGCCTACGACCTCCCCGCGGACGGCGGCGCCGGCGCCACCATCGCCGTGGTCGACGCCTTCGACAACCCGAACGCCGAGGCCGACCTGGCCGTCTACCGCGCCCGGTACGGGCTGCCGCCCTGCACCACCGCCAACGGCTGCTTCACCAGGACCGACCAGCGCGGCGGCACCCACCGCCCGGACCCCGACCCCGGCTGGGCCACCGAGATCTCCCTCGACCTGGACATGGTCTCCGCGGTGGCGCCCAAGGCCCGGATCCTGCTGGTCGAGGCGGACAGCGCCACGATCGAGGACCTGGGCGCGGCCGTGGACCAGGCGGTCGCGCTCGGCGCGAAGTACGTCTCCAACTCCTACGGCTCCAACTACACCTTCTTCCCGGAGGACCCGGCGGAGTCGGCGGCCGACGTCCACTACGACCACCCGGGCGTCGCCGTCGTCGCCTCCGCCGGCGACTACGGGTACGGCGTGGCGTACCCGGCGGCCTCCCCGCACGTCACCGCGGTCGGCGGCACCACGCTCACCAAGGACCCGGCCACCGCGCGCGGCTGGACGGAGTCGGCCTGGGGCCACGACGGCAACGGAACCGGCTCCGGCTGCTCCCGCTACGAGCCCAAGCCGGCCTTCCAGCGGGACACCGGCTGCCCGGGACGCACCGTCGCCGACGTCGCCGCGGTGGCCGACCCGGACACCGGCGTCGCCGTGTACGACAGTTACGGCGACACCGGCGGCTGGGGCGTGGCCGGCGGCACCAGCGCCTCGGCGCCGATCATCGCCGGCGTGTACGCGAACGCGGGCACCCCGGCGGCGGGCTCCCGGCCCGCCGTCTACCCCTACGCCACCGGCGGCCGGGGACTGCACGACGTGACCACGGGAGCCGACGGGACCTGCGCACCGGCCTACCTGTGCACCGCGGGCCCGGGCTACGACGGCCCCACCGGTCTCGGCACCCCCGACGGCCTGACGGCCTTCACCATGGGCCCGCACGGCACGCTGACCGGCACGGTCACGGACGCGGCTTCGGGCGCGGGCGTCGCAGCGGCCGAGGTGACCGCCGGCCCGTACGGCACGACCACCGACGCCCACGGCCGCTACACCCTGCCGCTGCCCGCCGGCGACCACGACGTCCGCGTGACGGCCTACGGGTACGCGCCGGGCACCCTGCCGGGCGTCCACCTCACCGACGGTGGCACCGCGAGCGGCGACCTCGGCCTGCGCAAGCTCGCCACCCACCGGATCTCGGGCACCGTCACCGACGGCTCGGGGCACGGCTGGCCGCTGCACGCGAGGATCACGGTCGCCGGGGTGCCGGGTGCCCCGGTGTGGTCCGACCCGGTCACCGGCGCCTACCGCCTCGACCTCCCCGAGGACCACACGTACACCCTGCGCGTGGTCGGCGACGACAGCTCCTACCAGTCACTGGAGCGCGAGGTGACGGTCGGCACCACGGACCTCACCGTGCCCCTGGCCCTGCCCGTGGACACCTGGGCCGCCGACGACCCGGCGTACACCGTGAAGGCGGACACCGTCGGCGGCGAGACGTTCGACGGCACCTCCGGGCCGCCCGCCGGCTGGAGCGTGAGCGGCGCCCCGGGCTGGACGTTCGACGACCCCGGCGGCCGGGGCAACACCACCGGCGGTTCCGGCGGCTTCGCCGTCGCCGACGCCGGCCACGCCGGCAGCCCCCTGGACACCTCACTGACCAGCCCCGCCTACGACTTCGGCCGCGCCGGGGACCCGGCGCTGGGCTTCGACACCGACTACGAGGGCTCCGCGGAGCAGAAGGGCGAGGTGCAGGTCAGCTCCGACGACGGCCGGACCTGGACCACGGTGTGGCACCAGGACCAGCTGTGGACGAGCGGCCGGGTGGAGATCCCGCTGACCGCCTACGCCGGCGAGCGCGCGGTACGGGTGCGGTTCCACTTCACCGGCCCCGGCCTGTTCTGGGCGGTGGACGACGTCACGGTCACCGAACGGGTCGCCACGCCCGTGCCCGGCGGCGTGCTCACCGGCACCGTCACCGACGCCAACACCGGCAAGGGGCTGATCGGAGCCGTCGTGCACACCGGCCCGGCGGACGGGCCGGCCGCGCCGACGGTCGCCACGACCGGTGACCCGCGCCTCGGCGACGGCGCCTACCGGCTGTTCGTCCCCGGCTCCGGCCGGGCCACCACCGCGACGGCTGCCAAACCGTCGTACACCACGGCCGCCCGCACCGTGCAGGTCCCCGCCGACCGGGTCACCCCGGCCTCGTTCGTCCTCAAGGCGGGCCGTCTGACGGTCCGTCCGGCCCGGATCGACGCCACCTCCCGCCGGGCCACCGCGGTACGGAAGGTGACGGTACGCAACACCGGCACCGCGCCGATCCGGCTCCGCGTCGGCGAGCGCACCGGCACCGCCCCGGGCTCCCCGGCCCCGGGCACCGCCTGGCGCGCGCTGCCCGACCTGCCCGTCCCCGTGATGGACAACGCGGTCGGCACCTACCGGGGCAGGCTCTACTCCGCCCTCGGCTCCGACGGCCAGGAACCCACCGCCGACCTGTACGTGTACGACCCCGCCGGCCACGCCTGGAAGCGGGGCCCGTCCGCGCCCGAGCCCCGGCAGGCCACCGCGCACGGCTTCATCGGCAGCCGCCTGTACACGGTGGGCGGCTGGGGTCCCCAGGAGACCGTGAGCCGGACCACGCAGGTATTCGACGCGGACACCGGCCGCTGGTCGAAGGGCCCGGACGTCCCCGAAGGGCTCTACGGCGCGGCGGGCGCCGTCCTCGACGGGCGGCTCTACGTCGTCGGCGGCTGCACGAACACCGACTGCTCCGACTCCGTGTACGTCTACGACCCGGGCGCGCGGTCCTGGTCCCGGGCCGCCGCCTACCCGCAGACCATCAGCTGGGCCAACTGCGGTGCCGTGGACGGCAGGCTGTACTGCGCGGGCGGCGTCCACGAGTACGTGGAGACCGGCGCCGGCCACGTCTACGACCCGGCCTCCGACAGCTGGCAGCCCATCGCCGCCATGCCGGTCGGCCTGGCGACCGGCGCGTACGCCACCGCCAACGGGCAACTCCTCGTCTCCGGCGGGTTCAAGCGGGTCGGCCCCAGCCGCGTGCTCACCGCCGAGGGGTACGCCTACGACCCCGGGACGGACACCTGGAAGCGGCTGCCGGACGCCCCGGCCGCCGTCTACCGGGGCGGCGGCGCACCCGGCCTGTACCGGGTGGGCGGCAGCGGCGAACCCCGGTTCCCCGTCCCCGTGTCCACCGCCGACGTCCTGCCCGGATACGACCGCACCGAGACGGACGTCCCCTGGCTGACCGTGAACCCGCACCGCCTGACGCTCCGGCCGGGGCGGACCACGACGTTCACGGTGACCCTCGACCCGCGCCGGCTGACCCGGCCCGGCGACTGGACGGCGTCCCTGACCCTGGCCACCGACGGCCCGTACTGGGTGCCGGACATCCCGGTCCGGCTGCGCGTACCGGTCACGAAGGCGTCGTAGCGGGCACGCAAACGGCCCTCGCCCGGGATGCGTCCCGGGCGAGGGCCGTTTGTGTCGCGCGGCTCGGGGTCCGCGTGGACACGCCGGCGGTGTGACGCGGTGGGGAGCCCTGGCGTTACGAGGTCGGGTTGACCACGCGGGAGCCCGTGCTGTTCCAGTCCGTCGGGTCCGAGGTTCCCGTCGTCGTACCGTTGCCCTCGGCCACCGCGTGCACCGCGGTACCGCCCGCCGGGGCGGCGGCCGACGCGCCTGTCGTCCCGGCGGCACCGGCCACCAGCGCCAGCAGACCGATGCCCGCCGCCGTCAGACGGAGCCGCCAGTCGCCGATGCGCACGCCGCTGGACTCGCCCATGAGTGATTCCTTCCGCAGATCCGAGGGGTGTTGATGCCCGTCAATGCTGGCAAGCCCCGATCAACGGCCGATCACCACCGGAGCACTCGGCCATGCGCACGTCATCCGAGCCGCCGTGCCCGTCCGACTCGCGTCGCGGGCTCCGGCACGGGCAACGTGATGGGCGGCCGCCCCACACGTCCGTTGCCACGCGCCGTCGTCGAGGAGGGTGTCGGCGACCGCCGTGATCGGCCGCTCATCCGGCGTCCATCGCCGCCTGCGACGGTCGACGCGTCAGCTCAGCACCGAACGGGACGTGCCCGACGTCATACCGAGCCGGAGGCAACACCGTGACCGTGAAGGACATCCTGGACGCGATCCAGTCGAAGGACGCCACGTCCGCCGACTTCGCCGCCCTGCCGCTCCCCGA
>NZ_JBEYXM010000035.1:0-60122 GCF_040704595.1 Streptomyces sp. NPDC046870
CCCGGGCCCCGGGGGGCTGGGACCGGACGCGGGCCCCCCCGCCCCCGCGCGGGAGGGGGGGCCCCCCCCCCCCCGCCCCCCCCCCGGGGGGGGGGGGGGGGGGGGCGGCCCCCCCGACCCGCTCCCGCCCCCACGGGAAGGCGCCGGACGACGGCGCCCCCGATCCGCCGCCACCACCCTCGGGGAGGCGTCAGACGATGACCGGCACCGCTGCCGAGGCCCCCGCCCGGACCGCCCCGGACGACCGCACGACCGTCGTCCTGATCACCCACAACCGCCGTGACGAACTGCTGCGCACCCTCGCCCTGCTGCGCCGGCTGCCCGAGCGGCCGCCGGTGATCGTCACCGACAACGCCTCCTGCGACGGCACCGCCGAGGCGGTGGCCCGGGAGTTCCCGGAGATGACCCTGCTGTGTCCCGGCCGCAACCTGGGTGCCATCGGCCGCAATCTGGCCGTGCAGCGGGTCCGCACGCCCTACGTCGCCTTCTGCGACGACGACACCTGGTGGGACCCCGGCAGTCTGCGCCGGGCCGCCGACCTGCTGGACGCCGGGCCCCGGCTCGCGGGCGTCACCGCACGGATCATCGTGGAACCGGAAGGCACCGAGGACCCGGTCGTGCGCGAGCTGCGCGAGTCCCCGCTGTCCGGACCCGGCTGGCTGCCCGGACCCGCCCTCGGCTCCTTCCTCGCCGCCGCCACCGTGCTGCGCACCGAGGCGTTCCGGGCCGGCGGCGGGTTCCACCCGGGCCTGTGGCTCGGCGGCGAGGAGGAACTGCTCGCCTGCGACCTGCTGCGCCAGGGCTGGTGGCTCGCCTACGCCGAGGAACTCACCGTCCACCACCACGCCTCCCGGCTGCGCGACAGCACGGCCCGGCGGGTCCTCGGACTGCGCAACACACTGTGGTTCACCTGGCTGCGCCGCCCGCTGCTGCCGGCGCTGCGCCGTACCGGGCACCTCATCCGGACCGTGCCCCGGGACGCCGCCTCCGCACGCGCGTTCGCCCACGCCACCGCCGGACTGCCGTGGGTGCTGCGCCAGCGCGACCCCGTACCGCCCGACCTGGAACGCCGCCTCGCCGCGCTGGAACGGGCGCGCAGGGACTCACCCGCCCGGCGGTACGTCGGCTGACACCGCGGCGGTACGACACGCGCGGGGACGTCGTTGCATCCCCCGCACCGCGCGGGCACAGTGATGTCCCGGTCAAGACGCGGCCGGCTGATCCTTCCTCCCCCTCCAGGAAGCCCGATCCCCGTGGAAACCCGATCACCCAGGGAAGACGGTCAGCCGTCACCCGCCCGCGTCCGCCCCGGCGGCCCCGCCCCGCTGCTCCTGCAGACCGTGCACGAGCACCGTCCGGGGCTCGGCGGCATCAGCGTCCTGAAGACCCGGGGCACGGTCGACGCCTCCAACGCCCGGCTGTTCTCCGAAGCCCTCGCCGAGCACGTCGCCCACTCCGGCCAGGCCGGTGAACACCCCCTGCTGGACCTGAGCGAGGCGTACCTCGCCTGTGCCGACGCGGTGCGCTCCCTGGACCGGGCCACCGGGGCCCTGGCGCACACCGGCCGCGCCCTGTCCGTCGTACAGCCCAGACCGCACGTCCGGGAGGCCCTGACCTCGGCCGGCCTGCCCGGCATCCGGGTGCACGCCACCCTGGCGTCGGCGCTGGACGCCCTGACCTCCCGCGAACCGGCCCGGGACCGGGCGGGCGGGCCGGCGTACGAACCGGCCCGCCCGGAGCCCGGCGACCCCGGGTGGTGACGGCCCGGCCCGCCGCCGAGCCGTACGGCGCGGTGGATGGCGCGGCCGGCGGCCCGGGGCCTACCGTGCGGGGGGGGTGCGTAGGCCGGGAAGAGACCGATCGAGTCCTTCGGGACGTCCTGTCTGGGTGATGCGATGAAACCTTCTTCCGGCCGGCCCGCGGCACCGGCTCCCCTCGTGATCGAGTCCTCCGTCGTCGAGGGGCTGCCCGCCGAGGGAGCCCTCCTGCTGCGCATGTCGGGCAGCCTCGACGCCGAGGGAGCCCAGGCCTGGTCGGAGGAGTTGCGCGGGCACCTGGAACAGGCGGACCGCGCCGGACTGCGCCCCGTGCTCGACATGGCGCACGTCCAGCTCGGCGGCGCCGCCGTGCTGCGCACGCTCAGCGAGACGACCCGGTCACGCACCGGACGCCCCGACCTGATCATCGTCCGCGCCCGGCCCGGGGTCCGCGAGGCGGTGCACCTGGCCCGCCTGGACGGTGTCCAGCTGTACGCCACGCTGGACGAGGCGCTGCGCGAGCTCGCCCGCGCCGCCTCCCGGGTGGAGGAGCTGCCCGCCTGGCGGTCCCAGATGGCGGACCCGCTGCGGCCCTCGTACGAGGACCTGCACAAGGAGGTCCGCGCGCTGCGCGCCCGGGTGCGCACCGCGCCGGTGATCGGCATGGCGCAGGGCACGCTCATGGTCCGCTACGGCCTGCCGGACTCCGGCAGCGCCTTCCGGGTGCTGCGCGAGGCCTCGCAGCGCTTCAACGTGCCGCTGCGGGTCCTCGTCTCGGCCGTGGTGGTGGCCCGGCCCCCGGACGGCGACGTGTGGTTCCCGGGCCGCCGCTCGCTGCCGGTGCCGCAGCTGCGGATGCTGGCCCGCGGCGGCCGGGACCCGCGCTACCGCCGGCAGATGATCGACGCCGTCCTGCACGAGGCGCTGGCCATCGGGACGGCGCCCGCCGGGTACGTGCAGTTCGTGGACCCGGCCGTGAACGCCCTGATGCTGGAGACCCACCACGGCTGCGCGGAGACGTTCCTGGACCAGCTGGTGCGCGGCCGGGGCGACGGCACGGCCGACGCGGCGGCCCGGGTGCGGGGCCGCCAGGTGAGCGTGCCCGACGTCGCGACGGACACGCAGTTGTCCGACGACTGCCGGCGCGCGCTGCTGGTCACCGGCACCCAGGCCGTGCACAGCGTGCCGGTGCTCTCCTCCGCCGGCTCGTGCACCGGCGTGATCACCCTGCACTGGCCGGACGCCGGCCACCGGATGACCGCCGCGCAGGCCGAGGCGTTCGCCCTGCTCGCCTCGGACACGGCGGCCTGGCTGAGCTGGTACCACCGCTCGGTGCTGCTGGACGCCCTCGAACACCTCCACCGGGCGCTGACCCGCCCGGCGCCGCGAGCCGGCTGACGGTCCGCCGGCGGCCGGGTCCGGGCCCCCGCGCGCTACGCTCCGGGGTATGCGGATCTCCGTCTCCTCCGACATGGACGAACCCGTGGCCCGACTGCTGGTCGCGGAGCTGCGCCGCCGTGGCCACGAGGTCCGGGAGCACGGTGCGCTGCGGCCCGGGGCCGACGCCCGGTGGGCGGTGTGTTCGGAGGCCGCCGCCCGGGAGGTGGCCGAGGGCGCGGCCGACCAGGCGGTGGTGTGCTGCTGGACCGGTACCGGCGCGTCCATCGCGGCCAACAAGGTGCCGGGTGTGCGCGCGGCGCTGTGCGTGGACGCCGGTACGGCCGACGGAGCGCGGCGCTGGAACGACGCCAACGTCCTGGCGCTGAGCCTGCGGCTCACCTCGGAACCGGTGCTGAGGGAGATCCTCGACGCCTGGTTCGCGGCCGAGCCCAGCCAGGACCCCGAGGACCGGCAGAACGTGGCCCGCGTCGGACGCCTGGACGCCCGGGACTCCTAGGGTCCAGCGGGGCCGGAATCAGTGGGCGCCGAGTCCGCCGCCGCCGAACGAGCCGCTGGAGCCCTTGCTCCAGCGCGGACGTTCCTTCGACGCGCTCGTCCGGGTGTCCATGTTGGTCAGCTCGTACGGGGTGAGCGGGCGGTCGCCCTTGGGGATGCGGGGTATCTCCGCGGACTCCCGGTTCTCCCGGACCTCGTGCACCGGCCCCTCCGGCGGCAGCTTGGGCTGCTCCTCGGGGCGGGGGCGCGGGGACTCGCGGTACCTGACGCGCGAGGTCATCCAGAAGCCGCCGGCGAGCAGCGCGAGCACGCCCACGGCCACGATGAACAGGAACAGGCTCATCAGGCCGCTCGCGGCGGCCAGCTGCGTCGATGCGGTGTTCATAGGACAGGAATACCCGGTCAGAACAGGACGAACCCGAACGTTTTTGGTTATGCCGGACGTCCGGGTGGTGCCCGTCCGCCGGGCCCCGGGACAGTGGTTTGTGGCCGTCCGCCCCGGCTACTCGCACGGTGTGACATCGCCGACTTCGCAGCAGCTGTACCGGTTCCTGGAGGACCGTTTCACCTGTGCCCAGGCGTGCACGGAGTGCGCCCGGGCCTGTGCCGTGCGCGCGAGCCTGGTCGACCCGGACGGGAGTGAGCACCAGGAGCGGGCGCGCCGGCTGGGCATCATGTGCGCCGAGGCGTGCGACGCCACCTGCCGCGTGCTGTGCGAGGAGAACCGGCAGGACGAGGAGGCGATCCGGGTCCGGGTGGACTGGTGCCGCTCGGTCTGCCTGGAGTGCGCCCGCGCGTTCGACGAGCACCCCGGTGCGGAGTCGGCCGCGGCGGCCTGCCGGGCCTGCGCCGACGCCTGCGCGGACTTCCTGGAAACGCTCGGATGACCGCCCCGGCCGTCCTCGCCCGAGCAGCGGCGGTCGCGTCCGGCGCGAGACCATCTCCCGGACCGGCTACGGGCGGCGCTCCGGTTCCGCCGCAGGGCCTGGGCCAATAGGCTGCGCCGGGGAAGTCAGGTGTGACCGGGCCCGGCACACACGCGTCGACAGCCGGCAGGGGGTGACGTCCAGTGTCCGTGGGCACACATGCGGGCACCGGCGACCCCGGACTGTTCACCCCCGCCTCCGTGACCTGGCAGATGCACGGCGATCCCATGATGTGGGTCGCCGGGGTCCGCGCGCTCTACCTCCAGGCCTTGCATCCGCGCGCGGTCCGCGGGGTCATGCAGAACTCCGACTTCCGCCAGGACGCCTGGGGGCGGCTGATGCGGACCGCGCACTTCGTCGGGACCACCACCTACGGCACGAGTGAGGCCGCCGAGCGGGCCGGGGCGCGGGTGCGCAAGATCCACAGCATGCTCGGCGCGACCGATCCGGACACCGGGGAGAGGTACGGCGTCGACGAGCCGGAACTGCTGCTGTGGGTGCACTGCGCGGAGATCGACTCCTACCTGCACGTCCTGCGCCGCTCCGGCTTCCCGCTCACCGACGCCCAGGCCGACCGGTACATAGCCGAGCACCGCGTCAGCGCCCGCCTGGTGGGACTCGACCCGCACACCGTGCCGGCGAGCCGGGCGGAGCTGGCCGCGTACTTCGAGGCGGTCCGGCCGGAGCTGGCCGCCGGACCCGAGGCACACGAGGTGGACGACTTCCTGCTCCGGCCGCCGGCCCATCCCCTCCTCGTCCCGGCGCGCGAGCTGCTGTGGCGGCGGGTGGCCCTGCTGGCGTACGCGGCCCTGCCGCCGTACGCCCACGAGCTGTACGGCAGGCCCGCCCCCGCGCCCGCCGTCGTCACCCGCCGGCTGCGCGTCACCGGGGCCGTGCTCCGCCGGATCCCCGCGCGGCTGCGCTGGCAGCTCCCGCCGAAGCACATCCTGCGGGCCATGGCGCGGCTCGGCCCACAGGCACGTCCGGCACCGCACAACGTGCGGGCCTGATCCGGCCCCGGCCCGCCTCTGGCCGTCGTGGATCACCGCGTGCTACGAAGAACCATGTCCGCGAACGAGGGAACCCGCGCGTACGACGCCGTCATCGTCGGCGCAGGCCACAACGGCTTGGTCGCCGCCGCCTACCTGGCCCGGGCCGGCCGCTCCGTGCTGGTGCTGGAACGTCTGGACCACACCGGCGGCGCCGCCGTCTCCACCCGCCCGTTCGCCGGGGTCGACGCCCGCCTGTCGCGCTACTCCTACCTGGTCAGCCTGCTGCCGGAGAAGATCGTGCGTGACCTCGGGCTGGACTTCCGCGTCCGCTCCCGCACCGTCTCGTCGTACACCCCGGCGGAGCGCGCGGGCCGGCCCACCGGCCTCCTCGTCGGCGGCGGTGAGCAGCGCACCCGGGAGGCGTTCGCCCGGCTCACCGGCGGCGACCGCGAGTACGAGGCCTGGGAGCGTTTCTACGGCATGACCGGCCACGTCGCCCAGCGCGTCTTCCCCACGCTCACCGAACCGCTGCCCACCCGCGACGAACTGCGCCGCCGCATCGACGACGAGGCCGCCTGGCGTGCCCTGTTCGAGGAGCCAGTCGGCGCGGTCATCGAGCGGACCTTCACCGACGACCTCGTCCGGGGCGTCGTCCTCACCGACGCGCTCATCGGCACCTTCGCCGACGCCCACGACCCCACCCTCGTGCAGAACCGCTGCTTCCTCTACCACGTCATCGGCGGCGGAACCGGCGCCTGGGACGTGCCCGTCGGCGGCATGGGCGCGCTGACCGACGCGCTGGCCGCCGCGGCGCGCGCGGCGGGCGCGCGCATCGCCACCGGGCACGAGGCGCTGCGGATCGACACGGACGGCACGACCGCCGAGGTCGTCTACCGCACCCCCGCCGGCGAGGGCACCGCCGCCGCCCGGCACGTCCTGGTGAACGCCTCCCCGCACGAACTCGCCGTCCTCACCGGCGATCCGGCGCCCGAACCCGTCGAGGGCGCCCAGCTCAAGGTCAACATGCTGCTCACCCGGCTGCCCCGGCTGCGCGACCCCGACGCCGATCCGCGCGAGGCGTTCGCCGGCACCTTCCACATCGCCGAGGGCTACCGGCAACTGGCCACCGCCCACGCCCAGGCCGCCGCCGGCGAGCTGCCCGCCGCCCCGCCCTCGGAGATCTACTGCCACTCCCTGACCGACCCCACCATCCTCGGCGCCGGCCTCGCCGAGCGCGGCTACCACACCCTCACCCTCTTCGGCCTGCACGCCCCGGCCCGCCTCTTCGACCGGGACAACGACGCCGTACGCGAGGAACTGCTGACGTCCACCCTCGCCCAGCTCGACGCCCATCTCGCCGAGCCCCTCGCGGACTGCCTGGCCACCGACGCCGACGGCCGCCCCTGCATCGAGGCGAAGACCCCGCTCGACCTCGAACGGGACCTGCGGCTGCCCGGGGGCAACATCTTCCACCGGGCCCTGTCCTGGCCCTACGCCGAGCAGGACGGCGGCGGATGGGGTGTGGAGACCCGGCACCCCAACGTCCTGCTGTGCGGGGCGGGCGCGGTGCGCGGGGGCGGGGTCAGCGGCGTGCCGGGGCACAACGCGGCGATGGCGGTGCTGGAGCGGCACTGACCACCGGCCCGGCTCAGTCGGCCGAGCCCTGCCAGCCCACCGCCGCGATCCGAGCCGCGTCCGCCGGGCGTGCCCCGTCGAACAGCACCGTCCCGCCCGCGTCGACGCGCAGTCCGTCGACGTACGCTCCCCGGCCGACGTACAGCGCGTCGGTGGTGTACCGCCAGCGCAGGACCAGCCGCGGGTCCGCCGGCAGGTCCGCGGCCAGCCGGTGCCAGACACGGCCCGACCAGCCGGAGACCGTGCCCGCCGGGTGGTCCTCGGCGTCCTCGTCGCGGCGGGTGGTGGTGAACGGGACCGGGTGCCAGGTGGCGCCGCCGTCCGTGGTGGACTCCAGGGCCACCAGGTCGGAACGGGGTTCGGTGTCCCACCACAGGGCGCAGCGCAGCCGGGCCGCGCCGGCGGAGGTGTCCAGCGCCGGCAGGGTGAGCGTGGCGTTCGTGGCGTTCGCCATGCCCGAGAACCAGGCGGTACGGCTCCTCGTCGGACGGACCGGCACCGCGCGGGCGAGGTGGTTCCCGGCGGCGACGCGGGGAGCTGAGCCGGACCGCCAGCTGCGCACCGGGTGCACGGAGTTGCCGAGGACGACCAGGAAGGAGTCGGTCGTGGGGTCGAGCACGAGCGAGGTGCCGGTGAAGCCGGTGTGCCCGGCCGTGCGCGGGGTGGCCATCGCCCCCATGTACCAGTGCTGGTACAGCTCGAAGCCGAGGCCGTGCTCGTCGCCGGGGAAGGCCGTGTTGAAGTCGGTGAACATCAGCTCCACCGACTCCGGCCGCAGGATACGGGCCCGGCCGTGGCGACCGCCGTCGAGCAGCGTACGGCCGAGGACCGCGAGGTCCCACGCGTTCGCGAACACGCCCGCGTGACCGGCCACGCCGCCCAGGCTGTAGGCGTTCTCGTCGTGGACCTCGCCCCACACCATCCCGCGGTCCAGCCCGGACCAGGGCCGGCGCGCGTCCTCGGTGGCCGCGATCCGCGGCTTCCAGGACGCGGGCGGGTTGTAGCGGGTGCTGTCGAGGCCGAGCGGCCCGGTGATCTCCTCACGCAGCAGCACGTCCAGCGTGCGGCCGGTGATCTTCTCCAGGACGAGCTGGAGCGAGATGAGGTTCAGGTCCGAGTAGAGGTAGGCGGTGCCCGGCGGGCTGAGCGGTGCCTCGTCCCAGATGAGCCGGAGCTTGTCCTCGTACGTCGGCGCGTCGTACAGCGGGAGCCAGGCGCGGAAGCCCGAGGTGTGGGTGAGGAGCTGACGGATCGTCACCGTCTGCTTCCCGGCGCGCCCGAACTCCGGGAGGTAGGAGGCGACCGTCCCCTCCAGGGCCAGCGCGCCCCGTTCGATCTGCTGCACGGCGAGGAGGGAGGTGAACAGCTTGGAGACGGAGGCCAGGTCGAACACGGTGTCCCGGGTCATCGGGAGCTGCTGGTCCGGCGGCAGTTCGACGCCGGTGTCGGTCTTCTCGTCGTACCGGGCGTAGCGCACGGCCATGCCGATCGGCTCGTGCAGCGCCACGGTGCCGCCGCGCCCGGCGAGCAGCACGGCACCCGCGTACCAGGGGTGTCTGGGGGAGGGCGCGAGGAACGCCTCGGCGTCCGTGACGAGTTGCCGCAGGTGTGCGGGGAGCAGCCCGGCGCGTTCGGGTGAGCCGTGGCGCAGGGTGCGGTGACGGCCGGAGGCGGGTGCGGCGGCGGCCGGGCCCGCCGGGAGGGCGCCGAGGGCGAGTGCGCCGCCGGCCGCCAGGGTGCCCGCGACGAGCCGGCGGCGGGTCGGCCCGCCGGCTCGTGCGCCTGCCACGTCGTCCGTCATGCTGCGGCCTCCCGCGTGAAAGAATCTTTCGGCGCCTGCCTTGCACCGTGAAACTTTCCTGTCAGGGAGGGGATGTGTCAACGGGGCGCGTGTGCTTCCAGGTCTCGGCGTGCTCGGCGCGGTCCGTTGCGCCGCCTCCGGTCCGCACGCCGTGCCTCCCAACGTCGCGACGGCAAGGCCCGGTTGGTCGTCGGACCGGTTCGCGTCCGTGCCGTCCGGGTGCTTGACCCGCCCCGGTGCCGGACCCAGGATCATGAGGCATGACGCAGGGACAGGGCAGCACGGTCGACGGGGTGCTGCGGCGCAGCGCCCGGCGCACCCCGGCACGGGTCGCGGTCGAGTACGCCGACCGGGCCTGGACGTACGAGGAACTGGACGAGGCCGTCTCCCGCGCGGCGGGCGTCCTGCTCGCCCAGGGCCTCGCCCCCGGCGACCGGGTCGGCTCCTACGGCCACAACTCGGACGCCTACCTGATCGGCTTCCTGGCCTGTGCCCGCGCCGGTCTCGTGCACGTGCCGGTCAACCACAACCTCACCGGCGACGACCTCGCGTACCTCGTCCGCCAGTCCGGCAGCTCCCTGGTGCTGACCGACCCCGCTATCGCCGGCCGGCTCCCCGGCGACGTCCGCACGCTGCCCTTGCGCGACACCGGCGACTCACTCCTGGCGCGCCTGGCGACCACACCCCCGTACGACGGCCCGGAGCCGCGCACCGAGGATCTGGTGCAGCTCCTCTACACGTCCGGGACCACCGCCCTGCCCAAGGGCGCGATGATGACGCACCGCGCCCTGGTCCACGAGTACCTGAGCGCGATCACCGCCCTCGACCTCAGCGCCGGCGACCGGCCCGCGCACTCCCTGCCGCTCTACCACTCCGCGCAGCTGCACGTCTTCCTGCTGCCCTACCTCGCGGTGGGCGCGACCAATCTGATCCTCGACGCGCCCGACGGGGACCGGCTGTTCGACCTGGTCGAAGCGGGGCGCGTGGACAGCCTGTTCGCCCCGCCGACGGTCTGGATCGCCCTGGCGGGACGCCCGGACTTCGCGACCCGGGACCTGTCCGGACTGCGCAAGGCCTACTACGGCGCGTCGGTCATGCCGGTGCCGGTCCTGGAGCGCCTGCGCGAGCGGCTGCCGGAGCTCGGCTTCTACAACTGCTTCGGCCAGAGCGAGATCGGCCCGCTGGCCACCGTCCTCGCACCCGACGAACACCAGGGCCGGATGGACTCCTGCGGCCGGCCCGTCCTGTTCGTCGACGCCCGCGTGGTCGACGAGGACGGCAAGGACGTCCCCGCCGGCACGCCCGGCGAGATCGTCTACCGGTCACCGCAGCTGTGCGAGGGCTACTGGGACAAGCCGGAGGAGACCGCCGAGGCCTTCCGCGACGGCTGGTTCCACTCCGGGGACCTCGCCGTGCGGGACGCCGACGGGTACTTCACCATCGTGGACCGGGTGAAGGACGTCATCAACTCCGGTGGCGTCCTGGTGGCTTCACGCCAGGTCGAGGACGCCCTGTACACCCACGAGGCGGTCGCCGAGGCCGCCGTGGTCGGCCTGCCCGACGAACGGTGGATCGAGGCCGTCACCGCGGTCGTCGTCCCGCGCGGCGAGGTGACCGAGGAGGAGCTGATCGCGCACGTGAGGGAGAGGCTCGCGCCGTTCAAGGCGCCCAAACGCGTGCTGTTCACCGACGAGTTGCCGCGCAACGCTAGCGGCAAGATCCTCAGGCGCGAGCTGCGCGACCGCTTCGGCGGTTAGGGCCTCTCGTCGGGGTCATGCCGGGCTCACGGGGCCCGGTGCCGGCCGACCGGGCGTGCGGCGTTCGGGTCCGGGCGCACGGTGCCCGGCCCGTGTGCACCAGGACCGGGCCGGTCGCTCACCGGCCGGCCGAGTCGCCGCCCGGCAGCAGCGCGTCCGCCAGCGACCGCCAGTGCGGCAGCGCCGACTCGCCCGGCCGCACGCCGATCACCTGTACGGCCACGTGGTCGGCGCCCGCCTCGACGTGGCCGCGCAGTTTCCGTACGACGGTGTCCGGGTCACCCCAGAACACCAGGTCGTCCACGAAGCGGTCGCTGCCGCCGCCGGAGAGGTCGTCGTCGGTGTAGCCCAGCCGGCGGAACTTGGCGAGGTTGTACGGCGTCCGGAGGTAACCGTGCAGATGCTCGCGCGCGAGGCCGCGGGCCCGGTCCGGATCGGTCTCGAACAGCACGGCGTGCTCGACGGCCAGGAACGCGTCCGGGCCGAGGATCTCCCGGGCCTGTGCGGTGTGGGCCGTGTTCACGTGGTAGGTGTGGGCGCCGGCGGCGCGGTCGCGGGCCAGTCGGAGCATCTTCGGCCCGTAGGCGGCCAGCAGGCGCCGGATCGGGGCCGCCGGGCGGGGGTTCGGCGTCTCGATGGTGTCCAGCTCGTCCAGGTACGCGGACATGGCGGCCAGTGGCCTGACCCCCGGCCGGGGCTCACCGCCGAAGCCCAGACCGAGGACGTGCCGGCCCGGGTAGGCGTCCGCCAGCAGCAGGGCGGAGCCGTGCGTCCAGCGGGCCTCCCGGGACCAGATCCGGGCGATGCCGTTGACGACGGTCAGCCGCCGGGTGGCGGAGAGCAGCAGGCCGGCGTGGGTGAACGCGTCCCGCCCGAGCGCCTCGGGAATCCACAGCGCCCGCCAGCCCAGGTCCTCCAGTTCCCGGACGGACTCCCGGATCCGCGCGGCCGGCTGGTGCTCGAAGTCGAAGGTGTAGATCCCGAACGTGCCGAGGTCCATGGCTGTGCTCCCTCACGGACAAAGTTTCGTCGATTCGGAATATCGCAGATTCTCGATATGAAGCGCAAGAGTGCGCGGCACCGGGGGCAGGAGGGGGCGAGCGGGAAGCCGGTGGTCAGAGAGTCCGTCCGAGCTGGGCGACGAGGTCCGCGATCCGCCGCTCGTCGCGCTTGTAGTGGGTCCACTTGCCGACCCGGGTCGCCCGGACCAGGCCCGCTCGCTGGAGTTCCGCCATGTACGCCGACACGGTCGACTGGGCCAGCCCCGCCTTCGCCTGTATGTGGCTCACGCACACCCCCACCTCGGCGGGGTCCGCGATGGCCGCCTCCATCGGGAAGTGCCGCTCGGGCTCGCGCAGCCATCCCAGCATCTGGAGGCGCATCGGGTTGGACAGCGCCCGCAGTGCGTTGACCAGGTCCGGGTCCGGGATGAGGGCGGTGTCCGTCATGGCTCCGGAGTATAGGCGGCGGCCGACGTTTCGGAGTACGTCGATACGAGCGCGCGGCGCTGCCGGGCGCCGGACCGACGGCCGGGGCGGAGCCTCCTCCCGGTGCCCGGTGCCCGGTGCCCGGTGCCCGGTGCCCGGTGCCTACCCGGCGTCGCGCGTCCGCAGGTCCACGATCCGGCGGATCTTGCCCACCGAGCGTTCCAGTGACTCCGGCTCCACGATCTCCACGCCGACCGACACCCCGATGCCGTCCTTGACCGCCGCGACGATGGCCCGGGCCGCCGCGTCCCGCACCTCCGGCGACGCGCCGGGGCGCGCCTCGGCCCGCACGGTCAGCGCGTCCATGCGGCCCTCACGCGTGAGACGCAACTGGAAGTGCGGCGCCACACCGGGCGTACGCAGCACGATCTCCTCGATCTGGGTCGGGAACAGATTGACCCCGCGCAGGATCACCATGTCGTCGCTGCGCCCCGTGATCTTCTCCATCCGCCGGAACGCCCGCGCCGTGCCGGGCAGCAACCGGGTCAGGTCCCGCGTCCGGTACCGGACGATCGGCATGGCCTCCTTGGTCAGCGAGGTGAACACCAGCTCGCCCCGCTCGCCCTCCGGCAGCACCTCACCCGTGATCGGGTCCACGACTTCCGGGTAGAAGTGGTCCTCCCACACATGGAGGCCGTCCTTGGTCTCCGCGCACTCCTGGGCGACACCGGGGCCGATCACCTCGGACAGCCCGTAGATGTCGACGGCGTCGATCGCGAACCGCTCCTCGATCTCCCGCCGCATCCGCTCGGTCCAGGGCTCGGCCCCGAAGACGCCCACCCGCAGCGAGGTGGAGCGCGGGTCCACGCCCTGCCGTTCGAACTCGTCCAGCAGGGTGAGCATGTAGGACGGGGTCACCATGATGACGGACGGCTCCAGGTCCTGGATCAGCTGGACCTGCCGGGCCGTCATGCCGCCGGACGCGGGGACGACCGTACAGCCCAGGCGCTCCGCGCCATAGTGCGCGCCGAGCCCCCCGGTGAACAGCCCATATCCGTAGGCCACATGGACGACATCGCCGGGCCGGCCGCCGGCCGCCCTGATCGACCGCGCCACCATGTCGGCCCACATGGCAAGGTCGTTGTCCGTGTAGCCGACCACCGTGGGGCGTCCCGTGGTGCCACTGGAGGCGTGCAGCCGGCGGATCTTCTCCCGGGGCACGGCGAACATGCCGTACGGGTAGTTCTCCCGGAGGTCCGCCTTGGTCGTGAAGGGGAAGTGCGCGAGGTCGGCGAGGGTGCGGCAGTCCTCCGGGCGGACGCCGGCCTTGTCGAAGGACTCACGGTAGAACGGCACGTTCTCGTACGCGTGCCGCAGCGACGCGCGCAGCCGCTCCAGTTGCAGCGCCCGCAGTTCCCCGGGTCCCAGCCGTTCGCCCGCGTCGAGCAGGTCCGTCACATCCGCCATCGCGACGTCTCCCTCACCAGCAGCGCCATCCGCCGACCGATCATTCGGTCGATGTGTTCCGGGTCAGTAAATGCAGGTCACGAACCCCGGGGCAAGAGGGCGGTGAAAACATTTCCGCGAGGAGACCGAAATGCGTTGCGGTCCGTCGGTGGGCCCCACCATGATCGGCGGCATGCCGATCCTCACCGCGTCCGACGGCACCCGGCTCGCCTACCACCTGCGCGGACAGGGGGAGCCGCTCGCCGTGGTGCCCGGCGGCCCCATGCGGGCCTCCGAGTACCTCGGGGAGCTGGGCGGGCTGACCGCGCACCGCCGGCTGGCCCTGCTCGACCTGCGGGGCACCGGTGACTCGGAGGTGCCCGCGGACCCGGCGACGTACCGCTGCGACCGGATGGTCGAGGACCTGGAGGCATGGCGGGAGCACATGGGTCTGGAGCACATGGATCTGCTCGCCCACTCGGCGGGTGCCGTCCTGGCCATGCTCTACGCGGCCCGCCGCCCGCAGCGGATACGACGGCTGGTGCTGGTCACCCCCAACCCGTCCGCCCTCGGCCTGCGGGCCGTGCCCGAGGACCGGCTGGCCGCGGCCCGGCTGCGCGAGGGCGAGCCGTGGTTCGGACGGGCGTTCCCCGCCTACCGCGCCTGGCTCACGGGCGAGGCGGACTTCGACGACGTGTTCCTGCCGTTCTTCCACGGCCGCTGGGACGACACCGCCCGGGCCCACGCGGACGCCGAGCTGCGACAGGTCAACGAGGAGGCCGGCGAGCGCTACTTCGCCGAAGGCGCCCTCACCCCCGACGCGACCCGGGAGGCCCTCAAGGCCCTGACGGCGCCGGTCCTCGTGTACGCGGGCGCACTCGACGGCTGGCCGAGCCCCGGCGTCGCCCGCCGCACCGCCGACGCCTTCCCGCACGCCGAGTGTGCCGTCCAGCCCGGCGCCGGGCACTATCCGTGGCTGGACGACCCGCAGGGGTTCGTCAGCCGGACGCTCGCCTTCCTGGACCGGTGAGCGGGATCGGCCCGTCGGCGCCCCCGGCGTGATCCGCTTCGCCGAGGCCGCCCTCCAGGTGCCCGGACGGGCCCGGGAACACCAGGTGGACGGCGCCTCACGGGACGCTCGGGCGCGCGCACGGCGGCGGCTTCCGGTCCTTCCCGATGTGGCTCGCGGGCGCCGCGCCCCCCGGCTCCTGACGACCCCGCCGCGGCGGCCGGCCGGCCCGCCGCAGGGTTCTCCCCACGTGCCCTGTCCGCCGTGGCGACCGGTCGCTAGGCTGACCCGCGGACGACGAACCGGGAGGAGCAGGGACGTGGCCGAGAGCACCATCCAGCAGCCGCCGCTCGCGGGCTGGGACAAGCCGGAGCTGGACCTGAGCAAGGCCGAGTGGCAGTCCAGCAGCCGCGGTCTGGGCGACGTCCAGATCGCCTTCGTCGAAGGCTTCATCGCGATGCGCAACAGCGGCCGGCCGGAGAGCCCCTCCCTGATCTTCACCCCCGCCGAATGGGGCGCGTTCGTCTCCGGCGCCCGTGAGGGCGAGTTCGACCTCACCTGAACCGGGGGAGTTCCGGCCGGATTTCCGGACACGCGACCGGCAGAGCCCTGCCCGGACCGGACCTGAGCCAGGCTGGCCCCAGCAAAGGGAAGGTCGTGTTCCGGAGGTGGGGCGAGGATGGACGCTACGCCGGTCATCGCCGCGGTCGACGGTTCCGCGGACAGTCTGCGCGCCCTGGACTGGGCGCTGGACGCCGCCCGGCGCCGCGCGGCACCACTGCGCGTGGTGCACGTACGGCAGTACGCCGCCTGGGGCCAGGCCGACGTGCTGGTCGCCGGGCCGCCCGGGGCGGAGGGCGATCCCGTGCTCGACGAGGCGCGCGGCCGGCTCGCGGACCAGGCCGCGCCACCGGCCGTCGAGTACCTCGCCGTGGAGGGCGTACCAGCTGCTGTCCTGCCCGAACTCGGCACCGACGCCCAGCTGCTGGTGCTCGGATCCCGGGGCCGCGGCGGCTTCGCCAGCCTGCTCCTCGGCTCCAACGGCCTCGCCGCCGCCCGGGACGCCGAGTGCCCGGTGGTCGTCGTGCCCCGGCCCGACCGGGAGGTGCACGGGGGAGGGCCGGCCGGACCCGGGCCGCGGGTCGTCGTCGGTCTGCACGTCGACAGCCCCGACGAGTCCGTCCTCGGCCTCGCGTTCGCCGAGGCCGCCCTGCGCGGCGCCCGGCTCCAGGTGATCGCCGCCTACCCGTGGCCGGTGCAGATCTGGTCGGCGCCCGGCCAGCCGGTGCCGCCCCCGGTCGACCAGGACGCCGTGGCGCACGAGACCCGCACCCTCGCCGAGGGCTTCCTCGGCCCGCACCGCGAGCGGCACCCAGGAGTACGCGCCGACGCCGAGGCGCTGCCGGGCGACGCGGCCGGCCACCTCGTCGCCGCCTCCAAGGGCGCCGATCTGGTCGTCGTCGGCCGGCACCGGCGGCGGCTGCTCGCCCCCGCCCGCATGATGGGCTCGGTCACCCAGGCCGTACTGCTGCACGCGGCGAGCCCGATCGCGGTCGTGCCACCGGCGCCACCCCAGGAGTGAGGCCGGCCGGCTCAGGGATGCGGGCCGTGTGATCCAGGTGGCGTCGGGTTAGCAGACCGCCCCGCACCGCGCAATCCGTCCGGTGCCGACCGGCGGTCCCACCGCTGTGGTGCGCCGCGCCATGGTGCCCGGACACACCCGAACCTATGGTTCCGGCACTCCCGGCTGGTCCGCCGCGCGTGGGAGCGGCCGGAACCCGTGTGTCCACCGAAGGAGCCGCCATGCCACTGCCCCCGTTCAGCAGGGCACCCGGAGCACCGTCACGGGCCCGCCCGCTGCCTCGTCTCCTGCCCCGTCTGCTCGCCGTCCTCGCCGTGGTCCTCGGCACCGCGCTCGCCGGTCCCGCGCCCCGGGCCCACGCCGCCGTCACGCTCACCCGGGTGAGCGACTTCGGCTCCAACCCGGGCGCCCTCACCATGTACGTCTACCGGCCCGCCACCCTGCCGGCCCACCCGCCGGTGGTCGTCGCCCTGCACGGCTGCACGCAGAGCGCCCAGGTCTACGCCGACAACTCCGGGCTGCCCCAGATCGCCGACCGCGACGGCTTCCTGCTGGTGCTCGCCGAGACCGGCACCGCCAACAACGCGAGCAAGTGCTTCAACTGGTTCCAGGCCGGCGACAACCGGCGCGGGCAGGGCGAGGCCCTGTCCGTCCGGCAGATGGTGAGCCAAGCCGTCACCACCTACGGCGCCGACCCGCAGCGCGTCTATGTCACCGGCCTGTCCGCGGGCGGCGCGATGACCGCGGTCATGCTCGCCGCCTACCCGGACGTGTTCTCGGCGGGCGCGGTCGTCGCCGGCCTGCCCTACGACTGCACCAGGGACAACAGCCCCTACACCTGCATGAACCCCGGCGTCGACCTCAATCCGGCCGCGTGGGCGCAGCGGGTGCGCGACGCCTACCCCTCGTACGGCGGGCCGTGGCCGCGCGCGGCCATCTGGTACGGCGACCAGGACACCACCGTCGCTCCGCGCAACGCCACCGAGCTGCGCGACCAGTGGACTGCCCTGCACGGCCTGTCCCAGACGCCCACGCGCACGACCACGATCGGGCCGGACGCCACCCGGCAGGACCAGTATCTGGCCGCCGACGGCACGGTCGCCGTCGAGGTCGACCGGGTCCCGGGCATCGGGCACGGCACCCCGGTCGACCCGGGCACCGGCGGCGAACAGTGCGGGAGCACCACGGCGCCGTACTTCCTCGACTCGATCTGCTCCAGCCGCTGGATCGCCCGGTTCTTCGGCCTCGACACCAGCGACCCGGGCGGCGGGGACCCGGACCCGGGCGGCGGCACCACCGCCTGCTGGACGGCGAGCAACTACGCCCACGTACAGGCGGGACGGGCCACCACCAGCGGCGGCTACACCTACGCCAAGGGATCCCAGCAGAACATGGGCCTGTACAACACGTTCGTCACCCACACCCTGAAGGAAGCACCCCAGGGATACTTCACCCTCGCCGACACCGGCTGCCCCTGACAGCCAGTCAGCGACCGAGAAGGGCCGCCATGGTGGCCGACGCCGCCGAACGCGCCGTCATCATGGCGGCCCCACACATGTCCGGAACCCCCACACCACCCCTAGCCTCCAGCGCGTCCCCAATCCGCCGGAGGAACCACATGCTTCCCCAGCCCACACCACCACGCGGCCGACCAGGACGGCGCGCCCGGACCGTGCGGCGCACCGCGTGGACGGCGCTCTCCTTCGCCGCCGCCTGCTCCCTCCTGGTCACCCCCGCCACCGCGGCACCCGTCGGACCCGAGCCCATGGACGCCCACTGCGCGGGGCAGGCCCGCCTGCACGTCCCCGGGGCCGCCCGCCAGCAGGCCGACTGCCTCGACGAGCTGACCACCGCCGGGACCGTGGCCACCGGCCACACCGACCCGGCCGACTACGCGGGCCTCACCCCCAAGGACCTGCCCACGCCCAGCGGCGTCCCCGGCATCCAGATCGACGGCTACTTCCCGGACACCTCCACCACCAACACCAACCACGGCTGGCACCACGACTCCCAGTTCGTCATCCGGCTGCCCGACCACTGGAACGGCGGCCTGGTGGTCGCCGGCACCCCCGGCAACCGCGAGCAGTACGCGAACGACCGGGCCATCGCCGACTGGGTACTCGCCCGCGGCTACGCCTACGCCGCCACCGACAAGGGCAACACCGGCACGGCCTTCTACCGCGACGGCCGCCGTCCCGGCGACGCCATCGCCGAATGGAACACCCGCCTCACCCAGCTCACCCGCGCCGCCCGCACCGTCGTCACCGAGCGCTACCAGCGGCCCCCGGCCCGCACCCTCGCCACCGGCATGTCCAACGGCGGCTACCTGGTGCGCTGGCAACTGGAGCACCACCCCGAGCTGTACGACGGCGGAGTCGACTGGGAGGGCACCCTCTGGCGCACCGACGGCCCCAACCTGTTCACCTTCCTGCCGGCCGCGCTGCGCCACTACCCGGCGTACGCCGCGGGCGGCCCCGGCGCGGCCGAGGCCGAGGCGGCGCTGCACCGGGCCGGCTTCCCGGCCGGCTCCGAGTTCCTGTGGCCGTACCACCACCAGGTCTACTGGGACCTCACCCAGCGGATCTACCGCGAGGAACTCGACCCCGGCTACGACGGTGACACCGAGGCCGGCACCCCGTACTGCGCCTCCGGCACCCCGGCCTGCGACGCCGACTACTCCTACCCGCAGCGGCCCGCCGCCGTCCACCGGGCGGTCGACCGCATCGCTCTGACCGGACGCATCGGCAAGCCCTTGATCACCCTCCAGGGCACCCTCGACGTACTGCTGCCGATCAGCCAGGACTCGGACGTCTACGCGCGCATGGTGCACGAGGCGGGCCGCGGCTCCCTGCTGCGCTACTACCGCATCGAGGACGGCACGCACACCGACTCGCTCGCCGACGTCTTCCCCGACCGGCTCCGCCCGATGGTGCCCTGCCACCGCTCCGCCTTCACGGCCCTGGAACGCTGGCTCGCCGGAGCCGGCCGCCCGCCCGCCGACCGCACCGTCGCCCGCCCGGCCGACGCGGACCCGGCCACCCTGCTCACCAGCTGCCCCCTGCGCCAGGCTTAGGGCCTCTCGTCTGGATCATGCCGGGCTCGCGGGGGTCTGGCACCGCGCCTCGCCGCGTTGTCGTCGGTTGCCATGGCTCCGCCTTGCGACGCACGGCACCAGACCCCGCTCCCTGATCCGGCCCGATCCAGACGAAAGACCCTGGGGCCTTTCGTCCGGAGCACGCCAGCCGCTCTGCCGGGCGCCCACAGGTCACCCACCGGAGCCCGGGCACGTACCATGGCCGCATGTCGTTCCTCCGCCGCCGCAGCGCGACCCCTGCCGGACCCGACTTCGACGTGCTGGCCATGGACCCGGGCGACTGGCCGGGCAACCTCGGCGCGGGTCTGCTGCCCGCCCCCGACGGGACCTGCCAGGGCGTCTTCCTGCGTTACGACCTGTTCGGCGGACGCGGCCCCGCCATGATCATCGGCAATCTCCCCGAGGGCTCCCCGGCCCGTGAGGTCGCCGAGGGGGAGATCCCCTTCGAGGTGGGGCAGCTGCTGCTGGCGCTGGAGAACGACGAGGAGGTCACCGTCGTCGGCGTGGAGGACACCCCGGTGCTCCAGGGCGACAACCTCCTCATCGTGCGGCGGCTGAAGCTCTCCGAGAGCCGGATCTCCTGCGTCCAGTTCGACCGCAGCGACGGCGTCCTCGTCACCATCGCCGCCTGGGACCGCCCGATCACCGACGACCTGTACGCCCTGCTGAAGCCGCTCCCGGCGGAGCTTTTCCAGCAGGGCTGAGAGCAGGGACGCGCGCGGGGCGAGGGCCGGGGTGAGGCACCCCGGCCCTCACTCGTGCGCCGGCCTCTCGAGCGTCACGTCCGCCGCCCGGACGAACCCGATCCGGTGGCCGTACTGGATCTCGTAGTACAGGTCCTGGCCCACCACGACCCGGTGCGAGTCGGGCGTGAAGGTCACCGCGTAGTAGTACTCGCCCGGTACCTCGTCACCGACCACGTACTTCTGCCCGGCCGGGATCGTGTAGGGCAGCGGCACCACCGACTGGGCGGGGACGCCCGCCGGGTAGGCCTCCTTCTCCGGGTAGGCGCGGCCGTACACCGGGATGCTGGTCAGACCGTCCTTCGGCCTCACCAGGAGGCCCCTCGCCGGTACGGCCGTCGGGTCCTTGAGGGGATTCAGGAACCAGGCCTTCTGCCCCAGGTACCAGATCGCCGTCCAGTCGCCCCAGCGGTCCGCCACCGCGTACTGCTGGCCGGTGGAGACCCGTGAGGACAGGTCGTTCACCCCGTCCGTCGGGTCCGTCTTCAGACCGATGTCCCTGACCAGCGGGGCGGTCACGTCATGGTCGGTGTACAGCCGCACCTCGCTGGATCCGTGCGCCGTGCACGGCTCGCCCTTGGTGGTGCAGCCGGTGTACACGGGCCGGTTCGAGGTGTAGTCGGGCAGGATCGTCACCACACCGGCGTGCTGGCCGGCCGTGGGCCGGAACGGGTGGCCGAGCAGCTGGAAGTAGTGCTGCCAGTCCCAGTACGGGCCGGGGTCCGTGTGCATCCCCGGGACGGTGGACGCGGTCGGACCGGGCACGTTGTCGTGGCCCAGGATGTGCTGCCGGTCCAGCGGGACGCCGTACGTCCGGGCCAGGTACCGCACCAGCCGCGCTGAGGACCGGTACATCGCCTCGGTGTACCAGGCGTCCGGCGAGACGAGGAACCCCTCGTGCTCGATGCCGATCGACTTGGCGTTGACGTACCAGTTCCCGGCGTGCCAGGCCACGTCCTTGCCCTGGACGTGCTGGGCGATCAGACCGTCGGTGGAGCGGATCGTGTAGTTCCAGGACACATAGGTGGGGTCCTTGATGAGGTTCATGACCCCGTCCCAGGCGCCCTCGGTGTCATGGATGACGATGTACTTGACGCTCTGCGACGCCGGGCGGTCGCCCAGGTCGTGATTGCCGTAGTCGTTGTCCCCGAACTCCTCGTACGGCGCCGGGACCGACACACAGGACACCGACCGGGGGCACTCGGTGCCGTCCGTGGACAGCGTGCGCAGGCCCGTCCGTCCCAGCCTGCCGCTGTCGGCGGTCAGCCGTGGCTGGGCGGCCAGGGACACCTGCTGGCCGTCGTCCGTGACGCGCTCCTCGCCGGTGCGCAGCACGTCGTACACGTCGTCGGCGTACGCGGCGGCGGTCGCGGTGTCGTCGGCGCCGGAGAACCGGGCGACCGCGCCGTACCAGTCGGCCGGGTCGGCGCTGAGCGGCTCGCCCAGCTCCTTCTGCGTGGCGGCGAGCAGGGCGGCGCCGCCCGCCACGTTCGCCGCCGGGTCGGTGCGCAGCTCCTCGGCGGGGATGCCGCTCAGCTCGGCCGCCCTCGGCAGCGTCCTCAGCCGGGCCGGGACCGCCGACTCGGCCGGCACGTCGGCGACGGGGTGCAGCGCGGCACGAGCGCTGTCGCCCCGGGCGTCCTCCGTTCCCCCGGCGAAGTGCTCCGCGGTGGCGAGCGCGGTCCTCGCGTCGGTGAGGTGCATCGGGCCGTAGCCGCCGGTCACGCTCGGCGCGCCACCGTGCGCGTCCCAGCGGGACTGGAGGTAGGAGACGGCCAGCAGCACGCTCTGCGGCACGTGGTAGTCGGCCGCCGCGGTCGCGAACGCGTGCTGCAACCGGTGCGTGCCGGGATCCGTGTCGGCGGGGGCCGGGGCGGCGCCGAGCAGGGGCAGCAACAGGGCCGCGGAGGCCAGCGGGACGGCGGTCCGCCGCAGACGTCTGGGGCCGGGGGTGGACGTGGGGTCGGTGGCGGGTCCTCGCAATGCGGCCTCCTGTGACGGGCGGGGCGTGGCGGGGCGTACGGCGCCGAGCTGGGTCAGTGGTACCGGCTTGCCGACGATCCGTCAATGATGCCCGGCGGAAGGTGATTTCCCATGTCACGGAGGGTTTCCGGCGAGTTTCGCGGCGGCGGTGCCCGGGCCTGCGGGGCGTCACTGGCGTACACCAGTGGATCCCGGAGTCCGGGCCTGCGCACGAAGGTCCGCGGTGCGCCGCCGCTCAGGGCGCACCGCGGAGCCGTCGTCCGGTCAGCGGGTGCCGACCGCCGCGCGGACGGCCTTGCGGGCCATCTGGCAGTCGTCGTGCAACCGCCTGAGCAGCAGCCGCTGTTCCTCGCCGGACGGCATGGCACCGGGGTGGGCCGCGACCGGTGCCGCCGGGGCCGCGTCCTGCATGGACCGCTGGACGGCCGTCTCGTACGTACGGATCTCCCGGGTCAGCAGGAGCATCAGGTTCACCAGGAAGGCGTCCCGGGAGGCCGGGCCCGCCGACTGGGCGATCTGGCTGATCTGCCGCCGGGCCACCGGCGCGTCCCCGAGGACCAGCCACAGCGTCGCCAGGTCGTACCCCGGCAGGTACCAGCCCGCGTGCTCCCAGTCCACCAGCACTGGACCGGCCGGTGACAACAGGATGTTCGACAGCAGGGCGTCGCCGTGGCAGAACTGGAGCATGCCGTGCCGGCCCACCTCATGGGCGATGCCGTGCAGCAGCTTCTGCAGGTCGCCGAGGTCCCGGTCGGTGAGCAGGCCCAGTTCGTGGAACCGGGAGATCCGGGCCGCGTAGTCCAGCGGCATGTCGAAGGTGCCCGCCGGGGGCCGCCAGGCGTTCAGCCGGCAGATCGCGCCGAGCGCGGCCCGGACGTCCGCGCGCGGCGGGGCCTCCACCGGATGCCGCTGGAACGACGCCGTCCGGCCCGGCATCCGCTCGATCACCAGCGTGCAGTTGTCCGGGTCCGCCGCGATCAGCCTCGGCACCCGGACCGGCGGCCGGTGCCGGACGAACGAGCGGTATGCGGCTATTTCCTGGCGGCTCCGCTCCGCCCAGGCGGGCGAGTGGTCCAGGAGACACTTCGCGACGGCCGTGCTGCGCCCTGTCGTCCCGACGAGCAGGACGGACCGTCCGCTGCGCCGCAGGACCTGCACCGGGGCGAACTCCGGGCAGATCCGGTGCACCGAGGCGAGCGCGGTGCGCAGCTGCGCGCCCTGGGGGCCGGACAGGTCCAGCCTCCCGCTGAGCGGTTGGGTGCCGGGCTGGCCCGGGACCCGCCGGGCCCGGCCCGCGACCGGCACGGGACCGCCCGGGCGCGGTGCCGGGTCGAGGTAGGGCCCGCCGCCCGCCGGGCGGGGGCGCAGCGGCCGGGGCGGGGCGGACACGGAGGACGATGCTGCGTACATGGGAGAAACAGATCCCTTCGTGTGCCTGCGGTGCCTGCCTGTACGTCCGCGTCCCGAACTCACGCTCAGGTCGCGTGCCCCGTGAGCGTGGTTCCGGGAGCGTGCGCCCACCCGGCCCGGCCGTCCGGGTACACCCTGGGGAGTGTGCCCGTCGTCGCCCGCCGTGCTCCGCCGTATACGGCCGTCATATGCGGGTGGCGACCGGGTCGGGGTGGCGCGTTCCTACCTGACACCCGATCGCCGGTGGCACACCATCTGGCGGACCCTGGCGAACCGTGGCGAATAGTCGCCCGGCAACTTGCACCGGGCTACTGTCAACTCAGCCGAGAACCTGGGGGCTTGACGTGAGCGGACAACCCAACACCCGCCTTGCGGACCTGTTCGGCCTGGCCGGCTGGTCGAAGGGCGAACTCGCGAGGCTGGTCAACCGGCAGGCGGCGGCCATGGGCCACCCCCAGCTGGCGACCGACACCTCCCGGGTGCGGCGGTGGATCGACATGGGAGAGATCCCGCGCGATCCGGTGCCGCGGGTGCTGGCGGCCCTGTTCACCGAGCGTCTCGGCCGTGTCGTGACCATCGAGGACCTAGGTCTGGTGCGGCACGGGCGTACGGGGAAACGGCAGAGCGACGGGATCGAGGAACATCCCGACGGTGTGCCGTGGGCGCCCGAACGGACCGCCGCGGTCCTCACCGAATTCACGGGAATGGACCTCATGCTCAACCGACGCGGCTTGGTGGGCGCGGGTGCCGCGCTCGCCGCGGGATCCACACTCAGCAGCGCCATGCGCGACTGGCTGCACACCGACCCGGCCCTGAAGGCCGACGCCCCTGTCCTCGACGACCCCTTGAACGCCGACCCCGCCGGGTTCGACCGCTACGAGGCCGCTCCGATCGGGTCCCAGGAGATCGAGGAGCTGGAGCGCTCGGTCGAGGTCTTCCGCGCCTGGGACGCGGCCCGTGGCGGCGGGCTGCAGCGCAAGGCGGTCGTGGGCCAGCTCAACGAGGTGGGCGGCATGCTCGCCTACCACCATCCACCCCACCTCCAGCGGCGCCTGTGGGGCGTCGCGGCCAACCTCGCCGTCCTCGCGGGCTGGATGTCGCACGACGTCGGCCTGGAGCCCACGGCGCAGAAGTACTTCGTCATCGCCGCCCACGCCGCCAGAGAGGGCGGTGACCGGCCGCGCGCGGGTGAGGCGCTGTCCCGGGCGGCCCGGCAGATGGTGCATCTCGGCCGGCCCGACGACGCGCTGGACCTGATGAAGCTCGCCCAGTCGGGCGCCGGCGACCGTCTGCAGCCACGGACGAAGGCGATGTTCCACACCATCGAGGCCTGGGCGCAGGCGTCGATGGGCAAGGGCCAGGCGATGCGCCGCACGCTCGGGCGGGCGGAGGACCTCTTCGTCTCCGACCGGCAGGACGTGGAACCGCCGGACTGGATGCAGACCTTCAAGGACGAGGATCTGTACGGCATGCAGGCGCTCGCGTACCGCACGCTGGCGGAGTTCGACCCGGGCGCGGCCGCCCACGCCCAGCACTACGCGGAGAAGGCCCTCGCCCTGCGCGTCGACGGGCGGGAGCGGTCGAAGATCTTCGACCATCTGTCCATGGCGTCGGCCTGCTTCATCGCGGACGACCCCGAACAGGCCGACCGCTACGCCCGGCTGGCCCTGATGTCGATGGGCTCGAACTCCTCCCGGCGCACCTGGGACCGGCTGCGGCAGATGTACCGGCTGACCGCGGAGTACGCCGGCTACCCGAGGATCCACGAGCTGCGGGAGGAGATCCGGCTCGCGCTGCCCAAGCCGAGGAGCAAGGGGGAGGGCAACAGCGCACGGGCATAGGGGCCTGTGCGCCGACCGGCCCCGGAGGCCGGTCACATGGGGTGACCGTCAGGTCGTGACCTTGGCGACGAGCACGCACGCGTCGTCCTCGCGCCCGGCGCCACCGAACTCCTCGACGACCGTGCGCACACAGTCCTGCGCGGTGCGTGCCGCGCCGAACCGCGGGGCGAGGCCGAGCAGCCGGTCCGCGGCCGCCGTCCTGTCGTGGCCCGACAGCAGCCCGTCGGTGTGCAGGAGGAGCAGGTCGCCCGGTCGCAGGGTGAGGACGGACTGGCCGTAGACGGCGCCCGAGGAGGCGCCGAGCAGGACGCCGTCCGGTGTGTTCAGCACACGCCCCGTCCCGTCGCGGTACAGCAGCGGGGCGGGGTGTCCTGCCTGCGCCCAGAGCAGTGTGCGGGTCTCGGGCCGGTAGCGGCAGCAGACGGCGCTGCCGAGGGCGGGCTGCACGGTGGTGTCGAGTAACTGGTTGAGCAGGGTGAGCAGGTGACCGGGGTCGGTGCCGGTCATCGCCATCCCGCGTACGGCACCGAGCAGCGTGGCCATGCCGGAGGCGACGGCCACGCCCTGTCCGGTGAGGTCACCCACGCTGAGCAGCGTCTGGCCATCGGTCAGTTCCAGGGCGTCGTACCAGTCGCCGCCGAGCAGTGTGGGGGTCGCGGCCGGGAGGCGGTGGGCCGCCAGGTCCAGCGCGCCCGGCCCCTGGCGCGGGAGCCGCAGGGAGCCGCGCCATGGCGGCAGCACGGCTTCCTGCAGCTCTGCCGCGATCCGGTGTTCGGTCTGCTCCCGCCGGCGGTGGCGGTGCAGCGAGTCACGGGTCTCGCGCACCGTCAGCTGGCTGCGGCGCAGTTCGCTGACGTCGCGCAGCACGGCCCACATGGAGGTCGTCCCGCCGTCGGCGCCGAGCACCGGCTCGCCCATCATGTGCACGGTCCGCACGGAGGCGTCGGGCCGTACGACACGGAACTCGCCGTCGATCGGCTTGGCGTCGACCAGGCAGTCCGTGACCATGGCAGTGAGTTTCGGCCGGTCCTCGTCCAGGACCAGGCTGGGCAGCTCGTCCAGGGTGAGGGCCGGACGGGCCGGGTCCAGGCCGAGGATCTGGTACAGCTCGCCGGACCAGGTGGCCTCGTCCGTCAGCAGATCCCACTCGGCGCTGCCGACGCGGCTGAGCAGCGAGCCGCTCGGGGCGGCGGCCGGCGCGGGCGGTGCCGCGGGCTCCGCCGGAGCGGGCTGCGGACCGTCCCGCAGCTGGGCCAAGTGGGCGTCCAGATCGTCGAGTTGGTGCAGTGCGAGGTCGCACAGGGCGCGCTGCCAGCGCTCCTCGGGGTCCGTACCGTCGCTCCGGGTGTCCCGCCGTACGGCGTCCACGTCGCCTTTGAGCCGCCGCGCCTGCGTGATCAGCGCTTCGACCGAGCCGCGCCCGGGCGGCTGGGCGGCTGGGCGGTCCGCGGAGACTGGGGACGGCATGACGGACTCCGATGCGGGACGGTACGACGGGGACGACGAGGGACCGCTACGACTGTCGCACAGCCCGCGACGCCCTGTAAGGGATTCGGCAACACACGATACGGTGGTGCTTCCGGCATATGCCAGAGTCTTCCCGGAGGGTTTCAGGGGGACGAACGGCGTACGCGGTGGAGGGGGCAAGTCGTAGCACCGATACGCGAGTTGAGCCAGTCGATGTCCTCCGGCCCGAGGGTTCAAGCACATGTTCGACGCTTGTGTGTTCCATCGCGATGCGGAGCGGCCGGTACCTGCCGAAGTCTGACCGGAATTGGCGGCATGTGACAGGGCCGCGCCGACTCCTAAAGAGCATGGACATCACCGTCGAACAGCTCGCCGAGGCCCGGCTCGTCACCGCCCAGGACCAGGAGGTCCCGGTGTCCGCCACGCTGCGGTACACCGCCGACGACCCCCTCGCCGTGTTCGTGGACTTCCCGGCCGAGGCCGCGCTGAACGGCGAGGAGGTCACCTGGACCTTCGCGCGCACCCTGCTCGACCAGGGGCTGCGGGCCCCGGCCGGCCACGGGGACGTGCAGATATGGCCGTACGGCGGGGCCCGTACGGTCGTGGAGTTCCACTCGCCGCACGGCATGGCGCTGTTGCTGTTCCCGGCGGCGTCGCTGCGGCGGTTCCTGGTGCGCACGTACGAGGTTGTGGCGGGCGGGCAGGAGGACGTGGCGGGCGTGGTGGAGCGGGGGCTGAGCGCGCTGTTCGGCGGGGTGTGAGGCGGCGATTCACCGAGCGGCGGCGGTTCGGCCGCCGGCCGGCCGGCCCCGGCCGCCCGCGTCCCGGCGTCAGCGGCCCGCGGTGGCGTACAGGTCCGGTCGCGGGGCCAGGTCGACGGCCACCCGGCCTCCCGTCTCCAGCGCGCGGACCCCCGCCTCGGCGACGGCGGACGCCGCGTAGCCGTCCCACACGTCCGGCCCGGTGACCTCCCCGCGCCGGGTGGCGTCGACCCACGCCTGCACCTCACGGTCGTAGGCGTCGGCGAAGCGGACGAGATAGTCCTGCGCCACCTCTTCCCGGGCGCCGCCCCGGGTGGTGACCACCATGGTGTGCTCGTCGCCGATCCGGGCGCTGCCCGCCTCGCACACGGCCTCGCAGCGCACCTGGTAACCGAAGCCGCTGTTCACGAAGACCTCCACGTCCACCAGGGCGCCCCGCTCGGTCTCGAACAGCACGAACTGCGGGTCGAGCAGGCCCTCGGGCGCGCCCGAGGCCGGCGTGGGCCGCAGCACGGTGACCGCCGTCAGCTCCTGCCCGAGCAGCCAGCGGGCCGCGTCGATCTCGTGCGAGACGGAACTGTTGATCAGCATGGCGCTGGTGAAGCCGGCGGGGGAGGAGACGTTGCGGTGCGTGCAGTGCAGCATCAGCGGCCGGCCCAGGGCGCCGCCGTCCAGCAGGGCCTTCAGTCGCCGGTACTCGGCGTCGAAGCGGCGCATGAAGCCGATCTGTGCCAGCCGGTGGCCGAGTGCCGCCTCGGCCTCCACGATCCGCAGGGCACCGGCGGAGTCCGGCACCATGGGCTTCTCGCACAGCACCGGCAGCCGCCGTGCGAAGGCGGCGAGCAGCGCCTCCTCGTGCGCGGGGCCGGGGGAGGCGATCAGGACGGCCGCGACACCGGGCGCGTCGAGCGCGGCGACCGGGTCCGTGTGCACGCTGACCCCGTCGAGCCCGGCCACCGCTGACGCGGCCCGCTCGGCATCGGGGTCGGCCACCGCCGCGACCCTGGCTCCGCTGACCACCTGGTCGAGCCGTCGTATGTGATCGGCCCCCATGTGCCCGGCACCCAGTACCGCCACACCCAGCAGGTCACCCATGCGTGCGCTCCCTTACGCCGACGATCACGCCGTAGCGTACGCCGACGCACGGGCGGGCCCCTGGGGTCAGTACCGCAGCACTCCCGCGATGCCATGGGCGTCGCCGAGCGCGCCGTCGGGCACGAAGCGCACCTCGGCGCCCGTCTCCAGGCACTGCTCGACGATCTCGTCCACGATGTCGTCGCGGGCGTCCAGGTCGCCGGGCTCGGCCGGCACCAGATGTTCGCCGAGATCGCGGACGGTGGCCCGGAAGTCCTCCTCCACCGCCAGCAGCCGGACCCGGCCCTCCCGGGCGCTCTGCCACAACTCGTCCAACCCGGCCGCGTACCTGCGGTGACCGCGCGCCGAGACCAGCTCCTCCACCACGGCCGTGGTGTCCTTGCGGGACTCCTCCTCCAGGACCGGGCGCAGCGCCTGCCAGACCGCGTCGGGGCCGGCGTGCCCGAGGCCGCCGCGCGGGACGTGGACGGCGCACTTGGCGACGCTGCCGACCTCGTCCAGCAGCGACAGCGCCGCCTGCTCGCCCATGACGTAGAGCGGCCGGGGCTGTTCGCGCAGCACCGCGCTCATGGCGGTCTCCGCCTCGCGCAGGAACCGGCGGGTGTCCTCGTCGCGGAAGGTGCTCGGCAGATCGCCGATCCGCATCTGGCGCTCCGCGTCGAAGTTCTCCCGTCTGCGCTCCAGCGGGAAGCCGCCCCAGTGTTCCTCCACGACCCGGTCCGGGCCGCCGCTCCACAGGGTGACGCGGTCCGCGGAGACGGACAGCACCCAGTAGGGCCGCTCGGCGGTGTGTGCGGCGACCAGGTTGCGGGTGAGGAAGGTGTCGGACAGCACCACCCGCTCGGGGACGGTCCGGGCCAGGGACCAGACCTGGTGCTCACCCGGCGCCGCGAAGATCACCAGCCCGTCCTCGGCATGCGTCAGGTCGACCTCCGCGAGGGCTCGGTCGAGCTGTGCCACGACGTCGGCGCGCCGCTCGCGGGTGACGGCGGGGTCGGACTCCAGGCGCCTGCGCGCCTCGGTCAGCGCGTTGCGCAGCCGGACCGGGTCCTGGCCGCTCCCGCGTTCGCGACGGTGCGTCGGCGTCAGTACGGAGACTGCCGGATAGGGGCGCGGGCGCCGCAGTTCGGCAAGGGTCACGGGACTCAGTGCGTGCTCCATGACACGACGATAGGGCGGATTCACCATTACGGCATTCGGGGTAATCCGGGCCTCGACACGCCTGTCGACCACCGCCGGGAGCCCTGCTGGGCGGCGGTGACGCGGGCTCCGTGGCCGATCACCGCGGAGCCCGGCCGGCCCCACCCGGGTGCTGGATCCGTTTCTGACCGCGAAGGCGCGGCGAGGGCGTGCCGCCCGGGCCGCTTGAGGAAGTTTTTGCCTGTGGCCGGTTCGTGTCGCCCCATGCCCGGTGGCGGGCCTGCCCGCGGATTTCGCTGAGGCAAAACGCGGCCGAAACCATGGGGCGGACGCGTGCGCCGTGTTACGGCCGCGTTGACTCGGCCGACCGGCTGACGGACGCTCGTCATATAGGTGCTCGATACAACTGGTTTGGCCGGAGGGTTCTCCGCGAGCGCGGAAGCGCAGGTGAACGCGGGGCCGACGGGCAGCCGGAGGCAGGAGGTAGCGCATGTGCGGCATCACCGGGTGGGTCTCCTTCGACCGTGACCTGACGGCCGAGGGCACCACATTGCATGCGATGACCGAGACGATGGCCTGCCGGGGCCCGGACGACCGTGGCACCTGGACCGAGGGCCCCGCCGCCCTCGGACACCGCCGGCTCGCCATCATCGACCTCCCCGGCGGCCGTCAGCCGATGTCGCTGCCGACCCCCGAGGGCACCGTCGCCCTCGTCTACTCCGGCGAGGCGTACAACTTCACCGAGCTGCGCCGGGAACTGACGGACCGCGGTCACCGGTTCACCACCGACTCCGACACCGAGGTCGTGCTGCACGGCTACCTGGAGTGGGGTGACGCCGTCGCCGAACGGCTCAACGGCATGTACGCGTTCGCCGTGTGGGACGGCCGCGTCGACAAGCTGGTCATGATCCGCGACCGCATGGGCATCAAGCCGTTCTACTACCAGCCCACCGCCGACGGTGTCCTCTTCGGCTCGGAACCCAAGGCCATCCTCGCCAACCCGCTGGTCCGGCCCCGTGTCACGCTGGACGGCCTGCGCGAGCTGTTCGTCATGGTGAAGACGCCGGGCCACGCCTTCTGGGACGGCATGCGCGAGGTGGAGCCCGGCACGGTCGTCACCGTCGACCGCTCCGGCCTGTCCACCCGTGTGTACTGGCGCCTGGAGACCCGACCGCACACCGACGACCGCGACACCACCATCGCCACCGTGCGCTCGCTCCTCGACGACATCGTGCGCCGCCAGCTGGTCGCCGACGTGCCGCGCTGCACCCTGCTCTCCGGCGGGCTCGACTCCAGCGCCATGACCGCCCTGGCCGCCCGGCAGCTCGCCGCGCAGGGCGAGAAGGTGCGCAGCTTCGCCGTCGACTTCGTCGGCCAGACGGACAACTTCGTCGCCGACGAACTGCGCGGCACCCCCGACACGCCCTTCGTGCACGACGTGGCCCGGCTCGCCGGCACCGACCACCAGGACATCGTGCTCGACGCCGAGGCCCTCGCCGACCCCGCCGTCCGCGCCCAGGTCATCCGGGCCCGCGACCTGCCGTCCGGCCTCGGCGACATGGACAGCTCCCTGCTGCTGCTCTTCCGCGCCATCCGGGAGAAGTCCACGGTGGCCTTGTCCGGCGAGTCCGCCGACGAGGTCTTCGGCGGCTACCTCCAGTTCTTCGACGAGGAGGCGCGCCGCGCCGACGCCTTCCCGTGGCTGACGACCATGAGCCGCCACTTCGGCGAGGACGCCGGCGTGGTCCGCGCCGACCTCGTCAAGTCCCTGGACCTGGAGAGCTATGTCGCCGACGGCTACCGCACCGCCGTCGCCGGCATCGACCGGCTGGACGGCGAGAGCGACTTCGAGTACCGGATGCGGCAGATCAGCCACCTGCACCTGACCCGCTTCGTGCGCATGCTGCTCGACCGCAAGGACCGTATGAGCATGGCCGTGGGACTGGAGGTCCGGGTGCCGTTCTGCGACCACCGGCTGGTCGAGTACGTCTACAACACGCCCTGGGCCCTGAAGTCCTTCGACGGCCGGGAGAAGAGCCTGCTGCGGGAGGCGGCGGCGGACGTCCTGCCGCGTTCGGTGTACGAGCGGGTCAAGAGCCCGTACCCGTCCACGCAGGACCCCCGCTACGCCCGCGCCCTCCAGGAGCAGACCAAGGAGCTGCTCGCCCGGCCCTCCCACCGCGTCTTCGACCTCGTCGACCGCGAACGGGTCCGGCAGGCCGCCGAACGCGAGGCGCCGGTCAGCACCCAGGCGGCCCGGCGGGGCCTGGAACGCACCCTGGACCTAGCGGCGTGGCTGGACCTCTACTCGCCCGAGCTGGTGCTCGACTAGGGTCTTCCGTTTGGATCAGGCCGGATCAGGAAGCGGTGCCAGGCCCCGCGAGCCCGGCATGATCCAAACGAGAGGCACTGAGCGGTCAGCCGAGCCCGATGGCACGGTCGGCGGCCGCCGCCGACCGCTGCCACCACGTGGTCACCGGCTCCCAGACCAGCACCCGGCGCCCGGTGCCCAGCCGCCCCGCGGTGAACGAGCGGCCCCAGTGCTCGGCCGCCGCCGCCACCCCGACCCCCACCACCCGGCGGGCCTGCGGGTCCGCCGGGTCGGCGATGGTCCGCACGTCGGCGTACGCGGTGCCGCCCGCCGCCAGCCGGTAGCCGCCCGCGCCGCCCTCCGGCACCGGCAACGCGATGCCGTCCAGGTCCCCGAAGCTCACCGTGGGCACCCGGTCGACGACACACGCGCGCGGGCCGCGGTTGGTGACGCTGGTGCGCAGCACGGTCGGGTGACCGCTCACGGCCTTCGCCCGGATTGTCAGCGCCTGCTCCGCGCAGCGCGCGGGCAGGTCCTGGCCGGTGGCGGCCTGGCTCTGCGGGGCGGTCAGCAGCAGGGCCGCCACGGCGGCCGAGGCGGCGGGTACGGCGATGACGGCACGCATGCGCATGACGGGCTCCTGTCGCGGTCAGGTACGGGATGGGACGGGGTACGGCGGCCTGGACCCCCCTTGTCGAAGGGGACGGCCGGCGCGGCCGGGAGGTTGCCCCGGTGCGCGGCATTCACCCGGATGCGCCACATCCGGTGGCGTGCGGCCCTCAGCCGCCGCTGTCCGGGGTGACACTCCGGCGGATCGCGTCGGCCGGGCACGAGCTGCCGTTCGCGGGCAGCGAGCCGTACAGCAGGAAGTCGTTGACCTTGCGGTGCACACACGTGGAGGACGAGTACCCGGTGTGGCCCTCACCCTTGTTGTCCAGCACCACGGCGGACGGCCCGAGCCGCTGCGCCGTCTCCACGGTCCACTGGTACGGCGTCGCCGGATCGCCGCGCGTGCCGACGAGCAGCATCTTCGCCGTGTGCACGTCCTTCACCCGGTCGCGGATGAAGTCGGTGCCCTTGGGCCGGCCGTAGCACAGCAGCAGCTGGGTGAGCCGGTAGCGGCCGAAGACCGGTGACGCCTGGTCGTAGGCGGCCCGCAGGTCCTTCAGGTCCTTGGTGAGCCGTGCCGCGGTGGGCCGGTCGGGATCGTCCGCGCAGTTGATCGCCATCAGCGCCGCCGGCAGGTTGTCCGCCGGGACGTCCTCGGTGTCGGCCAGCCCGCCGTCCGCCCGGTGCCGCTCGCGGGGCAGGCCGATGCCGCCCGTGGCGAAGGCCAGGACGCGCCGGGTGTCGCCGTCCTCGATCAGCGAGGCCAGCGCCCGCTCCAGCGAGGGCCACAGCTCCCTGCTGTACAGGCCCTGTCCGATGGCGCCCACCAGGTCCTGGCCGGAGAACGAGCCGCCGAAGTCCGTGGGCACCGGGTTCTCGTCGAGCGAGCGCACCAGCCGGACCACCTGGTCCCCGGCCCTGCGCCGGTCCTGCCCGAACGGACAGCCGCGGTCCGTCGCACACCAGTCCAGGAAGTCGTCCAGCGCCGTCTGCTGTCCCGCGGCTCCCGCCACTCCCTGCTCGGCCGGCGACTCGGTCAGCGTGTCCACGCCGTCCAGGACGACCCGGCCTACCTTGCCGGGGAACTGCGCCGCGTACACCGCGCCGAGCCGGCTGCCGTAGGAGAAGCCGAGGTAGTTGAGCCGGCCGTCGCCGAGCGCCTGGCGGATGACGTCCAGGTCGCGGGAGGCGTTCACGGTGCCGATGTGCGCCAGCACCGGGCCGGAGGACCGGGCACACTGGTCGGCGGTCTGCCGCAACTGCTTGAACAGCGCCTGGGGACGGCTGACGTCGGTCTCCTTCTCCGTCCCGGCCGAGGCCAGGCCGTCGTCGCCGCAGCTGACGGGGGAGGACCGGCCGACCCCGCGCGGGTCGAAGGTGACCAGGTCGTAGCCGTTGGTCAGGTCCATGAACTGCTTGCCCTCGGCGGCCAGCGCGGGAATGCCGGCGCCGCCCGGTCCACCGAAGTTCAGCAGCAGCGAGCCCCGGGACGTCCCACTGGCGCGGTAGCGGGCCAGCGCCACGTCGAGCGTGCCGGCGCGTGGTCGCGCGTAGTCGAGGGGGACGGTGACCTTCGCGCACTGGAGGTCTTCCGGGGTGTCCGTGCCCGGACAGGCGGTCCAGGTGAGCTTCTGCCGGTAGAACCGGGACAGGTCGGGCTGCGGCTGGTCGGCGGCAGCCGCGGGCAGCCCGGCTCCGAGCAGCGCCAGGACGAGGACCGAGACACCCGCGCAGCGCCGGACGGCGGGCCGTGTGGACAGCTTGGCCAGCATCGTTCGCCTCCCGGGGCGCCCGCCGCGGACCGGGGACGGCGCCCTCGGAACAGGTTAAGCGGGCCCCGGACGGCCCGCCTCCGGGCGGGCGGGACGGCTGCGGCCGGTGTACTCTCCGCGCCTCCATGCCCCGTTGGTGATCTTTCGGCGGCTTTACATGCAGTTCGATAACCGTGCCGCTCGATGGGGTGAAAGACCGATTAGCCATAACTCCGATTGGTTCGGCTCCGTTCTAGGTGGTGCGGGTGAGTGCTCGCGATGAAGTCTGGAAGGCAGGGAACCTATGAGACGGGCTACCCGAAACGGTGTGATCGCCGTCGCCGCCGCGTCCGGCGCGATGGCCGTGGCGCTGCCGGTGTCCACCGCTTTCGCGGCGGGCGGGTCCGACGCCCAGGGCTCGGCGGCCGGCTCGCCCGGGCTGGTCTCCGGCAACGGCATCCAGCTGCCGGTGCTCGTGCCGGTGAACGTCTGCGGCAACACGGTGGACGTCGTGGGGCTGCTCAATCCGGCCGCGGGCAACGCGTGCGCCAACACCGGCGGCGGCAAGAGCGACGGCACGGCGAAGGACGCGGGGTCGGCCGCGTCCGGTGGGGCCTCCGCCCACGGCGGCGCCGAGGACTCGCCCGGCGTGCTCTCGGGCAACGGCGTCCAGCTTCCCGTCGACCTGCCCATCAACGTCAGCGGGAACAGCGTCGACGGCGTCGGCGTCGGCAACCCGGCCCACGGCAACCAGTCGGTCAACGGCCCCGGCGAGGAACCGACGCGGCCACCGGCCCCGAGGCACCGGGCCCCGAAGCCGCCGGCCCCCGTCCGGTCGCACCCCGCCCCGCACCCGGCGACCTCCACGCTGGCGCACACGGGAGCCGACGTGACGGCCCCGGCCGTCGCGGGCAGTGCCGCGCTCCTGCTCACCGGCGCGATCCTGTACCGCCGCTTCCGTCCGGGCCGCCCCCACTGACCCACCCCCGCACGGCCCCACCGGACCCCGGCCCGGTGGGGCCGTGCCGTCAGCCGCGGGGCGGCCGGACCAAGGTTGCGGGGCGCCGAACTTCCGCGGGAGGCGGTGAGCGCCGCGGCGGACACGGGGTGCGGGGCTCATGCGGCCGAGCAGGGGAGGGGCGGCATCCACGGCTCCTCGGTCGAACGGAGCAGCGGTGCCGCACGCCCGCAGCCCGGTCGGCCGGAGGTGTCGTGCCCCCCGGTCCGGGCGGTCCCCGCGCCCCGGCCCCCTGCCGCGAGGTGGCCCGCCCCTCCGTACCCGAGCGTGGGACGGAGTCCGGCCGCATCGGCCGATCTCCCCATGGCGCGGCCTGCCTTGATCCGGAAGGATGCCGCAGACGGCCGGCGGACGCCCGTGCCGTGCGGACAGCCCCACCCGACGGAAGACGGAGCGCATCGATGACCCCTGCGACCCCCCACGACCTCGTCGTCACGCGGGCCACCCTCGGCGACTGGCCGGTGATCAGCGGGTGGGCGGCCGCGGAGGGATGGAACCCCGGACTGTCCGACGGGCCCGCGTTCTTCGCGCAGGACCCCGAGGGGTTCTTCCTCGGCCGGATCGACGGGGAGCCGGTGTCGGCCATCTCCGTCGTCAACCACGGCCCCGACTACGCGTTCCTCGGTTGCTACCTGGTCCGCCCCGACCTGCGCGGCCAGGGGCACGGGCTCACCACGTGGAAGACCGCGCTCGCCCACGCCGGGAACCGGACCGTCGGCCTGGACGGAGTCGTCGCCCAGCAGGCCAACTACCGCCAGTCCGGCTTCCGTCCCGCCCACCGCACCATCCGCTTCACCGGCACCGCCCCCGGCGGCGGCACACCCGCCGGCGTCCGCCCGGCCGGACCCGCCGACCTGGCCGCGCTCACCGCCTACGACAGCGCCTGCCACCCCGCCGACCGCCCCCGCTTCCTCGCCGAGTGGCTGCGCACGCCCGGCCACCGTGCCGTCGTCCGTACGCAGGGCGGTCGCCCGACCGGCTACGGCGTGCTCCGCCCCGGCCACGACACCCTGCGCGTCGGCCCCCTCTTCGCGGACACCGCCGACGACGCCCGGGCCCTGTTCGCCGCCCTCACCGCCGAGGTGGCCGGCAGCGAGGTGGCGATCGACGTCCCCGAGCCGAACGCGGCCGCCGTCGCCCTCGCCGAAGAGGCGGGCCTGCGCCCGTCGTTCGAGACCGCCCGTATGTACACGGGACCGGTGCGCGCGTACGCCCGGGAGCGGGTGTTCGGCGTCACCACCCTCGAACTCGGCTGACCGTCAGGCGCGTCCCGGGTTCCCGGCGTGGAAGCGGCGGTGCAACTGCCGTACCTCGTCCACCAGTTCCGGTACCGGCCCCTCCACGGCCACGTCGGGCGCGATGTCCCGCACGGGCAGCGTGCGCACCGGCGACGCGGGCACGCCCAACTCGGCCAGCAGACCGGAGAGCTGGACGGAGGAGACGACGTACACGATCCGGCCGAGTCCCACCCAGGCGTGCGCCGCCGCGCACATCGGGCAGTGCTCGCCGGAGGTGTAGACGGTCGCCGCCGCGCGCTCCGCGGGCGTCAGGTGCGCGGCCGACCAGCGGGCCAGCTCGAACTCGGGATGCCGGGTGCGGTCCCCGCCCGCCACCCGGTTGCGGTCCTCCGCCAGCACGGTCCCGTCCCCGGCCACGAGCACCGAACCGAAGGGCTCGTCACCGGCGTCCAGCGCCTCCTCGGCCAGCTCCACACAGCGGCGCAGGTACCGCAGCTCACTGTCCCGTACCATCGGCCCACCTCCTCACGGCATGATCTCCGGCGGGGCAGGTCACGGCCACCCCGGCCGGCGCGTTCGTCCCGGCGGCGACGGCCGGCCGCCGCGCCGGGAAGGCGTACCGGCGCCCGGCCGCGACCGTCACGAGCGCCAGCAGCACCGGCGGCAGCGCGGTCCACGGCAGGGCCCCGGCGCCCGCGGCGTCCAGCGCCAGACCGCCGCTGAGCGACCCGGCGGCGATGCCCGCGTTGTACACGGTGGTCTGCAAGGAGGTCGCCACATCGGCGTCGGCCGGCCCCGACACGCCGACGAGCGCCGTCTGGATCAGCGTGGGCGCCCCGCCGAAGGCCACACCCCACAGCGCCATCGCGCCGACCGGCAGCCAGGGCACCCGGGCGCCCAGGCCCAGTACCAGCAGCACGGCCGCGACCAGGGCGAGCGCCGTGAGCAGGGTGAGGCGCGGCTTCCGGTCGACCAGCAGGCCGGTGAGCCAGACGCCGGCCACCGTGGCGGAGCCGAACACCGCGAGCAGCACGTCCGTCCGGCCGTACCCCGCGTGCGCGGCGAACGGGGCGATGTACGTGTACATCATCTGGTGCCCCAGCAGCAGGAACAGCGTGACGGACAGCACCGGGCGGATCCCGGGGCGTACGGCGACCCGGGCCAGGGGCAGGCGCGCGTGCGGGGGTTCGCCCGGGAAGCCGGGCACCCGCAGCCGTACCCAGCCCACGAGCAGCACGGCGGCCACGGCGAGCGTGCCGAACGCGGCCCGCCAGCCCACCGCCTCGGCGAGCGCGGTGCCGGCGGGCACGCCCAGCGCCAGGGCCAGCGTGATCCCGGCGAGCACCACCGCGACGGCCCGGCCGCGCCGCTCGGCCGGCGCCATCCGGGCCGCGTACCCGGCGAGCATCGCCCACAGCGTGCCGCCCGCCGCCCCGGCCAGCAGCCGGGCCGCGACGGTGAGCGGATACGACGACGACACCGCGACCAGCGCGTCGGCCGCGGCGAACGCCAGCAGCGTGCCGCACAGCACCGGCCGCCGGGGGAGCCCGCGCAGGGCCGCGGTCAGCGGGACGGCGGCCACGAACGAGGCCGCGGCGTAGGCGGTGACGAGGAAACCGATCCGGGACTCGGCCACCCCCAGCGGGGGCGCCATCGCGGGCAGCAGGCCCGCCGGGAGGAGTTCGGTCAGTACGGCGGTGAACGCGGCGCAGGACAGGGCGAGCAGCCCCGACCACGGCAGGCGGCCGCCCTTGACCTGGGAGGACAGGGTCATGCCACCATGGTCGAAGCCTCACATCAGTGTGAAGGTCAAGCGTGGCTCGGGGAGGCCGGCATGCGGATCGGTGAGCTGTCCCGCCGTACGGGCGTCCCCGCCCGGCTGCTGCGGTACTACGAGGAGCAGCACCTGCTCCATCCGGAACGCACCGGCAACGGCTACCGCAGCTATCCGGAGTCCGCGGTCGCGCGGGTGGGGCAGATCCGCGGCCTGCTGGACTCCGGCCTGACCACCGAGATGATCCGCGCGATCCTGCCGTACCTGTGCGGCCCGGAGCATCTCGTGCCGGCTCCCGAGGACGTGCCGGCGGAGACGGCCGCCCTGCTGCGGGAGCACATCGACCGCATCCAGTCCCGCATCGACTGCCTGGCCCGCAACCGCGACCGCCTCACCGCGTACCTGGCGGCGGTACGGCCTGACGGCCGCTGACGTCCTGTCGGTTTCCTGCGGGCCGCCCGGTAAATGCTTTGTCTCCGCCCGGCCGCCGTGCTGGAGTGAGGCCATGGATCACGCCTCAGTGCTCGCTGTGTACGACCGGGACCTGCGCGAGGGTGCCCGGCCCGACGGACCCGGGGCCCGGATCGAGCGGGCCGGCGGGGTGGTGCGCCAGGTCGCGGACGCGCACGGCTGGAACGGTGTGCTCTGGTCCGGCCTGGACGCGGCGGACGCGGACCGGGCCGTCCGCGACCAGATCGCCTACTTCGGCGGTCTGGGACTGGACTTCGAGTGGAAGCTCTACGCCCACGACGAGCCGGCCGATCTCGGCGACCGGCTGCTCGCCGCCGGATTCCGGCCCGAGCCCGCGGAGACACTGATGGTGGCCGAGGTGACCGAGCTGCCGCTGGACACCGCGCCACCGGCAGGCGTCCGTTTCGTCGAGGCCACCGATCCGGCCGGCGTCGACCTCGTCGTGGACGTGCACGAGAGGGTCTTCGGGACCGACGGCGGCGGGCTGCGGCACCGGTTGCTCACCCGCCTGGCCACCGACCCCGGCACGGTCGTCGCCGTGGCCGCCCTCGCCGGCGGCGAGCCGGTCGCCGCCGCCCGCATGGAGCTGGTGCCCGGCACCCGGTTCGCCGGGCTGTGGGGCGGCGGCACGGTATCGGCCTGGCGGGGCAGGGGCATCTACCGCGCCCTGATCGCCCACCGCGTCCGCGTCGCCGCCGCCCGGGGCTACCGCTACGTCCACGTCGACGCCTCGTCCATGAGCCGCCCGATCCTGGGCCGGCTCGGCTTCCACGCGCTGAGCACGACGACGCCCTACCTCCACGAGAGCTGACTCAGCGCCGGGCCTGGCTCCGGTCCAGCGCTGCCACTCCGACGGCCGCCAGGGCTATCTGGATGAGCCACTCGATCCAGTCGGGCCCCTTCGTGTCGGCGACCCCCAGCCCGGCGGCGATCGCCGAGCCCAGCAGTGCGGCCACGATGCCGACGACGATGGTCCACAGGATCCCGATGTGCTGCCGCCCGGGGACGACCAGCCGCCCCAGCACACCGATGACGAGGCCGATGACGACGGCGCTGATGATGCCCGAGATCTCCATGGCCGACCCTCCTTGACGGTCTTGTTGACGGCCCCCGTTGACGTGGCATGTGCCCGCTGTGAACGCAGCCACTCCGCCCCGGTTGCCTCCGGAAGCCTCTGTTCACCACCGCTTCATGCCATGTACCTTTCAACCGTTCGACGCGTGTAGAAACCTCAAGCGGGCTCTACGCGCGCAGACTTGGCGCCCCCACCGCCCTCTTCCCCGCCCCTTCACGGAGGTTCGACGGATGCCCGGATCCGGGAGATCCCGCCGCAGATTCACCACCGCCCTGGCCGGCCTCGGCCTGCTGGTCTCCGCAGCCGCCCTCCAGACCGGCACCCCCGCCCACGCGGCGACCACGCACCGCGTCCTGTTCGACAACGCCCATGCCGAGACGGCCGGCAACGCCGACTGGATCATCTCCACCAGCCAGCCCGACCCGCTCGGCCAGGACTCCACCCCGTCCGCGGAGACGGACTGGACCGGCGCCCTGTCGTCGTGGGGCGTGGCGCTGCAGAAGACCGGCGGCTACAGCCTGAAGACGCTGCCGTCGGGCTCCAGCCTCGCCTACGGCGGCACGTCCGCGACCGACCTGTCGAACTTCGACACGCTGGTCCTGCCGGAACCCAACACGCCGTTCACGAGCGCCGAGAAGACGGCGATCATGAACTTCGTGAAGAACGGCGGCGGCCTGTTCATGATCTCCGACCACACGGGCGCCGACCGCAACAACGACGGCTACGACGCGGTCGAGATCCTCAACGACCTGATGACGAACAACAGCGTCGACTCCACCGACCCGTTCGGTTTCTCCGTCGACTCGCTGAGCATCAGCTCCGACCACCCGGCCGCGATCAGCGACAGCACCGACCCGGTGCTGCACGGCTCCTTCGGCACCGTCACCAAGAGCCTGATCGCCAGCGGTACGACTGCCACCCTCAAGCCCGCCGACAACCCGTCGGTCAAGGGCCTGCTCCACCGCACCGGTTACTCCGGCAACACCGGCGTCTTCTTCGCCACCAGCACCTTCGGCAGCGGCCGGGTGGCGTTCTGGGGCGACAGCTCCCCGATCGACGACGGCACCGGCCAGTCCGGCAACACCCTCTACGACGGCTGGAACGACTCCTCCGCCACCGACGCGGCCCTCGCCCTCAACGCCACCGAGTGGCTGTCCGGCGCGAGCGGCACCGGCAGCGGAGGCGGAGGCGGTGGCGGCACCTGCACGTCCGCCCAGCTCCTGGCCAACCCCGGCTTCGAGTCCGGCGCCACCTCCTGGACCGCCTCCAGCGGTGTGATCACCAACGACACCGGCGAGGCCGCGCGCACCGGCTCCTACAAGGCCTGGCTGGACGGCTACGGCTCGGCCCGCACCGACACCCTCGCGCAGTCGGTGACCATCCCCGCCGGCTGCGCGAGTGCCACCCTGAGCTTCTACCTCCACGTCGACACCGCCGAGACGACCACCTCCACGGCCTACGACACCCTCAAGGCGCAGGTCCTGGGCAGCGGCGGAACGGTGCTGTCCACCCTCGCGACCTACTCGAACCTCAACGCGGGGAGCGGCTACACCCAGCGCGTCTTCAACCTCGCGAGCTACGCCGGCCAGACCGTGACGATCAAGTTCACCGGCACCGAGGGCTCCACCCTCCAGACGTCGTTCGTCCTCGACGACACCGCGCTCACCGTGAGCTGAACCGGGACAGGGGGGTGGGCCGCGAAGGTCCACCCCCCTGTGGCGTCAGGCCGCCGGCACCGTCCGCTCCGGCGTGTTCCACCCGGAGATCCGCACGGCCGGTGCCGAGCCGCGCAGGCCGGCCGTCCGGTAGGTGGCGGTCAGCGTCACCGACTCGCCCGGCCACAGGCTCACCTCGTTGTCGGACCAGCGCACCGGCAGCACGGGCTTGCCGTGCTCGTCCACGAGGTGCACGTCCGTCAGCAGCGCCGGGGTCGTACCGCTTCCGCCGTGGCGCAGGGTCACCGTCGTGGTCGCCGTGCCGTCCGAGGCCCGCGTGGTCGCCGTCGCCGTCACCGGCACCCGCGCCATCGAGGCGAGCCCTTTCAGGTCGGCGTAGCTCGTGGTCGGCGTGTGGTACCAGGTGGTGCCGTTCCAGTTGAGGGTGTCGGGCCGGGTGGAGAGCCAGTACACGTTCCGGCTCACCTCCGTGCCGTCCGCGTCCGTCAGCACCAGCCGGAGCAGGTACGTCCGCGCCAGCCCGCTCACCGAGGACGGCAGGGTCAGCGGTGTGCCGTGCGCCCCGCCGCCGTCCACCGCGACACTGGTGACGGTCCTGTCGTACCTCTGCGTGCCGTCGGGATCGAACAGCGTGGCCCGCGCGGTGAGGCCCTCGGCGGCGCCGGGCCGGTTGTTCACCACCACGACCGAGCGGTCGTCGTAGGAGTACTGGATGTGCAGCGGCTCGTTCGCCTTCTTCGCGCCGTAGTAGGAGCCGTTCTGGTCGAGGTAGCGGTCGGTCAGCTGCCAGTGCAGGGACGTCCAGCCGCTGTTGAACATCCAGTGGATCACCCCGGTGGCGGGCCGGTCCTGGTCGGTCGCGTTGCGTCCGTACGCCTCGAACTGGGCGCGGACGTTCTCGTACTGGGCCAGCTGGGCCTTGCGGACGTAGTCGGTGAGACCGGTCGGGGCGCCGTAGCGGCCGGCGAGGGCGTCGTCGTAGATCTTCAGCGTGCCGAAGACGGGGGACGGCGAGCGGTGGTACTGCCTGGCGTCCGGGTCCTTCCACAGGGTGTCGAGTTCGGCGGGCGTCATCATGCGGCGCAGGGTGTCGAGGGTGGGGATGCTGGGGCCCGCGCTGGTCTCGGAGTTGAAGCCGGTCGCCCCGCCCTCCCGCTTGGCGTACCAGTAACCGGGCGGCACCCAGTCGTAGGGGCCGGTCATCTTCATGCCCGAGCCGCCCAGCCGGGGGGAGGACCGGTCGGAGGCCGAGGAGACCACGGGGGTGGGCCAGTCGGCGGACTCCAGGGCGTCCAGGTAGGTCTTCTCGATCTTCGCGTCGGGGGCGAAGTCGCTGCCGATCAGGAAGGAGACGACGCTCGGGTGGTCACGCAGCCGCGCGGCCTCGGCGGCCATGGACGCCCGGGCGACCGGGTAGTCGGCGTCGGTCCACGGGTCGCCCTTCTCGCTGCCGTTGACCTGGCCCTCCCATTTGTCGCAGCACTCCCAGCCCGGCAGGGTGAGCAGGCCGTAGCGGTCGGCCAGGCCGAAGAACTCGTCCGGTTCCAGGTGGCCTTCCAGACGGAGGGTGTTCAGGCCCAGGTCCAGGGCGTACTTCAGGCGGTCCTCGACATAGGCGGGGTCCCAGCGCAGGAACTCGTCCGGGGACCAGCCGCCGCCCTTGATCAGCAGCCTGCGGCCGTTGATCCGGTACTGCCGGGCGCCGTGGGAGTCCAGCGGGGCCTTCACGTCCCGGATGCCGAAGGTCTCGTGCGCGGTGTCCGACGTGGTGCCGGCGACGGTGGCGGTGAGGTCGAGGTCGTACAGCGGCTGCCCGCCCATGCCCGCCGGCCACCACACCTTGGGGTTCGTCAGGTGCAGGCCGGGGGTGTCGGCGGGGGAGAAGGTGACGGTCTTCGTCTCGTGCGCGGCGAGCGACACCGTCGTGCGGAACGCGGTCCCGTCGACGCTGCCGCCGACCTCCGCCGTGACCGGCGCGTCCGTGTCGTTGCGGGCCTGCGCCTTGACGGTCAGGTCCGCCGTGTCGAGCTTCGGCACCGCCAGCTTCGTGACCACGTGCGCGTCGCGCAGGGCGACCGGGCCGCCCCTGCGGATCAGGACGTCCCGGACGATTCCCATGTTCTGGTCGGGCGGCGGCTGGATCCAGTCGATCCAGCCCATGGTCAGGTCCTTGAGCGGGTCGTTGGGCCGGATGCGGAAGGCGACCGTGTTGGTGCCGGACCTGACCAGCGGGGTGATGTCGAGCTCGTGGTGGGTGTAGGCGCCGGTCACGTCGGCGGCCTTCGCCACCTGCCGGCCGTTCACGTAGACGTCCGCCGCCGAGACGACCCCGCTGAAGTCGAGGGAGGTGCGCTGCCGGGTGTCCCGGACGGTGAAGTCGGCGCGGTACCACCAGGGCACCTCGAAGTCGGCCCGGGGGATCTTCTGCTGGTCGGTGGAGTGGAACGGGTCTGCGTAGACGCCGTTCGCCAGCAGTGCGGCCAGTACCGTGGAGCGCGGTCCCGCCGGATACCAGTCCCGCGCCGGATAACCGGGGGAGGACACGTCCGCCGCCGAGTCGGCCACCTTCGCCGTGGACTGGACGGCGTAGCCGGACAGCGGGGTGCTGGTGCCGGCGGCGGAGGGCACAGGGGTGATCGGGGCGGGCCGGTGGGGCTCCGCCGCGTCCGGGGAGCCGGCCCAGGCGCCGGTGGTCAGGGAGCCGACCAGGGCGATGAGCGCGGCGGTCATGGGGAGCCGGCGGGCGGGGCGAGGGAACACGGCGGTCTCCAGCCTCGTAAAGTTAGGAAACTTTACTAACTCGGGCCACGCTAGGGCGCGCCACGGACCGTGTCAACGACCCCCGCCGTGGTGGCCGTTGAACGGGTCAGGTTCCGGCCGTACGGCGTTCGAACACCAGGTCGCGGGCCGTGTCCAGGGCCGTCGCCACCGCGCCCAGCAGCACGGCGTCCTCACCGAGCCGGCTCGGCGCGATCCGGGGCCGCAGCGGGGTCAGCGCGCGCAGCCGCTCCCGCACGGGCCGCAGCAGCAGGTCGACGCTGTGCCCGACACCGCCGCCGAGCACCACGAGGTCCGGGTCCAGCACGGCGGCGGCCGCAGCCACGGTGTGCGCTATCCGCTCGCCCTCCAGCTCCACCGCCCGCACCGCGCCCGGATGCCCCTGCCGGGCCGCGTCGAACACGGCCTTCGCCGTGAGCTGCCCGCGCATCCCGAACTCCCGGGCGGACTCCACCACCGCCACCCCCGACACCGCGTCCTCCAGCCGCTCCTGCTTGTGCCGGCCGTGCCACGGCAGGAAGCCGATCTCCCCGGCCAGCCCGCGCGCGCCCGTGAACAGCCGTCCCTCGCTGACCACCCCCATCCCCAGCCCGGTGCCGATCAGGATGTACGCGAAGAGCCGGCTGCCCGCGCCGACGCCGTAGGTGTACTCGCCGAGCGCCGCCAGATTGGCGTCGTTGTGCACCTCCAGCGGTACGCCCAGCTCCGTGCGCATGCCGTCCACCAGCCCGGCCCGTCCCCAGCCCGGCAGGTGCATCGCGTAGCGCACCCGCCGCTGCTTCTCGTCGTACACCCCCGGCGTGCCCACCACCCCGTGCACCACTTCCGCCGGGTCCACGCCCGAGTTGGCGATCACCTGGCGGGCGGTGCGCACGACCAGGTCGGTGAGGGCGGCCGAGGCGCGCGCCCGGTTGCGTATGTCGGCCCGCGCCACGACCGTGCCGTCCAGGTCGACCACCGCCACGCGCAGCCAGCCCCGGCCGATGTCCACACCGAGCGCGTACCCGGCGGCCGGATCGGGGGCGTAGAGCACGGCGGTGCGCCCGCGCTCCGGGGCCCGCGTGCCGACCTCGTGCACCAGGCCGGCCGCCGCCAGCGAGGCCAGCGCGCTGGAGACCGTCGGCTTGGACAGGCCGGTCTCGCGGGCCAGTTGGGCGCGCGAGGCGGCGCCGAGCGCGCGCAGCCGGTCCAGCAGCAGCCGTTCGTTGGTACTGCGCAGACGCCGGCGGCTCCAGGGTTGTTCCGGCTGCTCTACGAGGTCGCTGGCGGGCATCGCACCATTCTCGTGCATTCCTGTCGCACACTTGACGCCTCTAGTAAGGCTCCTTAACTTTATCCGCCAGTCACCCTCCGCCGGGCGCCGCGCGCCCGTCGCGTCAGGAGTCCCCCATGTCCGGTAGCCCGCCACCCCCGGGTGGTTTCGTCCGCCGTGTCGGCCTGTTCCAGGCCACGGCGATCAACATGAGCCAGATGTGCGGCATCGGCCCGTTCGTGACGATCCCGCTGATGGTCGCCGCGTTCGGCGGCCCGCAGGCGGTCATCGGGTTCGTCGCCGGCGCGGTCCTGGCGCTGTGCGACGGCCTGGTCTGGGCCGAGCTGGGCGCCTCCCTGCCCGGCTCCGGCGGCAGTTACCTCTATCTGCGCCAGGCCTTCCAGTACCGCACCGGCCGTCTGATGCCGTTCCTGTTCGTGTGGACGGCGATGCTCTTCATCCCGCTGATCATGTCCACGGGCGTGGTCGGCTTCGTCCAGTACCTGGGCTATCTCGCCCCCGGCCTCGGGCAGACCGCCGGTGACCTGATCGGCCTCGGCGTCATCGCCCTGGTGGTGGTCCTGCTCTGGCGCGGCATCGAGCACATCGCCCGGATCACCGCCGTGATGTGGACGGTGATGATCGCCTCGGTGCTGCTGGTGATCGTCGCCGCCGCCACCCACTTCAGCCCGCACATGGCCTTCACCTACCCGGCGGGGGCCTTCAACGTGATGAGCAACCACTTCTGGCTCGGCTTCGCGGCGGGCCTGACCATCGGCATCTACGACTACCTCGGCTACAACACCACCGCCTACATGGGCGCCGAGATCAAGGAGCCCGGACGTACGCTGCCGCGCTCCATCCTCCTCTCGATCCTCGGCATCATGGCGATCTACCTGCTGCTCCAGATCGGCACGCTCGGTGTCGTGGACTGGCACCGGATGACCGACCCGGACGACATCGCCTCCTCTTCGGTGGCCTCCGCCGTGCTGGAGGAGACCTGGGGCAAGGGCGCGGCCGACACGGTGACGGTGCTGATCCTGGTCACCGCGTTCGCGTCCGTCTTCGCCGGCCTGCTCGGCGGCTCCCGGGTGCCCTACGACGCCGCTCGGGACCGGGTCTTCTTCCGCCCGTACGCGAAGCTGCACCCGCGGCACCGCTTCCCGATGCTCGGCCTCGCCACCATGGGTGTGATCACCGCCGTCGGCTTCCTCATCGGCCGCCACACCGACCTCGCGACCCTGATCCAGCTGCTCACCACGGTGATGGTCATCGTGCAGGCACTGGCCCAGATCGTCGCGCTGACGGTCCTGCGCCGACGCCGCCCGGACCTGCCCCGCCCGTACCGGATGTGGCTGTACCCGCTGCCGAGCGTCGTCGCCTTCGTCGGCTGGTGCGTGATCTACGGCTACGCCGACGAGAACTCCCCGGGCCGTCATCCCCTCGAGTGGTCCCTGGCCTGGCTGGTCCTCGGCGGTGTGGCCTTCCTGATCTGGGCGCGGACGGAGAAGGTGTGGCCGTTCGGCCCGAAGGAGATCAGCGAGGAGACCGGTACGGAACCCGCGGGGGCGGTCGCGGCAACGCCCTTGGCGTGAGCTAGAGTCAGCACACACGCGCACCTCCCCGGCCGGACCGCTGTCCGCCGGGGAGGCTTCGGTTCATGACCGACATCATGACCGCGGACGTCACCGTCCGCCCCGCGACCCCCGAGGACCGGCCCGCCGTGGAGCGGCTGTGGCTGATGTTCCGCCACGATCTGTCCGAGTTCACGGGCCTCCTGCCCGCCGCCGACGGCGCCTTCCGCAGCGAACGCGTGACGTACGCCTTCACGGAGCCGGGCTGGGCGCCGTATCTGCTGACCTGCGAGGAACGCCCCGCCGGGTTCGCCTTCGTCCGCGGGCTCGACGCTCCGGTCCGCGTGCTGAACAGCTTCTTCGTGGTGCGCGGCGCCCGGCGCCGGGGCATCGGGCTGCGGGCCGCGCGCGAGGTGCTCACCCGGCATCCGGGGCCGTGGGAGATCGCCTTCCAGCAGGACAACCCGGCCGCGGCGGGCTTCTGGCCGCGCGTCGCCGAGGACCTGGCCGGCGGCGCCTGGACCCGCGAGCCACGGCCCGTGCCGGGGCGGCCTGACCTGCCCCCGGACGTGTGGATCTCGCTCACCGTCGCAGGCTGACCGCGCCGGACCGCCGGGGCTTCGTTGACATGCAGGTAATTGCCTGCCTATTGTCGGGTGTGCGATCGGAGGACGACACCCGGATGGACAAGGTCTTCAAGGCGCTGGCCGACGACACCCGCCGGCGCCTGCTCGACCGGCTCCACGAGAACAACGGCCAGACCCTGGGCGAGCTGTGCGAGCGCATCGCCATGACGCGCCAGTCGGTGACCCAGCACCTGGCCGTCCTGGAGTCCGCCAACCTGATCAGCACGGTGCGGCGGGGGCGGGAGAAGCTGCACTACCTCAACCCTGTGCCGCTCCAGGAGATCCAGGAGCGGTGGATCGACAAGTTCGAGCGCCCGCGCCTCGCCGCGCTCGGCGCCGTGAAGCGACGAGCCGAGGAAGCCATGACCGACAAGCCCCGTTTCGTGTACGTCACCTACATCGCGAGCACACCCGAGAAGGTCTGGGAGGCCCTCACCGACGCCGACCTGACGGCCGCCTACTGGGGGCACCGCAACGTCTCCGACTGGCGGCCCGGCTCCCGCTGGGAGCACGTGCGCACCGACGGCTCCGGCATCGCCGACGTGGTCGGCCGGGTCGTGGAGAGCGAGCCGCCGGCCCGGCTGGTGACCACGTGGGCCGCCCCCGGCCAGGAGGGGCAGGAGGACCGGCACTCCCGGGTCACCTTCGAGATCCGTCCGCACGAGGACATCGTCCGGCTGACCGTCACCCACGAGGACCTGGCGGACGAGGGCGAGCGCGCGGACGTCGCGTCGGGCTGGCCGGCCGTGCTGTCCAACCTGAAGTCGCTGCTGGAGACCGGCCGGACCCTGCCGCAGGAGCCGTGGCTGGTGCCGTCCCGCTGACGCCCGCGGCCGGTCCGCCGCGCGGACCCGGCAACGCGGAGCCGGTCCGCCCGGGGCGGACCGGCCCGCGTTCTTCTTTCCTTTCCTCGGTCTCCTCTTCAAAGGCTCTTGACGGCTCTTCCAGGGCTCTTCCGGCCTTCTACGGCCTGGGGGCGCTCTTCGCCGCCGTACCGGCGCACACAAGTCCGAGGACGAGGGCCAGGGCTCCGATGACGATGTTGTTGATGACGACGCCCGTGTCCGGGGCCCTGCCCACGATCCACGGAGCGATGATCATCCAGATGCCCAGGGCGCACATGGCCCAGCTGAGGCCGTACATGCGCTCGGGGGCCCGGGTGAATCCCAGTGCCAGCAAGCCTATCGCGATGCCCATGATCAGGTTGTGGGTCATGAGGGCGGGCTGGCTGGCCGTGTAGTGCAGGATCCACGGGGAGGCGGCGCAGTACAGGCCGAGCAGGAAGACCGGTCCGTCCACGAGCGCCACATCACGACCGCCGAGCATGCGGGCGTAGCGGTCCCGCATTTCGGAGACATCGGGATGGCTCGATATGTCACCCCTGTGCAAGTTGGCCATGAGTCGTCTCCTTTGACTTTGCAGGCCAGGCCGCGTCTGGTGCGGCAGGCGACAAGCTCCGCATGCTCCAGTTTGCCCTTATTTCTTCCTTATGTGTAGAGCCTGGGGCGGATGTGCCGCTCGATCCTGCCCAGGGGGAGGGAACGAGGACGGGCAGGGCACCCGCCGGCCGGCCGGTCGGACCGCTCAACCGCGGCTCCGCGCCCGCCGGAACCGGGCCAGCCCGTCGGCGAGGTCGACGATCGGCTCGGGATACGCGGCGGCGAGCCCGCGGTCCCGGCCTGCCAGCTTCCACGGCTCGTGCGCCGCCGCGCCCGCCACCTCCCTCAGCTCGGGCACCCACCGCCGGACGTACGCCCCGTCGGGGTCGTACCGCTTGGCCTGGATCAGCGGGTTGAGGACCCGGTTGGGGCGGGTGTCCGTGCCGGTGCCCGCGATCCACTGCCAGTTCAGCTGGTTGTTGGCCAGGTCACCGTCGACCAGCCACTCCAGGAAGTGCCGGGCCCCGACGCGCCAGTCGACGTACAGCGTCTTCGCCAGGAAGCTCGCCGTCAGCAGCCGGGCCCGGTTGTGCATCCAGCCCTCGTGGCGCAGCTGGCGCATCGCCGCGTCGATCACCGGCCAGCCGGTACGGCCCTCCCGCCACGCCTCGATGTCGTCCCGGGCCGTCCGCTCGGAGCGCCAGCGGTCGTGCCGGGTACGGTAGTCGGCCGCCGCCGCGCCGGGCCGGGCCGCCAGCACCTGGCGGTGGAAGTCCCGCCAGGCGAGCTGCCGTACGAAGGCCTCCGCTCCCGGACCGTCCGCGCGGCGCGCCCGGTGCACCAGCTCGACCGGGGACAGCGTGCCGAAGTGCAGGTGCGGGGAGAGCCGGGAGGTCGCGTCCCCGGCCAGGTCGTCGTGGCGGTCGGCGTAGGCCGCCATGCCGGAGCGGAGCCAGGCGGCGAGCCGCCTGCGGCCGGCCGCCTCGCCGCCCTCCGCCAGCTTCGGTGAGATCCCCGGCGGCGAGGCCCGGGACGGCAGTTCCTCGGAACCGATGCCGGGCGGCACGGGGACCGAGCGGGGCGCACCCAGGACGTCCCGCGGCCGCCGTCGCGACCACTGCCGGAAGTACGGCGTGAACACCGCGAAGTGGTCCGAGGAGGCGGGGGTCACCTCGCCGGGCGGCACCACCGTGGTCACGGCCTCGTGGACGTGCAGCCGCCGCCCTTCGGCCTCCAGGGCGCGCCGCAGCCGCCGCTCCCGCGACCGGGCGTAGGCACTCGCGTCGGCCGCCATGTGCACCTCGTCGGCGTCCGCCTCCGCGGCCACCCGGCAGACCTCCTCGACGACGTCGCCGGAGCGCACCACCAGCCGCCCGCCGCGCTCGCGCAGCCCGGTGTCCAGGTCCCGCAGGCAGTCGGCGAGGAACGCCAGCCGATTGGGCGCCGCGAAGCCCGCGTCGGCCACGCCCCGGTCGCGGACGAACAGCGGGACGACCTGACGGGGGCCCTCCAGCGCGGCCCGGAGCGGCGGGTGGTCGTACAGGCGCAGGTCGGCGGTGAACAGGACGACCGAGACATCCATGGCGCGGCTCCGGAACGAGGAGGACAGAGGAGGAGCGGGGAGGAAGGGGCGGGGACGAGGAAGGCCGGGAAGGAGGGGACGACCGGGGACACTTCCGGTCCGGCGGGGCCGGCGGACGCGGCCTCAACGGGTGACGTCCGGGCTCTGCCGGGCCGCCGCCCGCGCGATGTTGCGGGCCATCCCGCCGAAGACCACCGCGTGGAACGGCGAGACGCTCCACCAGTACGCGTGGCCCAGCAGCCCGCGCGGGTGGAATAGGGCCCGCTGCCGGTACCGGCTGCGACCGCTGCCTGCCGGTTCCGCGCACATCTCCAGCCAGGCCAGCCCGGGGAGGCGCATCTCCGCCCGCAGCCGCAGCAGGTGACCGCGCTCGATCTCCTCCACTCGCCAGAAGTCCAGCGAGTCGCCCGCCCGCAGGCGCTCCGCGTCCCGTCGGCCCCGGCGCAGGCCCACCCCGCCGACCAGCCGGTCCAGCCATCCCCGCAGGCTCCACGCCAACGGGAAGGAGTACCAGCCGTTCTTTCCGCCCACGCCCTCGATCACCCGCCACAGTGCGTGCGCCGGGGCGTCCACCACCGCCTCGCGCCGGTCCGTGTACAGGGTGCCGCCGGCCCAGTCGGGGTCGGTGGGCAGCGGATCGCTGGGCGCGCCGGGTACGGCGGCGGAGGACCAGCGGGTGGTCACGCGCGCCTCGCGCACCCGGCGCAGGGCCAGCCGTACGGCCTGGTCGAAGCCGAGCGGATGCCCCGGCGGGTCGGGCAGGTACCGGGTGATGTCGTGTTCGCGGCAGACCACCTCGTGGCGCAGCGACTCCGTCAGCGGACGCGCGATGGACGCCGGGACGGGCGTGACGAGTCCCACCCAGTGGCTCGACAGGCCCGGGGTGAGGACCGGCACGGACACGATCAGCCGCCGCGGAAGCCGCGCGACACGCGCGTAGCGGACCATCATGTCCCGGTAGGTGAGGATGTCCGGCCCGCCGATGTCGAAGGCCCGGTTCACGTCCTCCGGCAGGCCCGCGCTGCCGACCAGCAGCCGCAGCACGTCCCGTACGGCGATGGGCTGGATGCGGGTGCGCACCCAGCTGGGCGTGACCATCACCGGCAGCCGTTCGGTGAGGTAGCGCAGCATCTCGAAGGAGGCCGAGCCCGAGCCGATGATCACGGCGGCACGCAGCACCGCCGTCGGCACACCGGAGCGCAGCAGGATGCGGCCCACTTCCGCCCGGGACCTCAGGTGCGGGGAGAGCCGGTCCGCGGGCACCCCGGACGGCGTGAGACCGCCGAGGTAGACGATGCGCCGCACACCGGCCGCCTTCGCCCGTTCCCCGAAGACGCGGGCCGCGCGGCGGTCGGTGTCCTCGAAGCCCTTGCCGCTGTTCAGCGAGTGCACCAGGTAGTACGCCACGTCGACGTCCCGCATGGCCCGGGCGACCGAGTCCGCGTCCGTGACGTCCCCCCGCACCACCTCGGCCTCACCCGACCACGGGTGGTCGCGCAGCTTCCCGGGGGAGCGGGCCAGACAGCGCACCCGGTGCCCGGCGGCCAGCAGTTCGGGCACGAGCCGCCCGCCGATGTAGCCCGTGGCTCCCGTCACCAGGCAGCGGGACCGGTCCGTCGAGTCGTCGTGGTTCATCCCGTGCAGGTCCTCCGCGTCGGTGGTCTCCCGGCAATCACTTCCCGCCGGGCCCGGCGGGCGGATGCGTGTCCTCCCCTCGGCCGAACCTCCGGGCCCCCTGCCGGACCTCCTGGCGGTCCGCGCGACGGCCGGTCGGCCGCCACCGGCCGACCGCACCTCGCGAGCGGTGCCGGAAGCGCCGGACGCGGTGACATGTCCTCACCGATCCGGGGCAGCCGGACCGGTACAAGCTGTACATTCCGTTCGGTCAGCGACGCAGGAGGTGTCCGCCGCCATGAGTGCCAAGGTGCTGGAGCGATTCCCCGCAGGGTCTCCCCGTGGGTCGTGGCCCGCTGAGGAGTACGCCGCCGCCCGACGTGCCGAGGGCGAACCGGCGACCGTGGTCATGGACTTGCAGTCGGACGCGTTCCTCGTCGTGGTCGAGGCGCGGGAGGACGACGGCCGGGTCTGAGCCGTCCGGTCGCGCGGGAGCCCCCCGGTTTCCTGCCGGCCCCCCTTGCCTTGTCCGGTTCCGCCATACGAGACCGGCCGGGAATTCCTTGACGGCCGTCGCCGGGTGCTGCGACGATCACGGCATGACGATGCGACTGGACCTCACGCGGCGACGCCATGTCGACCTCGCGCGCGTCTCCAGTGCCTCCTGTCGCCCCACGGTCTGACCCGAGCTTTCCCGCCGGTCCCGTCGGGCCTCACCGCGTGCCTGACCCCTCTGCTCTTTCCGCCCTGCCCGGGCCGGAATCCGGCCTGCCCGGAAATCCGGGAATCCCGCCGGGCGATTCCGTGGCACGGATCCCGTGGTTCCGGGGTTCTTCGGTTCGCGGAGTTCGCGGGTGCGCGGAGTGTGCGCGCTCGTGGAGTTCCCCGCACTCCGCACGCCCGGAACGCCCGCGTCATCCGCCTGCCGGTTCCCCGCCATGACCGCCGAGCCGGAAGCCGCTCCATCCGACTTCACCGGGCGCCCGTTCCCGTGCGCGCGTGCCCGGAGCACCCCAGAAACGAGGCACCCATGGCCACCGTCCTGTCCGTCTCCGGCAGCCCTTCCGCCTCCTCGCGCACCGGCCGTCTGCTGCGCCACCTGGACCAGCGGCTCACCGCCCAGGGCCACGAGGTGATCCCGCTCGACGTCCGCACCGTCCCGGCCGAGGCCCTGCTCGGCGCGGACTTCCGGCACCCCGCCATCGTCGAGGCCACCGAACTGTTCTCCCGCGCCGACGGCGTGGTGGTCGGCACCCCCGTCTACAAGGCGTCGTACTCCGGCGTCCTCAAGGCGCTCCTGGACCTGCTCCCGCAGTACGCGCTCACCGGCAAGACCGTGCTGCCGCTCGCCACCGGCGGCTCCACAGCCCATGTTCTCGCCATCGACTACGCCCTGCGTCCGGTGCTGAACTCCATGGGTGCCTCGCACATAGTCCAGGGCTGGTTCACCCTCGACAAGGACATCACCGTGCGGGAGGACGGCTCGGTGACGCTCCCGCCCACGACCGCCGAGGCCCTGGGACACGTGGTGGACCAGTTCGCCGCGGCCCTGGACCGCACCCCGCTGCTGGCGGCGGCGAGCTGACGGTCCAGGCCGCCGGGTGCCCGCACCCACCCCACATCCCGCACCCCCGGCGAGGCGCGCCGCGCCGCACCGCTCCACCCGGCCGCCCCGGCACGGCCCGCCCTGATCGGAGACCCCCGCGTGTCCCTCACCTTCCACTGGTTCCTGCCCACCAACGGGGACAGCCGCCATGTCGTGGGCGGCGGCCACGGCACCCCGGCCACGGAGTCCGGGCGCGACCGGCCGCCGACGGTCGCCTACCTGAGCCAGATCGCCCGGGCCGCCGAGGACCTGGGCTTCGCCGGTGCGCTGACGCCGACCGGCGCCTGGTGCGAGGACGCGTGGCTGACCACCGCGATGGTCAGCCGGCACACCGAGCGGCTGAAGTTCCTGGTCGCCTTCCGGCCCGGTTTCGTCTCGCCCACCCTCGCCGCCCAGATGGCGTCCACCTTCCAGCGGCAGAGCGGCGGACGGCTGCTGCTCAACGTCGTCACCGGCGGCGAGAGCCACGAACAGCGCGCTTACGGCGACTTCCTGGACAAGGACGCCCGCTACCGCCGTACCGGTGAGTTCCTTCAGATCGTCCGAGGGCTGTGGGAGGGCGGGACGGTCGACCTGCGCGGGGAGCACCTGCGGGTGGAGGAGGCGAGGCTCGCCCGGCTGCCCGACCCGGTCCCCGAGGTGTACTTCGGAGGCTCCTCGCCCGCCGCCGGAGAGGTCGCGGCCCGCCACGCCGACGTGTACCTCACCTGGGGCGAGCCGCCCGCGCAGGTCGCCGGGAAGATCGACTGGATCCGGAGGCTCGCCGCGGAGCACGGCCGTAGCCTCCGCTTCGGGATCCGGCTGCACGTCATCACCCGGGACACCTCGGCGCAGGCGTGGGCGGAGGCGGACCGGCTGCTCCAGGGCTTCGACCCGGAGACCGTACGGGCCGTCCAGTCGGGCCTGGCGCGCAGCGAGTCGGAGGGCCAGCAGCGGATGCTCGCCCTGCACGGCGGCGGCCGTGACCGCCTGGAGATCCATCCCAACCTATGGGCCGGCATCGGCCTGGTGCGCGGTGGCGCGGGCACGGCGCTGGTCGGCAGCCACGAGGAGGTCGCCGAGCGCGTCAAGGAGTACCACGCCCTCGGCATCGACGAGTTCGTCCTGTCCGGCTATCCGCACCTGGAGGAGGCGTACTGGTTCGGCGAGGGCGTCCTGCCCCGGCTCGCCGCCCAAGGGCTGTGGACACACCCCGAGGCCAGGGCCGCCGCCTCGGCGCGGGTGCCGTTCGCGGGCTGAGCGAGCGACGGCGGCCGGCCCGGGGGACGGGGACGGGGGAGAGTACCGGGGCACAGGCCGCCGGGCGGCGGCCGCTGCTCCTATCGGTCCTGCGCCCCGGCGGCGGGGGCACCGCCCAGCGTCCGCAGATGTGCCGCGCGCGATTCCGCCGTCTGGCCCTGCACCAGCAGGAACAGTCCTTCCCGGGCCAGACGCTGGGCGCGGCTCGTCAGGGCCATCGCACGGCCGCCGCCGGCCACCACCGCCGCGGTGGTGGCCGCGCGCAGCACCTCGTACGCCTGCGCGCGTACGGCCAGCCGTTCCCCGGTCCAGTCGTCCGCGTCTTCCCCGGCCAGCTCCCCTCGTGGCGCCGGCCCGCGCCCGGCCCCCTCGGCGCCCGGCCCCCCGCCCCGTGCCTGCGGGACCGGAGCGTCGGCCAGGGCGTAGGCGCGTTCGCGCAGGCCGGTCAGGCGGGAGCGGAGCGGGGCGGCCGTCGCGTCGTCCAGGAGGGACAGCGCCGCCTCCGCCACGCCGAAGACCGCCGGGCTGGTGGTCAGGGTCCTGACCCGGTCGCCGGCGGCCCACCGGTCGTACGGTGTGCGCAGGGCCACCGCCTCCGCGGGCAGCCGGAAGCCGTCCAGGTCCAGCGACACCGTGCGCGCGGCGGTGAGCGCCGCCAGCCGCATCGGCGCCGACGCCCGCAGCCCGGGCTGTTCGCGTGCCTCGGCGAAGGCGAACAGCACCTCGTCGCAGTCCGTCACCCCGGCCAGCAGCATCACGTCGTTCAGGCCCCACCCGGTGTACCAGGGGACGGTGCCGTCGAACCGCCAGCCGGTGCCCTCCCGGCGGACCCGCACCGGGCGGCGCGGATACGACCGCAGGTGCGCGTACGCCACCCCGGACAGCAGCTCCCCGCGGGACAGCGGGCCCAGCAGCCTGTCCCGCACCGCGCGTTCACCGCGCGCCAGGGTCTGCACGGGCGTGTGGTGCTGGGTCTGCACGAACCAGGTCGCACAGCACGCGCCCGACAGGATCTCCGCGGTCTCCCGCAGCACGGCCGGCGGCGCCCCCGCGCCGCCGTACTCCACGGGCGCGGCCACCCCGAGCAGCCCCGACCGCTTCACCGCCTCGATGTGGCCGGCGGGAACCCACTCCTGGTCGACCCGCTCGGCCTCGGGGATCAGCAGGTCCGTGGCGAGCCGTCGGGCGCGGACGACGAGCGGGTGCGAGGTGAGGTCCATGCGGGGGATTCTTCCGCTGTTCCGGCGCTCCGGAGATTTTTTCCGCGACCGTGGCGCGCGGTGTCGATCCGGGGCACGGCCGTTCGTGTAGGAGGTGACACAGAGCCCGCCACGGGCCCGACGCCATGGAGGACGTCATGAAGCACTACCTGCTCAGCGTGGTCCAGCCGGCCGGCGCGACCCCGCCCGATCCCGAAGCCCTCGCCGCGATCATGCGCAACGTGGAGGCCTTCAACGACGAGCTGCGCACCGCGGGCGCCTGGGTCTTCGCCGGTGGTCTGCACGGTCCGGAGACCGCGACCATGCTCCGCCCCCAGGACGGTGACGTGCTCGTCACCGACGGCCCGTACGCCGAGGGCAAGGAGTACCTGGGCGGTTTGTGCCTCATCCGGGCCGCCGACCTGGACGAGGCCCTGGACTGGGGCCGCAAGGCCGCCCTCGCGACCACCCTGCCCATCGAGGTACGGCCCTTCGTGGACCAGCACTGAGGCCGGCGCGGCACCGATGACCGACAGCCCCGGCGTCGAGGCCGTCTTCCGCGCCGAGTACGGGCGCGCGGTCGCCGTCCTCGTCCGCTTCCTCGGCGACATCGACCTCGCCGAGGAAGCGGTCCAGGAGGCCTTCGCCACGGCCGTGACGCGGTGGTCGGACCGGTGTGCCGCCGAGCCCGGCGGGCTGGATCGTCACGACCGCTCGCAACCGGGCCGTCGACCGGCTGCGCCGGGAGTCCTCCCGGGACGCCCGGCACGCTGAGGCCGTCCGTCTGCACGCCCCGACGCACCGCCCGAGGAGGGCCCCGTGCGTGACGACCGGCTCCGGCTGATCTTCACCTGCGGCCACCCGGCGCTGGCCGGTACCACGTGCTGCACGCCGTCCGTGCCGACCTGCCGCGCCGGCTGGGCCGGACCACCGAGGCGGCGGCGGAGTACGGCCGCGCCGCCGGCCTGGCGCCGGGCGAGGCCGAACGCGCGTACCTGGAGCGGCGACGACGGGAGACGGAGGGACGGGAGGCACCCTTGACTGGTACAGACCAATGGGGTTGAGTGTCCGCAACCCCCCACCGCGGCCGCCCCCACCTCGTGGGTGCGGCCGTGTGCCGCGCCGGGGGGCCGGTCCTCGGTCGCGCGCCGCGTCGCCGGGCCGTGTGCGAGACTCCGCCGATGACTCCCGACGACACGATCACCGCGGACGCGTCCGGCACCTGGGAACTCGGCGACCTGTCCGTCCACCGCATCGGCTTCGGCGCGATGCGGCTGACGGGCAGCGCCGCCTTCCACCACGGCACCCCGAGCGACCGGGACCGGTCCCTCGCCGTCCTGCGCGAGGCGGTCGAACTGGGTGTGAATCACATCGACACGGCGGCCTTCTACTTCTCGTCGCTGCGGTCCGCCAACGAACTCATCAACACCGCGCTGTCCCCGTACCCCGACGGCCTCGTCATCGCCGCCAAGGTCGGCCCCCACCGCGACTACCACGGCGAGTGGGGCACCTCCGCCCGGCCCGACCAGCTGCGCGGGCACGTCGAGGAGAACCTGCGCCAGCTCGGGCGGGACCACCTCGACCTGGTCTATCTGCGCCGGATGCGCCAGGACTCCATCGCCGAGCACTTCGGCGCCCTCGCCGAGCTGCGCGAGGCCGGCCTGGTCCGGCACCTCGGGATCTCCGGCGTCGAACCCCGGCACCTCGCCGAGGCGCTGGAGATCGCCCCGGTGGTGTCCGTGCAGAACCGGTACGCGGTGGACCGGCCCGATCGCGTGGACGACGAGGTGCTGCGGCTGTGCGGCGAGCACGGCATCGCCTTCGTCCCCTTCTACGCCGTGGCCGGACGGACCGGGGAGCGCGGTGCGACGAGCGCTCACGACGACGCGGTGCTCTCCGCCGCCCGGGCCCACGGCGTGAGCCCGGCGCAGGTCCGCATCGCCTGGACCCTGCACCAGGGCCCGCACGTCCTCGCCATCCCCGGCACCGGCAACCCCGGCCACCTGGCCGAGAACGTCGCGGCCGGCGCGCTGCGGCTGACGCAGGAGGAGCTGACCCGGCTCGACCACGCCCGGGCGCAGGCGGGCGGAAACACGCGGGCCGGCTGACCCGGGGCCGGCGTCACACGGTGAACGGGTCGGTGGCGCGCGCCGCACCCGTCCGTCTGCTCCTGACGGACCGCGGCCGGGACCGGCGCCGGGCTGACTACGATGGCGTAGGCGCTGCTGGGCCGCGCACCAGGACGACCGCACACGAAGACGGGTGAAGAACCTCCCCATGACCGACGCCAAGGACGAACGCCGGCCGGCCGGCGAGCTCGAAGCGAGCGTCCTGGCCGCGCTCTGGGCCGCCGGCGCGCCCCAGACCCCCGGCCAGGTCCAGTCCAGCCTGGGCGCGGACCTCGCCCGTACGACGGTGACGACGATCCTCACCCGCCTGCACGACAAGGGCGTCGTCCACCGGCGGCGCCAGGGCCGCGGGTACGCCTACTTCCCCGCCCAGGACGTCCAGGACGCCCACGGCCTCACCGCCCGCCGGATGCACAGCGAACTGGACCGGGACAGCGACCGCGAGACGGTCCTCGCCCGCTTCGTCGCCCAGCTCAGCCCGGACGACGAACGCATCCTGCGCGACCTGCTCGAGTCCGACGGCCGATGACCGTCCTCCTGCTGCTCCTGCCGCCCCTGCTGCTGCCGTGGGCCCTGCCGCCCCTGGCCCGCAGGGCCCTGGACCGGCTGGCCCCGGTCGCCGCGCTGTGGTCCGTCACGGGCAGCGCGGTGCTCCTCGCCGGCTGCTCGACGCTGGCACTCGGCATGTCCGTCCTGACCGGGCTGCTCAAGCTGCCGCTCTTCGCCGCGCTCGGCGAACTGGTCCATCCGTTGCGCACCGCCTCCGACGCCTTCGTCGTCCCGGCCGCCATCGCCTCGGCCGGCGCGCTGGCGGGGTGCGGCTGGAGCCTCGTCCGCGCGGCGCTGGACCAGACCCGTGCCTTCCGGGCGGCCCGGGCGGAGGCCGCGTGCGGAGCCGTCGCCGGTGATCTGTGCGTGATCGACTCGTCCCGCCCCGACGCCTACGCCCTGCCGGGCCGTCCGCACCGGGTCGTCGTCACCACGGCGATGCTGCGCAGCCTGGACGGTCCCGAGCGGGAGGCGCTGCTCGCCCACGAGCGGGCGCACACCGCGGGCGGCCACCACTACGCCCTCGCCGCCGCCGAACTCGCGGCGCACTGCCACCCGGCGCTGCGCCCGGTCCGCGCGACGATCCGGCTGGCCGCCGAGCGCGCCGCCGACGAGGCCGCGGCCGTCTCGGTCGGCGACCGGCGCCTGACCGCCCGCGCCATCGCCCGCGCCGCCCTCGCGGGGCAGGCCGCCCGGTTCGCACGCCCCGGCATCGCCCCCGGCGCGGCCACGGGCCCCGTCCCCCAACGCGTCCAGGCCCTGCTGACCGCCCCGAGCGCCCGCACCGCCCGCGCGATCTCCGCGCTCCTCCCGCGTCCCCGACCTGATCATCTATCTCGACGTGCCGGTCGCCGAGGCCGCTCACCGCGTGGTCACGCGCGCCAAGAGCATCCGTCACTACGAGAACAGC
>NZ_JBEYXM010000036.1:0-55993 GCF_040704595.1 Streptomyces sp. NPDC046870
GTCACCTGGCCCGAGGTCGGCACCGCGGTGGGTGCCCAGTTCCTGTACGACTCCTGCGGCCACTGCGACTACTGCGTGCGCGGCGAGCAGATCCTCTGCCCGAGCAAGCGGATCACCGGTGTCGTCACCGACGGCGGCTACGCCGAGTACGCGGTGCTCAAGGCCGGCTATGTCACCCCGCTGCCCGCCGGGCTCGACCCGGTGGCCGCCGCCCCGCTCATGTGCGCGGGCCTGACCGCCTTCAACGGACTGCGTCAGGGCGGCGCCAGGGCCGGCGCACGCATCGCCGTCATCGGCGCCGGCGGCATCGGCGCGCTCGCCATCCGCTACGCCGCCGCCATGGGGGCCCGCGTCGCCGTGGTCGGCCGCTCCTCGCGCGGTGCGGAGCAGGCCAAGACCCTGGGCGCGGAACTCTACGTGGCCACCGCCGAGACCGACCCGGCGGCAGCCCTCAGGGCCTGGGACGGGGGCGCCGACCTGATCCTCAACGCGGCACCGTCGACCGACGCGGCTGCGGCCGCCCTGGGCGGGCTCGCTCCCGACGGCACCCTGCTGCTGTGCGGGTACGGGCCGGAGCCGCTCGTGCTGCCGACCCAGCCCATGGTCCTCAACCGCCTGCACGTGGCCGCCAACCCGTCCGGCTCCCCGCACGACCTGCGCGACACCCTCGCCTTCTCCGCCGCCCACAACATCCTGCCCGACATCACACCGATCACGCTGGACGACGCCCCCGCCACCCTTGACGCGATGGCCGCCGGCACCGCCCACGGCCGCCGCGTCATCACGTTCTCCTGACCCACCTGTCGGCCTTCTCCTAGTCAAGGAACACATGATGTCCTACGTCATCCTCGTCAGCGGCGCGTCCAGTGGCTTCGGTGCGCTGACCGCGCGGGCCCTCGCCGATGCCGGGCACATTGTCTACGCCGGGATACGGCAGACCACCGGGCGCAACGCGCCGGCCGTCGCCGAGGCGCGCGCCTATACCGAGGCGCACTCGGTGCGACTGCACACGGTGGAGCTCGATGTCTCCAACCAGTCGTCCGTCGACGACGCCGTGGCCGCCGTCACCGCCGAGGAAGGCCGCATCGACGTCGTCGTCCACAACGCCGGCCACATGGTGCTCGGCCCGGCCGAGGCATTCACCCCGGAGCAGATCGCCCAGATCTACGACACCAACGTGGTCGCCACGCAGCGGCTCAACCGCGCCGTCCTGCCACAGATGCGCGACCGGCGCGACGGCCTGCTGGTGTGGGTGGGCTCCTCCAGCACATACGGCGGTACGCCCCCTTACCTTGCCCCCTACTTCGGGGCCAAGGCCGCGATGGACCAACTGGCCAAGAGCTATGCGGTCGAACTGTCCCGTTTCGGCATCGACACCGCCATCGTCGTCCCCGGCTCCTTCACCTCCGGCACCAACCACTTCGCCCACGCCATGCACCCCCAGGACACCGACACAGCCGCCGCCTACGAGCCGCTGTACGGTGGCCTGATGGACGAGGTCGGCAAGCGGCTGGCCGCGTTGGCGCCCGCGGACGCCGACGTCAACGAGGTCGCCCGCGCCATCGTCACCATCGTGGACACGCCGAAGGGCCGACGCCCGTTCCGTACCACGATCGACCCCGCCAATGATGGCTCCCAGGAGGTCAGCGACGTCGCCGACCGCGTCCGCGCCGATTTCTACGACCGGATCGGCCTCACCGACCTGCTGTCCCTCCGGGCCGACAGCTGATCTGCCTGCGCGTGCGGCCCAGGCCTCGGTCCTGCGACTGGGGGCCTGGGCCGCATGGGAGGGGTGGCGGTGCCGATGCAGGTGCGACTGCTGGACGACTCGATCGTCAACAAGGCGTGAGAAGCTGTTGTCTTTTCGACCTTGAGAGATGCGCTTCAAACGCAAGTCTCGATCGGGTGGTCGCGGAGCGCGGGGCGCATACGAGTGGGGCTTCCTGAACAGCTCGTTGGTGTCCAACCACCGAGCAGCAACAGGAGGCCCCTGGGGCCGCAGTCTTCCGTGTCGATGCCCTGGCAGTCCACGTCCGTCGCCCTGGACTGGTGACTGTCTGGCTCACCGGTTCGGCAACGCCGCCGACAACGGGGTGCGCGAGTGCCGGTACCCGACGGACATGACCGACGCAGAGTGGCGGCCGTCCGGCCGCTGCTGCCGGGCTGGATGCAGCAAGTGGCGGGCGATGCCCGCCGACTTCCCGCTGTGCGACCGGGTGTACGCGTTCTTCCGCCGCGGGCGCGAGAACGCGCTGGTCAGGGAGTTCCACGACCGGCTGCGCGTGCGGATATGGGAGAGGCTGAGCGGGGATGCCGAGCCCACGGCCGGGGTGCTCGACTCGCCGTCGGTCAAGTGCCGAAGGCGGCGACCATCACCTGGCAGGTCGCCGGCCCCTGCCCGAGCCGGGGCCGGTCGGCCGCCAATCGGCTCCGCCTCGGGCGGGCTCCGCACGGTCGATGTGGGCAGGGCTTGACGTCACGTGGCCGGCCAGAACCTGCTGGGCCCGCTCCACATTGAGCGCGCGAACGGCAGAACCTCGAACACCACGTCCGGAGGACGTGTCGACGGTCGACGCTGTGGAGGAGGCGGTCATCGCCCGGATCCTCAGCTTCTTCCAGGACGGCCCGGCCACGCTCGCCGCTGAGATCACCGCGTGGGGCCGGGTGGTCCCGGAGATGTTCCGGAAAGGGCGCCCGCACGAGGTCAGCGTCTGGCTCGCGCACGGCTTGTTGGGGTGAACACGTGCCCGCCGCGCCAAGGGGCGGGCGGGCACGCCACACGGTTGGCCGTCAGGACGTTGCGGCCGATGGAGAAGACGTCCAGTGCCGAAGTCCAGCGCGGTGGCCGCCGGCGGCCCGGGGGACCGGACCGCCGGTCCACGCGGACCAGATGTGCGGCAAGCCGCGGTCGGCGACGTCGCACAGGAGCCGGAACGTCGTCTGAGGAAGAGCAGCAGGCTCAACGGGCCCAGGGCGAGCCGCGCTTGCTTCATCGACACTTCTGGACGGTTCATGGCTCGCCTCGAGCTGCACGGCGAGGCCGTGATGTGCGGTCGGTGACGCGGCGGGAGTCCGGCGGTTCCGAGGAGGCTCCTCGGCCCGGACCGGAGCGGCGAACACGCGCGTGCGTCCGGAGGGGGAGAGCTGCATTCATCTTCGAACTGAGCGTCCGGGCGCGTCAGTCGAGGGCCGGGCTCGTGGCGATGGCCGGCCAGAGGAGGGACGTGACGCGATGCGCCCAGTCGGCGGACGGGCGCTTTCCGGTGAGCACGTGGTCGGCGACGTAGCCGCCGAAACAGAGGGTGACGACCCGGTCGACGTCGACGTCCTCCCGGACGGCGCCGAGCCGCTGCAGGGAGAGCAGGGTCTGGGTGAGGTCCGCGCAGCGCGGTCGCACCGCGTGCTCGCGCAACTGGGTCAGCAGCCCTGGTGTTCTCGCTGCCTCTGCCATGACGTGGCCGTACAGGGAGAGGGTGCTCGGGTCGTCGGAGCGGGGATCGAGGCGCCGTACGGCCTCCGTGAACGTCTCGCGCGGTGTGCGGTGCTGCCTGTCCCTGGGTGGGTCCGCCTTCTCGGGTGTGTGCGCCTCGCGTCCGAGGACGTCGACGACGAGGTCGTACTTGCTCGCCCAGCGGCGGTAGACCGACGGCCGGGAGACACCGGCGTCCGCGGCGATGTCGGTGATGGTCATGCGGGCGTAGCCGTCGGCCGACAGCCGTGCGCGGGTCGCCCTGAGGATCGCCTCCTCGGCGGCGGGGTCGCGGGGCCTGCCGGCCGAACGCGCGCGGTGCGACGCGTCCGCGGCCGACGCTGGCCGCTCGCGTCTGGCACTGCCCATCGGTCTCGTCCTCGCGTCGACTGCCACTTTCGTTACAGCTATTGACTGTAATGCAATGGGTGGACAGAGTGAAGCCCATGCGGCCCGACGGGACACCGCCGGCCGGCCGGACCGTCCCACCGGCACTGAAGGGATCGATGCACCGTGTCCGGCCTGACGTGTTCTCTCGCGGTTTCTCCGGCGGCCTGCGGCATCAGCCCGGTCCTCGCCGAACGCGAGGCCGCGGACATTCGGGAAAAGCAGCAGACAGGGAGGGAACGCCGAGATGCCCGGACGCAGCAGGAGAATCGAGTTCACCGGATCGCAGGGCGCACCGCTCGCGGCGCGACTGGAGCTGCCCGCGGCGACGCCGCAGGCGTACGCCGTGTTCGCGCACTGCTTCACCTGCGGCAAGGACACCTTCGCCGCCGCCAGGATCCCACGGGCGCTGACGGAGTACGGGATAGCGACGCTGCGCTTCGACTTCACCGGACTCGGCGAGTCCGGCGGCGACTTCGCGGACAGCACGTTCAGCTCCGACGTGGAAGACCTGGTGCGTGCGGCCGGGTATCTGCGTGACCATCTTGCTGCGCCCTCCCTGCTGATCGGGCATTCGCTGGGCGGCGCGGCGGTGCTCGCCGCGACGCACCGGATCCCCGAGGTCAGGGCGGTCGCGACCATCGGCAGTCCGGTGTCGCCCGAGCACGTGGTGCGCAGGTTCGACGAGGAACGGGCGGCGATCGAGCAGCGCGGTGAGGCAGAGGTCGATCTGGGCGGCAGGACCTTCCGTATCCGCCGGAACTTCCTCGACGACCTCGCCGCCCAGCCCCAGCGGGAGCGCATCCGCCGGCTGGGCGCGGCGTTGCTGGTCATGCATTCCCCGGCCGACGAGACGGTGGAGGTGGACAACGCACGGCAGATCTTCGACGCCGCCCGCCATCCCAAGTCCTTCGTCGCGATCCCGGGCGCGGACCATCTGCTCACCGACCGGGCCGACGCCGCCTACGTCGCCGCCGTGCTGGCGGCGTGGGCCACGCGCTACCTCGCCGGGCCCGGACCGGGTGGCCGTCGCGGTGCCGCCTGACCCTTGCTGCCGGACACCGTGCCGGCGCGTGCCCGAGACGGCCGGCCGGTGTGTGCCGTCCCTCTGGGGGCGGGGACCGGGGACGGGGGCCGGAGGCGGGACGGGCGTGGATGCGGGCGATGTCCGAGGAGCTCGGGTGGTGGACAGCCGGCTTCCAAGGGGCACGGAGTGCTCGTCGCCGCGCCCCAAGAGCGGGGCACCCCGTCACGGCCGGGCGGCCGTCGTCGCGTCCCTTGCGGCCGGATGGTCTCCGGACGGCGGGGCCGTCCGGCTCGCGTCGTGCCGGGGCGCGCCCTCGTACGGGCCCGGGAATTGCGCACTCCGGCGCCGCGGGGCCCGGAGCGCCGTTGTCGTACGGCCTGAGCAGTGGGATCCTGTTCAGTTGCAATATGTGTCTGTGAAGGAAATTGTCCACCTGCCCGGTGGCGAAGCTACGGGCGGGGGGCCGCCGGGATTCGCGTAGGGTGCTGGTGCGGTGGGGGAGTGGGTGGTCGGCCTGGCTCCGGCCGGTTGGTGTGGGAAGGGATGAGATGGCGAGGGTGAGGGCGGTGGGTTCCCGTGAGCGAGTTGATGGGCGCAAGGGGCGCTCGGGGGTGGAGCCTGCGGCGGCTGCCGGCGGACGGCCCCGGGATCCGGCGATCGAGGAGGCGATCATCCAGGCCACGCGCAAGCGGCTGGCCACGGATGGCTACGCGTCCATGACGATCGGGGACATCGTCGCGGACGCTGGTGTCACCCGGCCGACCCTGTACCGGCGTTGGGCGAACAAGTACGACCTCGTCATCGACGCCCTGCAGTACGGGCTGCGCAAGCAGCGGGAGGCCTACCCCCCGCTGGACATGGAGCAGTTGGCACCGCGCGAGGCGCTCGTCGAAGCGGTACGGCGTCTCGACCCCCGCTACCACAACGAGCGGGCCATGGCCCTGCACGGCAACTTCATGGCCGAGGTTGAGCGCGCGCCCGGCCTGCTGGAGCAGTTGCGGGAGCACGGTGTGCGGCCCCGGTGCGAGGAGCTGCTGATGACGCTGGTCTCGCTGCAGCGCCGGGGCGCGGTGCGCGAGGACGTGGACCTGGACATGGTGGTCACCCTGTGTTTCGGCAGCTACTTCGCCGACTACCTGCGCACTGGTCGGGAGGTTCCGGACGACTTCGCGGAGCGGGTCGTCGCCGCGGTGTGGCCGGCGCTGGCCGTGGACGGCGGGGTCCGCTCCGTCTGAGCGGGCCCCTGGGCGCGGTGCCCGGCGCGGCGCGTCCGTCGTCGCTTCGTGCAGGGCCGGTGGACGGAGATTTCATTACAGTCATTGACTGTAATGAAATCTCGGGGCATCGTTGTCGTGTCAGACCCCGTGGCGACACGAGAGGACCCCGCGCATGAGCGAGGACAGCCGCAAGGCACTGATCGAGCGCAGCACCCCGTTCCTGTCCGAGGTCAGGAACCGCACGGCCGGCAAGGATCTGGAGAGCTGGCTGAACACCACCTACGGCCTATCGGGGTCAGTACCACGCGCACCCCTACGGTGAACTGAACCTCGTCGTCCCGATCGACCCCGGCGCCGAACTGGTGGGGCCGAACGGCTGGCAGGGACCGGGCTGGACCGCGCCCGCCCCAGGCAGCCACCACTACCCCGAGGTCCGGGGAGGCGCACTGATCGCCCTCTTCTACCTGCCCGCCGGACGCATCTCCTACGACATCCGTCCCTCCCGGTCCGCCGCTGCCGCCGCATAGGACGGTGTTACAACGCGGACTCACGATCATGGGGCGTTCCGAGGCCGGCGAGTCGGTGCTCGCCCGTGCCGCACGCGCTCTGGAGGGATCGGGCCACCTCGCTCGCCCGCCGTGGACGCCTCGCCCCCGGCGTCCCGCGACCGCGGCAGCAGCGAGTCCAAGGAGACAAATGCCGGTCGGCGCCGTGTTGTTCCCCTGCGTAACGATGTGCCAAGGGTGAGGAAGGATCGCTGCGGCCATGGCCTTTTCCGTCGTTCTCGCCGTTCTCGCGGCCTGCAGTAATGCCCTGGGAACCGTGCTGCAAAGACGTGCGGCGCTGAGCGTCCCCGAGTCGACGTCACTGCGCCTCGGGTTGCTGGCAGACCTGTTGCGGACGCCCGTGTGGATCGCGGGCATCGCCGGTGTGACGCTGTCGGCGATCCTCCAGGCGCTCGCCCTGGGCTCCGGTTCGCTCGCCGCCGTCCAGCCGGTCTTCATCCTGGAGCTGCCGCTGGCCCTCGTGATCGGCGGGATGGTCTTCCACGTGCGCCGCTCACGCAAGTCCTGGGCGTCGGTGGCGTGCATCGCCGTCGGCCTCGCCGTCTTCCTGTTCTCGCTCGCCCCTTCCGGGGGGCGTGCCCAGGTTCCGGTTCTCTGGTGGGCGCCGACCGTCGTCGTCATCGGCGCCCTGGGCACCGCTCTGGTGCTGACCGCCGGCGCTCGGCCCTTCGGCCGCGCGCGGGCGGCCTGCCTGGCCGCCGGTGCGGCTCTCGGCAACGCGCTCGCCGCAGCGCTGATGAAGTCGGCCATGGGTGTCCTGGACGATCAGGGAGCCGTGGCGTTCCTCCTTTCGTGGCAGACGTACGGCTGCGCGGTGATCGGCGCTGCGTCCCTCTTCCTGCTGGGCGCCGCCATGCAGGCCGGCCCGCTGATCTCCTCCCAGCCCGCTCTGACCCTCACCGACGCCGTGACCGGTGTCGTGCTGGGAGTGACGCTCTACGCCGAGCAGCCCCGTACGGGACTGTGGAACCTCCCGGCCATGCTCGGCTTCGGCCTGCTCACCTACGGCGTCTTCACGCTCTCCCGGACGCGTTGCCTCGCGGAGTGCCTGGACGCCGAGGAGAAGGCGCCGGACCAGGCGGAGAAGGCCGCGGTCTAGCGCCGGCTGGTCGCGTGCGGGTCAGCCGATGCGGAGGTCGGCGATCAGGCCGTCACGCAGGCGGAAGGTCATGGGGCCGGTGCCGTTGTACCGGTTGCTGGTGACCTTGGGCGTGACGAGATGGCGGTCCGGATCGGGACCGGCCTCCGCCTCGATCAGTTCGAAGTGGGCCTGCACACCGCTGTTGTCGGTGCGGTCCCAGTCGCGCAGGCCGTCACGTCCGTGGAACTCGCACCCGTAGTTGTAGAGGTGGGCGTCGGTGAAGGCGGCGGCAAAGGCATCGCTGTCGCCGCGGTTGGTGGCTTCGATGAAGGTGCCGATGGCGGCGGGGACGTCGAGCGCGGTCATGGTCGTCTCCTTGCAGGTCGTGGCGTTGCCGGGACGGGCGGCGTCGATGGACGGCGCTGAAAGTGCGACGCGGTCAGGCGAAGGCGATGACCCGGCGGCCACGGCCGGTGCCGGCCACCATGGCGTCGAGGGTGGCCGGCGCCTCGTCCAGCGTGATCGGTGTCACCTCGGGCAGGATGCCGTGTGCGGCGGAGAAGGCGAGGGTGTCGCGCAGGTCGTGCGGCGAGCCGGAGGGGTTGGCCGCGACGCGCAGGCGGTTGAGGACCATGGGCTGGGTCGGCAGCACGAGCGGTTCCGGCCCGTACCCGCACAGCAGCAGCGTGCCGTCGGGTGCGAGGCCGCCGAGTGTGGCCGCAGCCGCCTCCGTCGACGGGGCCGTGTTGAGGATCAGGTCGGCACCTTTGGCCCAGGCTTTGAGCGCGTCGACCGGGTCGGTCTCGGACGTGGCGACGTACAGGTCGGCGCCCAAGGCCTTGGCCTGTTCCCCTCCGCGCGGTGAGCGGCCGATGACGGCGACCCGCGCGCCCATGGCGACGGCGTACCGGACGGCGAGCGCGCCGATGCCTCCGGCCCCGATGACGGCGACACGGGAGCCGGCGCGTGCCCCGCCCTGCCGTAGTCCGTTGAACGCGGTCAGGCCCGCGCACATCAGGGGAGCGGCGGCGACCGGATCCAGGCCGGCCGGCAGCGGTGTGACGTACCCCGCCTTGAGCAGCGCGTACTCGGCGTAGCCGCCGTCGACCACGACACCGGTGATCCGCTTGCACAGCCGTACCGACCTCCGGCCAGGTGACCCCGTTCCCCACGGCGTGACGACTCCGTTGATCTCGTGGCCGGGGATCACCGGGAACCGGGCGAAGGGATAGTGGCCCAGCAGCAGGTTCAGGTCCGAATAGCAGACGCCGCACGCGGTGATCCGGACGAGGACCTCACCCGGTCCGGGTTCGGGAATCTCGACGTCCTCGAGGATCAGCGGTGCGTTCGCTCCGGTGGCTACTGCGACACGCATGGTGGTCTCCCGGGATGCGGAGGCAAGTTGTCAGGGGCCACCGCGCCGGGAGCGGGCCGAGGCCGGCGTGTGGACGAGCCCTGACCTGGACGAGGTTCTTCCGCCCGGCCCCTTCACACATGACCGGCGCCCTGTGCCACCGCCATCGTGGCGCTGCGTGCCGCGCAGGGCCGGCTCGCCGAGGCCTACGCCGCCGAACTGGTGCCCCTCGGCATCGACGTCACCGTCCTCGCCTTCGGCAGGGCATCCGGGGAGACCGGCGGCCCGGCGGCGTCCGTCCACGCCGCGGACACCGACACCGCCGCGTTCTACCGGCCGGAGATGACCGGCCCGCTGCGGCATGGCGAGGAACACGGCACAACCGCGGCGCCCGTGGCCCGCGTCGTGGCGGCTCCGCAGGGCACCCGGCCGGTGTACCTCGTCGTCGGCCCCTCCGTGCCGCGGCAGCACACATGACGCGGTCGGTGCGGGCCCCCGTGCGCCGTCAGGCGTCCGGCGCTCCCGCCACCCGTGCCGTCAGGGCGTCTCTGAGCGCCGCCCGGGACGTGATGCCGAGCTTGGGGTGGAGTTCTCTGCACCGACGGTGATATACGGCATGGGGTCCTCTTTTCGGAGCGGCGGACGAGTGGTCGAGTTCCGCTCCGGCGACCGGGCCGAGCGCGCCTTCACATTCGTACGGCGGGTCCGGCCGCGCATCTGCGCAATGACCTATGTGTGTGTCATACGTAGGAGAGGGCGGGAGAGCGTCCGCTCCCCGACGACCCGTCAGGACACTGCCTCGCTGAGCCGCTCGGCCGCGGCCGGCGGAACTCCAAGACGACGAGCGCCAGGGGGGAGACCGGGCGGCCGGCCGATCTCCCGCCCCGACGTTCTTGCCGCATGGTGCGGGCTCCGGCCGGCGCCGGGGACGGGCGTTGCGCCCGTCGACCGCGTGGCGCCTCAGGGCTGCCCAGTACCGCCATGCCGCCATGCCGCGCCTCGGTCCGGAATCCGGTGCCGTCACCGGGAAAGGACCGTGGACGTGGCCCGGACACGCCCCGCGAGGTGACCCACTACTACCGGCACGGCCGCATCCTGCCCCACGCGCTGCGCCGGATCACCGCGAAGACCACCCGTGACGGAGCGTGAGCTGCGCCCCGGTCCGGCGCTCGGCCCTTCCGCGCTGCGGGCCGCGGCCGGCTGTCCGCAGCCGTATGGCAGGCAGGTCATCCGCACCCCCGACGCCGTTCCGACCCCCTGGGTGCCTCCGCCGTGCCTGCGTCACGGATCGTCGGGAGCGGTCACGTCCAGGGTGCGAGCCAGACCCTGGATGCTCGCGTCCACGCGGGACAGATGCCGCAGCACCTGCCGCGTCGCGATGACGGTCTCGGCCTTCGCGCCGTTGTCGCTCAGGACGAGCCGGGTGGCGATCCCGGAGCCGAGCTCGAGCGGGGTGCCGCCCTGGCCACCGTCGCCCACGGACCTGATCAGGACCGCGAGGGTGCTGTCGATCCGGCGAACCTCGTCCACGACGTCCGGATCGGCGCCGATGGCGACGTCGGCAGGCACCCGTCCTGCGGCGACGGCCAGGCCGCGGGCGTGGAAGGCGGCGGTCTCCAACAGCCCCAGCACGGCGAGCGCAGTGCGCCGCCGGGACCGCAGGGGACTGACCGGGATGATCAGAGGCTGCAGCGAAACACGCAGATCGTCGAGGGCCGAATCCAGCGCGCGGGCCGCAGTGAGCAGGTCCCCGCCGGGCTCGCCGCCCAACCGGGCGAGCGCCCGGGCGAGCACGACGCCCAGCCGCTCCAGCACGTCGCGCAGCAGGCGGTCAGTGCGTTCCCGGGTCCCCACGGGCAGTACGAGCACGGCGGCGGCCAGCCCGCAGACAATTCCCAGCGCGGTCTCCTCGATCCGCACCACCAGCACGTCCGGGGTGAGGGTGTGGAGCAGCGTGTAGAGCATGCCGATCATCGTGGTGACGAACAAGGACATCAGGGTGTAGGACACCGCCGTCGTGTAGTACATCCCGAACACACTGAGGATCGCCAAAGCGAAGGCGGCCCAGGGGCGGTCGCCGACCAGGGCGGCGAGGGCGAACCCGGCGACCACCCCCACGATCGTGCCGATCAGCCGCCGGTAACCCCGGACCAGGATGTCACCCGTCGAGGTGGTGCCGATGTAGACCACCCAGCACGTGAACACCGCCCAGTACCAGCGCTGCGGCGACAGCAGCTCACCGCCCACGATGGCCAGCGCGGATCCGGCGGCGACCTGGAGCGCGGTCCGCGTGGTGGGACGGACGCGGGTACCCGTCTGCCCCGGTACGGGGTCCGCCGCCCGTCCTGAGGCTCCCCGGGAGGGCTTCTCACGCGACACTTCCGGGGACGTCGAGGTGCGCCCGGCGACGGCCGCGTCCGGGCCGGACACGGCACGGGCGAACTCTCCCGCGGAGCGCAAGGCGTCTCTCAACGCCGGGGACACGTCGGGCGGGTCCTCGGTGTCGCGGAAGCCGGGCAGCCGGTTGCGTGCCTCCTCCCCATCGGTGCCGGACGGCAGCAGCCGGGCCGGGCCGAGGTCCACGCGCAGCGCACGAAGCTTCGAGACCAGAATGGGCAGGGCCACCGCATCGCGGGCGTCGACGGCGGATCCGGCGAGGTGGCCCTTCGCCCGGTGCCGGGTCAGGGTGTCGATGTCGGCACCGGGCCACAGGAGCCGCAGCACAGTGATCGCCAGCCGTTCAAGGGCCGTCTCCGCGTCCGCCGTGAAATGCTGGATGGTGGTGCCGGTGCGTGGGCCGGGCGCCACGGTTCCCAGCCGCTTCTCGATCATCAACGCGGCTGCGTGCAGATGGGCCGTGCGACGACGCAGAACGCGGACCGCCCGCTCGGCCCGCGGCGCCTCGGGACCGCCCTCGGCCACCTCGATCAACGCGTCCAGCACCAGCGCCAGCCGTAGCCGGAAGGCCCGCTGCAACCGTGCCGGCGTCCGCTCCGATGCCGGGCGCAGGGCGGCGAACCGGACGAGCCCCGAGGCGCCGAAGGCCACGATCACCGCGAGGCAGAGCTGTGGCAGCTGCTCCACGCGGGTCTCGACGAACTGGGTCACGAAGAAGAGCTGGAAGGCGAAGATGCCCAGCGTGGTCGCGCGTGGTCCCAGCCTCCGGATGTAGATGGCGGCGAAGATCAGCAGCACGAACACCGCGTCCGCCACGACCCGGTACGGCGTCAGCGTGCTGCCGACCATGATGACTGCCAGTGTGACGGGCACTCCGGCCGCAAGGGTGAGCGCTTGGTCGCGGGGGCGGGGCTCGGTGACCGCGACCGTGCTGACCATCGCTGTGAGAGCGCCCGTCACGAGGCTCGGGACCGGCGCGTGCAGCGCCCCGAGGACTCCGAGGGTCAGCAGCACCGCGCAGACCGTGCCGAGTGCCGACAGCATCCGGATCAGTCCGGGATCGGATGCCACGAACCGGTCCCGGACGCCCGCCGCCCCCGGCCATGCCCACAATCCTGTTCCTGACATGTCCCGCCGGCTCCTCTCGCCCGACCGCTGGGCAAGCGCTACGCCGTCGACTCGTCGAGTGACGCCAGGAAGTCGTCGACGCTGACCACGCTGTGGGAGACCATGTTCAGTCCCCGCATCATCGCCTGGTACGTGACCAGGCCACCGGGAGCGGCGATCGCGTCGGTGAAGGTCGTGACGTGGTACCCGAGTTCCATCGCGGTGCGGGCCGTCGACTCGACGGCCATGATCCCGGAGACCCCGGCAATGGCCAGGTATTCGACGCCGCGCCGCCGCAGCTGGGAGTCGAGGTCGGTGTGGGGGAAGACGTCGATTCCTGTGTGCGGTGCGAGGATCACGTCCCCCGGCTGGGGAGCCAGGTCCTCGTGGAACTCGGTGCTCCAGGTTCCGGCCGTGAACATCCGGTTGTCGAACATCTGCCGGTGAATCCCGGAGACGTGCTTCCAGGACGAGTAGTCCTCGTCGCTGAAGGCTGTCGTTGAGTAGAAGAGCGGGATGTTGCCGCGCTGCCCCACCCCGGCGATGAGCTTCTTCAGGCTGTCGATGGTGCCCAGCCGCTCGTACTCCGGGGCGTAGATGGTGTATCCCTTGCCGTCCTCGGAGAAGTTCTCGTTGACCAGGTCGACGAGAAGCACTCCCACTCGACCGCTTTCATAGGCGCTCGCCATGATCGTCCTCCGGTGCAGTAGTTGCCGGCAGCCGGCTTGCCCGCCGGTCTTACGTTACAAGTAATGACTGTAACGTAATCCGGCCGTCGTGTCATCCCCTGTGCGGGGTGGATCGCAAGGCGGTCAGGGGGTGCCTGGCGTCGGCGGAGGCCGCGGGGATCACCCCGGGCGGGCCGCCCCCATGAGCGAGACGGACCGGGCCGAGCTGATCAAGAGCTTGTTGCCGGGGCCGGCCAGCCGGAGGCTGAACCAGGTGCGGTGGGGAGAGATCGAGCCGCACCGCGACTACGCCGAGTCCCTGCTGGAGACCCCCACGGCCACCATGATCCATCAACGACTGCGGGACGAGGGCAAGTCGACGGTGTCCCTGCTGACGCTCCGCCGCTGGGTGCGTGAGAACCTGCCCGACGAGGCCGCCCGCTCGGCGGCGGTGCCAGGAGCTGCCCGAGGTTGCGCGGGTTGCCCCGCAATGACGGTCGGACCACCCCCGTGCGGCCGAAGCGTCCGGGCCGCGACTCTCTTGCAGACTGCCGGCACTGATCACTTCGCGCGTTCGGCTCTGTCTGTGGCCAGGACGCTGTCGAGTACGGCGGCGAACCTTTCCCGTGCTTCCTCGCGCAGGCGGGAATCAGGGCCGGCTTCGCGGACGGGTTGATCGGCAGGGCCGCCGACGTAGTCCTGAACGAACGGCGAAGGCTCGTCCTGGTGCCGCGGGAGACGCCGCTGAGCGAGACCCATCTGGAGAACATGCTGGCGCTGACGCGCATGGGGGCGGCGATGGTGCCGCCCATGCCCGCCTTCTACAACCACCCGCGATCCGTCGACGACATCGTCGACCACGTCACCGCCCGCGTCCTCGACCAGTTCGACCTGCCCGCGCCCGCTGCCGAGCGATGGGCGGGCATGCGCGCAGCCCGCGGGCTCGAACCCGCCGTCTGACCGGCCGCGGCACCACGTACCAAGGAGTTCAGCCTCCCCATGGCTGACGACGACCTTCGCAGCTTTCTCCATGCCCCCACGAGGGAGATCCGACCGTGTTGGCCGGGTTTTCTCGTACATCGGAGCGTGTGGGGTCAGGCGATCACGATCAGCATGACCGCCATGCCCAGTGCCATGAGATCGTGGTACGACAGGCCGTGTAGTACGGCCGTCATTGGCGTATGCGGCGTCCTCGCCGCCGGCTTGCTCCGGGCGAGATCGAACCCCGGGGTGAGCCAGCGCAGTGCGAAGGCGAGGGCGACCATGGTCAGGATGATCGTGACGCTGGGGTCCGAGCCGGTGAGCGTCATGGCGGCTGCACTTCCCGGTGCACTCATCTGCATGCCGGGCATGTCCACCATGCTGGAGCCGCTTTCGCCACCGCCGACGGAAGAACCGGCGCGCATCGTATGGGCCATCCAGGCGGCTGCGGCCATGGTGAGGGCGTGCGGAGCGGCGTGGAGGAGCCGGTATGGCAGCGGCGCGGTCGAGGATCGAACGAAACACGCCGCGGCCAGGAACCAGATGGCCGCGAGGGAGAAGAAGGCCACCTGCGGTGTGACGGGGACGCTCATGCCCCACGGCCAGGTCATCACGACCATCCCCACGGCCATCAGGGCGTGCAGCGCGTGTGCGACACGCTCGAGGGCAGGATTCCCGGCAGGCGCTCCACCGTCGCGGGCCGCGCCCGCACGCCACGCCGCACGCCCGGCGACGGCGGCGAAGCAGATCGTCAGCAACCAGCGCAGAGCAGTCACAGCGATGTCCTTACCTTTCTCCTGCGCCGGACGGTGTTGATCGAGCAGGTCGGTCAAAGCACCGGACGACGGCCTCGTCCGGTGCCGATGCACGAGGGTCTCGAGGATGTCGCCGTCTTCGTCGAGGGCCTGCCACGGGTACGTTCTCCCGCTGACCGCGACGAACACCTCAGATGCCCTTCACTCCAGGGCGGCGCCGGCCGCGACGCAGTCCGTCGTCGTAGGCCTGCGCAGACGTGGTGCACGATCGCCGGACCGTCTCATAGGAGGCGATCACGCCGCGGTGGAGGACAAGCGCCCCCACCTTGCGGCGGCCGAGTGCAAACACAACGGGAAATCATCTCAACTGAACACCGGGGCCGTTGTGTGACGGCGGGTGCTTCCCACGGACGATCCCCCTCACCATGATCAGCCCGTGGCCCTTTCATGTCATCCGCCAGTGTGGCGGCGTCAGGGAAAGGGCTCGGCAGCAAGCCGACAAGCACTCGCGAAGGATTGCCATCGAACATCAAGTCAGCAATCGTCGCAGCTGTTTCACTGAGTGAACCGGCCGTTGCGACCTGATGAACCCCGAGCGCCACGGAGCGGCCAAGGCCAGGCCATCGAGCACAGGACCCGTCGCACACCGCCGCCCCGGACAGCATCTTCACCGAGTCGCGGGAAATCCTTTAGGACGACGGTACCGGAGGCATTCGGCGAGAATACTCCTCTATCTCCACATTCGGGTAGCGAAACTGAGAACGCTCCGCGATCTCGGCTTCGTCAAGGAATGTAGTCATCGGTACCCCCGGAGCGCAGAGCATGAACACCACGAACCGACTCGTGATGTCGTCTCGCAGATTGGATGCCCGATAGTGAACGACATCCGCGGGCTCCCAGAATCCCTCCCCGGCCTTGATCGCGTAGGGCTTTCCGCCTTCCAGCTCGAAAAGCATCTCCCCTTCGAGCATGTACCCGAACAAGGGGCCGGAGTGACGGTGCGGTTCCGGGCCGGGATCGCCCGGCGGAAGTTCCACGACCTGCACCATCCCATGCGTCCCCTCCGGGAGAGACGGGATCCCCTTCACGCAGATATCAAATTTCTGCATCTTCGACTCTGAACCCGGTTTGGCTTCCACTTTTCACCTCGAATTCAAGTTTCGGTCATTTCGGCTGAACGCACTGCTTATGTGCCGTGTACGCGGCCTATGCCATTCCGCACGAATGATGCCGCCTTCCGGCACTTGTTCTGCTCGTGGGCCACGTCCGAAGCAGCACTCCACAAACACCAGCCCCGGAACCGCCGCTCGCCGCGCCCCCAGCGCCGACGCCGTCGTCGGGCTGCGCAAAGCCCAGGCGGAGCACCTGCCGCACCTGACGCTTGCCGCGCCGCGCTGGGCTCGCGCCAACGACCCGGACTTCCCGGACTCGGTCGACAAGCGGGGCGCCGATGCCTCTACCGAGCCGGCGACCTCAACCGCCGGGGTCGAACCGTACCCGCTCCGAGACCGCACAAGGGCCGGCGCGCCTGGCCGCCCTGATCCGACGTCAAACCCGTACGGCACTTCCCGCCTCGACATGGACAAGCGGCTCGAGGTGGCTCCCCTGGCCGTTCCCCGTGTACATACGCCGTCGGACGCCTCGGCTTGTGAGCCGGGCAGCTGGCACAAGCTGCCCGACTGATTCCACCATCATCCCCACGACGGCGGTTTCAGCAGCCGCTATCACGGTCGAGGTCAGTTGCCGACGCGGTACCGGCTGGTGATCGCGACGCGGTTGAAGGCGTTCATCACCGTTGCCAGCCAGGCGACCGCCGAGACCTGGTCCGGGGTGAGTACGGCCGCGGCGGCGTTGTAGTCCTCGTCGCTGACGTGTCCGTCCGGCACGTTGGTGATCGCCTCGGTCAGTCGGAGAGCGGCGCGGTCGGTCTCGGAGAAGTAGCCGGTCTCCGCCCATGCGGGCAGCACCGCGATCCGGTCGGGGTTCTCGCCCTTCTTCAGGGCGTCGCGGGTGTGCATGCGCAGGCAGAACGCGCAGCCGTTGATCTGGGAGGTGCGGATCCTCAACAGCTCGACCAGGAGCGGGTCGAGGCCCGCTGCGGCGGTGGCCTTCTCCACCTCCGACGACAGGGCGATGAGGGTCTTGTAGGCAGCCGGGTGCTGCTCGCCGATGTTGACACGCTGGGGGTCGGTCATGGTTCCTTCGATCCGTTCGTGTGGCCTGCGTCGCGCTCTTCGGGCGCGCGCCGTTTGCGTTCTCATCAGGGAGACGAGGTAGCCCCTCCGGGTGTGACAGCTCAGACGCACGAGTTTGTCGGGGTTGATGCTCGCCACCGACTTCGGGGAGGTGACCATCAAGATCAAGGACGGCGACTTGAGTACGCGCTGGCGCAGTCCATGCCGTCAGGCATCCCCTTCGAGCCCAACGGCTGACGGCCCCTGCCCCCTCTGGTAGCCGGTGGTGCCCCACAGTCGTCGGGTGCTGCCGGCCCCGCGATGTCAGTACACGCGGCGCGAGCCGCAGTGGCGAGGTGTGTGCGGCGGAGCGATGACCGGACGCCCGCTATGCGAAGGCGGTGTGAGCATACGCGGGACTTTTCATGGTGCTGTGGACTGGGTGCTCACGAGACTTGTTACACGGTCAGCTGTCCAATTATGTTCGGTCACCGTGCTCGCATCCCCGCTGATCAGCGTCATAGTCGCCGCGCACGACCTCCAGGGACAACTTGGGGTCTGCCTGAAATCGATCCTGGACCAGTCCTTCCGGGACGTGGAGGTCGTCGCGGTCCTGGACCAGTCTCCCCACTGCCCCGCGGACTTGGTGGACGACTATGCCCGGCGCGATGGGCGGCTCTCGGTCGTACGGCTGACGGGTGTCGCTGGCATCGGTCGGATACGCAACGCGGGGGCCGAGCGCGCCGCCGGTGACTACCTGCTGTTTCTGGACAGCGATCACATCGTCCGGGGCGAAACGCTGCAGGCGATGGCCGACCGGCTGCGAGCGGCGGGCGAGCCGGATGTTCTTCTCTTCGGGCACACCCGCCTCCACCGCAGCCGCTCGTGGCCCGGTGCCGCGGCCGGCCTGCTGGCCCAGCAGGGAAGTGAACCCTTCGCCCCGCTCGACCGGCCCGAGTTCTTCGGTGCTCCCGCCTACTCCTGGGACCGTCTCGTCCGCCGCGAGCTGTGGACCGGGCAGCAACTCGCCTTCCCCGACGGTCTCCACGAGGAGGTCACAGTCGTCCACCGGGCCATGCTCGCCGCCGACCGGATCGCCGTCCTGAAATGGAACTGCGTGCAGATCCGCCGCCGGCACACCCAGCACCCCGCGGGCTCACCCGACGGCACCCACTTCGACGTCTTCGGCCGGTACGAAGAGAGCTTCGGCCTGCTCGGCGAGCGCGGCGCCCTGGACGTGGTGGCTCCCGCTCTCTTCACCCGCATGATTCGCCACTATCTCTTCCTGCTCAACCTCGAGGGATGTCTCTCCCGCTCCGAGCGCCCGCGGTTCTTCGAACGCGCCAGCGAGCACTACCGGCGCTACCTCCCCGACGGCTACGACCACCCCGAAGGCCGAGAGGGTGTCAAGTTCCAACTCATGGCGAGCGGCAGATACAGCGCCCTGGAGGCCGCCAGTCTCCCGCAGCGGGCACGGGGTCTGGTCTCCCGGGGCGCCGCCCTCCGCGGACGGTGACCATGCCGGCGGAAGCGGCGGGCTGCGGACCTGCCGGGCCGTGACGTGACCGCCGCCCAGTTCCGGCACCGGCGCGCGGGGTACGTCACCCACTGACAACAGCCCTCGGGTGCGACCGGCGCCCGTCCGGTATACACCTGAACTGTGCTGTCTCCTCCCCTCCGGCCGAGGCACGCCCCGGGCTCCCGCCCGAGCGGGCGCTGCCAGGCGGGCTGGCCTTCGAGCAGAAGCCCGACGGCTTCCGCGCGGTGCTCTTCGCGGGACCCGGCCGCGCGCACCTGCAGTCCAGGAACGGCGCCGACCTCAGCAGTGCTTTCCCTGAGATCACGGCGGCCGGCCGGGCCCTGCACGCACCGCTGGTCCTCGACGGCGAGCTGGTCGTCGCCAAGGAGGGCCGTCTCGACTTCGGCCGCCTTCAGGCCCGGGCCCGCCGCCGCGGCGCCGCTGCCCGGCAGGCCGCCCGTACCGCGCCGGCGCACCTGATCGTGTTCGACGTCCTCGACACGGCCGACGGCCCACTCCTGCAGGAGCCCTACCGGGCGCGGCGCGCGCTGCTGGAGGAGCTGTTCGCCGAGGGGGTGCTGGCCGCGCCGTTCGTGCTGTGCCCGGCCACCACCGACCGGGCGACCGCCGAGGACTGGCTCGACCTGGTGTGGGGCGCGGCCGGCATCGAGGGCGTCGTGGCGAAGGGCCTGGCGCAGATGTACCAGCCGGGCCGCCGGGGCTGGATCAAGGTACGGGCCCGGGCCAGTGCGGAAGCGGTCGTGGCCTCGGTGACGGGCCGGGTGGCCGCCCCGTCGACGCTCCTGCTGGGCCGCTACGACGAGTCGGGCCGCCTGCGGTACATCGCGCGGACGGCACCGCTGTCGGCGACAGCCCGGCGCGAGGTCGGCGGCCTGCTGTATCCGGGCGGCGCGGACCATCCCTGGCAGCACCGCCGCTTCTTGGCCGGGGGGGCACCCGCGAGGTGATCGACCACCGGCCGGTCGTGCCCGATGTGGTGGTCGAGTTCGCCGGGGACTCCGCGGTGGACGAGGGCCGCTACCGGCATCCCGTCCGCTACCTGCGCGTACGCGACGACCTGAGCCCCCAGCAGCTGCCGCCGCCAGGGGTGTAGCCCGAAGCCGCGCCCGTCGCTGTGCGGGCGGCGGCTCGACAGCATTCTGGTGCGGAGCACAGCCCGTCGTAGCCGAGGGCCGCGCCCGCCTGGGCACTTGCTGCTCTCCCAAGGCGCGGGCCCTGGTTGACGACTGCTTTCCGTCCCAGGGGAACATCGCCCCGGTCTTGGGCATCCGCGCGCCCGAGCACCTGCGATGCTGGCAGCCCCACAGCCCACCGGCACGGCCCAAACAGGGAGGAGCAGATGCTGGACGCCGAACGGTTAACGCACCCCGTGATCCGCGACTGCGTCGACGCGCTCGCCGACGGCCGGGGCGGACTGGTCGTCTACGAGCAGGGACTGGGCGGTCGGGAGACGCTCGTGGCGGCAGCCGTGAGGATCGCGCACGCCACCGGCAAGACACTGACGATCGTCGACGACGAACTCCTCAGGGAGGCAACCGCCGACCTGGCCGCGCGGCTTGGCCTGTCCGAGCACACGTTCCTGTCTCCCGTGCAGGCTGCGAGCTGGCCGACAGGGTTCGATCCGGACGCAGTGCTGGCCATCCACGGGGACGTCCTGCGCAACCGGGACCTGGTGGAGCCGCTGCGTGCCGCAGCCCGGGACGCCAGCGTCCACGGGCACCTCGTCGTCGCCCGCCATTCCTACGGCAGCGCCAGCCTCGACACCTACACCACCCAGCTCCGCCAGATCACCGCCGCGGCCTTCACACCGGCGCCCGGAGCGGGAGACAGCATCGACCAGCAGACGCCGGAGCCCATCGCCCGGCGGGTGCAATCGGAGTCCTGGCAGGCCCAGCAGATTCGGGAGCCGAATTGGATACCGCGCGAGACGGACCTTCAGGCAGAAGCCCGGGCGCAGGAGCCGGACTCCGGGGGAGTCTTCTGGGTGACCCAGGACGAATCGACACAGCTCTCAGGCGTCTGCCGCCGCGTCGCTGTCGTCGTGAGGCAGCAGTTCCTCGTCGATGAAGGTCAGCAGCAGGTCCAGGACGAGAATGGCCCGTGCCTCGACCGCGACGACGGTGTCGGTGGGGTGTTCACGAGTGGCGGTGACCAGGCAGGCCAGAAGCGGTAGAAGATCGCTTCCCGGCTGCCCGCAGATCGTTTCCCGCGCGTGGGGCGGCCACTCGATATGGAGTGGAGCCCGGGTGATTACGCAAGGCAGAGTGGGACGGTGAGTGAACTGTGGGCACATACCCTGACGTGGGCGGACGTGGATCCGGCTCGACATCCGTTCGAGATGGACGGCGGCATGGCGGCGGAGTTGGCGGCCCTTGTTGCGCCCTTGCTGCCCAGGCCTGAGGTCGCTCGGGAGGAGCGCTGGCGTTCGCTGGATCCTGTCACCGAGTTCCTGGCGGGCCGGTACGGCCGATGGGCCTGCGGATGGAACTGGTCAGCCGGCGAGGGTGACGTCGACGGAGGTGTCGTCGAGGCGTGGTGCTGTTCATCCGACTCCGTGACAACCCCGGATGCGACTGCCCCGCTGGTTGTTGAGGCACTTAGGGAGTGGCGTGGCTGGCTGGAGGAGCTGGCGGAACGGTTCGCGGCCCTGGCTCCGTCGGGGAACACCCCGGCGTCTACAGCGGACCTCTGGTACTGGGAGCAGGCGTGCACGCGCCTGGTCACCGTGGTGGCTGACCGCACCCAGGCCGAGAGTGGCTGGTACGGGCACTGCATGCAAGTCCTCCGATGGTTCCTCGCCTACAACGGCATCAACGAGGGCCAGGCCGAGGAGATCGTCAAGGCAGCGGTCGGCGGCCAGTTCGGCAGTTGGATCGCACCTGACGATCCGGAGGTCGACGCAGTGAGCTCGCGGTTCGCCAGAGGCGTGGGCGGAATCAGATGACAGCCGGGCCCGGCCAACCGAAGGACAGCCTCGCCGAGTGGCTGCTCATCCGGCCGGAGATCTCCTGGCCATCCTGGCGCGCCGCACGCCTCGCCTCGGAAGCGCCGGCCCGCGACGGCTTCCGGAACTTCTTCATGGCAACGCGAGGCAGACGTGACAGCGAGGGAACCGTGCGGCTCCTGACCCCCCTCGACTTGGCCTTCGCCGACGCTGAGCAGGGCAGGCCGCTGACCTTCGCCCTCATGGCGAAGTGGCAGCGGACCGTGCTGGGCCACGACCGGGTCGGTTTCCGCACGATGCCGGCCTTCGCGAAGGGCGGACGGGAGCGCTACGGTCTTACCCCCGATACGCAGGCGCTGTTCGAGCACTGTCTGTCCGAGAGCGTTGAACCAAATCTGCCCCTCCCCTCACGTGCTGCCCTGGCCTACCTCGACATCCTCTTCTTCCATCCGTTCGAGGACGGCAACGCCCGCGCGGCCATGCTGGCGTTGGCCTTCGTCCTGGCCCGCGAAGGCGTCCTCCTTGACCGCGTTCACCCACTGCAGACCACCCGCTGGGCCGACGACGCAGAAGGCGCGGCCAATCTGGCAATGCTGCTCGGGATCCTGATCACCGCTGCGAAGCGGCGTCCGTCCCACCGCCGCCTGACGCGCCTGGATCAGATGCGCCAGGACCGCAGGGCCTCGGCGACGGCGTAGACGCTCAGCCGGGTGTCCCGGACCTTTCTGACGAGGTCGGACAGGGCGCCGTATGGGGGGTCGATCCCTTCGCCGGACTGATCCATGTACTGAGCGGCTACGAAGGCGGCGAAGAGGCTGTTGCGGTGGGGGAGTGGCTCCAGGCGCACGATCGTGTGCAGGAGCGCGGCCGCGCGCCAGGCGGCATCCGGGTCGGAGGCCTCGAGCGTCGGCATCCGGGTCTTGTGCCGGGCGACGGCCGCCACCAGCGCGGAGTAGTCGCTCACGGTCACGTCTTCGTGCCCGAGGGCGGCCTCCTGGACGTCGAGGAGCCAGGAGACGTCGATGTGGACAACCATCAGGCAGCCGCAGCCCCGTCGCCGCGCTGAGAAGGCGGAATCTCCTCGGGGAACGCCTCGTCGAACTCCCCGCGCAGCCTGTCGGCCCAGGCGGTGGCGCCGGCGACGAACCGCTTGCGGTGCATCTCGCGTACACCGAGGTCGTGCAGGTACTGCTTGAGGCTCTTGCCCTCGGCGGCGGCGGCGGCCCGGACGCCTTCCATTTCCTCGTCGGAGAAGGACACGTTCAGTGATGGCATACCCCGATGGTACCTAGTTGGTACCACGCTCCTCAAGGCCGGTGAGCGTGCTCAGAGCCCCCACACCATCACCGGCGCCTGGACGCGATGGAGGACATCGGCGGCGCAGCAGCCGCGATGATGGCACCGAGGTGGGATGACGCGCTTGCACCGCGCTGGTCGAGTCACCTCACCCTGCCGGCACCGGGCACGCCGACGCAGGAGTATCGCGCAGCCACCTCCGCGCGCCCTGGCCCGGAAGACGATGGAGGCGTGGACGAGCAGGACCAAGGCGATGTCGCCGGACCGGCGCGGCCGCCACTTTCCGCTGCCTGAGCCCGGGGCCCGGGCCCACCGCTGTCCGCCCGGGCCACGCCTGCCCCGCCGCCTGGCACCGTTGTCCTTCTGGTCGCGACGCTCTGACCCGGGATCTGCGGCCCGGCCCGCCGCGCGCCCGGCCGCTTCGCCCTCCGGCAGCCGGCACCGTGCCCTCGCAGCGGCAGGGGACAGGACTACTGACCCGGTGCTCTGCCCGGCTGGTGCTCTGGGGACGTCTGCTCATGCTCAGGCGCGGCGGGCCGGGGCGGGCGCTGCGGAGGCGGGGGCGAGGAACGGGATGCCTGCTCCTTGAGAAGCCAGTCGGCCATGGAACGGACCCGCTGGGCGAGCTCGGCACCCCCAGGGGGAGAAGTCTGCGGTGCGGCAGGAGCGCGCAGGAAGCCGGCCTCGTCGTAGCGGGCTCTGTATGCCGCGCTGGCGCGCCACCAGAGGTAGGGGGCGATGGCGGCGTCGACGGCCGGTGCGAACGAGGCGGTGTGCGTGCGGTGCGGCTGCTGGGCGTCACGCCAGGACATCCCGGCCAGCTCGACGGGGATGTCGGCGACGGCAGGGGTGAAGTCCACGAGCGCGGACGTCACGGTGTGGGAGGGAAGAGAGGCCCCGCCCAGTCGGCTCAGCGTGAACACCACATGCGTGGCCCCCCTGGGTGGAGCCCCGGTTTTGGAAGACCTCTTCGTGGTGGGCGTCCTCGAACGCCTGCTGCCGGGTGGCGTACCACCGGGTACGCGGAAGATTGTCGTGGCCAAGATGCTGCAGCAGCGCCTCGGCCCGCGAGGCGGCGTCCTGGCTCTCGTCGTGGACGTGAGTGTGCAGACGGGGCGGTAGGAAGAGCCGCGTGGCTCCATGCAGAGGCTGGGCGGCCGGATTCAGCATCGCGGCCCGCACCGGACGGTAGAGCGGGAGATAGCCGTCGGCCTCCTGCTCGCCGCGCTCCCCGTAGCGGTAGACGGCATCACGGTGGCCGTCGAGGCCGTCGTGGTCGTTCCTGTGCACGAGCTGCGCCTTGTCGGAGGCCACCTCCACCGCGTCGAAGTAGGCGGCCCACTCGCCGGGCGGCCGGTTGTGGACGTTGCGCCGGGGATGGGGATCCCGGTAGCCGTTCCACCAGCGGGCATCATCGCGGCTGCGTGTGCCGTGATTGATCCACGCGGTGGGGTAGGCCGCGTACAGGGCATCCATGAGCACGCTCGCCAGGCCACGCCGCTGGAAGCCGGGGTACACCTCCAGCATCCATACCCGCACAGCCTGCCCGTCGGGGTGGACATGGAAGTCCAGGCTCCCGGCGGCAGACTGGCCGACCAACGCGACCAGGCGGCGCCCCTCCCACGGCTCACCGACGTCCATCCGGTAGTCGGTCAGCCACAGCGACAGTCCTTCGTCGGGCAGGGCGCCCTCGTCGGCGGACACCGCTAAGGCGTGTCCGGCGGATCTTGCTGCGATCGGGACGTGAAGCAGGTCATCACTACGATCACGGGATGTTTGAGTACCACGGTTGGATCACGGTGAGGCGGACCGCAGCGGATGACGACGATGAGACGCGTCTGCGGCATATCGTCGATGAGCTTGAGCTTCACATCGCCCAGATCGACAGCCCGTACTTGCTCGACCTCAGGTGGATGAACGGTGAGCCGTTCATCCACCTCGGCGGCTACTCCAATCACCGTTCGTCGCCGGATCTTGTGGAGCTGTTCGAGCATGTGGCCGTGGTTGCCCCTGGTTCCTATGGGCTCCTCCACGTTCGCGATGACGAGGATCCGGGCCACGAAAACGAGGTACGCGTGCTCAGGCTCGTTCGGGGGGTAGTCACGCAGCACACGGAGGCGCTGCTGTCTCCCTGCATCCCAACGGTGGAGGATCCCTTCGCCGACTGAGGCGTCTTTGACGGATCATGCTTGGAGCCAGAGGCGTATCGCGGCCAGCGTGACGGTGCCGTGGAAGACGTAGGCTCGCTTGTCGTAGCGGGTGGCGACGGCGCGGAAGCTCTTCAGGCGGTTGATCGTCCGCTCGACTTCGTTGCGGCGCTTGTACTTCTCCTTGCCGAACCCGGCGGGCCGGCCGCCGCGGCTGCCTCGGCGCTGACGGTTGGCTCTCTGGTCCTTCGGCTCGGGAACGGTGTGCTTGATGTGGCGTCTGCACAGGTAGCGGCGGTTCCTGCGGGAGGAGTACGCCTTGTCCGCGCTCAGGTGTCCCGGTCGGGTGCGCGGGCGTCCTTCGCCCTTGCGAGCCACGCGGACGCGTTCGAGTACGGGGATCATCTGTGGTGCGTCGCCCCACTGGCCGGGGGTGACCAGCAGCGCGAGAGGTCTACGACCACCTTCGCTGGCGAGGTGAATCTTGCTCGTCAGACCGCCCCGGGACCTTCCGAGTCCCTCGTCGGTGCGATGCTGCCGGGGCGTGGCTCTTTTTTCGGAATGCGGGGTGTCTTCCTGCGGGCGCCCGCGGCGTGCTGGTGGGCGCGGCAGGACGTCGAGTCGACGCCCACCATGCTCCAGTCGATCCGGCCCTCGGCGTCGGCATCAGCCTGGACAGTGTGGAGGATCCGGTCCCAGGTGCCGTCTGCGGACCAGCGTCTGTGCCGTTCGTAGACCGTCTTCCACCTGCCGAACCTCTCCGGCAGATCCCGCCATGGGATCCCGGTCCGCTCACGGAAAAGGATCCCGTTGATCACCCGGCGGTGACTGGCCCACCGCCCCCCACGCCGTCCATAGAGGGGCAGATGCGGCTCCAGGCGGAGCCATTCCTCGTTCGTCAGATCACCACGGCCCACGACCAACTACACGGCAGGGCAATCCAAAACACTCGTGATCCGCCGGACAGGCCTTAGCCCCCGCCCGAGCCCAACGCCCGCAGCGGGCATCGGGAGCGCCGCCCGACAGCCAGGTGGCACCCCGCGACCAGCACCTCCACCACCACCCTTCTTCGCGTCCTGCACCACCTCGCCAAACACACCGTCCGCCCCCGCAGCGCCGCGATCACCGAACTCATGGCCTACGTCTCCACAGCGGTCACCGCGGGATGGCTGCGCGAACCCGACTCCGACATCCCCCTGTCTGGAGCGGCCTTCGCCGACCGGATCACCGAGCTGATCGAAGCAGCCGCGAACAAGCCGGACACTCTCATCGACTGCCTGCGCGGCCACACCGACCACTGACGCCGACGCGGTGACGCTTGGGTGCGGCGCCCCGTTCCTTGAGGCGGTCTGAGAGCTGGTTCCACCACCAGCCCGGGTTCTACCAACGTGACGTGCAGCCGCTCCCGGCTGCCCCACCCGGCGGATTCTCTGTCAAGTTCAGCATGTTGAGTTTCTGATCTCGAAGGGGACGGGAGCTACCTTCGGGGAGCGGGGGTGGGTTGCCTCATTGTCGCCGGATGTCCCGCACCAGCGCCTGAAGCTTCTCGATCGGCCCCAGATCGGACCGCACGACCGACCGGCCCCGTTTGCCGTCGAGTACGGATGTGGGAGTGGACCAGCGCGGGTCGGACCCCGTCATCTGGCGCCCCCCTGTCAGGGAGCAGGGCTACTCTCACTATGGAGGGAGCGGGGTCGTCGGCCGGGCCGTCAGCGCACTGCGGCGCCGGATTCACCGGCCAGCAGCTCCGCGATCTGGACGGCATTCAGAGCCGCGCCCTTGCGGAGGTTGTCGCAGGCGACGAACAGAGACAAGCCGTTGTCGACCGTCTCGTCAGCGCGGATGCGCCCGACGTACGACGGATCCCTGCCCGCCGCGGCAAGGGGCGTCGGGACGTCGGAGAGGGCCACGCCGGGCGCCTGCGCCAGTACCTCGTTGGCCCGGGCCGGGCTGACGGGCCGCGCGAACCGCGCGTTGATCTGCAGGCAGTGACCGGTGAACACGGGGACGCGTACGCAGGTGGAGGACACTGCCAAGTCCGGAATCGCGAGGATCTTGCGGCTCTCGTCGCGCAGCTTCCGCTCCTCGTCGGTCTCCCCGCTCCCGTCGTCCGCGAGCCTGCCGAGAAGTGGGATCACGTTGTACGCGATGGGCTTGGCGAACACTTCGGGGTGGGGGAAGTCGACCGCCGCGCCGTCGAAGGTGAGCCGGCCGGCCTCGGCCGTGACGTCGTGAAGCTGCCGGTGCAGTTCGGCGACGCCCGCCAGGCCGGCGCCGGAGACCGCCTGGTAGGTGGTGGCGATCAGCGCGGTCAGACCGGCCTCGCGGTGCAGGGGGAGCAGCACGGGCATGGCGACCATGGTTGTGCAATTGGGGTTGGCGATGATGCCCTTGGGCCGGTGGGCGAGGGCGTGGGGGTTGACCTCGGAGACGACCAGGGGCACATCGGGGTCGCCTCGCCAGGCGGAGGAGTTGTCGATCACGACGGCACCCTGTCGGGCGACCCTCTCCGCGAGCGCCAGGGACGTGTTTCGGCCGGCCGAGAACAGGACGACGTCCAGGCCGGTGTAGTCCGCGGTCGTCGCATCTTCGACGGTGACCGCGCCACCCGCCCATGGCAGGGGACGCCCCGCCGACCGGGCCGAGGCGAAGAGCCGTAGGTCACTGACCGGAAAGCGCCGCTCGGCCAGTAGCCGCCGCATGACCCCGCCCACCTGTCCGGTGGCCCCGACGATTCCCACTCTCATGATGCCGTCTCCGTTGCATAGGCTGGCGCTGATTGGCGACAATCTAACAGTTGATTGTCGCCAATATTTATTGTTATTGTCGCCACTACGATTTACAATCTGGTGTGCCGGGTCCTAGCGTCGCTGGCGCGAGGTGGTCCTCCGCAGAAGGAGCAGGGAGTGTCATGAAGCGTCAGACCGTCGAAGTGAAGCTGCGGGAGCGGATCCTGAGCGGAACTCTGGCCCCCGGCGACCGGCTGCCTGAAGTTCAACTGGCCGAGGAGCTCGGTACCACACGGTTCGCGGTCAGAACCGCATTGCAGGCCCTCGAAGCCCGCAAACTGGTCGAGCGCATCCCGAACGCGGGCGTCGTGGTATCCCGGCCCGACTACGACCGCCTGCAGGAGATCTACGATGTACTGGAGCTCCTGGAAGGCCTGGCGGCACGCCTCGCCGCGCAGAAGTCCGCCCCGTCCGACTGGGCCGCGCTCCAGGCGCTGTTCGCCGACGGCGGCCCCTTGGAAGAGGCCGCCGAGAACGGCGACATCGACGCCTTTCTGGCCGGCATCGACCAGTACAGGGACACCGTGATCCGCCTGGCCGACCAGGACTTCCTCACCGAGATGCTGACCGGCGTCCGCGACCAGTCACATCTGCTGCGCCGCCGCATCCTCATGACACCCGGACGCATGCAGGAGAGCCTCGCCGAGCACCGCCAGGTGATCGATGCACTGGTGTGCGGCGACGCCGAGGTCGCCGAGCAGCTCAAGCGTCACAACATGCAGACCGCGCGCACACGGCTGAGTCGTTACCGGGAGTTCCTCCTCTGACCACGGCACAGCCGCACGCGCCTTCCCATCCCCTTGGAAGGAACCGCCGTGCCTCACACCCCTGCCGCGCGCAGGACGGCCCTCAAGGCCCTCCTCGCCGCCGACGAGCCACTGCTCCTGCCCGGAGCCTATGACGCCCTAAGCGCCCAGCTCGCCGAGCGGGCCGGGTTCCGGGCGACGTACATCGGCAGCTTCGCTGCGGCCGCGTCCGGATTCGGGATGCCAGACGTCGGACTGCTCACCCTGAACGACATGGTCGAACAGACCCGGCACGTCGTCGAGGCCACCTCCGTCCCCGTCCTCGCCGACGCAGAGAACGGCTTCTACGACGCCCCCAACATCTGGCGCGCCGTCCAGGCGTTCGAAGCGACAGGAGTGTGCGGCATCCACATCGAGGACAACCTCGGAGGCAAGCACACCTCCACCCCCGCCGGACTGCTGACCCCGCACCAGATGTCCCAGAAGATCCGCGCCGCTGTCGACGCCCGTACTGACCCCGACTTCCTGGTCATCGCACGCTCTGACGCCGCCTGGGTCAACCACGACGCCGAGGAGTGCGTCGAGAGGCTGGAATGCTACATCGCCGCAGGTGCTGACATGGTCTTCGCACCCGCCCTGCCCGCTGCCGCTCTGGCCCGGGCACGCAAGCGGCTGACAGTGCCCGTCATGGTCGCCGGCGACCTGCTCGACGTCCCCGGCGCGGACGTCCCGGCGCACACAGTCAAGGAGTACGGCGACGCCGGCGCAGACGTCATCCTCCTCTGGTACACGCTCATCGGAGCTGCCGCCAAGAACGTGACCGACGTGCTCCACACGCTGCGCGAGCACGCCGACATCGCCGCGGTCGCGGACCGAGTGACGCACCAGCGCGCCTTCGAAGAACTCATGGGCTACGACCGGTTCGAGCAGCGCAGCGCCCGGTACGCTGGGGCGCCCGCCTCGTCGTGACCCGCCAATCTGCGTGCCTCACCTCACGAAAGGAGGCGCCAATGGGCGCCACCGCGGAACAGCACTCCGGGCGGGCACCCGGCGTACGGGAGGGGGCCGGCCCGGCCATCCTCTTCGACGGAGCCCGGATAATCGTGGGCGACGGAGAACGCGTCATAGACGACTGCGCGCTCCTCGTCCGGAACGGCGTCATCGAGGAGATCGGATCCAGGGACGCCCTCACCCCCGACCCCACGCGGACGACGGTCTCCCTCCACGGCAGGACGGTCATGCCGGCCTTGGTCAATCCGCACGGGCACATCGGCTACTGGAAGGGCTCGGGCGCGGACGCCGCGCACTACTCCGCCGACAACATCCTCGACCACCTGCGCCGGCTCGCCTACCACGGCGTCAGCGTCTTCCAGTCCCTGGGGACCGACCGGGACGACACCGAGATTCGCCTCCGTGACCGGCAGCGCAAGGGCGAGTTCGACGACGAGGACCTGGCGGTGCTCTACACCGCCGGCGCCGGCATCGTCGCCCCGACACCGGGCTCGGCCAACGGCGGCCCGTTCTTCGCCGCAGACGCGGTCCACGAGACGACGAGCCCCGAGGACGCCCGCGCGCACGTGCGCGCGCTGGCCGCGAAGAACGCCGACGCCGTCAAGTTCTGGCTGGACGACCGCCACGGCACCAAGGCGCGGTTGCAACCGGACGTTTACCGGGCCATCGTCGACGAGGCTCACGCGCACGGTCTGAAGGCCGCCGCGCACATCTACACCGTCGATGATGCCAAGGAGGCGATTCGCGCGGGCGCCGACATCCTCGCGCACCTGCCGCGGACCCCCGCACCCGACCGCGAGCTCCTCGACCTGCTCACCGAGCTTGACGTCGCCGTCTTCACCTCGCTGAGCATCCAACGGCCGGACGGCGACGGCTGGCTCGACGACCCGGCGCTGGCCGAACTGGTTCCGGCCGACGCGATAGCCGACCTGCGCGCCAAGATCCGCGCCAGTGCGCCACAGCCGCTGTTCGACACGGTGGAGGCGTATCGGCGTATGGAGAGCACACTGCGCACCTTCGTCGACGCCGGCGTGCGGATGGTGTTCTCCGCGGACACCGGCCTGCTGACCCAGGTTCCCGGCTTCGCTGAGCACCGCGAACTCGAGGCACTCGCGGCGGCCGGCGTGCCGTCTCTCACGGTCGTCCAGATGGCCACCCAGCGCCCCGCCGCTCTGCTCGGGCTCGCCGATCGCGGCACTCTTCAGCCGGGCAAGCGGGCGGACTTCCTCGTCCTGAGCGCGGATCCGTTGCGGGACATGACGAACTCCCGCCGGATCGAGTCGGTCTACCTTGCCGGGCGGCCCGTCGACCGGTCGGCCATCCGTGCCCGGGTCATGAGCAGCACCGAAGGGCCCGTGACCTTCTGACCCTCCGAAGCCGACATCCTTTCGAGGCCCTTCCGTTCCCGGCAGGGCCTCGAAGGCGAATCCGCCTACCCGACTACGCTCCGTTGCGCGCCTCGAGCCGGGCACCGTCCGAACGCAGGAGTCGAGCCGTGCCGTCGATGCCCGGGCTGGGCGATGATCTTCGGCCAGCTCCTCGTCGGCTGGATGGAAAGCCACCCCGAACAGAGGCGGGGTGTCGACTACGTCGTCGGCAACCCCACCCACACGGGTCGTCGGCCTCTCCAGCACATCGAAGCGATCATGGACGCCACCTACACGGAGGACGTGACCCGAGCCTTTCCCCTCAGTCCGCCGGGCGGCCACCGGCTGGTGAAGCATGCAGAGACGGCCCGGTCCGCGAACCGCACCCTTGACGACAAGCGCGCGACCGCAGCAGCCCACGCCGCTGCCCTGACCTGGACCGGAGACCCCCGCGACATCAAAGGGGCCACCATCCTCCTCGTCGACGACGTTTTCACCAGCGGCTCTCAGCTCCAGCACGTCGCGCGCCGGCTCCGGGCAACCGGTGCCGCCGACGTCCGTGGACTCGTTCTCGCATGCGTCCCCTGGAGTGGATGACCTCGCTGGTGCTGCACCGATGGCTACGCGCCGCACACAGTCTTCGTCGCATCCGGTCCGCTGCCCTCCCCGCGCCGCCCTGCGACTTCGCCCCCGGCCGAGCCGTGCCGCCGCCCCCCGGATCGCCGGTCCTGGTCCCCGCCGGTCTGCCCCGCCCCCGAGCTGGCCGCCGTTCTACGTCGGTCCCGCCACCGCGCCCCTCTCGGCCGCTGTCGTCCCGCGCGACCCTTGGCCCCAGCCCTGACGTCGGCCGCCGCTGTCCCATCCGTCCCGCTGGGCCCGGCCATCGCCCGGAGCTGCGGCTCCGGGGTCGTCGACCGCCGCCGTGCCCGCCGGCCGCTGCGGCCTCCCGCTGCCCGCCCCGGCTACCGCGCCGCCTGTTCACCGCCCGGGCACCGTCCCCACCCGCCACCGTCCGGGTGCGGGTCAGCAGAGTTGTGGTCCGTTCGGGGCGCTCGGGGAGGAACTGCTGCTCGCTGCCCGCGCCCGTCGCGTCGTCGTGCGCCTGGGTCGGCCGGTCGCCGGTCTCGGTCCGAAACCCCCGCTCCGGGACCGGGGGAAGGGTTGCTGCTCGCCGCGCGCGTTCCGCCCGCTCGGCCGTTGGCCCCGCCGCTGCTTCCTCCCTGCCGCGTCGCGCCGTGCCGACCCGGCAGATCCGCCGACGGGCCCGCTTCTGCCTGCTGTCTGTCCGCGTCGTCCGCCCGCACGCCGCGCGCGGCCGGCCGGCCCGCCCCGGCGGCGTCGGCGCAGGGCTCGGCTTGTGTGCTCAGTCGCCATGTGCCGGCCTGACCGCCCTGCGGCTGCTTGGTCGGTCGCCTCATCCGGGCCCCGCCCCGAGTACGACACCGCAGTCCCGCCCGGCCCCGTGCCTACAGGGCAGCGTCCGCCGAGAAGCACACCAAGTTCGACTGGACATGTGGGCGGCGCTGGAAGGGTTGGCGTGTGTGGGAGTGAGGCTTCCGACGTGTCGCGTGGTGTGTGGGGGGAGCGGCACGGCGTCGTCAGCCGCCCTGTGTCAGGTCGGTGGTCGCGGCGAGGTCGGTGACGATGTCGAGGAGCCGGTGCAGAGCGGGGGAGGTGTTGCCCGGCAGCCACACCATCTCGGTGTGCGCGTAGGCGCCCTTTAGCGGGATGAAGACCACGCCGGTGTGACGGAGGCTGCGTGAGGAGCTGACGAGCCGGGTGACTCCGAGCCCGGCGGCGACTAGGCCGAGAAGGCCCTGCACGCTGGCTTCCTCGTGGATGATGTTCGGTGTGAAGCCTGCTTCTCGGAAGTGCTCGTCGTAGGCGCGGTGCCAGGGTGCCCAGGAACTGCGCGGGGTCATCACCCACGGTTCCGCCGCCAGTTCTGACAGCTCAAGTTCCGTGCGGGCGGCGAGCGGGTGGTCCGCCGGCAGCACTGCGCACACCGGTTCGGTCGTCAGCAGCCTCGACTCCAGGCCGGGGACGAGCGGGGGCCGGGTGAAGGCGACGTCTTGGCGTCCGTCGAAGACGCCCTGCACCAACGGCGCGATGCTCGTGGACTCTGTCGCCAGGTGCACGTCCGGCAGCTCGCGGCGCACGGCCCGAACGACGGGCGGCAGAAGCTGGTTGGCGACGGTGGTCAGGAACGCGAGCCGGAGGTTCCCGACCTCACCCCGCAGGGCCCGGGACACCACGGCGACGGCCTCATCGGCCCGGTCGACGACGGCACGCGCCTCCTGGACGAACAGGGCGCCGATGTCCGTCAGGTCCGTTCCTCTGCTGTCGCGGTCGAAAAGCCTCGCGCCGAGCATGCGCTCCAGGGCGCTGATCTGCTGGGACAGCGACTGCTGCGCGATCATCAGGCGGCTGGCGGCCCGTGTGAAGCTCCGTTCCTCCGCGAGAACGAGGAAGTAGCGCAAATGTCGCAGCTCGGGAGTGGTCACAGGAACAGACTGTAGCTCCGGTAGTCAGCATGTGTTGGACCGGGACGCAGACCGTCGCGCAGTGTGGTCACCGAGCCGATACCGGCAGACGGCACAGACCGGGCAGTAGGGCGATGACGCGCAGGGCGAAGAGCCACGAGTGTCCGACCGCCGGCGTGTTTCCTCCGGGCGGCGTCCGGGTCAGGCGACGACCACGCGCGACAATCAGGAAAGAGATCATGCAGGCATCCCGCATCACCACCCCGTTCACCGCCGGCACCACCGCCGCTGAGGCCGTGGCGGACGTTCGGCTCACGGGGCGACGCGCCATCGTCACCGGCGGTTCGTCGGGTATCGGCGTGGAGACCGCCCGGGCCCTGGCCCTCGCAGGCGCCGAGGTGACCCTGGCGGTGCGGAACATCGGGGCGGGCGAGAAGACGGCCGAGGACATCCGCGCCACCACCGGAAGCCGGCTAGTCCGTGTCGCTCCGCTCGACCTGTCCGACCAGCAGTCGGTCGCCGCGTTCGTCACCGCCTGGGAAGGCCCCCTGGACATCCTGATCAACAACGCCGGTATTGCGGCGACCCCGCAGACGCGGACGCCGGAGGGCTGGGAACTGCAGTTCGCCACCAATCACCTCGGCCACTTCCTCCTCGCGACCGGCCTGCACGGCGCACTGGCAGCCGCCGGCCGGTCCCGGGTCGTGTCTCTGAGCTCGAACGCCCACCTGTACGCACCGATGGTCTTCGAGGACATCGGCTTCCGGACGCGGCCGTACGACCCCATGCTCGCCTACGGGGAATCGAAGACTGCGACCGCGCTGTTCGCGGTCGAGGCGAACAGGCGCTGGTCCACTGACGGCATCACCGTCAACGCCGCCAACCCGGGTGCGGTCACCACCAACCTCGGGCGTCACCTCACCGAAGAGGACATCGCTCAACTGCCCGCGTACGACTACAGGACCCCGGAACAGGGCGCCGCTTCCTCCGTGCTGGTCGCGACGTGGCCGGAGCTGGAAGGCATCGGCGGTCGGTACTTCGAGGGCTGCAACGAGGCATTGCCGTTCACCCCTGACAAGCCGACGCAGGGCGTCGCCGACCACGCCCTCAATCCGGAGGCGGCCGCGCGCCTGTGGCAGGTCTCGCTCGACATGCTCTCCGCCGGACGAGGCTGACTTCACGGCTGCCCACCGGACGCCAGGCGGCGGCCGGCGCCGCGTCACCGGGCGCATTGGGCATGAAGTTCCTGGGCGGAGAGGAAGCCGTCCCGCGTGCCCCACGTGACCCTCACCGTGTCCCAGCGAGGTGCGCTGCGCAGGCTGCCCACACCCGCGCCAAACGGCCCGTCCACGAACGGCAGGACGTCGGCGTCGAGGATCCGGGCACCCCGATCACCAACTCAAACACGTACATCACCACACCCGGCCATGGAGCTGGAAGGGAAAACCATGTCACTGCAGTTCGCGGGCAAGACGGCCCTGGTCACCGGAGGTGGCTCCGGTATCGGGAGGGCGACGACTCTGGCGCTCGCCGCCGAGGGTGCGCTCGTCACTGTTTCGGGACGTACCGAAGAGAACCTTAAGGAGACCGTGCGCCTGGTCGAGGCCGCCGGTGGCTCCGCCCGCTACATCGTGGCCGATGTGTCCGACGAGTCCATGGTGGAAGCCATGGTCCACGCGGCCGTTGGTGACACGGGACGGCTGGACTTCGCCGTGAACAACGCGGGTTATGACGGAGAGTTTCAGCTCACCACGGACTACTCGACCGAGATGCTGGACCATATGATCGCCGTCAACATCCGCGGCGTCTTCCTGTCGATGAAGCACGAACTCCGGCAGATGGTGGCGCAGGGCTTCGGCTCGGTGGTGAACATGTCGTCCGGCGCGGGCCTGGTAGGTGTATCCGGATTCTCCGGATACACAGCCACCAAGGCCGCGGAGATCGGCATGACCAAGAGTTCGGCGCTCGAGGTCGCATCGCAGGGCATCCGGGTCAACGCGCTGTGCCCCGGTCTGGTCGACATACCGATGATCGCGACGATGGATCCGAACGAGGAACCCATGAAGTCGATCATCGCGGCCCACCCCATGGGCCGGATCGCCAGCGCGCAGGAGGTCGCCGACGCCGTGGTCTGGCTCTGCTCGGAGAAGGCGGGCTTCATCACGGGCGTGGCGCTGCCGATCGACGGCGGATACTCGGTGCCGTGATCGGGCGGTCCGCGTACTGCTTCTGCGGCTCGCCAACCGTCACGGTCTGACCCGCCGAGCCACGCAGGCGTGAGGCCCGAATGCGGCAGCGGCTGCGCGAACGGGGAGCCCCAACTGCCCACGGCCTTCACCTATCCGATGAGGGAAAGAGATCATGCCGTTGAACGACGAGTACGAACCGAGTGCCTTGAACATCGCCCGGAGCCAGGTCGCGCTCTTCGAGAGCAGTAACGGTGCCGAGGGGAATACGATCGCCGGCCGACCCGTGGTCGTCTTGACGATGCGTGGCAAGAAGACAGGGAAGATCCGCAAGACCCCGGTGATGCGGGTGGAAAACGCGGGGCGCTATGCCCTGGTCGCCTCCATGGGCGGAGCGCCCCGGCATCCGGCCTGGTACCACAACGTCATGAGTCACCCGCGAGTGGAGCTTCAGGACGGGCCCCGGCGGCGCGAGTACCTCGCTCACGAGGCCGAGGGCCGTGAGCGGGATGAGTGGTGGAAGCGGGCGGTCGAAGCCTTCCCCGACTATGCGGAATACCAGCGGAGCACGGATCGGCTGATCCCGGTGCTCGTTCTGGAACCCGTGACGCGCTGACCGTCAGGCAGATAACGGCAGGACCGCCGACCGCGAGGCGTACCCCACGCGGACGACAGACACCACCGCCGGTGTGGGCCGTCTCTGTTTCTCCGCCGTCAGTGCGGCGGACCTGTCAGGTGGGGCACGTCGGCGGTGGGAGAGATCGGACCGGATACGGTGCCAGCGCGTGGGGTGCCGCCATCGGCTGGAGGCGTCGTCGGCGATGTCGACGCCGACTTCCACCACAAACTCGGGTTCCACCATCGTGACACTCAGCCGCTCCTGGCTGCCCCAACCGGCGGAGAACGACCAGCCTGTCCATGGATGCCCGCACCGCCCCGCAGTGAGTAGGCCGGCGACTGCGGCGCCTGCCGTCCGGGCGAGGGTGGTGGTGCGGCCGACGCACTGAAGGCCGCCTTCAGGGTCGTGCCTGCCGAGCAGCAGCGTCCGCAGGGCGGTCAGGGAGCCGGTGACCGCGCCCGATCGCCGCACTCGTCTCGCGAACCTTGTACTTCTGCCAGCCTCGCACCGACGGCTGGTAAGCATCGGTGAGCCTTTTGACGACCACGCCCTCCATTCCGACCGACGCCCACGTCAGCCACCCGCGCACGATGTCTAGGTCGGTGGTCGACGGGCGCAGCGCCCACGGCGCCGACAGCTGCTGGGCGGCGAAGACGGATTCCGACGCCGTTCTGCGCCGCGGTAGGGCCACCCGGTCGTGCCCGCGCCGGGCCAGCCGGTTCTGCAACCGCTCGAACGCGAGCCGGCCCGCGGCGTCCCAGACGACGAGTTCGCCGTCCAAGGGAGTCGCAGTAGCTGCACGGCTTCGGCCACGACCTCCGGAAACGCCGCGCTCATCTCGGTGCCACGCCGGGAGCGCAATACCACCCTGCCCGCGTCGACCAAGACGGCTGCCCGGAACCCGTCCCACTTCGGCTCGGCTGCCCACCCGGAGGGCAGCACAGGGCTGTCCACGGCCACGGTCAGCATCGGTTCGGGCAAGGACCACGGCATGGCGAGATGCCTTCCACAGGAGTCACGGCAGTCAGCGAGAAGACTCCGGTGCCGGGGCGGCGGCCAGCCGCGGATCAGGCGGTTGCACCGGCGCAGGCCAGGGATCGAGCCCAGGGGCCTGTCGGCCGGCGGCCGGCAGGCGGATGAACCCCTGTCGGGGATCAGGAGGCGCCGCAGGGGGTGTCGTTGTTGCGGAGGCTGTGGGTGGTGTCGTTGAGCTGGTAGGAGCGCAGGTCGCTGATGGTGCCGCCTTCGCGTCCGACGCAGACACCCACCACACCCTGGACGGCGCCGTCGTCCGGACGGCCCTGCTCGACCTCGTCGTCCGGCTCGGCCTCCAGCTCCGTCACCGCGGCCAGGCCGCTCGCGCCCTCAATCTGACCCTGCGCTTCGCGGGCGGCACCACGTGGGAGAAGACCCGCCGCCTGCCCGCGCCCTCCGCTCACGAGGACGACCTGCGCACGCTCGCCTACCAGCTGATGGACGCCGCCGACCTGCAACGCGCCCGCCTGACCGGCATCGTGCTGAGGGGCGAGGACCTCATCGACGCCGGCCAGGTCGCCGAGCAGATCAGCCTCGACGCCGCACGGGAGTCCCGGATCGTCGCCGAGCAGGCCATGGACCGCATCCGGAAGAAGTTCGGACCCGACTCCATCGGGCCGGCCACCGTCGCGCCCCTGCGCCGGGCCTCATGACCGCTTCAGAACCGCGTCGCAGGACCCGGAAACCGCTGTGTCCCGGAGGCGGTACGCCCCCACCGCGACCTCGTCACGCCCGGCCACAGTGGCAGCGATGCCGCGCGATGGTGATGCATCCAGCGCGGCAGGTGCCGGGGAACGGCTGGTAAGGGAAGGCCATCGCGTTGTAGCCGCGCTGCCGGAGCGGTTGCTTGGCGGCCTGTTCTGCTTGGCGTCCGTTCGCTTCCCGATCATGCATCCTCCCCAGGTGACATGTATGGTGTGCTACATACTATCTAGGTAGAGCTCGACCCCAAGAGCATGGCCGTCCCGGGGAGGAGGAAGCAGCGGTCAGGAACGCGTCTCGACGACCCGTGACTGTTCCCGCCGGACCGCCTCGCCGGTGCGCGGGCCAACGCCGACACGGCCGCAGCGCGTGACCCTTCGGGCTCACTGGCACACCCGTACCCCGGCATCGGGCCGCCCGCTGGACCACCGGCGCAAGCCCGACGCTGACCGCTTCCCCGGCACGCCGCTCGTGGAGGCGTCATGTCCGCGACCCGCGCCGCCCTCTTCCGCGGCACAGGATCACCTCTGTCCGTCGACACGATCTGGACGAAAGACGATGACATTGCCTGCCCTGGTCCTCGTTCACGGCTCTTTCCACCGCAAGGAGATGTGGAACGCTCTGATCGAAGAGCTTCCCGACGTCGACATCCGCACCATCCAGCTCCCTTCCAGTGCTCCGGTGCCCGTCGATCAGCTGGGAAGCATGTACGAGGACGCGCAGGCCGTCAAAGACCTGGCTCTGGCCGTCGACGGCCCGGTTGTCGTCTGCGCACACTCCTACGGGGGCGTCCCCGTCAGCGAAGGGCTCGCGGGAATCAGTACGGTGAAGCACATCGTCTATTTGAATTCCTTCCTGTTGGACATTGGCGAGTCCATGCTCGGCAATCGGGGCGGAATCTACCCACCCCACTGGGGAGTCCACGAGAGGGAGCAGTACGTGGAAATGATCGGCGCCGAGAAAGTCTTCTACAACGACCTGTCCCGGCGAGACGCAGAAAGAGCGGCGGGCGCTTTGGGGCCCCAATCACTCCTCTCCATGCAGCAGCCCCTCACTCGGGCGGCCTGGCACGATACCGCGAGCACCTATGTGATCGGCGAAAGGGACGCAGGCCTTCCCGTTCCCATGCGCGAAAAATTCGCTGCACGTTCCGGGAACGTGCGGAGAATTGACACATCGCATTCCCCGTTCTACTCCCGACCCGCTGAAACTGCGGCACTCCTGCGGGAAGCGCTCACGGGCAAGCTGACACAGACCTCGGGTCGGCAATGAACAGCTCCTTCGTCATCGGCAGGGTCTTGTACGACGACGAGGGTGCTTGCCGAGGCCGTCGTCGCGGGCATGGAGGAGCCATGATCACCTCCCGCGCCGTGCACAGCCCCGCTCCGTATGAGTTGGTAAGCACCGTCGGCGAGCCAGGCCATGGTGCGCCCGACGGTCCACCGGTGACGGCCCATTCGGTGCGGGGGTTCGATGCCTTTGCGGGTTGACGGGGTCGTACGTTCCATCACTAACGCCGACTTGCTTTTGGAAAGCGGTGACTACGACGAGCAGGAACAAGCTTGGTTCACCGCAGGAGCGGGCAGAGTGCCCGTACTGGCGCTCGAGGCGACCTCTGGCCTGGCGCGCGAAGGGAAACTGCTCGCCGTCGCCGACACGGGAGCGAGTGCCGCGCAGCACCTGATGCGGTACTGGCGGTACTTCTACGACACGCAGGCAGCGGACGACTGCCAAGGCGGCTGCCCGGTCGTTAATCTGGATGTGGAGATCTTCGACCTGTCGGAGGCCATGCGCGTCGCGACGAAGGCCGGAAGCGCGGAGACAGCCGACCGGATCGAGCGGATGATCGTTCGCGGCGCGGCGGACGGGTCCGTGTCCGTCGATGACAGTTCTCGCGCCACTGCCGAGGCCCTCTAAAGACCTGTGGATCGGGGAGCATGATCGCGTAAATACGCGGCAGCTCCGGTCAACTCGACCGCGCCATGGTGGTCACCCGCCAGGCTTTGCACATCTGACGAATCCCCGCTGCCCGGGGGCTCAACGAGGCTCACTAGTGGACCGGAAGAGTAGACCGGTCTAGAAGGATTCACCATGACTACCGAGCTCATTTACACCGACGCGAGCGGACTCGCCGAGCTGCTCCGTACCAGGAAGGTGTCTTCCGTCGAGGTGGTGCAGGCTCATCTCGACCGCATCGAAGCCACCAATCCGAGGATCAACGCCATCGTCACGCTCGCCGACGGCGCGCTGGAGGCCGCGAGGGCGGCGGACGAGGAGCTCGCGGCAGGTGGGGAAGTGGGCCCGCTTCACGGCGTGCCGTTTACGGTCAAGGATTCGTTCGACACCGCCGGAGTGCTCACCCAGCGCGGTTCGCCGATCTTCGCGGGGCGCGTCCCGGACACCGATGCCACCGCTGTGGCACGCATGAAACAGGCCGGCGCGATTCTGCTGGCGAAGACCAATCTCCCGGAATTCTCGTTCTGGATCGAGTCCGACAACCTCCTGACGGGCAGGACGAACAATCCCTGGGACCTTGACCGCTCGCCCGGCGGTTCGAGCGGCGGGGAGTCCGCGGCCATCGCGGCCGGGATGTCGCCGCTGGGACTCGCGAGCGACCTGTCCATCTCGGTGCGGGGGCCGGCGGCCGACACCGGTGTCGTGTCCTTCAAGCCGACGCACGGGCGCATCCCGATGACAGGGATCTGGCCGCGGGAGCCGCGTCGCAACTGGCACGCCGGTCCCATGGCCCGCAGCGTCCGAGATCTCGCACTGGCCTATTCCTTGCTGGCTGGTCCGGACGGCGCGGACGGCTTTTCCACCGCCCCGCGCGAGTTCGACACCGGGCTGGGCGGCTCACCGGACCGGCCGGTGCGTGTGGGCTGGCTGGTTGACTCGGGACTCGGTCCGACCGACCCGGAGGTCGCAGCAACCGTGCGCGCGGCCGCCGACGCCTTGCAGACGGCGGGGGCCCGGGTCGACGCCGTGAGCATCCCGGCCCTCGAGCGGGACAACCCTCTCGAATTGTGGAACAAGCTAATGGTGATGGAGGTCAGGCCGGCCTTCCGGAAGGTCACTGCGCGCCACGAGGACCAGATGTTCAGTTACTCGAAGTTCCTGGAGGGCTTGCCTGACACGTCCGTGGAGGACTACGTCGAGGCTGAACAGGGCGTCGAGCGGCTCCGGGACGGTTTCGCGGAGTACTTCCGGCAGTACGACGTGCTGCTGCTCCCGGTGACGACGATCCCCGCGCACGCGCACGGGCTCACCGAGTTCACCCTGGACGGCCGGACGATGGGCGCCTTCCACGTGTCATCGACGACCGTCCCGTTCAATCACACGGGACATCCGGCGCTCTCCATGCGGTTCGGCACGAGCAGCGACGGCATGCCGATCGCCGTGCAGGTGGTGGCCAACCTGCACGCCGAGTCGACGGTCCTGCACATCGCTTCGCTGCTGGAGACACTAAGCCCGGTCCGCGACCAGCACCCCGCCCTTTGACGGCCGAGGACGAAACAATCACGACTACGCGAGGAAGCTCCACCGCAGTAGTGCTTCGGAGTCCGCTGAAAGGCCGGTGGAGGCGGGCACCAGTAGCCGCCCTTGTGCCCCTTACCTGCCGCGGTACGGGGGGCTCGGACCTTCCTGTGTGTTCGCGCCGGGGTGTTCCTCGCCTCCGCGACCGGCCGTGGACGCAACGCTGATCGACCGGCGGCTGCATCTGCCCACGTCTTGGACGGACGAGCGGGAACGCTGCCATCAGGCGGGGCCGGCGCAGGAGCGCGCCCTGGACGACTACCAGGTCCGCCGCTATCCCGGCTGGCACCGCCACATACCCCTGGTTCATGGCCACCCGCGCCTGCATGACCGTCCTGCCGGTCCGAGAGCTGGATGCGGGCAGAGCAGAAACGGATCCTCCCAGCTCATCCACAACAGCCTCGCCGAGATAGACGATTGATCACCCGACACACCGACCGCCGTCCCACCCCGGTCGACCAGGTTCTGCACTGGTCGTCATGGCGCTGGAAAACGCGATCGTGCGGCGGGCTCGCTTGAGTTATACCCTAAATGAGTACCCCTGTAGGCAATAGTCAGAAGAAATCGTTACAATGACACTTTTCATGTAACGACCTGGCACCCGCCTCAGTTGTGCCAGACCTCATCCAAGGTATGTCAGGAGCAGTGGCAAAAGGTCACTCAGAGCATCCGGGACATGCAGAGCAAGTACAGTGTCGACCTGAAGATCGGACCGCTTATCACGAGCGACCATCGGTCGTTCTGGGTGATTGAAGCGGATGACTACTAGAAGGTGCGAAGTACGTCACCGACTCCGGGTGGATTCAGTGGAACTCCGTTACCACGCTCCCCGTGATCGATTGGGAGACTGCTACCAGCGAAGTCGACGCATTCGAACCCATTTCGGACTCGCCCGAGTCAATGACATAGGGCACGGGGAGACCAGTCCGCAAGGTCACCCTCGACGACCCGCTTCGGTGTTTTCGTACTCGGCTCGGCCTGGCTGCACGCTGGCGGAGAACACTCGACACCTCTTCTCCGGCTGCTCCTGGACAGCCGCTTCTCACCTCACCCACAGACCCTGTCTCCTTGGGTGAATCCATGCCTACAGGATCTCCTCAGCGGACGGGCCCGGGCCCGTCGGTCAGGCCGTCGCGGCCGGCGCCTGCTCAGTGACCTCCTGCGGAGTTGAACTCGTAGGCATCGCCAGGCCGCCGTGCCCCCGGCTCCGTGCTCGCGAGCCTTCCTCCGGACCGCCCGGTGAATCTCCGCGACCCTGACAACCGCATACTATGTATGTATGCTTACCTACATAGTATCGATCGTCGCTTGAACAGCAGCCATAGCCGATCGGCGATGTCTTTCGTTGCGTGCTGCCCTGTACGGGCCGCGCGCCAGTGGAAAAAGGGGTTCCCCGCATGGCTCGTGTACTCATCACCGGGGCGTCCCGGGGCATCGGGAAGGGCACCGCGTCAGCGCTGCACGAACAAGGTCACGAGGTCATCGCCACGGCCCGCGACGTATCCATGCTCGAAGACCTGCCGGTAACGCAGAAGTTGGCCCTCGACGTCACCGACCAGGCTTCGGTCGACCGGGCGCTGGCCGAGGCCGGCCACGTCGATGTGCTGCTCAGCAATGCCGGAGCGACCGTGCGGGCGCCGATCGAGACGATCCCGCTCGCCGTGCTGAGCGACCTCTTCGAGCTCAATACCTTCGGTGCTCTGCGCGTCGCACAGGGGGTCCTGCCGCAGATGCGCCAGCGCGGGACAGGGCAGCTGATCTTCATGTCCAGCATTCAGGGCCGTCTCGTGATCCCGTTGATCGGCGCCTACAGCGCGACCAAGCACGCCCTCGAAGCTATCGCCGAGGTCCTCGCCATCGAGGCTGGTCGCTTCGGCGTGTCCGTCCACGTCGTGGAGCCGCCCGCGGTGAGCTCAGGGGGTGCCGAGCGAGCTCAGGTCCACCTCGACGACAGCAACCCCTACCGTCCGCTGCTGGACAGACTCGGCCCGTTTCGCGCGGCACCCGTCTCAGTCCAAGAGGTCGCTGACGTCGTGACAGCAACGATCGCCGAAGGCGACAAGGCCCCCTTCCGCATCCCCGTCGGCGAAAGCGCGAAGACCATCTTGAGCGCACGCAAGGCCGCACCCGACCACACACCCTTCCTCGCCGCACACCTCGACTGGTAGCCGCTCCTCGATGCGTCAGCCGCGCTCAAGCGGCACGCCGCGGACCCGACAAAGCCCAGTCGACGCCGAAGCGCCGACGGCGCTTCGCTGTAGGGGCGAGACCAGCCCAGCCTCGGCAAGCCGAGGCGGGGCGGCCACTGTGCCGGGCCGCGGCCACTGATGCCTGCGGTCGTGATCGACGTCGCGCCTTCCGTGCGAGGGCATCCGGGTAGAGGCAGCCGTCGGTTCGGTCCTGCCGGGCGATGGCCGGCGCCCACCGTGACGGCCATGCGGCCACACCCGCAACGCCGGCCGATCCGCACGTGGCCGGCTCGACACATTCGGCTGCTTGCCGTGCCCGGCCCGGCACGGCCGCGCTTATCGGCCGCTGTCTCGATCTCGGCCGGTCGGCTCACAACCCGTCAGCGCGATGGCAGTCGACATCGTGTCCTTCCCCGCCTGCGGCGCCGGGCGGTCTGTGCCGTTCAGAGACGGGGCCCGCATCGGGACGACGGTCGACGGCGAGGCGGCGGCCAGGCGGCGGGTTCGCCAGGGCGTGCAGAGGCGCCGCAGTCGAAAGGGGTACGGCGGTAACCGGTCTTCACGTCAGTTCATCAGGCACCGGGGCACCGAGATGACGCAGAAGGGCTCCGGCCTTGCGGTCCAACTCCCGTCCCACTTCGGTTATCTCGGATCGACCAAGGGCGGCGACCGTGTCGCTGGGCCGGTCGATGGCGAAGAGTGTTTCCCCCGAGGGGGACTCGTGGATCGTAGTGCGCAAGGGTGCGTAGAGGAGGGCCCCCGCGTCGTGCCGGTACATGCGCTCGGCGATGGTGTGATTGCCCATCAGGTACTCGGTGCAGCGGGCACGGTTGCCGGCCAGGCCGAACAACGGCTGGGCATCGAACTTCCAGTAGATCATGAAGCCCAGCGGACCGTTGTCGTCTGCGAGGTCGATCACGTCGCTCCACGGCGCTTGCCGAGCGATCAAGTCGAAGGTGCGCTGGTAGTCGAGTGGCGGAACGGCGCGCTCGTAGCGTGCTCGGAACTGCTCGTAATCCTCTTCGACGGCGATCTCCAACCGCGTGACGGAGCGGGTCGGCGCGCGGGTCGCGGGTTGCGTCGTGGAAGCGTTGTGGACCATGACGCGCTCCTTCCGATTTGTCTACAAAGGCAGCCTAGACCTGCCAGTCTGACTTGTGCGATACAAGTCAGACTTCCGCCACGTGCCGCCTCTGCAAGCACCACCGCTGCATCCGCCCGTGTCGGCGGAGCAGCGCCGGTGCCACGGACAGGCCTGCCGGCGTCCCGGACACTGCCACGGCGACACCTGAGAGGCGACCCGCGCAGGTGTCTTGCGACCGGCCGGGGGCGACGGTGCGGGGGGCGGTACACGGGTCGGGGGTGCCGCCGCGTGCCGCATGCTCCCTCAGGCGGGCCGATAGAGACTGTTGGCCGCTGTGCGCCGGATGGTGAAGCCCATCGCCTTGTAGAGGCGCACGGCATTGTCGTTGGCGGTGAGGACGTGCAGGAAGGGCCGTTCGCCGCGGGCAAGGATGCCGTCGATCATGCGTTCCGTCAGCGCACGGGCCAGACCGCGGCCGCGGTAGTCGGGATGGGTGCAGACCGCGCTGATCTCGGTCCATCCGTCCGGCCGCATCCGTTCCCCGGCCATCGCGATCAGCTTCCCGCCGTCGCGCGCACCCAGGAAGACGCCGAGCTGAGCGGTGCGTGCTTCGAACGGACCGGGCTTGGTGGCTGCAGCGAGTTCTCTCATGGCGCCGGTGTCGGCGGAGTGGAGCGGCTCGATCGGGAAGGCCGGTTCCTCCTCCTTCCTGCGCCCAAGGGCCGGTTCGTCGGCCACCATCTGGTAGAGGGGGACGCGGCGTACGAGCGTCCACGACGGCGGTGCACCGTCCGGTGCGTCCATGATCAACACGGGATCCGGACCCGCCAGCCGCCCCAGCGCCTCCCACTCCGCACCCGTCGCATCCGCGGGCAGCGTCATGAACGGCGACACATCTGCCGGATAGCGCGCAGCACGGCCGTCCGTCAGTGCCAGGGATTGGTGCGCGCCGTTCAGTGAGTGCCAGATCGGGTTGTCCAGTACGTGGGCGCCCGCCACGATCCCTTCCGGATCGTCTTTGCAGGTTTCTATCACGGTTGCGACCATAGCCCTGACGCGAGTAACGGTCAATCGATGAAGAGGCTCGCTGTTGTGCTTCAATCCCAGTTGCACTTATCCGGTAGGTTGTCACCGCGTGGCCGCACGGCCACGAACGCGATACGGAGAGAGGACGGCATGACGGCGGCGGGTACACCACGCTCCCTGGCCACGCACCCGGCGGCAGACCTCGTCTTGTCGTTCGTCAACACCCATGCCGGCGGTCGCGGTGAACAACTCGAAGATGCCCACACACTGCGCCAGTGGCTCAGGGCGGTAGGGCACCCCGACGACGCCGTCAGCGACGCCGACGCCGCAACAGCGCGAGAATTCCGCGACGCCTTGCAGACCCTGCTGCTTGCGCACTCCCAGAAGGAGGCCGCACCACCGGAGTGCGTGGCACGCGCCGAAGCACGCATCGCACGCATCGCCGACGGCGCGCCCCTGCGTGCTGTCACGACCCGGTTCGCCACCACCCTGGTCCCCGTCCGTGAGGGCGTCTGGGGCGCCTTCGGCGCCATCCTGGCCGCAGTCGCCGAACTGGACCGAGCGGGGATGTGGCAGCGGATCAAAGCCTGTCGCAACGAGGTCTGCCACGAAGGATTTCTCGATCGCTCCCGCAATGCCTCCGCCCTCTACCATGGGCCCGGCTGCGCCTCCATGGTTTCCATGCGCGCCTACCGACAGCGCAAGAAGGGCTCGCAATAGCCGCCCGACGGCGACCCGCCTGTCGGCGGAGGCGCCAACACCGATTCCGGCGCGGGCCGTCCGCCCAGACACCTGACGTACTGCAACGGTGCTTGCCGTGATGGCTGACCAGGTCGGCCGTTGGTGTGGTCGTGGGTGAGGACCTTGCTGATGTCAGGTTGTGGGCAGGTGAACTGGACGCTCCGCATGAGCGGTTCGCGCACCGGTGCAACAGGTCGGAGCCGAGGGAGTCGGCGCTGGCCGGCGCAGACCTGCCCCACCTGCGCAGCCTTTGCAACGCCTGAGATCGACAGGCATGGCGGGGGTCCGGAACGCGAATCGACTGGGCGTCGGGCGGCGCGCTGACGCCCGGCAGACGGCGAGGGCGTCCGTCCGGCCGCGTCCGCCCACACCTGACCTATGCTTGACATAGTCAGGTAGGGGCGAGGGCCAGATCGGGAGGCTCCGGTGGCGGACGATGTGATGGAGCTGGCGGGGCCGTTGTCCGACCGGGATCGGTGGACGGCTGCCCAATGGTGCCCCCTGGAGCGGGCGCTGGATCTGATCGGCACCCGGTCGGCGATGACGCTGCTGCGGGAGGTCTTCTACGGCGGTCGCCGGTTCGACGACCTGGTGCGCCGGGCGGGCGTGACCGACGCGGTGGGCTCGAAGCGGCTGCGGCAGCTCGTCGAGGCCGGCATGCTGACGCGCGTCCCTTACCGGGAGCCGGGGCAGCGCACCCGGCACGAGTACGTCCTCACAGAGCAGGGGCGTGAGCTGTTCCCGCTGCTGGTGAGTCTTATCCGGTTCGGCTCCCTGTTGCCGGCCGAGCGGCCGGGAGAGCTGGAGCTGACACACGCGGGGTGCGGGGCGGAGATCGAGCCCCGCGTGCGGTGCGCGGCGGGCCATGACGTCCCGGTCGCAGACACGGTCGTCCGCGTCGTCAAGGTGTCGGGCGGCCTCGCTGCGGACGCGACGCCTCCTGTCGAGGGTTAGCGGGTAGGACGCCCCTCTGGCCCCGGCCAGCCGCCTCTGCGGGGACGCGCGTGCGCCCTCGGTAGGGCGGGACGACGGGCCGACGCTCGAGATGATCGCAGACGCTGCCGAACAGCGACAGCGACAGCGACAGCGTCGGGACGAGGGCGAGCGGCCAGGCCGTCAAGACCGCTCGCGGAACCCGGGGTAGCGGGTCCGGGTGGCGCGCCCGCAGGGAGGGCGGCCGAACGCGACACGGCGCCGACTCCCCGCGGCGGCGGCCACCGTGCCGCCATGTGCTTGCGCGGAGACGATCGGCATGACGTGCTCCGCACTCAGCGACGTGGGACTCCCGTAACGACCTGACTTACTTCTAGTATAGTCAGGCGTGCGGAGCGGCACCGGTCCGGGCCGCCATCGCCTGGCCACTGCCGCGCTCTTCAGGCCGATCGTGGGCCACCGTGCCCGACGGGGACTGACTCACCGTCATCACGTCGGCGTAGGCGCCGCCGGTTCTTCCCCCTACGACAGGTCGGAGCTCCCATGAACCCCTCTCCATCCGGCCCCGTCCTCGTGACGGGCGCGACGGGCCGACACGGTGGAACGGGCCCGCACCTGGTGCACCGCCTCCTGGAGGAAGGCCGAAGGGTGCGCGTCCTGGCGCGGCGGCCTGGCCCGCGCACGCGGGCCCTGGAAGCCCGGGGTGCCGAGGTCGTCGCCGGCGACCTGCACGACCGCCGCAGCCTCCTGGAGGCGCTGGCGGGGGTGGAGTCGGCGTACTTCACGTATCCCATCGATGCCGGTGTCATCGCGGCAGCGGCGAACTACGCCGCCGCCGTACGCGAGAGCGGGCAGAGCGTCCGTACGGTCGTGATGTCCATGGGGCCGGCCCAGCCCGACCACCCCAGCGATCGGGGCAGGGACCAGTGGCTGGCCGAGCAGGTCCTGATGTGGGGCGGGCTCGACGTGCTCGTGCTGCGCGTCACGGCCGCCTTCCACGAGAACATCCCCCTGCTCCACGCGGCCTCGGTGGCCGAGCGAGGCGTGATCCGCAACTGCTTCGGCGACAGCCGGGTGCCCTGGATCAACGGGTCCGACGCGGGCGAGCTGGCGGTGGCCGCGCTCCTGCACCCCGAGCGGTTCGACGGACCCGTGTGCTACCCACCCGGCGCCGAGCAGCTGGACCACACCGCCGTCGCCGCCCTGGTCGGCGCATTGATCGGCAAGCCAGTCCGCTACGAGCCCGTCGATCGGGACACCTGGCGGCGCGAGCTGGTCCAGCTGTCCGAACGGGACGGCGCGGGCGTCGTGAACCCCGACATGGCCGGGCACATCTCCGCCGTCGCCGCCGCCATGGCCGCAGACGGACCCACCCGCCCCGCCGACCCCGACGCCCTGCGCGCACTGCTGGGCCGCGAGCCGCTGACGCTGGCCGACTACCTCCCGACCGCGCGACACGCCTTCCTCACCGGAGACATCGAGACCGAGCCGACTGCAGGAGCCCGCACATGAACGCCACCACCGATCAGCCGATCCTCGTTGCCGGAGCCACCGGCCAGACCGGAAGGCACGCCGTGCGCCTCCTCACCGAGGCCGGCCTCCCCGTGCGGGCCCTGGTCCACCGCCGCGACGAGCGGGCCGAGCGCCTGGCGGCGACGGGTGCCGAGGTCGTCACCGGCGACCTGCTCGACCTGGACGCGGTGACCGCGGCCACCCGCGGCGTACGGAGCGCCTACTTCACCTATCCCATCCGTCCCGGGCTGATCGAGGCCACGACGGTCTTCGCCCAGGCGGCGGCCGACAACGGCGTCGGCGCCATCGTCAACATGTCCCAGATCTCCGCCCGCCGGGAAGCGGCCAGCAACGCCGCCCGCCACCACTGGCTCGCCGAACGCCTGCTCGACCACTATCCCGTGCCGGCAACCCACCTGCGGCCGACCTTCTTCGCCGAATGGCTCACCGTCTTCGGCGAGTGGGACGGCCCTGAGGGACTGCTCCGCCTCCCCATGGGCAACGGGCGGCACGCTCCGATCGCCGCGGAGGACCAGGGGCGCGTGATCGCGTCCCTCCTCGCCGATCCGGCGCCGCACGCCGGCCGGACCTACCCCCTCCACGGCCCGACCGAGCTCGACCACCACGAGATCGCCGCAGCCGTCTCCCGCGCCCTGGGACGGCCCGTGCGCTACGAACCCGTCGACTTCGACACCTTCGCCCGCGCCCTGGAGGCCCGCGGCTGGCACACGCACACCATCCAGCACCTGCGGAACGTCACCGTCGACTACCAGAACGGCGTCTTCGCCGGCACGAACGACGTCGTGCGGGACATCGGGGGCAGCGAGCCGATGAGTGTCGAGGAGTACGTCAGACGGAACAAGGACGCCATGACTTCCCGCTGACCGTCGAAGCCACGCGCAGTACCCCGCGCAAGGGGCCCTCACGTCATCGTGGGGTTCGCCGCAGTGTCAGAGGGTGGGGTGCTGGTCCCGTACCGGGTTCAGCGTCTCCAGCAGGGCGGCGAGGTACAGGATCGTCGACTCCGCGTGCACGTTGGCCGCCAACTGCACACCGATCTGCATGCCGTCGCCGCTGGTGCCGAACCGCACGGTCAGCCCCGGATGCCCCCGTCAAGTCCTCGGGCACGTCGTCGACGACGCGTCGAAGGCGCCGCCTGCCTGCTCCAGCGTCTGGAGCCGGGCAGCCAGTACGGCCCGGAGGATGCCGAGGTGGACCAGGAAGGCCTCGTAGCGCCGGACGCCGTAGAAGGCGTCCCGCACGACGAGCAGCGTCCGGCGCGCTGACCACCTTCAGCGCGCGGGCGATGGAGCACTGCTGCTGCGCGCAGTCCTGGCCGGGAGGCATGGGCGCAGTCCACTTCCCTATGAGTTCGTCCATTGAACCCAGCCTGCTACAGTCGCGCATACAGGTTCCGTCACCGGACTTTGCAACGGAGGCAGGGCCATGTCCTCACCGTTCGAGTCAGCCGCCGCATCGGCCCGACACTCCGCCCAAGACGCCGGAGACGTGAGCCCGGGCGCGGACGGTGCGTCACCGCCTCAGGGTCAGAAGGCCGACCACCCCGGGGCCGCATCGAGTGCGCGCGGCACCCTCGTCGCCACGCTGCTCGCCACCTTCGTCGCGCTCATGAACTACACGGCCCCGCTGCTGACCGCGCCCTCCCTATCCACGATCTTCCACACCCCGCTGTCCGCGCAGGCCTGGCTGCTCAACGGCACCCCGCTCGGGCTTGCGGCGCTGCTGCTCGTGGCCGGAGGTCTCGCGGACGACTTCGGCAGACGGCGCGTGTTCCTGATCGGCACGGTGGGGCTCGCAGTCACCACCGCCCTCAGCGCCCTCGCGAACAGCACCCTTCTCTTCACGCTCACGCGCGTCGCACAGGGGGCGGCGAGCGCTGCCGTGCTGGCCGCCAGCCTCGGACTCATCGCCCACGCCTTCCCCGCCGGCCCCGCCCGGCTCAGGGCCACCGGCGCCTGGGGCGCCGCCGTCAGCGGTGGCATCGCTCTCGGACCGCTGCTCGCCGCCGCGCTGAACGGTCTCGGCTGGCGTCCTCTCTACCTGGTGCTCGGGGTATCCTCGCTCGTCGCCGGCTGTTACGCCTCCCGTGTCCTGTCCGAGTCGCGTGCCGCGCACCGCGCCTGTCCGGACCTGCCGGGCGCGGCGGCCCTGGGGCTCGCGTTCACCGCGCTGCTGACCGCACTGACGCTGGGCCGCAACGGCTGGCTGGCCGTCCCCGTACTGCTCCTGCTGGTGGCGACCCTCGTCCTGCTGGCGGCCTTCGCCCTGATCGAGCGGCGTACCGCGGCCCCGCTGGTCGACCTGGGGCTGCTCAGGCACGCGCCGTTCCGGTCATCCGTGCTGGGCGCGCTGCTCACAGGGCTCGCGGTGATCGGGTTCTTCAGCTACCTGCCCGTCGTCGCGGAGAGGGCGCTGCACCTGTCGGTGTTCCAGACGGCCTGGATCCTCGTGCTGTGGGCCGGGACCGCCGCGGTGGTCGCCTACCAGGCCAAGCGACTGAACGCGCGGTTCGCCGTACGCCACCAGATGGCGGGCGGCTTCGTCCTGCACGCCGCTGGCATCCTCAGCATGCTGGGCGCCTCCTCCGAGGCGCGGCTGCTGCCGGGCGTGTTCGTCGCGGGCCTCGGCAGCGGCCTGCTGAACGCAGCACTGCCCCGGCTGTCCGTGGAGTCGGTGCCGCCGCAGCGCGCCGCGATGGGCTCAGGAGCGAACAACACGGCCCGCTACATCGGTTCGTCCGCCGGCGTCGCACTGATGTTGGCACTGGTCAGCTCGGCGGGCACCATCGCCCACGGAGCGGACCGGGCGATAGTCGTGATGGCGGTGGCGACCCTGCTGGGGGCCGCACTGGTCCTGACGCTGCGGGGCCGCCGGGCAGACGCGCCGACGGGAACCTGACCCGCTGCCTGAGGGGGTGGGCGCGATCAGTCATCCCACCAGGTGACGAGCTGCGCGGCAAGGTCGCCTGCCTGACGTGAGCCGGTGGCCGCCGCGATGTCGATGACGCGAGGATCGAGTAGGTCGGCGGGTGTCTTGTAGAAGGGCCTCGCGGTGACCACTCGCACACGGTGCCCGCGCTCGGCGAGGAGTTTCTCCTCGCGTGCCAGGTCAGGGGTGGGCCTGGGCGCCACTATGAGTACGCTGCCCGCCCCGGGAGTGCACGAGGCTCCTTGCGCAGAGCCGTTGCCGCTTTCCACGAGCAGGTCGGCGTTGGTGGTGGAGCGCACGCCACCGTCGACCCAGACCGAACCGGCGATCTCGACCGGCGGTGCCAAGCCCGGGGCCGCGGTGGAGGAGGAGACGGCGACAGCCAACGGAATGGCGTCCTGGGCCGACCAGACGGAAACGAGTCCGGTGCGGGCATCCACCACTGTCACCTTGAGCTGCTGCGGCCAGGCCCCCTCGGGCAGAGCCCTCGCCCAGGACGAGAACGGGCGATGTCACTCCGCAATCCTTTGTCACTTGATCGTCCCTGCGTGCAGACGGATCCGACTCCGCGGACACCGGGGCTTGCGCCAGGATCGCCGCGGATCGGTGAGACTCGGCGCAGGGCATGAAAAGTTCGTCGTCGAACCGGACGGTGCTGCTCTTCGTCCAGCGCCACCATCAGGATACTATGAAGGTCACCATACATGTTCACGCGGAGAGGGTGCAGGATGGGAAAGCGAACGGACGCGAAGGAGAAGATGGTGCAGGCCGCAACGCAGCTGATGCGGCAGCGCGGCTACAACGCGACAGCCTTTTCCGACGTACTCCATCTCAGCGGTACGTCCCGCGGTTCGGTCTACTTCCACTTCCCCGGCGGCAAGACGCAGTTGGCCATCGAGGCTGCCGAAGCCCACGCGTTCGAGCAGGTCGAGATCATCGATCGGGCCGCCGGCCAGGCTACGTCCGCAGTCCGGCTGATCGAGCTCTACGTCGATCTGGCTCGCGACGGCATGATCGCCAGCGACTACGGGCGAGGCTGCGGCGTCGCCCCACTGATCACTGAGGGCGCCACCCAGCAGTCGGCCGAGATCGCCGAAACCGGCCGCCGGGCCTTCTCCGAGATGACCGACAGACTGGCCTTCCACTTCGTCGCCTTCGGCGTGGAGCGCGCCGCGGCCAGGGCGCTCGCCGACGCCGTGCTCGCGGGCGTCGAGGGAGCGATGATCACCTCTCGCGCCCTGCGCAGCCCCACTCCGTTCGATTCCGTGCGGGCCGTACTGGTCGGCCACGCCGCGCGGGTGCCGTTGCGGGACGTCAGCCGCACTCGCACCTGAGGCCCGTGCGCCACCGCCCGGCCGGTCGTCGCTGTGGGCCGGGCCCCCGCGCAGCGCCGCGGCCCGGCCCACAGCGACGTACTGGTTCGGAGTGGCGTGGCGGTGACGGCCGGTGATATGTATGAGTACATGTATAGTATGTGATGATGATCGCTGCCGCCGATCTGTGACCTCTCTCGTCGCTGGCTTCCCGCGACGGGCCGCGCGCCAGTGGAAAAAGGGGTTCCCGCCATGGCTCGCCTTCCTGAGCGCGCGGCCGATGTTCTGCATGATCTCGACCTGGGAGCCGCGGGTGTCCGCGAAGCACACGGCCTCGACTCCCCGCTCGCCGGTGATGTCCACGCCCTCCCCGAGTACGCGAACGCTTGCGAGGAAGGCGCGATGGACCCGGCGCCCGGCGGCGTCGATGCCGTTGGCGAACTGGCGCAGGACCTCGCGCCGCTCGGTGACGAGGTGGTCGCCGCACAGCCACGCCGACCACACCCGGTCCCGGGGGTACGTGGCGGCCGGCGTCGAGTTCGTAGAACTCCGCGTCGATGGAGGACTTCGGCAGCTTGTCGGCGGCGGCCAGGTCGTCGTCGGTGGCGTCGTTGACGTACAGCTCGGCAGCGGTCTCCGGCAGCTTTTCCGCGAAGGCGGCGGCTTCCTCGACCTTCTGGTGGAACGTCATGACGGTCTTGAGGTTCCACTTCGCCGCGTGCTCCAGGAGCGCGGTCTGCAGGAGCGCCAGACGCCGGCCGCGCCGGGCTTCCTCGGACTCTCCGAGGACGGGGGAGGGGTCGCGGATCTCCAGGACGTCGATCTCGAACCCGGCGAGGATCTCGCGTTCGATCGCCTCCGAGAGCCCGAGTTCGGCGATCCACGCACCGTAGGTGCCCTCCGGGTCGTCGGCCATGGTCGCGATCTCCGCCTCCTGGCCCTCCGCGCCCTTCTGTGGGCGGGCCGCGGCGAGGATGCGTGGGGTCGCGGTCAGGTAGAGCCGGAAGTCCGCCGGGATCCGCTGGTTGTCGCGGATCGCCGCCCACGGACGACCAAGATCACCGGCGGTTCCGTGCGCCTCATCCACGATCGCGAGGTCGAAGCCCGCCATGCGCTGGCCGTAGAGCCGCTCTCCACCCGCCAGAGCGGCCTCCAGCGGCCCGCGAACCTTCCGCTGGCCCTCGGGTGCGTCGATGTCCTCGCGGTCCACCAGAGAGGCATACGTGGCGAACACGACCACCGGCCCGGACCGGCCCGCAGGGCGAGCTGGATCGGGTTGGTAGTAGTCCGCACGCCCAACTCCTTCAACACCGGGTCGTTCTCCAGCGAACACACCGCGACCATCGGCGCCTGATGACCCACCAGACGCCACACCTGGGCCGTCTGCACCAGCAGGTCCAGCGTCGGGACCGTGACGAGGATTCGGCTGTCGGGGAAGCAGTCGCGCGCTGCCCAGGCGGCGGTGATGGTCTTGCCCGACCCGGTCGCCGAGACGAGGGTGCCGCGTGCGCCCCGGGGGGAAACGGGGGTGCGCTCGGGGTGGCCGGCCCAGGCGCGGATCGCGGCGACCGCGGTGACTTGGTGCTCGCGGAGGTGGATCATCCGAGCCGCTCCTCTGTGCGCGGGGCCGGTGAGGCTTGCGTGAGAGTGGGGGCCGGGTTGCTGACGATTGCTGCACGAGACGCGTTCCCCACCACACGACCGTGATCGACGATTAGGAAACCGACGCCTCACCGCCTGTCATACGGCACCTGCGGATCCTCGCCTCTGGCTCCGTGCCCGTGCCCGTGCCAGAGCTGGACGAGCGGAAAAGGGCCGTCAGCAATCTGACGGCCCTTCATGAAAGATGGAGGTTAGAAAGCTACCTGTCCACCGAAATACAGATCGAAGTCGTTGTAGTTGTAGATATCGACACGGAACCTTGTTCCGTCCAGTACGTCAGTGGCGATCACCTTCCAGGCTGAATCCGCACGGATGCAGGCACTCGTCGATGCCGAACGGGCCGTGCAGGCCCGTACCCTGCTCGATTCCGGAAGCGAAGGACTGCTGGCCGGCCTGGGGCCGGCGATGCGGTGGAGGCCGCCGGTATTGCAAGTGAACTATCCCGTCGAGCACGACATCCATCTGGACGGGCGGGGCCTCGTGCTGGTGCCCTCGGTGTTCTGCTGGCGTGTCCCGATTACACTCATCGACCCAAGCCTGCCACCGGTGTTGGTATACCCGCTGCCCCGGACACAGGGTTGGTGGAGCCTGGAGGGCACCAAAGACCACCCCAAGGCCCTGTCGAGCCTTCTCGGCCCTACCCGGGCCGCTTGCCTGCGCCTGATCGAGGACGGCTGCACCACTGGAGAGCTGGCCCGGCGCACCGGCGTCGCGCCACCGACAGCCAGCCAGCACGCCACCGCGCTGCGCGAGGCGGGTTTGACCACCTCAACCCGCCAGGGCAACACCGTGCTTCACACCCTCACCCCCCTTCGGGGCAGCCTTGCTTCAAGCCAACCCGGCGCGAGCGCGGCCACACCGCCCACGGCAAGAACATCGGCCAACGCAAGCATCAACCTCCCCGGCACACAGCACCTGATACGGCGCCACGATGCCCCGCCGGATCGCCTCCGACAGCTTCAGCTCGTACGCCACCGGCCCGAACACCGGCGAGTCCCTGTC